>JBAYQP010000005.1:0-111988 GCA_041677125.1 Desulfuromonadales bacterium | reverse complement strand
TTTCACTGTGGCGCGCCGATCCCGTTGACGTAATGCGGGCGCAACGTTAAAGTGCACCGGCTCGTTCGCGGGGCGCAAGCGGCAGCTGCCAATCGGTTGCCGGAGAAAAAGGGGGGCAGGCGCTGAAAATCTGTGGAGCGCCAGGCAATAGCCAGGAAGGGAACAGGGGCCAATGACCAGCAAGCAGATGATTTGGAAAAAGGATTTCACTCTGGCGGAACTCAACGCTTCGAGCGTGGGCAATCTGGCCGGGCATCTTGGGATGGAATTCACTGAAATCGGCCCGGATTTTCTGCGCGCCCGTATGCCGGTGGACGAACGCACCCGGCAACCCGCCGGCTTGCTGCACGGGGGCGCCTCCGTCGCCTTGGCCGAGACTCTGGGGAGCGTTGCCGCCAATCTGGTGAAAAGCCGGGAAGGCTCCATGGCGGGCTGCGTCGGTCTGGATATCAATGCCAACCATTTGCGCCCCGTCCGCGCAGGTTGGGTGTCGGGCGAAACCCGGCCGGTGCATCTTGGCCGCACGACCCAGGTGTGGGAGATTCGCATTACCGACGAATGCGAGCGGTTGGTTTGTCTCTCGCGGCTGACCATTGCGGTGGTGGGCAGCCGGGTGGAGACCTGAAGTTTGCACCCGCGATCTGCCGAAGGGGGATTGCCGGTTTGGCGCGCCGATCTCGTTGACCTTCGTTCGCGCTGCGGGCGAAATCGACCACTAAAAGGAATCCGTTAAATGTCTTTCGCATCTCTTGGCCTATGCCCCGAACTGCTGAGTGCTATTGCCGCTCAGGGTTATTCCACGCCGACCCCCATTCAAACCCAGGCGATTCCGGTGATTTTCGAGGGCTGCGACCTGCTGGCCGGAGCTCAGACCGGCACCGGCAAAACGGCGGCTTTCGCTCTGCCGATCGTGCAGCGGTTGGGTGAAAAAATCCCCCCGGAAAAGCGTCGGCGTCCGCGGGTGCTGGTTCTGGTGCCGACCCGCGAGCTGGCGGCCCAGGTCAGCGCGCAGATGCAATTTTACGGGCGCCGCTTGTCGCTGCGCTCGACGATGCTCTACGGCGGGGTGAATATCCAGGCGCAGATCGAGCGCCTGCATCGCGGGGTCGATATTGTCGTCGCCACGCCGGGGAGACTGCTCGACCACGCCGAACGCGGCACGGTGAACCTGTCGCGGATCGAATTTCTGGTGCTGGACGAGGCCGACCGCATGCTCGATCTGGGTTTTATCGACGATATCCTCCGGGTGGCCGAGTGCCTGCCGGATGAGCGCCAGACCCTGCTTTTTTCGGCGACCTATTCGCAAAGCATCAAGGATCTTGCCGACGAGATGCTGCATCAGCCGCGGCGCATCGAAGTGAAAAGCCGAAATATCGCCGCCGACGCCGTGACCCAGGTCGTTTACCCGGTGGAGCGCGAGCGCAAGCGGGAGATGCTCTCGCACCTGATCCGCAAGGGGGATTGGAACCAGGTGCTGGTTTTCGTCCGCACCCGCTATGGCGCCGATAAGTTGACCGACGAGCTGCTTTTCGACGGCATCAAGGCCGCCGCCATCCACAGCAACAAAAGTCAATCCATCCGGACGCGCACCCTGGCGGAGTTCAAGCGCGGGGAGTTGCGCGTGCTGGTGGCGACCGACGTAGCGGCGCGCGGCCTCGACATCGAGCGCCTGCCGCACGTGGTAAACTACGATCTGCCCCAGGTTCCCGAGGATTACGTGCATCGCATCGGCCGCACCGGCCGGGCCGGCGAGAATGGGGTGGCCCTGTCGCTCCTCTGTTCGGAACAACAGCCGCTGCTGCAAGCGATCGAGAAGCTGCTCAAATACGCCATCCCGCGAAAAACGATCGCGGAATTTCCGCAGGTTGCGGTCCGGCGGGGCGGGGTGAAAGCGAACGCCGCCAAGTCGGCCAAGACTCCGGGCAAGGTAAAAAAGAAAGCGGCCAAGCCGGGGCAGGCGCCACCAGCCAAACGCGGCAAGACCGCCACTTCGGCTTCGGCAACGAAATTAACATCCAGAAATTCCCGGTCGAAAAAAACAGCGGACGATTCAGCCGCCCCGAGAATCGGCCGCCGAGGGCAAAGGACGCGGGGCTGAAGCGCCCACAAATTTTATAGATAGTCCTGGGTCAAAGAAAAACCCCGCTTCCTTGTGGAAGCGGGGTTTTTCTGCATTTTATGGGTTGAGGTTTCTCCAGTTCCCCTTCCGGACCGTCAATCGAGCTCCAGCGCCCGCCTGTATTCCTGCTCGGACCAGCCATGAATCTTCTGCCCGTTGACGATGGCGAAGGGGACTCCGCCGCGGCCGGCCAGTTCTCGTTGGCGCCGCGCCGCTTGCTGATCCTTCTCGACATCGTATTCGACAAAGGGGATGTTGTTGGCGCGCAAGAATTTGACCGCTTTTACACAGTAGGGGCACCAACTGGTGGTGTAGATTTCAACCCGCGCAGTCTTGCCAGCCGATTCTTCGGCGGCAAAAGCGCAAGGGGAAATCAACAGCAGGGCGGCAAGGAGTGCGAAGAAGATTCGGATTTTCATGGTTGGCTCCGCGAAAAGGTTGTCATCGGCTTGCGGGCGCGGGTGATCTCTGGGTCGGGGGCAAGCGGTAAAGATGCATGGATACGCCGCAATCGGGATGGGCGTCGGGAAAGTCCTCTCCAGGACGATATAAGCCGAGGTTTTCCGCCGCAGGAAGAGTCTCCGCAAACAACCGGTCGAGATAGTCCGGTCCCAGCGTCGGGTCGTTGAGGCAGGCCAGGATCTCGCCGCCGGGGGCGACCAGATCCGGCAGGCTGCGCACCAGCTTCGGCCAGTGGCGCTCGGCAGTGAAGTTTTTGCCCTGCGCTGCGGGCGGATCGCAGATCACCAGATCGAAAGGGCCCAGTTTGCGCAGTTTACCAAGGCTGCGGAAAAATTCCAGCGGCAGAAAACCGGCCTGGCGCAGGTTGAAACCGTTGAGCCGATGATTGAGTTTGCCGAGTTCCAGCGCCCCGCGATTCATGTCGAGATTGACCACCTGGGCCGCACCGCCGGCCAGGGCGGCGACGGAAAAGCCGCAGCTGTAAGCAAAAAGATTCAGCACGCGTTTGCCCGCCGCGCGTTCGCAAACCAGTCGGCGCCCGACCGCCATGTCCGGAAAAAAACCGATATTTCGTGCCTCGCCGAGGCGCAGCCGAAATCTCAGTCCCGCCTCCAGGGCATCCAGACTCTCGGGCAACTCCCCTTGCAGCACCCGGCCCGGGGCGCTCGGCAAAAACCGCTCCTGTAAAAAGATCGCGCGGGGCTTTTCCGGCAAGGTCGCCGACAGCAATTGCGTCAGCTCCTCCAGCCAAACCCGCGGCCGCTCACGGTACAGGATGACCATGACGACCGGCGGATAATAGTCGATCACCAGGTCGCCATAACCGGCAAAACATTGGCCTCGACCGTGAAAGAGGCGCCGCGCTTCGCCCTGGCTCGGCAGGCGGCGGATGATTTCCTCGTGGATGATTTGCATGGCGGGGATTATTGCAGAAGGGCCTGGGGATGGCCAGAGCAAAACGGAACAGGCATTTCTTGTCTTTGCACCGAAATGCGTTACGGTTGGCGAAAGAATGCGAGGGGAAAGGAGAGCGATGATGGCTGAACCATGCCCGCACCTGGCCCAGAGCACGATACCGGAAGCGAGAACCAACGGTTGCGAAGAGTGCCTGCAGACCGGCGATTCCTGGGTGGAGCTGCGTCTTTGCGAAACCTGCGGCCACGTCGGGTGCTGCGACAGCTCAAAAAACAAGCATGCCAGCGGACATTTCCAGGCCACGCAGCACCCGGTGATTCAGTCGTTCGAGCCGGGGGAGACTTGGCGGTATTGCTACATTGATCAACAGATGGCGGAGCGATAAAAACCACTTCAGAACGCAGGGAAGGTCCCGACCGCCTTGGCGGCGGCGCCTCCCTGGTATTGCGGATGAACCCCTACTCAATCGCTCCCGTAGCGCTTTCCGGTATGTCAGTTTCCGATACGCCGGTGTGCGGGATAGAGTCACCGAAAGGGTCGAGCTTCTACTCAATAGAAAAGGAGAATGTCCATGCCGCAAACCATTCCGGAAGGGTATCACAGTGTCACACCGCTGATTGTGTTAAAGGATGCCCGCAAGGCCATTGAGTTCTACAAACGGGCGTTCGGCGCCCGGGAGAATTACTCCCAGCCGGGACCGGACGGCAAGGGGGTGATGCACGCCGAGCTCCGGATCGGCAACTCGATCGTCATGTTGGGCGAAGAACATCCCCAGGATTCCTGCAAAAGCGCAGAAACGATCGGCGGCTGCCCGGTCAGCTTCTATCTTTACCTGAAGGAGGACGTCGATGAGGCCTTCAGGGTTGCGGTCGACGCCGGAGCCGAGGAGCGGATGCCCGTCCAGGATATGTTCTGGGGGGACCGGGTCGGGATGGTGCGGGATCCCTTCGGTTACAGCTGGAGCCTTGCCAACCATACGAAGGATCTGAGTCCGGAGGAGATCCGGAAGGGAGCGGAAGCCGCTTTTGCGCAGATGAAGAAGTGAGGCATTAGGCAGCAGGCGGCTTGCCGCGGAAGATACTGATCAGCCAAGAGAGAAAACGCCTGGGCATCTGCCTGGAAAAGGAGAGGTTCACATGTCAGCCAGAAACAAAGAGATCGTGGAAAAGGTAAACGCCGCCTTTGCCAAAAACGACGTGGAAGGATTCCTGTCGTTCTGCGCGGACGACGTGAAGTGGACGATGGCCGGCGACAAAACCGTTACCGGAAAGGATGATATTCGCCAATGGCTGGCATCAATGGACTTTGAGCCGCCACAGTTTACCGTCGACAACGCAATCGCCGAGGGTGACCTGGTCGTGACCCACGGCGACATGACGATGAAGGACAAGGATGGAAAAACGGCGCCATACTCCTATTGCGACATCTACCGCTTCCGTGGCGACAAGATCGTCGAATTGAGGTCTTTTGTCATGAACACAGAGGGAAAGCACAAGACAGACGCAAATAAACGGGGAGATTTGGCAACAGAGGACAGCAAGACAAATAATAAAGCCCGGATCGGGGAGATGATGAACAATTGGGTAGAGGCAGTCCGCGCCAAGGACGTCAATGGGGCTATGTCCTTCTATGCTCCGGATATCCTGTTGTTCGACCTTGCACCCCCGCTGTCGTACAGGGGAGCGGACGCATATCGGAAAAACTGGGAAGAGTGGTTTGCGTCGTGGCAAGGTCCGATTGGCTACGAGATGAGCGACCTGAGCATCTCTGCGGGTGATGACGTTGCCTTCAGTCACAGCCTCAACCGGATTAGTGGAACGAGGACGAACGGGGAGAAAACCGATGTCTGGGTGCGCGCGACCGCTTGCTTCCGCAAGATTGATGACAAGTGGATGATCGCGCACGAGCATGTCTCGGTGCCTTTCTACATGGACGGCAGTGATAAAGCCGCACTTGATCTCCATCCGTAAACTCAGATCGCTCGTACTCCGTTATGCAGTGCTGTGCCAGGCGGAAACATGGCGATATTGAGGCAGGCACGTCCTTGTGGAGGCCGATGAATATGCCGCCGAGCTCTCACGCTAATATGCGCCGGGATATTCGATTCTTAACGGCCGTGCCATCGCTGCCTCCTTGATTGTTTCGGGATTTGCCAAAACATATCAAAGAAGTTGAATGTTGATCCGCTCGCGCAGGCGAGGGTTGATCGAGGCTGCCGTAAGGAGGTCGGCTTTGATTCCCAGGGCTTCGGACAGTTCCCGCTCGATCCCCACGAGGGTGAGCAGGCTCTTGGCATTGCGGAAATCGACCAGGACGTCGAGATCGCTTTCGGGGCGGGCGTCGCCTCGGGCGCGGGAGCCGAAGATGGCGATGCGTGCAGCATCGTGGTTCTTCAGAATGGAAACCAGGGCCTGTTCAATTTCAGGAGTCGTCATCAGCACTCTCGTCCGATACGGCGATATCAGATCAAACTGCAAGATCGTGAAAGCGTTTAGTGGCCGGGCGCGCGCTGATTTCGGACATTCAGGAAATAAAAAAGCCCCTGTCGCCAAGGGGCTTTTCGTCTTACGCGCACTCGCTGTACCCGCAGGCATGACAGACGCAGCAACCGCCTTCATGCTCCACCGGCCCACCGCACTCGGGGCAGGCGCCGCCGTTTTGCGAGTGTTTGGTGGGGTTGGCGCCGTGTTGGGCGCTCATGTGCATCTGAATCGCCTTGGCGACGGCATCGGCGCAGGAGGTGATGCGGTTGTCGCCGAAGCCTGCCGGCTTGTGGCAGGTGATGCCGATCATCTGCTTGACCGACTGTCGCGCCTGCACGCCACTTCTCCAGGCGAGCGACACCAGACGGCCGATGGCCTCGCACTGGCTGGCGGCGCAACCGCCGGCCTTGCCCATGGTGGTGAATAGCTCGAACACCCCCTGATCGTCCTCGTTGACCGTGACGTAGAGGGGACCGCAGCCGGTCTCCATCTGGTAGGTCGAGCCGCGCAGAGCGAGGGGACGGTCGCGCTTGTGTCCTGCTTTGCGCGATTCGACGGGGACGGTGTCCTCCGGCTTGACCTGCTCCTTTTTCACCGACAGCACCTGCATGTCGCGGCTGCCGTCGCGGTAGATGGTCACCCCTTTGCACCCCTGCTGCCAGGCCATGCGGTAGACGGAAGCGACATCCTCGCGGGAGGCCTCATGGGGGAAGTTGACGGTCTTGGAGACGGCGTTGTCGGTGTATTTCTGAAACGCCGCCTGCATGCGGATGTGGTCCTCGGGGGTGATGTCGTGGGCGGTGACAAAGGCCCGCCGCACGTCGGCGGGAATTTCCGGCAGATCCTGCACCGTGCCGTGCTCGGCGATCTTTTTCATCAGTTCGGTGGAGTAAAAGCCGCGCTCGCGGGCGATCTTCTCGAAAAGCGGATGGACTTCGACGAGCACGTCGTTGTCGAGGACCTGGCGCACGTAGGAGACGGCGAAGAGCGGCTCGATGCCGCTGGACGCATTGGCGATAATCGAAATGGTGCCGGTGGGCGCGATGGTGGTGCTGGTGGCGTTGCGCACCGGCTCGGCACCCTCTTTGTCGAAAACGCTCCCTTTGAAATTGGGGAAGGGGCCGCGCTCCGCCGCCAGCTCGCGGGAGGTGGCGCGTGCCTCGTCGGTGACGAACTGCATCAGCTTCTCGCCCAGGGCGACTGCCTGCGGATCGCCATAAGGGATGCCGAGCTGGATCAGCAGGTCGGCCCAGCCCATGACGCCGAGGCCGATCTTGCGGTTGGCCCGGGTCATCCGGTCGATGTCCGCCAGGGGATAGTTGTTCACCTCGATGACGTTGTCGAGGAAGCGGGCGGCCAGGCGCACCACGGCCCGCAGCCTGTCCCAGTCGACCTTGCCGTCGGCGGTGACCATTTTCGCCACGTTGATCGAGCCGAGATTGCACGATTCGAAGGGGAGGAGCGGTTGCTCCCCGCACGGATTGGTGGCCTCGAACTCGCCGACCTGCGGCGTCGGGTTGTCGCGGTTCAGACGATCGAGGAAGACGATCCCCGGCTCGCCATTGGTCCAGGCCATCTCGACGATATGTTCGAACACCTTGCGCGCCGACATTTTCCGCGCCGGCGTGCCGGTGCGCGGGTTGATGATGTCGTACTCGCCGCCGGCTTCCACCGCCGCCATGAAGGCCTCGGTCAGGCCGACGGACAGGTTGAAGTTGGTCAGGACCTTCTGGTCCCGCTTGGCCATGATGAAATCTATGATATCGGGATGGTCCACCCGCAGAATACCCATGTTGGCGCCGCGCCGGGTGCCTCCCTGCTTAATCGTTTCGGTGGCGGCGTCGAAAACTTTCATAAAAGAGAGGGGACCGGAGGAAACCCCTGAGGTCGAGCGCACTTCGTCGTTTGCCGGACGCACCCGGGAAAAGGAAAAACCGGTGCCGCCGCCGCTCTTGTGAATCAGGGCGGTGTTCTTGATCGCCTCGAAAATGCTCTCCATCGAATCGCCCACCGGCAGGACAAAGCAGGCCGACAGCTGCCCCAGCTCGCGCCCGGCGTTCATCAGGGTCGGGGAGTTGGGGAGAAATTCGAGAGAGGTCATCAGTTTATAGAAATCCTCCTCCAGGGCGGGGACCGCATCCTCGCGGTCGAACACCTTTTCGGCGGCGGCAATGGCGGCCGCCACGCGGCGGAACATGTCGGCGGGCGTCTCCGTCGCCTTTCCCTGCTTGTCGCGCTTCAGATAACGGCGCTCGAGCACGGTAACGGCGTTGGCGGAAAGGGGGGCGATCTCCTGGACAGTTTTGTCCATTTTCATTGCAGTCGATCCTTTGTGAGATGTTGAACGGTTTCGCATTAAAAGACAATATTGTGTGGAAGGGAAGCAAATAAACCACAAGATATGGTGCTTTGTCAATGGCAGAAAAAAGGCTTTTTTAAATGATATACCTTTTTTGTCTTAAATGCCGCAGCTCCCCGAATCGGCGGTTGCACGGGGGCGCCCGAGTGGCAAATTTAGTTTGCCAAACACCCCTATAGGTGGTAATTATGAACCCTTGTCGGCACCCGCACAACTACAGGCGTCCGGCCCAAAGCGACGCCCACGCGGCGACCTTTTCCCTGCTCCTCCTGGGCGGAGCGAGTTTGGTTCTCTGTCCATCTCATGACCATTTATCTCGATAACGCAGCCACATCTCATCCCAAACCGGAGGCGGTCTACCGCGCCAGCGATCTGGCGCTGCGCCAGACCGGCGCCAGTCCTGGGCGCGGCGGGCATCAACTGGGTCTGGCCGCGGGCCGGTTGGTCTTTGCGGCGCGAGAAGCCGTTGCGTCTCTGTTCGGCATCGCCGATACGGCGCGCATCGCCTTTACCGGCAACGCCACCGAGGCGATCAACCAGGCTCTTTTCGGCCTGTTGCGGCCGGGCGACCGGGTGGTGACCTCCAGTATGGAGCACAATGCCGTCACCCGTCCCTTGCGCGCCTTGCAGGAAAAAGGGGTGCAGGTGGTCAAGGTGACCGCCGACGGTCAGGGGTGCATCGACCCCGAGGCATTCCTCCGCGCTTGTCGCGAAGGCAAAACCCGGCTGGCGGTTCTTTCCCATTGCTCCAACGTCACCGGTGCGTTGCAGCCGGTGGCGGATATCGGCCCCTGGTGCCGGCGCGAAGGGATTCCGTTTCTTCTCGATGCCGCCCAGAGCGCCGGGCTGTTCGATATCCAGGTGGAAGAACTCGGCATCGATCTCCTCGCCGCGCCCGGCCACAAGGGGCTGATGGGGCCGCCGGGGACCGGTTTTCTCTATGTGCGGCCGGGATTGCAACTGACTCCCCTGGTTTATGGCGGCACCGGCGGCAATTCTTTTTCCGACCAGGCGCCGGAAGCGATGCCGGAACGATTTGAAGCCGGCACCCTCAACACGCCCGGTCTGGCCGGACTGACGGCGGCGATCGCGTTTCTGCGGCAAACCGGGCTGGAAGCGATTCGGGCGCGGGAAGAGCAGTTGATGGCCCGCCTGATCGACGGTTTGCGGGCGGTTGCGGGCGTGGAGCTTTACGGACCCTTGATGGCCGGACTGCATGGCGGCGCGCTGTCGTTCAACCTGGCCGGCTTCGATCCGGCGGAAATCGGCTTTCTGCTCGACCGGCAATACGGCATCGTCAGCCGCACCGGATTGCATTGCGCGCCGGATGCCCATCGCAGCATCGGCACTTTCCCTCGGGGGACGATCCGGGTCAGCCCCGGTTTTTTCACCACCGTCGAGGATATCGATCATCTCCTGCATGCCGTAGCGGCCCTTGCCGCTGCTCCCATCAACGAATAAAAACGTCTGTATTGGGGAGAATGCCAGCCATGAAGAAAATCTACGTTCTCGATACCAATGTCCTCCTCCACGATCCACAGGCCTTGTTCCGTTTCGAGGACAACGATCTGGTGATTCCGATCACCGTCATCGAAGAACTCGACCGGTTCAAGAAGGACCTCAATGAGACCGGCCGCAATGCTCGGCATTTTTCCCGTATTCTCGATGGCTTGCGCGAGAAGGCGTCTCTGGTCGGCGGGGTGCCGCTGGAGCAGGGGGGGGTTCTCAAGGTCGAACTCTGCTCCGATGAGACGCTCAAGCGTTTGCCGCCCGAGATGCGCAGCGATCAGGGGGACAACCGGATTCTGGCAGTTGCCCTGGCCCTGAAAGGGCGCTGCGACTGCCCGGTGATTTTTGTCACCAAAGACACCAACCTGCGCATCAAGGCCGATGCGGTCGGGCTGGTGGCGGAGGACTACGAATCGGACAAGGTTTCGATCGAGGAGCTGTATTCCGGGACCAGCGAATTGCCCGTGGAGGCGGATGCCGTCGATCGTTTCTACGGACAGGGGTTTCTCTCCCTGGAAGGCGATTTTTATCCCAATCAGTTCCTCACCCTGGTCGATGCGGCCAACCCTTCGCACACCGCCCTCGGCCGCTATCAGAGCAAAACCGGCCGCATCGTCCCGCTGCTGCGCCCCCCGAAAGAAGGGATCTGGGGAATTCATCCGCGCAACCGCGAGCAGCAATTCACCTTCGATCTGCTGCTCAACGACGAGATCCAGTTGGTCACTCTGGTCGGCAAGGCGGGGACCGGCAAAACTTTACTGGCGATTGCCGCCGGTCTGCTCAAGGCGGGGGACGAGGGCGTTTTCAGCCGGCTGCTGGTGTCCCGGCCGGTTTTTCCCCTCGGCCGCGATCTCGGCTTTCTCCCCGGGGATGTGGAAGAGAAGCTGGCGCCGTGGATGCAGCCGATCTTCGACAATGTCGAACTGCTGCTCGGGTCGGTCGATGAGCGGGGAAAACGCAAGCGCGGCCACCGGGAACTGGTCGATATGGGAATTCTTGAAATAGAGCCGCTCACCTATATCCGCGGCCGCTCGATTCCGAAACAGTACATGATTGTCGATGAAGCGCAGAATCTGACGCCGCACGAAATAAAGACGATCATTACCCGCGCCGGCGAGGGGACGAAGATCGTCCTCACCGGCGACCCCTACCAGATCGACAATCCGTACGTCGATTCCGCCAGCAACGGCCTGACCTACGTCGTGGAGAAATTCAAACAGCAGGAAATTTCCGGGCATGTTACCCTGACCAAGGGCGAACGTTCTTCCCTGGCCGAACTGGCCGCGAATTTACTTTAAAAAGGTGATCCGTGATCCATGATGCGTGATCGGTAAAACCCGCACGAATCACGGATAAGATAACGGATAACAGCTTTTATGCTCCTTCTTTGCATCGAATCTTCCTGTGACGAAACGGCGGCGGCGGTGGTGCGCGATGGCCGCGAGGTGCTTTCCAGCATCGTCGCGTCGCAGGTGGACGTGCACGCCAGGTACGGCGGCGTAGTGCCGGAACTGGCCTCGCGCAAGCACCTGGAGGCCATCCCGGTGGTGATCGATGAGGCGCTGGAGACGGCCGGCGTCGCGCTGGCGCAGATCGAAGGGGTGGCGGTCACCCGCGGGCCCGGGCTGATCGGGGCGGTGCTGGTCGGTTTGTCGACGGCGAAGGCGTTGGCGTTTGCGCGCGGCATCCCGTTGATCGGGGTTCACCATATAGAAGGGCATATCCTGGCGCCGCTCCTGGAGCAGGAGATCGCTTTTCCCTATCTGGCGCTTGCTGTCTCCGGCGGCCATACCCATCTTTACCGAGTGGATGGCGTCGGCCGCTATCGAACTCTGGGGCGCACCCTGGACGATGCCGCAGGAGAGGCTTTCGACAAAGTGGCAAAGCTTCTGGGCCTCGGCTACCCTGGCGGCGCGCGGATCGATGGACTGGCGGCGGAAGGCAATCCCACCGCCATCGATTTTCCCCGACCGCTTCTGGCCAGACCCAATCTCGATTTCAGTTTCAGCGGCATCAAGACCGCCGTGCTTAATTTCGTGCGCAAGCAGCCGGAACTGCCCGCCGGCGATGACCTGAAGGATCTGGCGGCCAGTTTTCAGGCCGCCGTGGTCGAGGTTCTCTGCGCTAAAACCGCACGGGCCGCCGAGGAGACCGGCCTGTCGCGGGTGGTGGTGGCGGGCGGGGTCGCCTGCAACCGCGGTCTGCGCAGCGGTTTTCACGCTCTTGCCCAACAGAAGAATCTGGCGGTGTATTTTCCGTCGCCCGCCCTCTGTTGCGATAATGCGGCAATGCTGGGGGTGGCGGGGGACTACTACCTCCGGCAGGGACGAGCCGCATCCCTTGATCTGAACGCTCTGGCCAGTTGGGCCCTTGACCATGCCGGTGCGGATTGTCGGTAATCCGACTGTTTGGACAGCCGATAAGCGCGAGAGTTGGTAGCATGTGGCGGCAGTGGACTTACATCCGACAATTCAAACTTAATTTTCTGCGTCTTGCCCGCCTGCGGGGAACTCCGGACGAAATAGCCAAAGGGCTGGCTCTGGGGATCTTTGTCGGCATGACGCCCACCTTCGGCGTGCAAATGCTGCTCGCGGTTCTCCTCGCCTTTGTGCTGAAGGAAAACAAACTGGCGGCCGCCGCCGGTGTCTGGATTACCAATCCGCTCACCGCCCCTTTTATTTATGCCCTCGAATACGAGTCGGGGCGTCTGTTGCTTGGCTTGCCGCGCCTTCGCCTGCCCCAGGAACTCTCGTTCTCGGCCATGCAGAGCCTGGGCTATGACTTCATGATTCCCCTGTGGACCGCCAGCCTGATTTACGGCGTAATCTGCGCCAGCCTGACTTTTGCCTTGACTCTGCGCCTGTTCCCGCTCATCAAGGCGTGGCGCATTCCCCGGTGGCCCCGGCCGAAACGCAAATAATTCCGATTAAGGCAACCATGGATTTTCGTCCGAAAAAACGCTATGGGCAGAATTTTCTGCGCGATTTCGGGATCGTCGAACGGATTCTCGGCGCCGCTCAACTGAGCGCCGAGGATCGGGTTCTGGAAATCGGCCCCGGCCTGGGTGTATTGACCGATCGCCTGCTGGAGCGCACCGGCGGTGTGGAGGTGCTGGAAGTCGATCGCGAACTGGCCGAGCGCCTGCGGCGGCGGCAGGCGGCAAATCTGACCGTGCACGAGGGTGATGCCTTGCGCCTTCCGTGGGCATCGATCCTGCGCTCGCCCCCATACAAGCTGGTTGCCAATCTACCCTACAATATCTCCAGCCAGGTGCTGTTCAAGGTCCTCGATCATCGGCCGCTTTTTTCCCGTCTGGTGCTGATGTTTCAGAAGGAAGTGGCCGACCGTCTCTGTGCTCCCGCCGGGAGTCGGGATTACGGCATCCTTTCCGTCTTCTGCCAACTGTGGTTCGACATTCGCCGCATCGCGCAGGTGCCGCCCGGCGCCTTTTACCCCCCGCCCAAGGTGACCTCGACGGTTCTGCTGTTCGAACCTTTGCCCGCCCCGCGCGTCGGTGTGGCGGACGAGGAGCTCTTCCGGCGGGTGGTCAAGGGGGCTTTCGCGCAAAGGCGCAAGACCCTGCGCAACACCCTGAGCGGTTCCGGATTCGCCCCGGAGCAGGTTGCCGTCGCCCTGTCGACGGCCGGCATCGATCCGGTCCGCCGCGGAGAAACTCTCGATCTTGAGGAATTCGCCCGCCTTGCCGCTGCTTTTTCCGGCGGGTCTCCGGATTAACCCGGCTCTGCCGCCCTTCATCCGCCCCTCTTTCTTGTAAAATCTCCCGCATTCCATTAAAATTAATCCAATTTTTTCACGTTTGCCGTCCGGGAGAAGGTATGGAAATCTATACAAACGCACGCAAAAGCCGCTCCGGCGAGGACCTGCTGGTGGAAAAGGCGGCCCAGGTCCTGGCGCAATTAGAGGTCGAGCAGGATCCCCGCGCCCGCGCCCTGGCCAAAATTCTTCAGGCCCACACCCCTCTTTCCTTCCTGCGTGCGGCGACGGTGCCGCAGGCTGCCGCCTGGGTTCGGGAAATTTTGCGTTTCATCGAGTCCCCTCGCCAGCAGGTCGCGGTTGGCCACCTTCCCCTGGCCGCGCCGGGGCGCTCGTTGCTGGCCGCCAACGCTCCGGACGCTCCTTTTCTTCTCGATTCCCTGCAAAACTTTCTGCTGCGCAAAAATATCCGGCATCAGGTGATCTCCCATCCGATTCTGACGGTCGAACGGCGCGGCGGCAAGGTCGTTGAAATCAGCGAAAAAGAAGGACGCGGACCGAGGGAATCGCTGATCCTTCTCGAACTCGAAGGTATTGCCGCCGGCGACGGGGAGGAGATCGTCCGGGGGGGCGAAAAAATTCTGCAAAAGGTTTTGCAGGTGCATCGCGACAGTCGGGCGCTCGGAAAACTCCTGAAAGAACTTGAATCCAGGGAGGAGATGGCGTCCTCGCGCGATTTCTGGCAATGGTTGCAGAAGGGTAACTTCCTCCCTTTTTCCTATCGCGCCCTGGCGGTGAGAAACGAGGACAGGCAGGGACCGACTATCCAGGAAGAGGAAGGGTCGCACCTGGGCTTGCCGCCCGATCCGCAGGAACTTACCTGCTCCCGGGAACGTCCCCTGGCCGACTTCCCCCCCGCCTTTCAGGCTCGCATCGCCCGCCCCGGACCGCTGGTGGTCGAGGAAGTCGACCGGCAGAGCCCGCTGCATCGGGCCGAATCCCTGGTCTATCTCGGATTTCGTGAAAAGCAGCCGCAGGGCTGGCGCGAGCACGCTTTTCTCGGCCAGTTTTCGCAAAAAAGCACCGGTGAGCTGACCTGCAATGTGGCGCCTTTGCGGCGTCGCATCGAGGCGGCCTTGGCCGCTCTCAATATTCCCCCCGGCTGTCATGATTACCGAAAGACGGTGGAGATTTTCAACACGTTTCCCAAGGTCGAACTGTTTTTCATGACCCCCGGGGAATTGGTGGAAGTCGTCCGCTCCTTCACCCTGCTGTACCGGCACAACGCGGTCAGGGTCGTGCCCAGTCGCAGTCTGGCCGTGCACGGACTGACGCTGCTCATCCTCATGCCGCGCGATTTTTACGACGAGGCCATGGTCCCCCGCTTCGAACGCTATCTGCGGCGGTTCTTTCTGGCGCCGGCGGCGGCCACCCGGATCATTCACATCTCCGCCGATTTTATCAGCCTGCACGTCGGCCTGCAGCCGGCAAAGAACGGCTTTCGCATCGACCTTGAGCAGCTGGAGCGCGGACTGACCCGCATCGCCCGGCCCTGGGGGCGGCGTCTGCAAATTTTGTTTTCCCGTGATTTCGGCGAAATCGACGGGGCCCGCCTGTGGCGAAAATACCTCGGCAGCTTTTCCCGCGAATACAGCACGCGGGTTCATCCCCGTTTCGCGGTGCGCGATGTTCGGCATATCGAGCAGCTTCTCGACGCAGAGCAGGAGTTGTTCGACCTCTGGGGGCCCTTCGGACGGCGCGACGAATTTTATCGCCTGCAGTTTTACAGCCTTCGGGAAAGTTACCTCAATGAACTGATTCCGTTTCTGGAAAACCTGCATCTGCTGGTGATCGAAGAAGTCGATTTCACCATCGAGGTTGACCAGCGGCGCATTTTCATCAAGAGTTTCGCCATTCGCGGCGGCGAGGGCGCCGCACCGCTGTCTTCTTTGCGCAGGAATCTCCTCGACGCTCTTGCCGCCTTGCGGCGCGGCGAGGTGGATAACGATTATCTGCATCGCCTTCTGCTGCTGACCGGTCTCGACTGGCGGCAGATCGACGTATTCCGCGGTTACCGCAATTACTATTTTCAGTTGGGGTCCCCGCACAGCAAGCGCCGGGTGGCTTTTGCCCTGATTCATAATCCGCGGGCGGCCCTTTTGTTGTTCCGCTACTTCGAGGCCCGCTTCCGGCCGGAAGAGCGCTGGGTGAACCTCCGCCAGCGGGAGGAGGAAGCTCTGTCGCCGCTGCGCATCGAGTTGGCCGAGGCCCTTGAACAGGTTGAAGAAATCAATGAAGATCGCATCTTACGCACCCTGTTCAATCTGATCGATTCGACCATCCGTACCAATTTCTTTTTTCGCTGGCCGCGCAAGGACTACTTCCTGTCCTTTAAAATCAGTGCTTTGGGGATCATCGAAATGCCGGCGCCGCGTCCTCTTTTCGAGATTTTCGTCCACGCGGCGGGCATGGAAGGCATTCATCTGCGCGGTGGCAGGGTAGCGCGCGGCGGCATCCGCTGGTCCGACCGGCCGGATGATTTCCGCACCGAAGTTCTTGGCCTGATGAAAACCCAGATGACCAAAAACGCTGTCATCGTGCCGGTCGGTTCGAAGGGAGGATTTGTCGTCAAAGCCCCCTGGACGACCCGCGAAGAGGGCGCTGCCCTGGCGCGTGAATTTTACCAGGTGCTGATTCGCGGGCTGCTCGATCTCACCGACAACCGGCGGGGGAAAGAATTGGTGCGGCCGCCGGCGGTGGTCGCTTACGACCAGGACGATCCCTATCTGGTCGTCGCCGCCGACAAAGGGACGGCGCAGTTTTCCGATCTGGCCAACGCCATCAGTCGGGAGTACGGTTTCTGGCTGGGGGACGCCTTCGCCAGCGGCGGTTCGCGTGGCTACGACCATAAAGGTCTGGGGATCACCGCCCGCGGCGCCTGGGAATGCGTCAAGCGGCATTTTCGCGAACTGGGCAAGGATATCCAGAGCGAACCGTTCACCGTGGTCGGCATCGGCGATATGAGCGGCGACGTGTTCGGCAACGGTATGCTGCTGTCGCGGCAGATTCGGCTGCGCGGCGCTTTCGATCATCGGCACATTTTTATCGATCCCGATCCCGACCCGGAGCTCTCGTTCCGGGAGAGGCGGCGGTTGTTCGATTTGCCGCGTTCCTCCTGGGACGATTACGACCGCGCGCGGATGTCGGCCGGGGGCGGCATCTGGCCGCGTAACGCCAAGCAGATTCCGCTTTCCGCGCCGGTGCGCCAATGGCTTGGCTTGCGCCAGGAGACGATCGATGGGCCCGGCCTGATTCGGCTGCTGCTCGGCGCCGAAGTCGATCTGTTGTGGAACGGCGGCATCGGCACCTATTGCAAAGCGGGAAATGAAAAGCAGGAAGAAGCGGGGGACCGCGCCAACGATGCCGTGCGCATCGATGCCGGGCAATTGCGGGCCAAGGTGGTGGGGGAGGGGGGGAACCTCGGATTTACGCAGAAGGCGCGCATCGAATACGCCATGAACGGCGGGCGCATAAACACCGATGCCGTGGATAATTCGGCCGGGGTCGATAGCTCCGACCACGAGGTCAACCTGAAAATTCTCATGCAACTGCTGCAGGAAGAGGGGGTGGTCGCGTCTTGTGATGAACGCGATCATCTGCTGCGGGAGGTGGTGGATGAGGTCTGCGCCGCAGTGCTCGCCGATAATTACGAGCAGAGTCTCTGTCTTTCTCTCGACCGACGCCGCAGCGCCGGCGATGTCGAGCCGTATCTCGGCCTGGCCGACCGGCTGAGCAACGCCGGCCTTCTCGATCGGCGCGGCGAATTCCTTCCCTCCTCCCGGGAGGTTCTCGCCCGGCCCGGGCAGGAGCTGACCCGGCCGGAGCTGGCGGTGTTGATGGCGTATGCGAAAATGCAGCTTTATGCCGCCTTGCTTGAAAGCGACCTGCCCGATTTGCCGGGGCTGCGCGCCTTTTTGCACGATTATTTTCCGCGCCCCATTCGGCAGCGTTTCGAAGGGTCGCTGTCGCGGCATCCGCTCGCCCGGGAAATTGCCGCCACAATAATAACCAACACGATTATCAATCAGGCGGGCTGCGCTTTTCCGGCCGATCTTGCTCAGCGAACCGGCGCTCCTCTGGCGAGGGTGGTCGGCGCCTATTTGACTTTCGACCGCGTTCTGAATGCCGCCGAAATCCGTCGTCAGGTCTTTGCCCTGGATAATCGGATTGCGGCCGAACGCCAGTACGACATTCTGCTTGCCCTGGAAGACGCGTTGGCCGAGTTATGCCGTTGGCACGTCGAACACGATGCGGTCGCTGCGCCGGAAGCGCCCAATGTCGATGCATTGCGGGAGCAGGTCGCCGCTTACCAGAAGACCCTGGGGAGCATCCTCGCCGAGGAGGATTGGCGGCAATGCCGGCAGGTGGCCGGGGAGCTCGAGGCGGAAGGATTTGCCGCCCCGCTTGCCCAAACCATCGCTTCCCTGCCCCATCTGCACGATTTTTTGCCGATTGCCGAGCTGGTGGCCCGCACCGGACGGGATTTTCACTCGGTGGCGCAGACCTGGAACGAGGTGCGGCAGATTCTCGACCTGCGCCAGATCGAGCGGCGCATGCTGGAGGTCCAGTCCGGCAACACCTGGGATCGCATGGCACTGCAATCCCTGCAAAGGCGTTTCGCCGCCATTCTCTCCCAGCTGACCCTGTTCGTCTGGCAGGAAACCGAGGGCAATCCCGACACCTTCTTCTCCCGGCATCGACCGAAACTCAAATTCTACCGCAGTCTGCTGGTCAACCTGCGCAGCACCACTCCCGGCAATTATCACCCTTTCACCGTTCTCGCCGGCGCACTCGAAGAAATTTCTCTGTGAGGTCGAAAAACTTCTCTTCGCTGGTACAATGAAGCATCTTACGCGAGGAGAAACGACGATGACCTCTTTTCAGCAGAATCTGAGCCGGGACGAACAGGAACTGCTCGCTTATTTTCGCGGCTTGCCCCTGGATCAGCAAACCGATATTCTGGCCGCTGCCGAAACCAGCTACAATGCGTTCGAGCGGATGAAGGAGTTGACCTCGCGCGAGGTGGAAAGAGGCGGGGCGAGAGACGATTTCGAAAACCGTCGCTGGCAGTAAGCGATAAAATTTTTTTTGGGCCGATCCGCCCCTTTCCGGGGCGCATAAAATGAGACAGGCATGGCACAATAGATGTGTCATACCTGTCTCATTTTGACCTTTTTCCCGGCTAAACACACAAAAATAATTTGACAAATCCCGCCGCCCCTCCCTATAGTGACACCCGCCTGCAAAGCGTCGCAATTCTCCGGTTTTAGCCGGATTGAAAATTGTTTCTGCAATTTAAAAAGGAGATTGGGCAGATGAAAACATTTAAGGTTGCGGTTCTTCCCGGGGACGGCATCGGACCCGAGGTCATGACGGAAGCTTTGAAGGTGCTTGACGCTGTCGAGCAGCGCTATCAGGTGAAGTTCGAGAGGACCGCCGCCAATGTCGGCGGCGCCGGGATCGACAACGAGGGGAAGGCTCTGCCGCAGACCACGATCGACATCTGCCAGGCTGCCGATGCCATCCTTTTCGGCAGCGTCGGCGGTCCCAAATGGGAAAGCCTGCCTCCCGACGAACAGCCCGAGCGAGGCGCACTGCTGCCGCTGCGAAAAATCTTCGGTCTTTACGCCAATCTGCGGCCCGCGATCATCTTCCCGTCGCTGACCGGCGCTTCCTCGCTGAAGGAAGAAGTCATCGCCGGCGGCTTCAACGTGCTCGTTGTCCGGGAATTGACCGGAGGCATCTATTTTTCCCAGCCGAAGGGGATCGAGGGCGTCGGCCGCGAGCGGGTCGGTATCGATACCATGCGCTACAGCATTCCGGAAATCGAGCGCATCACCCACGTGGCTTTTCAGGCGGCGCGCAAGCGCGGTAAAAAGCTCTGCTCCATCGACAAGGCGAACGTTCTTTCCTCCTCCGTTCTCTGGCGCGAGATCGTCACCGGCATCGCCAAGGAGTATCCCGACGTCGCCCTGTCGCACATGTACGTCGATAACGCCGCCATGCAACTGGTGCGCTGGCCCAAGCAGTTCGACGTGCTCCTGTGCGAAAACATGTTCGGCGACATTCTCTCCGACGAGGCGGCGATGCTCACCGGCTCCCTGGGTATGCTGCCCTCGGCATCGCTGGCTGAAGGCTCTTTCGGCATGTACGAGCCCTCCGGCGGCAGCGCGCCGGACATCGCCGGCCAAGGCATCGCCAACCCGATCGCCCAGATTCTCTCGGCGGGGATGATGCTGCGTTATTCCTTCGGCATGATCGATGCGGCCGACGCCATCGACCATGCGGTGGCGAAAGTTCTCGACCAGGGATACCGCACTGGCGACATCCATCAGAAAAAAGCCGGCGAAAAGCTGGTCAACACCAAAGAAATGGGGGACGCAATCGTCGCGGCCCTGTAAATCGGCGGGGCAACCCTGCGGTTGCCCGGTTTGAATCAATCGGGCGGGCAAAAGGTCCGCCCCCACCCAACAGCGAAAAAGGAAGAACACACCCATGAAAGTCGGTCTCATCGGTTGGCGCGGCATGGTCGGCTCGGTCCTTCTGCAACGCATGCAGGAGGAAAACGATTTCGCGGGCATCGAGCCGGTCTTCTTTTCCACCTCCCAGGCCGGGGCGCCCGCTCCGATGAACTCCGGGACCCTGAAGAATGCCTCGGATTTGACCGAGTTGAAAAAACTCGATGTCATCCTCACCTGCCAGGGAGGGGATTACACCAGGTCGGTGCATCCCGAACTGCGCAAGGCCGGGTGGCAGGGGTACTGGATCGATGCGGCCAGCAGCCTGCGCATGGAAAAGGATGCCGTTATCATCCTTGATCCGGTCAACCGCAACGTCATTGATGCCGCCTTGAAAAACGGGCAGAAGGATTTTATCGGTGGCAACTGTACCGTCAGCCTGATGCTCATGGCCCTTGGCGGTCTGTTCCGCGCCGGTGTGGTGGAATGGCTCACCTCGATGACCTATCAGGCGGCCTCCGGCGCCGGCGCTCCCAATATGCGTGAACTGATTGGCCAGATGGGGGCGTTGCACGGCTCCGTCGCCGGTCTGCTCCGGGACCCGGCATCGGCCATCCTCGATATCGACCGGCAGGTGACCGAAAGCCTGCGCGGCGACGCCTTGCCCAAAAAAGAGTTCGGTTTTCCTCTGGCGGGGAGCGTTCTGCCCTGGATCGATCGCGAAGTGGAGGACGGGCAGAGTCGGGAGGAATGGAAGGGTTTCGTGGAAACCAACAAGATCCTCGGGGCGGCAACACCGATCCCGGTGGACGGCATCTGTGTGCGCGTCGGCGCCATGCGCTGCCACAGCCAGGCCCTGACCATTAAGCTCAATAAGGATCTGCCGATTGACCATATCGAGAATTTGCTCCGAAACGACAACGAATGGGTCAAGCTGGTCCCCAACACCAAAGCCGACTCCCTGGCGCACCTCACCCCGGCCGCCGTTTCCGGCACCTTGGCCGTACCTGTCGGCCGGGTGCGCAAAATGAAAATGGGGCCGCAATACCTCTCCGCCTTCACCTGCGGCGATCAACTTCTGTGGGGCGCGGCCGAGCCGCTGCGGCGCATGCTGCGCATTTTGCTGGAGCGCTGAACCGCGGGTTTCGAAAAAAGTCGATCACAGGGGCGCGGCCTGGCCGTGCCCCTGCGTTATTTCCAACGTAGAATTCCGTCGCAAAGACAAGATTAGTGCAAAAATGTCCTTTCTCGACGATCTAACCCTTGGCCGCTATCATGCCGCCGATTCCTTGTTGCATCGACTCGATCCTCGACTGAAGCTGATCGGCCTGCCGCTGCTGGTGATCGCTTCCTTCGCCGGCGCGCCGCCGCTACGCCTGCTGGTTTTGTTTTTCGTCGCGATCCTGTTTCTCGGCCTCGGCAAAATCCCCGTCAGGCTGGGTTGGCGAGGAATAAGAGCCTTGCGCTGGCTGCTCCTCTTCACTTTGCTAATGCATTTCTTCTTCACTCCCGGCCGCACCCTGTTCGGTCAGGCCTGGCTTTCCTGGGACGGCTTGCTGCACGGTCTGCAGGTCGATGCGCAATTGATCCTGGCGGTGACTTTTTCCTCCTTGCTCACCTTGACCACCGCGCCCCGGGAAATTGCCGCCGCTCTCTCCGCCCTGCTGATGCCACTGCGCCGATGGCTGCCGGTGCGCCAGGGCGTTCTGCTGTTTCTTCTGGTTCTGCAGTTCATCCCCATGCTGCGCGAGGAGGCCGCCGCCGCATGTTCGGCCGCTCGCCGGGCTGGTTGCGATCCCGACCGCGGTCCGTTGCCGGATCGGGTGCGGAATGTGGCGCAACTGCTGGCGCCGCTTCTGCTGCGTCTGACCGACCGTGCCGACGCTCTGGCCCGGGCCGCCGCGCGGGGCGAGGATGTGTGGGGGGAGGCGGACATGCCGGTCCTGCGCACCCGTCCGGGCGAAGGGCTCGTGATGGCCGGGGGCCTGATCGGCCTGGCTTTGATTTTCGGGATATTGTGATGCGGAAAATCAGGTTGACTGTTGAGTTCGACGGCACCGCCTACTCCGGCTGGCAGTTGCAGGCGAATGGTCTTTCGGTGCAGGAGGTTGCCGAGACCGCTCTTGCCCGGCTGACCGGCGAAACGATTCGGCTGGTGTCTTCCGGACGCACCGATGCCGGCGTGCATGCCCGCGGAATGACGGTTCATTTTCGCACCGCCCGCGACCTGCCGTTGCATGTATTTCGCGAGGGAATGAACCACCTGCTCCCCGCCGATGTGGCGGTGCGGGAAGCAGCCGAGGCGCCGGCCACCTTCCACGCCCGGCACAGCGCCTGGGGGAAATGGTATCGTTACACCATCTGCAACGCGCCAGCCCGCTCGCCGCTGGCGGCCCGGACCTCCTGGCACCTGCGGGCGCCTCTCGATCGACAGGCGATGGAAAAAGCGGCGCCGGCTTTTGTCGGACGCCACGATTTTTCCGCTTTTCGCGCCTCCGGTTGCAATGCGCGCGGCGCAATTCGGGAAATTTTTTCTTTTGCAATCAACCCCGAGGGGGAACTGCTGCACATCGATGTCAAAGGGGGAGGATTTCTCCGCCACATGGTGCGGATCATGGTCGGCACTTTGGTGGAGGTCGGTCAGGGGAAGCGTCTGTGGACCGACATCCCCCAGCTTTTATCGGCGGGAAAACGCGTCGATGCCGGCGTTACCGCTCCGCCGCAGGGGCTATGCCTGATGGAGGTCTGGTACGCTGCGCCCGCAGCGGAAGGCAGCGCCGGCCAAACGGCGACAGGAGTGGATTGAGGCTGATTTCATTCAAAAATCTTCTTGACATCGTAACCGCCTTCGGATAACTTCTCACCTTCTGTGAGCCCCGTAACTATCGCAGATCAAGTTTAGAGAGGATATTACATTTCATGAGTACGCAAGTCGCCTCACCTTCCGACATCAAGAAAAACTGGTATGTCATCGATCTCGATGGGCTGGTTCTCGGTCGCGCCGCGACCCAGATCGCCCATGTTTTGCGGGGCAAGCACAAGCCCATCTACTCCCCCAGCGTCGATGCCGGAGATTTTGTTATCGTCCTGAATGCCGAAAAGGTCAAGCTGACGGGTAACAAGTTGGCGGACAAGATGTATCATCATCACTCCGGTTTTCCTGGCGGCCTGAAGTCGGTCACCGCCGAGAAACTTCTTGAAAAGAAGCCGGAGCAGGTGATCCAGAAGGCCGTCAAAGGGATGTTGCCGAAAAACAAGCTCGGCCGGCAGATGTTTAAAAAACTCAAGGTTTACGCCGGATCCGATCATCCCCATGAAGCCCAGCAGCCCAAGCCGCTGACCTTTTAAGAAAGCAGGAGATTAAGATGGCCGAACAAAAGTTCTACGCAACCGGGAAAAGAAAAACGTCGGTGGCCCGGGTCTGGCTCAAGCCTGGAGTGGGGAACATCACCGTCAACAAACGCCCCATCGATGAGTACTTCGGGCGCGAAACCTCGAAAATGGTTATTCGCCAGCCCCTCGAATTGACCGAAAATATGGGTAAATTCGATATTTTTATCAATGTCGCCGGTGGCGGTCCTTCCGGTCAGGCCGGGGCGATCAAGCACGGGATCACCAAGGCTCTTCTTGAGGTCAACACCGAGTTTCGCGGAATGCTCAAGAAAGCGGGCTTCATTACCCGTGACAGCCGCATCAAAGAACGCAAGAAATACGGCAAGGCTGCGGCCCGCCGGAGCTTCCAGTTCTCCAAGCGTTAATCGGTTGCCGATCGAATCGGCATGGAAATACGGCAAGGAAAAAGGGAAACCCTCGGGTTTCCCTTTTTTGCTTCTCGGGAGGTAAAAGCATGGTCAAGGTTGCCGTCGTCGGCGCCAGCGGTTATACCGGGGTGGAACTCTTGCGCCTGTTGGCCGGTCATCCGCAGGTGGAAATCACCTGCGTTACCGCCCGGCAGCACGCCGGGCAGCATATCACTGCTATTTTTCCATCCCTGCTGAATCGGCTCGATCTGGTCTGTGAAGCGGCGGACGCCAAGGCGATCGCCGATCGCGCCGAAATTGTGTTCACCGCTCTTCCGCATCAGACGGCGATGGAGATCATTCCCGATCTGCTGCAGGCGGGGCGGCGAGTGATCGATCTTTCCGCCGATTACCGGCTGCGCAGCGCCGAGGTTTACGCCACCTGGTACGGCACGCACGGCAGTCCGCAGTTGCTCGCCGAAGCCGCCTACGGCCTGCCGGAAATCTACCGGGAGCGCATTCGGGGGTGCCGGTTGGTCGCCAATCCAGGCTGTTATCCGACCAGCGTCGCCCTGGCTTTGGCGCCTCTGCTGAAAAAGGGCCTGATCGATCCGGCCACCCTGGTCATCGACAGCAAATCCGGAACCAGCGGCGCCGGGCGCTCGGCCAGCCTGGGCAGCATGTTCTGCGAAGTCAACGAGGGATTCAAGGCCTATGGCGTCGCCAGCCACCGGCACACCCCGGAGATCGAACAGACCCTCGGCGATCTGGCCGGCGCGCCGGTGACGATCAGCTTCACCCCGCATTTGCTGCCGGTCAACCGAGGTATTCTCTCCACCTGCTACGCCAATATGAAAGAGCAGCTGGAAACCGCCGAGTTGAATGGCCTCTTTCGCGATTTCTATGGCCAGGAGCCGTTCGTTCGCGTCCACCCGGTCGGCAGCTTGCCCAACGTCGCCCAGGTGAGAGGGAGCAACTTCTGCGACCTGGGCGTTGTCGGAGATCCCCGCACCGGACGGGTGATCGTTATTGCCGCCATCGATAATCTGGTCAAGGGCGCGGCCGGCCAGGCGGTGCAAAACCTCAACATTTTACTGGACCTGCCGGAAAGCACCGGTCTGGAGGCTCTGCCCTTATTCCCGTGAAAACTTCCCGCGCATTTCTTCCCACCTGCCGTCCGGAAATGGCGGCGCGGGGTTGGGCGGAACTGGATGTTCTTTTCGTCTCCGGAGACGCCTATATCGATCATCCCGCTTTCGGCGTCCCTCTGCTCGCCCGGTTGCTGGAGGCCGAAGGCTATCGGGTCGGAATTCTCGCCCAGCCCGACTGGCGCCATCCGGACGCATTGAGGGGCATGGGACGCCCGCGCCTTTTTGCCGCCATTTCGTCGGGGGCCATGGACTCCATGGTCAATCACTATACGGCGGCGCGCAAAATTCGCCGCAACGACGCCTACACCCCCGGCGGCAAAGCCGGCGCCCGCCCCAATCGCGCGGTTATCGCCTATACGGCGGCGGTCAAGGGCGCCTTCAAAGGTCTGCCGGTGGTCATCGGCGGCATCGAGGCGAGTCTGCGCCGGTTGGCGCATTACGACTACTGGGACGATGCCGTTCGCCGCTCGATTCTGGTCGACAGCAAGGCGGACCTTCTCGTGTTCGGCATGGGGGAGGCGCCGCTGCTGGAAATCGCCCGGCGCGCCGCCGCCGGCGAATCTGTTGCCACACTGCGCGACATTCGCGGCACCGCCTATCTGGCGCCGCCGCCGGAACCCGCCGTCCGCCTTCCTTCTTTCGAAGAGGTGGCAACCGATCAGGAGGCCTTCGGCGCCGCTTTTCGTCTGGCCGCCGCCGAGGCCGATCCTTTTTGCGGCAAAACTCTTGCCCAGCAACATGGCAATCGACATGTGGTGGTGAATCCGCCGGCGTTGCCGCTGCCGGAAGAGGGCCTGGACCGGCTGTACGCTCTGCCCTTCACCCGTCTGCCCCACCCCGGCTACCGGGAGCCGGTGCCCGCCTTCGAACAAATCCGTTTTTCCGTAACCACCCACCGTGGATGTTTCGGCGGCTGCGCCTTTTGCGCCATTACCCAGCATCAAGGCAAGTACATCCAATCGCGATCCGAAGACAGCATCGTGGCCGAGATAGACCGCATGGCGGCGCGGCCGGGGTTCCGCGGAACCATCACCGATGTCGGCGGTCCGACCGCCAACATGTACGGACTTTCCTGCGGTCGGCCGCAGCCGGCCGGCAATCCCTGCCGCCGGGGCAGTTGCCTGCATCCCCGTTCCTGTCCGCATCTGCGGACCGACAATGCCCGCGCCGTTCGCCTGCTGGAACATATTCGTCGGCGGCCGGGAGTGCGCCACGTTTTCGTCGCCTCCGGCATCCGTTACGATCTTCTCGACCAGCAACCGGAATATTTCGCAACCCTTCTTAAACACCATGTCGGCGGTTTGCTCAAGGTGGCGCCGGAGGCGATCGGCGAACGGGCAACGAAAATCATGCGCAAGCCCGATGCTCCGGTCTTTGCCGCCTTCCTTGAGTGGTTTCGGGCGCAAAGCCGGCTGCTTGAGCGACGCCAGGCGGTAGTCCCCTATCTGATGGCCGCCCACCCCGGAACCACTCTCGACGACATGGTCGAGACCGCTTTATTTCTTCATCGGCATCGGTTGCGGGTGGAACAGGTGCAGGAGTTCACTCCCACACCCGGCACGCTGGCCACCTGCATCTATTTCACCGGACACGATCCGTTAACCGGTGAGCCGGTCCACGTTCCCCGCTCCGCGCAGGAACGACGGCTGCAAAAAGCGCTTTTGCTCTGGCATCTGCCGGAAAATCGGCGGGAGGTTCTGCAGGCCTTGCGGACTTGCGGAAGGATGGAGGAGGGGAAAGTGCTTCTTGGGCCGGGATCGGAAAAGACGGGTCGGACAGAACAAAAAAAATAAGTTCGGAACGGATCCTTACCCCGCCAGTCTTTCCCCCTCTTCCGCAGCGAAATTTCGATAAATCGCCAGAAAAGCTGCGACGACAGTCGGGTCGAATGAAATGACCGATTTGGCAATCTCGGCCGCCAGTTTCGGAGCGTCAATGGGGCTGCTTTTCGACGACGTCCTTCTCTTGACAGGGGGGAAGCCATGTTCTAAGATGCGCTGCCTTTCAGCAAACCCCATGCGGTCTGCAATAAATCTGCCAGTGGCATTTGGGGCTGAATGTGGGAGCAGATGGAGCTTTTGACGACACTACTCGGTTTGGTTCTGGTCATCGAGGGGATCCCCTGGTTCCTTCCCCGAAAAAAGTCAAGAATCTACTCCGGCATATCGTGGTCATTCCTGATCTCACCCTTCGCCTGTCGGGGTTGGCAGCCATGCTTTGCGGCTTGCTCACGATTTACCTGGTGCGCCGCTAAGGGGGCGAAGATAATTGACTTTATCTTATAATTGTGATCCACTTGCAAGCTCTTTTCGCGGCTCGGCGGAACCGTCCGGTGTGACGCGCCTGAGCAATTATTCCTTCGATCTGCCCCCGGAGCAGATAGCCCAGTTCCCCGCCCCTGCTCGTGAAGACTCCCGGCTCATGGTTCTGCGGCGTCGGTCGCGTTCGGTGGAGAGGCGAAATTTTCCCGAAATTGCCAGTTGTTTCACGTCCGGCGATTTGCTGGTGATCAACGATACACGGGTTATTCCCGCTCGTTTGCAGGGGCAGAAGGAGTCGGGCGGAAAAATCGAGATTTTTCTCGTCCGCCGGCATCCCGGCGAAGAAGAGGTCTGGACCTGCCTCACCCGTTGTTCCAAACCGGCGCGGGTCGGTTGCCGACTGCTTCTCGGCGAAATCGAGGGGACAGTTCTGGCAGAGGAGGAGCCTTCCTACCGGGTCGTTCGCTTCCGTTGCGCTGGCGATTTTCGTCAGGCGCTTGAGCGCACCGGGCATATTCCGCTGCCGCCCTACATTCGAAGAACGGACGAACCCCTCGACCGTGAGCGATACCAGACCGTTTTCGCTCGGCAGCCGGGGGCGGTGGCGGCGCCGACGGCGGGTCTTCACTTCACCGAAGCCTTGCTTGACGCTTTGCGGGCGGCGGGTGTGAACATCCTCCCCCTGACATTGCACGTTGGTCTGGGCACTTTTCTGCCCGTGCGGGTCGATGACGTGCGGCAGCATCGAATGCATGCCGAGGTCTTCGATATCCCGCTGGAGACCGCCGCCGCCGTCAACCGGGCCAAAGAGCAGGGACGACGGGTTTTTGCCCTCGGCACGACGGTGGCGCGCACCCTGGAGTATGCGGTTGCTGCGGATGGACGTGTGGTCGCCGGTGGCGGCACAACCGATCTTTTCATCTATCCGGGTTTCGAATTTCGGGTGATCGATGCCCTGATCACCAATTTTCATCTTCCCTGTTCGACCTTGCTCATGCTGGTGGCGGCGTTTGCCGGGCGGGATTTCGTGCTGGATGCTTATCGGCAGGCGGTTCAGGAAAATTTTCGATTTTTCAGCTACGGCGACTGCATGCTGGTTCTCTAATGCTGCATGGGAAAGAAGCTCGGCAGCGGATCGCAGATAGAAATCGATGGCTTTCAACTTTGCTCTTTTAAATAAGGACAGCCGGTCGCAGGCCCGGCGCGGCAGGATCGTTTGTCGCCGGGGGACCATCGAAACGCCGGTCTTCATGCCTGTCGGCACCCAGGGCACGGTAAAGGCGATGCTGCCCGAAACCTTGCGGGAAGTCGGCACCCAAATCCTGTTGGCCAACACCTATCACCTCTACCTGCGGCCCGGTCACGAACTGGTCCGGCAGTTTGGCGGGCTGCACCGTTTCATGCACTGGGACGGACCCATCCTCACCGATTCGGGCGGTTTTCAGGTTTTCAGCCTGGGCGACCGGCGGAAGATCAGTGAAGAAGGGGTGGAATTCAGCTCCCACCTGGACGGTTCGCGGCATCTGCTGACTCCGGAGTCGTCGATCGCGGTGCAGGAGGCGTTGGGCGCCGATATCATCATGGCCTTTGATGAGTGCATCCCCTATCCCGCCAGCCGGGATTATGTCGTGGCATCCACCGCGCGTTCCGGTCGCTGGGCAGAGCGTTGCCGGAAGACCCGGCGACAGGACGATGGCGCGGCGTTGTTCGGCATCG
The DNA here is from genome assembly GCA_041677125.1 of Desulfuromonadales bacterium. GTDB lineage: Bacteria > Desulfobacterota > Desulfuromonadia > Desulfuromonadales > JACZKF01 > JBAYQP01. The sequence goes on along the minus strand of JBAYQP010000005.1, from coordinate 83,041 downwards.
TCCAGGGGGGAATGCATCCGGATCTGCGGGCCGCCAGTGCCGCCGAGTTGCTGAATATCGGTTTCGAAGGCTACGCCCTGGGGGGGCTTTCCGTGGGAGAGGACGCCGAGCTGATGTACCGGATGATGGAAGCCACCCTGCCGCTTTTGCCGGCCGATAGTCCGCGCTACGTCATGGGGGTGGGCACGCCGGAAAATCTGATCGAGGGCATCTGGCGCGGGGTGGACATGTTCGATTGCGTTATGCCCACGCGCAATGCCCGCAACGGTGTGCTTTTCACCAGCTTCGGCCGACTCAGCATCAAGCAGGCGCGCTACATCGACGATCCGCAGCCCATCGATCCGGAGTGCGGCTGTTATGTCTGCCGCCATTACAGTCGGGCCTATCTGCGGCATCTTTATCAGAGTCAGGAGATTCTCGCCTCGATGCTCAATACGCAGCACAACCTGCATTACTATCTGCAGCTGATGGCCGAGGCGCGCGATGCCATCGCGGCCGGCGACTTTGCGCGCTTTCGAGAAAATTTCTACAGTAAGCGCCACCAGGGCGCTGTTTCAGAACTACTGGAGCACTGACGGACACAACCCCCGCATTTCGTTCGCAATGTTTTTTTCACCAAGGAGATCATTATGAATTTATTCGGCATTTCCGAAGCTTTCGCCATGGCCGGCAGCCCCGCCGGTGGACAGGAGCGTCCCGGGTACGAAGGGATCATCATGCTGGTGATCATGTTCGCCATCTTCTACTTTTTGCTGATTCGTCCGCAGCAGAAGAGAGCCAAACAGCATCGCGAATTGATCGACAGCCTTAAAATCGGCGACCAGGTGGTGACTGCCGGCGGCCTGCATGGAAAAATCGCGGCCCTGCAAGATTCGATCGTCCTGATCGAAATCGCCACGGGGGTCAAGGTGAAGGTCAATCGTTCTTCGGTGGTCGGCACCAAGCAAGAAGCCTGATCGTTGGCTGGTTGGTTCGGCTGAAGGCATTTTCCAGGCCGTCCGGGTTTAACCCCGAAAGGAGTTCACTCAGCTATGTCCAAAAGTATCCGATGGCGAGGGCTGCTGGTCCTGTCTCTTCTGGCCTTCGCACTGGTTTCCCTTGCCCCCACCTTTTTCCCGCAAAGTATTCCCGCCTGGTGGAGCAAGACTTTCGATCCCATTCATCTCGGCCTCGACCTGCAGGGTGGGATGCACCTGGTGCTCGGAGTCGATGTGGAAAAAGCGGTGGAGAGCCGGGTTGATTCCATCGTCGATCAAATGGAAAACCTCCTGCGCGAAAAAGATATTGTTTTCAAGCGGATCAGCCGTTCCGGCGCCAACGATCTGGCGATTACCGTTTATGATCAGCAAGCCGCGACCAGGGTCGATGCGTTGATGCGGGAGAACTTTCCTTCTCTGGTTGCGGCCCAAACCAGTGAGGAAGGTAATTTCCTGGCCAAGCGGTATCGGCTGAGCGAAAGCGAGGCCGAGGCGACCAGGGATTATGCGGTGCGCCAGGCGCTGGAGACGATGCGCAACCGGATCGATCAATTCGGGGTCAGCGAACCGACGCTGCAGCGCCAGAGCGATAACCGGATTCTGGTTCAGCTCCCCGGGATCAAGGATCCGCAGCGGGCCATAGATTTGCTGGGAAAAACCGCCCGGCTGGAGTTCAAGATGGTGGCGGATGTGGATCCCCAGGAGGCTTTGCGGGGAACCCAACCGGTCGATACCCAGGTTCTGTACGAGCGTCGGATCGACCCGCGCACCGGCGCCATTAGCGAAAACCCGATTGTCGTTCAGGAAAAAACCATCCTTACCGGCGATCAACTGGCCGATGCGCAGGTGCGGATCGACACCCGGTTCAACGAGCCTTATGTGGCGATCGATTTCAACGCCATCGGCGCGAAGCGCTTTGACCAGATCACCGCCGCCAACGTCGGCAAGCGCATGGCCATTGTTCTGGATGACACCGTCTACTCGGCGCCGGTCATACGCGAGCGCATCTCCGGCGGCAGCGCACAGATTTCTGGCTCCTTCACCGAGCAGGAAGCGACCGATCTGGCCATCGTTCTGCGCGCCGGTTCCCTGCCGGCGCCGGTCAACATTCTCGAAGACCGCACCGTAGGACCTTCCCTCGGGCGCGATTCCATTCAGCAGGGCATCCTGTCGGTCATGATCGGCGGCCTTCTCGTGGTTCTGGCCATGGGGATTTACTATCGGCTTTCCGGACTGGTGGCCAATGTCGCCCTGGTGCTCAACCTGATTTTTATCCTCGCCTTGCTGTCGCTGTTCAAGGCGAGTCTGACCCTGCCCGGCATCGGCGGCATCGTCCTGACTCTCGGCATGGCCGTGGATGCCAACGTTCTTATTTTTGAACGGATTCGGGAGGAACTCCACCTTGGCAAAACTGCCCGGGCGGCTCTCGACGCCGGTTTCAGCAAGGCTTTTCTCACCATTGTCGACGCCAATGTCACCACCCTCATCGCCGCCCTGGTCCTTTTCCAGTTTGGCACCGGGCCGGTGAAAGGTTTTGCGGTCACCCTGTCGGTAGGGATCATCGCCTCGCTGTTCACCGCCATTTTCGTCTCCAGGACGATCTTCGACTTCTTCCTGGACCGTCGTCCCGTAAAACGACTGAGTATATGAGGAGACGCGAATGCAATTCATCAGACCAGATATAAATCTCGATTTCGTCGGCAAGCGCAAGATTACACTGCTCCTCTCCCTGGTGCTGATCGTTGTCGGCATGGCCTTCCTGCTCGTCCGTGGACCCAATTACGGCATCGACTTCGCCGGCGGGACACTGATTCAGATCCAGTTTACCGAAGCGACCACTGCCGCTGAAATCAAAGACGCGCTGGAGCCGCTGGCGTTGGCCAATATCGTCGTACAGCAGTTCGGCGATGCGCCGCGGGAGTTTCTGCTTCGCGCCCAAGAGGCGAGTTTGGGCCTCCAGGGGATGTCGCAGAAGGTTCAAGCGGCTCTGGAAACAGCCTACGGGGAAGGAAAAGTCGAGATCCGCCGTAGCGAAATGGTCGGACCGCAGGCCGGCAAAGATTTGCGGCAGAAGGGCCTGCTTGCCGTAATTTATGCCATGATCGGCATTCTGATCTACGTTACCTGGCGCTTCGAATTTCGCTTCGCCGTCGGTTCGATCATCGCCATCCTGCACGACGTGCTGATTACGCTCGGCGCTTTTGCGCTAACCAACAGGGAAATCGATCTGCCGATTATTGCCGCATTTCTGGCGATCATCGGATATTCTCTGAACGACACCATCATCATTTATGACCGGATTCGCGAGAATTTGGGGAAGATGTCCCAGCACAGTTTCTCCGCCATAGTCAATCGCAGTATCAATGAAACCCTTTCCCGCACCATTCTTACTTCGGGAACGACATTGCTGGTCGTATTCGCCCTGTTCATTTTCGGCGGCGGGGTCATCCACAATTTCGCTTTCGCCCTGCTGGTCGGCATTGTCGTCGGCACCTACAGCTCGATTTTCATCGCCAGTCCGGTGCTGCTCTTCTGGGAGACGCATAAAAGCAAGAAGGAAACTGTTCCGACAAAAGGAGTTACCTCATGAAAAAAGAATCGGTGCTCCTGATTGCCGTCGCCTTGGTCATTGGGCTTTTGCTCGGCATTCTGATCAGTAAAGGTGGTCGGGGCAAGGGCGGGGCGCTAACTGCCCAGGCGCCCGCCCAAGCGCCGGCCGTCAATTACCAGGAGAAAATCCGCCTTCTTGAGGGCCTGGTGGCCAAGGACCCCGCAAACAGAAGCGCCTGGGTGCAGTTGGGGCACACCTATTTCGATTCGCAACAAGCGGCCAAAGCTGTGGAAGCTTATGATAAGGCGCTGGCGCTTGATCCCAACGATCCCGACGTTCTCACCGATCAGGGCGTTATGTACCGTCAACTCGGCTGGTTCGACCGGGCGGTGGATAACTTCGAAAAGGCCAATCGTATCAATCCCTCGCACATGCAGAGCCTGTTCAATCTCGGCGTGGTATATCGCTATGATCTGAACGATTATCCCCGCGCCATCGAGGCGTGGGAGCGCTTTCTGCAACTGAATCCGAGCGGCCCCGGCGCGGAACAGATCCGCGGCGAGATGGAATTTCTTCGCACCCATCCACAAGTTCCCGGCGGCCCGGGGGCTTCTGGCCCCACAGGCAAATAAAGGCCATCAGCCCCGGACCGCCCTTGTGGTTCGGGGTTTTTTTATGCGCATGAAATGCGCCGCTCATCCAATCGTTGTCGTGTCGCTCTACTTCACTTGTAGGTTTCAGACCCGTTCCCTCCTTACCAATTTGGTGCAGGGCGGGGGAACAGCGCAGGGGGTAAAATGATATCTGTATGCCGCCGGCGGTGGCTGTTGCGGGGTGAAGAGGGGAGCCTTGACCATTTATCCCGCCTCTGCGCCGATCTCGGTTTATCCAACCTGGCCGGCCGTGCTTTGCTGTTGCGGGGCATTTCCTCGGTGGAGGAGGGGCGCGAATTTATCTCTGGTCGCTTGGCGGCGCTCCCCGATCCGTTTCTCATGCCGGGGATTGAGGCGGCAACGGTGCGCCTGGCGAGCGCAATTGCCCAGGGTGAGGCGATTTCGGTGCATGGCGATTACGACGTGGACGGCATCACCGGCGCCACCCTGCTGACGGAGGTTCTGCGCGCCTTCGGCGCCCGGGTCGATTATCATATTCCTCTGCGCCTGCGGGATGGCTACGGTTTGTCCGCCGTGGCGTTGCGTTCGGCGGCCGCCGCTGGCGCCCGGGTCGTCGTCTCCGTCGATTGCGGGGTTTCCGCCGCCGCCGAAGCGCAACTCGCCACCGAGCTCGGCATCGATTTGATTATCACCGACCATCATCAACCCCCCGCCCACCTGCCTCCGGCCACCGCCATCGTGCATCCGGCCCTGCCCGGAAGTGCTTTCCCCTTTGCCGAACTGGCGGGAGTCGGGGTGGCTTTCTTCCTTCTTGTCGCCTTGCGCAAAACGCTGCGGGAGAGCGGCGCGTTCACCTGCCGCCCCGAGCCCGACCTGCGTCGCTGGCTCGATCTGGTCGCCTTGGGCACCATCGCCGATGTGGTCCCTTTGAAAGGGGTGAACCGGCTGCTGACCCGCGCCGGACTGGCGGTGCTCGCCGGCGGCGAGCGTCCGGGAATTGCGGCATTGAAAGAGGTTGCCGCAGTGCGGGAGGTCACTTGCGGAGTTGTCGGTTTCCGTCTCGCACCGCGTTTGAACGCCGTCGGCAGGCTGGAGGATGCCGCTCTTGGCGTCGACCTTCTGTTGACCCGGGAACAGGAGAGGGCAAAAGCGATCGCCGAACAGCTCGACGGTTTCAACCAGGAGCGGCAGCGGATTGAAAAGGAGACATTGAGTCAGGCGATAGAGCGCCTGGAGGCCGGGGAAGGGGGGGCGCGAACCATCGTTCTGGCCGATTCCCGCTGGCATTCCGGGGTGATCGGGATCGTTGCCAGCCGACTGGTGGAGCGCTACCATCGACCGGCGGTGCTGATTGCCCTGGCGGACGGGTTGGGCAAGGGTTCGGCGCGGGCCATCGCCGGATTTCACCTTTATCGGGCGCTTCAGAGCTGCGCCGCGCATCTGAAAGGCTTTGGCGGCCACGCCTGCGCCGCCGGGCTGACCATCGATGAAGAGAATGTGTCGGCTTTCGCCACCGCCTTTGAACAAGTGGCCCGGGAAGTTCTGACCGAAGAGGATCTGTTGCCGCGCATTCTGCACGACGGCGAAATCCTGTTCGAGGAGATCACCGAAGCGAAGGTGCGGGAACTTGTTGTGCTGGCGCCTTTCGGCGCCGGGAATCCGGAGCCGGCTTATGTCGCCCTCGGGGTGAAGATCAGCCAAATCAAAACGGTCGGGCAGAACCACCTTCGCTTTGTTGCCCGGCAGGACGGTTACAGCTTTCCGTGCATCGCCTTCGGCATGGCGGAGCGGATGACGGAACTGCAGGGGGATATCGATCTTCTTTTTACCCCTGGGATCAACGAGTGGCGCGACAGATCCTCGGTACAGTTGCGCATCCGGGACTGGCGGCGCAGCGCCGATGCCGTGGACATCGGCGCGCCCGCGCCACCTTTTGCGTCTTCCGGGGCTATGCCGGCGGGAGCTTGACGGCCTGCGCCAGCCGCTCCCAGGCCGGCAAGCTGCGGCGGATTGTCGCCATGTCGATGCAGTAGGCGATGCGGAAAAAACCGGGGGCGCCGAAACCGGCCCCGGGGACGAGGAGAATATTGTGTTGCTGCGCCTGCCGGACAAAGGCGATATCGTCCGCCAGCGGCGACTGCGGGAAGAGATAGAAGCCGCCTCCCGGCTTCACCATGCGAAAACCAAGTTTGCCGAGATGATCGTACAGGAGATCCCGCTTTTCCTGGTATTCGCCGATATCCACACTCTCCCGCTGCAAACCGGTTATCAGACGCTGCATCAGCGCCGGAGCGTTGACGAAACCGAGCACCCGGTTACAGAAAACCGCCCCTTCCATGAATAGATCTACGTCCTCCATCGCAGGATTTGCCGCCAGATAACCGATGCGTTCGCCGGGCAATGCCAGATCCTTCGAATGGGACGTGGCGATAATCGCGTTGCGGACCGAGGCAAAAATGGCCGGCGCCCTCTGCCCGTCAAAGGCCAGGCGGGCGTACGGTTCGTCGGAAATGACATAGATCCGCCGTCCCAGTTCACGCTCTTTGCGCTCCAGCATTTCCCCGAGGGAGCGCAGGGCTTCCTCCGGATAGATGACTCCCGTCGGATTGTTCGGTGAGTTGACGATAAGCGCCCGGGTTTGCGGACCGATCGCCTGCTCGATGGCGGGAACATCGATTTGAAAGGTTTCCCGGTCGGTCCACACCTCGCGGCTGACCCCGCCATGGTTGTCGATGTAAAACTTGTATTCGACGAAATAGGGGGCGAGGATGATCACCTCATCCCCGGGGTTGAGGATCGTCTTCAGGGCAACGTTGATCGCTCCGCCGGCGCCGCAGGTCATCAGGACATGCCTGGCCGCAACCGGTCGACCGGAGCGCTCGGCGATGATTGCCGCGATCGCCGCCCGCGTCTCTTCGTAGCCGGCGTTGCTCATGTACCGGTGCATGCCGGCAACCGGCGCATCGGCCAGGCGACGCAACTCCCGCCGAAAAGCTTCCGGCGGCTCCACCGAGGGGTTGCCGAGGGTGAAGTCGAAGACGTTCTCCGCGCCATGCAACTGCCGCAGTTTGGCCCCCTCTTCGAACATCTTGCGGATCCACGAGGAACCCTGAATGCTGCTTTTAACCTTTTCCGCTATCGCCATTTCCGAACTCCTTTGCAGATTAATGGCGTGCAGTTTAACGAGGAAATGGTGGAAAGGCAATTTGGATTTTGCCCCGCCCGGCTGTGCAATAGATCATTTGGGTCGTCTTGCTTTTTACCCCCGGATGGGCTACATTTCCGGCTCCCAACGGGCAAAGGATGAGCCGGATGCGTAAAAAAGATCTTGGCGAACTGCGGCAGCGGATCGACAGTCTGGACGACCAGATTCTCGACCTGCTGAACCAGCGGGCGCAGGTGGTTATCGAGGTTGGACGGGCCAAGTCCGGACACAACCAGGACTTCTATGTTCCCAGCCGGGAGCAGGCGATTTACGAACGATTGACGGCCAGCAATCCCGGACCGTTTCCCACCGAGGCCATCCGCCGGGTTTTCCGCGAGATTATCTCCGCTTCCCTGGCCCTGGAACAGCCGATGAAGGTGGCTTTCCTCGGACCGCAGGGGACCTTCACCCACGTTGCCGCCATGCAACAGTTCGGCTTCTCCGCCCAACTGGTGCCGCAGAAGAGCATTCCCGCGATTTTCGACGAGGTCAGGCGCGGGCGCGTCCATTACGGGGTCGTTCCGGTGGAGAATTCCACCGAGGGCGTCGTTTCGCATACGCTCGACATGTTCATGGAATCCGAACTCCAGATCAGTGCCGAGGTTCTGCTGCAAATCTCTCATTTTCTCCTTTCCCGCAGCGGGCAGCTGACGGAAGTGAAGAAAATCCTCTCCCATCCCCAGCCGCTGGCCCAGTGTCGCAAGTGGCTGGAGGAAAACGTTCCCGACATTCCCTTGATCGATGTCGGCAGCACCGCCCTGGCGGCGCAGATGGCCGCCGAGGACGAGACCGCCGCCGCCATTGCCAGCGAGATGGCGGCCTCCCTTTATGGGCTGCGGACGGTCAAGGAGAAAATCGAGGACAACACCAGCAACTTCACCCGCTTTCTGGTTATCGGCAGCCGTTCTCCGGCACGCAGCGGGCGTGACAAGACCTCGGTGATGTTCAGCGTCCGCGACGAACCGGGCATTCTTTACCGGATGCTGGAACCGTTCAGCCAGCGCGGTGTCAATCTATCCAAAATCGAAAGCCGGCCGATGAAGACGAAAGTCTGGGAATACATCTTTTTCCTTGACATGGAAGGGCATGTCGAAGAAACCAATGTCCGCGAAGCCATCGACGAGTTGAAAACCTATTGCCAGTTCCTCAAGGTGCTGGGTTCATATCCGAAAGCCAGAATTTGAAGAGTGCTACGCTTCCCCCCGGCAAAATCGACGTAATGGGCGCAGATAAGATGCATTCGGCCGAGCTTTATATCCCGCGCCTGGCAGTGGTTGGCGTCGGCCTCATCGGCGGCTCTCTGGCGCTGGCTCTGAAAGCCGCCGGGGTGGTGGGCGAGGTCGTCGGCATCGGCCGGGGACGGGACAATCTGGAAAAGGCCTTGGCGCTCGGGGTGGTCGATCGCATCGCCACCGATCCGGTGGCAGGTTGCCAGGGCGCCGACGTCGTTTTTCTCGCCACGCCGGTTCGCACTCTGGGAGCTATCGCCGCCGCCATCATGCCGCATTTGAAACCCGGGGCGATATTGACCGATGGCGGCAGCGTCAAAGGGGACGTGGTGCGCGGCATTGAGCCGCTGTTGTCTCCCGGCATTCATTTTGTCCCCGGGCATCCGATCGCCGGAACGGAAAAAAGCGGCGCCGAGGCCGCTTTCCCCACCTTGTATCGGGATCGACGATGCATTCTCACCCCCACCGCGCGCACCGATGCGCAAGCCTTGGATTTGGTGCGGCGGATGTGGCGGACGGCCGGCAGCGAGGTGGTGGTCATGGCAGTGGAGAAACACGACCGTATTCTGGCGGCGATCAGCCATCTGCCGCATATGGTCGCCTATTCACTGGTCAATGCCGTCGGCTCCTATGACCGCTACGAGGAGAATATTCTCGAATATTCGGCCGGGGGTTTTCGCGATTTCACCCGTATCGCTTCTTCCGATCCCACCATGTGGCGAGACATCGCCGCCAGCAATCGCGAAGCTCTGCTGGAGATGATGGAACGCTTCGAAGTTTTCTTCGCTGAACTGAAAGAAGACGTCCGGCGAGGCGATGGCGAGCGTCTGTTCGAGTTTTTCCTGCGCTCGAAAAAGAGCCGCGACGCCATTTTGTAGGAGCTGGCCCTGGGCCCGCCCCTGGTGGGCGATTCATGACCATAAGGAACAACCATGTCCGAAACACGTACCGTCCACCCCGCCCGCGGCCTGCGCGGCGAAATTTCAATTCCCGGCGACAAATCGATTTCCCATCGTTCGATCATGCTCGGCGCCCTGGCCGAGGGAACCACCATGGTGCACGGTTTCCTGCACGGGGAGGATAACCACGCCACCCTGCGGGCGTTTCGCGCCATGGGGATAACCGTTGAAGAGCTTGCCGGCGGTGTGCTGAAGATCCATGGCAAGGGATTGGATGGGCTCCACGAGCCGGGGGATGTGCTCGACTGCGGCAACTCGGGAACGACGATTCGTCTGATGACCGGTCTGCTTGCCGGCCAGAAATTTTTCTCCGTCCTCACCGGCGATCAGTACCTGCGCAAGCGGCCGATGAAGCGGGTGGTTGCCCCGCTGACGACGATGGGCGCGCGCATCTGGGGACGCCGTGGCGACGATCTTGCGCCGCTGGCGATACAGGGGGGCGGGCTGCGGCCAACCAGCTACGAGTCACTGATCGCCAGCGCTCAGGTGAAATCGGCCATTTTGCTGGCCGGCCTGTATGCAGAGGGCCGGACCGAGGTGCGCGAACCGCACCTCTCCCGCGATCACAGCGAACGCATGCTGAGGTATTTCGGCGCCGACGTACGTCCCTTCGCGGGGGGCGTTGCGCTTCAGGGACGGCCCCGGTTGGAGGGGCGGGAAGTCTTCGTCCCCGGCGATATCTCCTCCGCCGCCTTCTTTCTTGTCGCCGCTTTGATCACCCCGGGCGCCGAACTTCTGGTGCGCAATGTCGGGGTGAATCCCACCCGCAGCGGGATTATCGATATCCTGCAGGAGATGGGCGGCTTTATCGAACTGAAGAATCAGCGGGAATTGGCCGGGGAGCCGGTGGCCGATATCCTGGTAAAAAGCAGCACGCTCAAAGGGATCGAGATCGGCGGTTCCGTCGTGCCCCGGGCCATTGACGAGTTTCCGGTGGTGGCGGTCGCCGCCGCCCGCGCCGAAGGGCGTACGGTGATTCGCGACGCCCGCGAACTGCGGGTCAAAGAAACCGACCGCATCGAGACCATTACCGCCGGTCTCGCCACGCTCGGGGCGCGGGTCGAACCGCAGGCGGACGGCATGATCATCACCGGTGTCGAACAACTCGGCGGCGGCAAGGTTTCCTCTTCCGGCGATCACCGCATCGCCATGAGTCTGGCCGTCGCGGCCCTGGGCGCGGCCGCCGCTGTGACCATCGATGATACCGCCTGTACGGCCACGTCCTTCCCCGGCTTTTGGGAATTGCTGGAACACGTGCGCAGCGGAGTCGGGGCGGCATGAGCAGAGAGCTGATTATCGCCATCGACGGACCTTCGGGAGCCGGCAAGAGCACGCTGAGCAAACTGCTGGCGCAGCGACTCGGCTATCTGAATATCGACACCGGCGCCATGTACCGCACGGTGGCCCTGGCGGCGCAACGCGCCGGAATCGATCCGGCCGATCCGGCCGCCCTGGAGCGGCTTTGCCGGGAGATGGACATTTCTTTTTTGCAGGGGGCGCACGGGGAGCGAGTCCTGCTGAACGGTGAAGATGTCTCCGCCGCTATCCGCACACCGGAAATCAGCCTGCTGACTTCGCGCATTTCGGCCTGCGCCGTGGTCCGGCAAAACATGGTCGAGCGGCAGCGACAGATGGGCGAGCATGGGGGGGTGGTGCTCGAAGGGCGGGATATCGGTACAGTGGTTTTTCCCCAGGCCGATATCAAATTTTTTCTCCTCGCCAGCGCCGACGAGCGGGGCGCGCGGCGATATCGGGAGCTGCGGGGAAAAGGCCTGCAAGTGAACCTGGCGCAGACCATCGCCGAAGTGGAAGCCCGCGATGCCGCCGACAGCGCCCGGGAACATGCCCCCCTGGTCCAGGCGACCGATGCCGTTGCCATCGATTCAACCCGTCTCGGCATCGACGAGGTTTTGGCGGAAATGCTGCGGTTGGTCGCGGCGCAAAGAGGAAAAACGAAAGAATAATGGTAGACTTCGCAGGCTATTGGGTCTTGTTGCCCTGAAGCCATTACCTCTTCCAGCGAAGCGTACATGGAAATCATTCTCGCCCGCAGCGCCGGTTTTTGCTTTGGCGTCAAGCGGGCCACCCAGATGGCCTTCGAGGCAGCCGAACATCATTCGAAAATCTGTTCTCTCGGCCCCATCATTCACTCTCCGCAGTTGGTCGATAAACTTGCCGGAAAGGGTGTTTCGGTCATCCGGCAAGTCGAGGAAATCCCGGAAGGGGCGGTGATCATCCGCTCGCACGGGGTAACCGCCACGGAACTCGACTCCATTCAGGAGCGCCAGCTCAGCATCATCGATGCCACCTGCCCATTTGTTAAAAAAGCCCAGGAACATGTCGCTCTGCTGCACCGCGAAGGCTACACAATAGTCCTGCTCGGCGACAAGGATCATCCGGAAGTGCAGGGACTGGTTTCCTATGCCGAGGGGGAAGTTTTCGTTGTCGCCACGCGAGGCGAAGCGGAACGGGTCCCCCGGCGCAGGCGGATGGGGGTCCTCGCGCAAACGACGCAATCGCAGGAGAACCTGCGCGCGGTTGTCGATGCATGTCTCGGCAGATGCAAGGAGCTGCGGGTTTTCAACACCATCTGCGACGCCACCATGGTGCGTCAGGAGGAAGCGCGGACGGTCGCCCGACAATCCGATCTCGTCCTGGTCGTGGGCGGTTACAATAGCGCCAACACCACACGTTTGGCGCGCATCTGCCGGGAAATTCAACCCCACACCCGTCATGTGGAAACCGCGGCGCAGATCGATCCCGCCTGGCTTCCCGGAGTGGAAAAAGTCGGCATTACCGCCGGTGCTTCGACCCCTTGCTGGATAATCGACGAGGTGGTGGAAAAGCTGGCTGGCAGGGCAAATAACCCCAAATAACGGTTTGTTTTTTTCATAACCTTGTGGTATGGTCCACCTTCATGGCCGCTCAACGCCATGCTGTCGGCTAAGGCGACAGAAAATCGCTAGGGGGTAACATCTGAATGGTTGAAGACAAGGGCATCACCCAACACGATCCCGAACTGGATGACGACGACGAGTTCGGCGAGCAAGAACAAAGTTTCAGCGAGCTTTTTGAGAGCAGCATCCGGGAGTTGAACGTCGGCGATGTCGTCGAAGGCACGATCGTACAGCTCAATCCTGATTCGGTCGTCGTCGACGTCGGTTACAAGTCGGAGGGGATGATTCCCCTCAGCGAATTCTCCGTTGACGGCGAAAAACCGAATGTCAAGGTCGGCGACAAGATCGATGTTCTGTTCGAGCGGCGGGAGAATGAAAACGGGCTTATCGGCCTGTCCAAGGAAAAGGCGGACCGGCAGAAGATCTGGAATTCCCTGGAAGAGGGCGCAGTGGTGGACGGCCGCATTGTCAGTCGGATCAAAGGCGGTCTGTCGGTCGATATCGGCGTCAATGCCTTTCTGCCCGGCTCACAGGTCGACCTTCGTCCGGTGCGCAATCTCGACAAGCTGCTTGGAGATACTTTTCAGTTCAAAATCATCAAGCTCAACAAACGGCGCGGTAATATCGTCCTGTCCCGCCGGGTTCTTCTGGAAGAACAGCGTGAGAATCAGCGTGCCGATACTCTGAAAACCCTTACCGAAGGGCAGGAGATCGAAGGCGTGGTGAAGAACCTGACCGATTACGGTTGCTTCATCGATCTGGGCGGCATCGATGGTCTGCTGCACATCACCGATATGTCCTGGGGACGGGTCAACCACCCATCGGATATTCTCGGGGTGGGCGATAAAATCAAAGTCAAGGTCCTCAAGTTCGATCGTGAGCGCGAGCGGGTTTCCCTTGGCCTCAAGCAGATCACTCCCGATCCCTGGCTCGATGTCGAGGAAAAATTCCCGGTCAGCGCCCGGGTGCGCGGCAAGGTTGTGAGCCTCACCGATTATGGCGCCTTCATCGAGCTTGAAGAAGGGGTCGAGGGTCTCATCCATGTCTCGGAAATGAGCTGGACCAAACGCATCAAACATCCCAACAAAATTCTCAATATCGGCGACGAAGTCGATTCGCTCGTGTTGGCGCTCGATATTCCCAACCGCCGGATTTCTCTGGGCCTTAAACAGGCCGAGACCAATCCCTGGGAAGTTATCGGGGAGAAATTCCCCATCGGCACCATCATCGAAGGGCAAGTGAAGAACCTCACCGACTTCGGCATTTTTGTCGGGGTGGACGAGGGGATCGACGGTCTGGTCCATATTTCCGATCTTTCCTGGACCAAGCGCATCAAGCACCCCTCCGAACTGTACAAGAAGGGTGACATCGTTCGCGCCGTCGTGCTCAACATCGACCGGGAAAACGAGCGGTTCTCCCTAGGTGTCAAGCAGCTGCAGCAGGATCCCTGGCAGACGATTCCCCAGCGCTACACCCCGGGGACCATCATCCACGGCCAGGTGACCTCGGTAACCGACTTCGGCATCTTCCTCGAAGTTGAAGAAGGCATCGAAGGCCTGATCCATGTTTCCGAGATCAGCAAAGAGAAAATCGATTCCCCGAAGACCTTTGCCAAGGTCGGGGACGATCTTGAAGCTGTTGTTCTGCATGTCGACACCGCCGATCGTAAAATCGCTCTGTCTGTAAAGCATCTTTCCGATCAAAAGGAAAAAGCAGAAGTCGATGCTTATCTCGGCGCGCAAAAGAAAGCCACTTCCAATTTTGGCGATCTGCTGCAAGGCGCTATGGGCAAAGCAGGCGGCGACAACAAGGACGAGGAATAACACCGGAGAAACAGGGGACCCCGCCGTAAGGCGGGGTCCCTTTTTCTGTGAATGATGAAGAAAAATCCATTTCTCCTGGCTCTGCTGATTCTCGCCGTTATTTTTCTCTTCTTTTTTGCGATTGCTCTTCTCATCGTTCATTTCAGCGGACGGGAGTTTGCTTTCGGCGATAAGGTTGGGGTGGTTGAAGTCACCGGAGTCATTACCTCATCCCGGGAAACCATTGATCATCTTCTGCTTTTCCGCAAAGACGACTCCATCAAGGCCATCGTCTTGAGGATCGATTCGCCGGGCGGAGGAGTTGGGCCGTCGCAGGAGATCCATGAGGAAGTCCGGAAGACGGCTGCCCAAAAGCCGGTGGTAATCTCCATGGGCTCCGTCGCGGCATCCGGCGGCTACTATATTGCCGCCCCCGCGCAGCGCATTCTGGCCAATCCCGGAACCATCACCGGCAGTATCGGGGTGATCATGGAATTCGCCAATATTCAGGACCTGCTCGAAAAAATCGGTCTGCAAATGAATGTGGTGAAGAGCGGTGATCATAAGGATATCGCTTCGCCGGTGCGGGACATGTCCGAGGGGGATCGAGCGATCCTCCAGGAGGTGATCGACGATGTGCATCAGCAGTTCGTCACTGCCATTTGCGAAGGGCGTCAGCTCGAAATGGAGAAGGTTCAAAGTCTTGCCGATGGCCGCATCTTTACCGGCCGGCAGGCTATGCAGGCCGGTCTTGTCGATGAACTCGGGAACCTGCAGGACGCGATCGCGGTCGCTGCGCAGATGGGCAATATCAGTGGCGAACCCAACGTCGTCTATCCGCCCCGCGAAAAAATGAAAATTATTGATTACCTGGTTCAAGAGACCGTGAGCGGTCTTCGGCACGGCCTGCGGGAGGGACCGGTTGGTTTGCAGTTTCTTTGGTCTGGAGTTGAATAAGGAGGAGTGCTATGACCAAGAGTGAATTGATTGAGCGGTTATCCTTTACCAGCGGTACCCTCAACAAAAAAGAGGCGGAATTGATCGTCAATACCATTTTCGACAGCATCGGCGATGCTTTGGTCACCGGTGGTCGCGTCGAAATTCGCGGCTTCGGATCCTTCAGCATCCGGGTGCGTGACGGTCGCGAGGCAAGGAATCCGAAAAGCGGCGATATCGTCAAAATCCCGCCGAAAAAGACTCCATTTTTCAAAACAGGCAAAGAACTGCGGGAAAGAGTTAACGTCGCCGTATAAGCGATTGAGAGACCAAATACACCAACACAAAAGCCCCTGTCATGGGGCTTTTGTGTATTTAACGGCACGGTGTCGCTGTTTGTAAATGGGACCCTGGAGTGTCGGTCGGGTATTATCCCTGGCCTGTGTTTTTCTTCTGTTTGCCCTCTGAATGCCATTTCAGGCGTCCCACTACCCGGTGGGCTGGCTCACCATGGTCTTGACCAAGGGCACTTTTTTCGGCTGTTGGGCGCTACGACAAGGCCCGATTCCGAACACTCCAGAGAAGTTGAATAAATTTAATAATTATGATAGCCCCCTCCTCCGGAGCTGTCAAGGGGCGCTTTCTTTATGTCGGAAAATCGCACCTTCCGCTTTCTCCCCGTCGCCGAATTCGCAGGGATGCGTCTCGATCAATACATCCCGACGCAAGCGGCTGAACTATCTCGCACCATGGTGCGGCGCATCATTGAATTGGGCGGGGTGCATGTCGGTGGCCGCCGGATTCGCCGCGCCTCGCATCCGATCCAGGCCGGGGAACAGGTGGAAATATTCCTCGATGGAGCTTCCCTCGATCCCTGGCGTCTGGAATCCACCGATGTCCTCTACCGAGACCGTTTCTTGCTCGCCATCAACAAACCGTCGGGGATAGAAACCCAGCCCACCCCTGCACGCTACCGGGGGACTCTCTATGAAGCGTTGCAGGTATTTCTCCGCGATCCGTTCCGTCCCCAGCAGCAACCGGAGATTGGCATGGCGCAGCGTCTCGACCGGGAAACGTCGGGGGTTATTCTCTTCTCCATCCATCCCAGGGCGCACCGCGGCCTGACTGAGGCGATGGGCGGACGCGGTGCGAAGAAAACCTATCTCGCCCTCACCCAGGGCCAGCCGCCGGCGGCTGGAGAAATACGTTCGCTTCTTGCCCGCGGACGGGCCGACAATCGGATGAAATCGGTCGCTTGCGGCGGCAAGGAAGCCATTACCCGCTATCGCCTGCTGGAGGGTTTCGACGAAGCCAGCCTGCTGGAGGTGCAGATTCTCACCGGCCGCACCCACCAGATCCGGGTGCATATGGCGGAAGCTGGGCATCCAATTCTTGGCGACCGGCGCTACGGGGGCCCGAAGGTGCTGCGGAGCAGCGCTATCCCGCGGCTGATGCTGCACGCCTGGCAGCTACAGCTCAGGCATCCGGTGACCGGTGAGGATCTCAGGCTGGAAGCGCCGCCTGCCGCTGCTTTTTCCTCCTGTCTGGAGGCCCTGCGTGCAGGAAAATAAACCTTGAGCCGAGGATGGCCGATTGCGCCTGATTCTCTGGTATGGTAAAAGAATGCAGATTTTTTGTAGCCGCCAGACGGCCCCCCGGTAAGGAGGGATCATGCGCATAACTTTCGCATTTGCGATGCTTTTGTTGTTGGCGACCACCGCGGCCGGTGCGCAGACTCTCGATCTGCGCACCGCACAGCGCCTGGCCATGGAGCGCAACCTCAACCTGCAAGCGCAGTCCTACGCCACCCAGGCCGCCGACGCCTTGGTGCGCCGCGGTTTCGGCATCTACGATCCGGTTCTGCAGGCCGACCTTGCCGCCGGCAAAGCCAACCAGCTGAATAGCATCCTGACCGCCGGCTCCACCCTGACCAGATCGTTTGAAACGGAATACGAGCGTTTCAATTTCTCTCTCGTGCAAGCCGTGCCGACCGGGGGGCAACTGATTCTTGCCTTCGACAATCAGCACCAGGATGTTTCCTCCTCTCTTGCTTCATCGTCATCGATTCTCAATCCTTCATTCGACAGCTCTCTTCGATTAAGTCTTGTCCAACCGCTGCTGCGCGGATTTGGCCGCACTGTGACCGAGCAGGAGATCCTGTTCGCCGCCTACGATCGCAACCTTTCCGTGCAGGATTTGCGGCAGAGCGCCTTCGACCTGTTGAATCTTGTCCGCAATGCCTATTTCGAGGCCTTGCGCTTTCGTGACGAGGTGGCTTTCCGTCGCACCTCCGTGGCGCTGGCCGAGCGGGTGCTGGAAGAGAACCGGGCGCGAGTGGAAGCGGGCGTTCTGGCCCCGGTGGAGATTCTGGAAGCCCAGGTCGGGATGCAGCTGCGCGAGCGCGAATTGCTGGACGCCAATCGGGCCTATGAAGATGCCATCGACCGGCTGGCCCTGCGCCTGAACCTGCAGGAGCCGGTCGATGTAGCGATGGAGCCTCTGGAGGCGCAACCCATCGAAACCAACCTGGAAGAGGGGGTGCGCGCAGCTCTCACGCAGCGCCCCGACGTATTGAGCCGGCTGCAGGAAATCGAACGCCTCGGTCTGGCCCGCGACCTCGCCCGCAACAGCCTGCTGCCGCAGTTCGATCTGGTAGGCAGTTATCAACATGCCGGACTGGATGGCACTTACGGCGGCGCAGTTTCGGATCTTTCGGACGTTGACTTCAACAGTTGGGAAATCGGCGTCCTTTTTTCCTATCCTTTCGGCAATACCGCCGCCCGGCAGGAACTGCAGCGTGTCAATTTCCTGCTCAAGAGCCAGAATTCCCTTCTGACCCAATTGCGCGATGAAGTGCGGACTGAAATTCGTTCGGCCATTCGCGACCTCGACGTCAACCGCAAGAAAATCGAGGTCACCCAGCTCGGGACGCAACTGGCCAGCGAGCGCCTGGAAACCCTGCTCAAACGCAAAGATGTCGGCCTCGCCACCACCCGCGACGTTCTCGAAGGGGAGGAAGACCTGGCCGAAGCGCGCACGTTGCACATCGCCGCCCTCGCTGACTACAATCAGGCGGTCACCGCTTATCTGCTCGCTACCGGGCAGCTTCTTGCCCATGAAAATTTCCGTCTTACCTGTGATCTTTCCACGGAGGGCGCACCCCCTGCGCTGAATCCTGAATGACCCTCGCCGTCGGCCATATCACCTACGCCAACTGCACCCCGTTCTTCCATCATTTGGTGGAGGCCGGTTTCCGGGGACGGATCGTGCCCGGCGTGCCCGCGCAATTGAACAGCAAACTCGCGGCCGGACAAGTCGACGCAAGTCCCTCGTCCTCCTTTGAATACGCGCGCAACTGGCAGAAATATTTTCTTCTCCCGGATTTATCCATCAGCGCCTTCGGGGCGGTGAAAAGCGTCTTGCTTTTTTCTCCCTCGGCACCGGAGGATCTCGCCGGAACAGAAATCGCCCTGACCGGCGAATCGGCCACGTCGGTGCGTCTGCTGCACATTCTTCTGCGCGAATTTTCCGGTTTGAAGCAAGTCCGGGCGGCGGTTCCCACTGCACCGATAGAGGAGCTCATCGCCGCCGGCCGTCCGGCTTTGCTGATCGGCGACCGCGCCCTGCGCGCCGCCCTCGCCCCGCCCCCCGGCATGCAAATTTACGACTTGGGCGAACTGTGGCAGCGGCATACCGGTCTGCCCTTCGTTTTCGCCCTCTGGATCCTTCGTCGGCAGGTCGTTGCCGATCAGGCGGCCGCGATTCGCGAGCTTGTCGCCCAACTCGAAGAATCCCGCCGGCGAGCCTTTGCCAGCCTGCACCGCTTGGCCGCCGCCGCGCCCGAAAGGGAATGGCTCGGCGAATCGGCTTTGGTCGATTATTGGCGGGCCATGTCCTTCAACCTCACCGAACCCCACCTTGCCGGTCTGCGGCTGTTTTACCAATTGTGCGTAAAATATGAATTTTTGCCGGAAATGCCCGAGATCCGTTTCTTCTCCTGATCCGCTTCCCGAAGCGATTTAATCGCAATCTCGCCGCGCCTCCGTGCGGGAAAAGATATTCGGGCTGCAGCCGGAACCCTGCAGCCATTCCCGGTAATCGGCAAGGATTTGTCCATGGTCGAAGCAAAGCGGGGAGGGAAGGGCGTTGAGGAGAAAAAGGGCGGCGCGAGCGGCATCGTCGCCCCCTTGCAGAATGCCGGCGCCTTCGGCGGTGAAGACGATGGAAAGGTTGTGTTGCCTGGGGTCGCGAGCCGGGTCCGAATAGGCGGCAAACTGCCGTAAATCGCGCAGATCGAGGCCTGTCTCCTCCCTCGCCTCACGCGCTGCCGCCGTTTCCAGGCTCTCGCCATAATCGACGAATCCCCCCGGCAAAGCCCAGCCGACCGGTTCGTTCCGTCGCTCGATGAGCACGATGCTGTCTTCCTGGCGGATGATGATGTCCACCGTCGGAAAGGGATTGCGAAAGGTTTCCACCGTGCTTCCGCAGTTGGGGCATTCAAGTTTTTTCCCGGCCATAAGAAACCTCCATTAATCGTTGACATATCCGGCGCAATCGCAATAATACACCAATCCAAAGCCCGGGTGGCGGAACTGGCAGACGCAAGGGACTTAAAATCCCTCGGGGGGTAACCCCTGTACGAGTTCGATCCTCGTCCCGGGCACCAGAGACATAAAATGGGTTAGCCAGTCCCCTTGGCTAACCCATTTCCTTTTTGGCTTCCGGCGCAAACCCAAGGACACCCATGTCCCAGTTGTTGCGCCACAGCCGCACCACGGTACGGGTTCGACCCCCCGTCCCGACCAGAAACATAAAAATGGGTTAGCCATTCCCCTTGGCTAACCCATTTTCTTTTCGTCTTCCGGCGCGAAGGGCCGGCTATCTCTTTGCTCTTACGCTATTGCTGTCTGGGCTCTTTCACCATGATGTTGTTCACCACCTCTTGCGCTCCCTCGACACCCTGGGCGATTTCCCCGGCCAGCTTTTTGCTCTGTTCGCTATCGACAAACCCGCTGAGCTGCACCGTGCCGCGGAAGACCTCCACCTCAATCTGGCTGGCTTTGGTTGCCGGTTCCCTGGCCAGTTCCGTCTTTACCTTGGCGGCCACGGTTTTGTCCTCGACATATTCGCCGGTGCCCCGGCTTGTGGGGGAACTCGTGCAGGCCGCCAAAAAGGAGATGCAGACCAGGAGCATGAAATACTTGATAATCCCTTGCGATGGACGAGACATGCTTTCCTCCTTGTTATTGGAAGTTTAGAGGATGTTAACACCAAGGCGGACGCTGTCAATGCGCGCGGCGGTCGGAGGTGCGAGTTCAGCGAAATCTCCCTCGCGCGGAAGGCGGCAGTTCGTCGGGGAGCAGGGGGCGGGGGGTAATGCGTTTGGGCAGGCGCAGGAGGGTGGTGCCCGGCGGCGGCTCGATTTCGTCGTACAGTTGTTGGCTGTGTCCGAGGTTGCTTTTCGACAGGTGCATGGGCATGAAGTAGGCCGGTCGCAGGTCGTCAAGCAGAGAATTGATATCCTCGGTGCAGAGGTGGCGCGAGGCCCGAGCCCGTTCTTTGTCGCGGCGCAGGTAGGCGCATTCACCGACCAGGAGACTCACTGCGTGCAGCAGACGACGGAGCTTTGCGCGGTTTTCGTCGCTGAAATCCAGGTCGGTGAAATAGCCGAGGCTGGCAGGCGAATCGTTTCGGCGAATGGTTGCGTACAGGGCGGCGGCATCCGGCCGGATCGCTTCTTCGACGGCGGCGCCCCGCTGTTGCAGGACACTGATCGGGGCGCCCGCCAGCGTTCCGCGAAAAAAGAGAGTCTTCAGGGTTTTCAGCCAATCGCCCGGCGCCAGCCCGGCAGCAGCCATCTTGTTTTCGTCCAAGGCGAAAGCGGCTTTCTCGGTAATACGGAAGAAGAGCACCGGAATTTTGTGGTCCCCGGCATCGGCCGCCACCTTCAGGTAGCGGTTGGCATAAATGTCCAGGTCGCAGCGGTCTTCCTCGCCTTGCGGCCGGCAGGCAAATCCCTCGGCTCCGACCAACTGAAAAATGCGCAGACGATGCGGATGCACCTCGTGAACGCGAAACGAGCACCAGAAATCCTCCCTCAGGTTCCAGTCGTAGCCGGCGAGCTTGTTTGCCAGTCGGGCGGCGATGCCCGGCGGTCCGAAGATGTCGATGGTGCGCGGCGAGACGAGGATATGACGGGTAAAGGTATCCATGCCCATGAAGTGATCCATATGGGCGTGGCTGATGAATAGGGCGTCGATGGAGCGCAGCACCCGTTTGGCCAGATGGTTGATCTGGCCGCAATCGAAGAGGAGGGAACGGCCGAGGGGGCGGACTTGGACGAGCAGCAGGGGGTCGTCGGCAAGTCCGGCGAAGAAGGCAGGCTCAAGGATGCGGAAGGGGAGGCGCATGATCCTCAATAATTTGACCAGCGATCAGATGGACTTAGAGTACGCGGCACCAATAGCGCACCGCTCGCGGCGTGGTTTGCAAAAGCAGATTTGCGCTGCAGCTCATTATACCAATGTGCAACATCGATGCGCTGTCGGCGCAGCTTTTTCCGCCTCCGTCATCTGCTCGGCCGAATAATCCCGGAGTTTGTCGACCGATTCGGCCATTTCCCGCTGGACCTCCCGGATGGTGGTTGTTTCCCTGTGCGTCGTGCTGGCGGCGAGGGCGAGCGGCAGGGCCTCTGTCCGGTTCGCCGACGGTCAGCTTGAACACCGGCCGCGCCATGATAGGCTAGGAGGTCAGATGGAGGTCCCTATGCACACTCTGCTTATCTATCCCGAATTCCCCGACACCTTCTGGAGCTTTAAGCACGCCCTGAAATTCGCCCGCAAACGGGCGTCCTCGCCGCCCCTGGGGCTGCTCACCGTGGCCGCCCTGCTGCCAGCCGAGTGGCCGGTGCGCCTGATCGATCTGAATGTCGCTCCCCTGACCGACGCCGATCTGGCCTGGGCCGACATGGTTTTTATCGGCGCCATGAATGTGCAGCGCCAATCGGCGCACCAGATCATCGAGCGCTGCCGCGCCGCCGGCGTGCGCATCGTCGCCGGCGGCCCGCTCTTCACCGGCGAGCACGGGCAGTTTCCGCAGGTCGATCATTTCGTCCTCAATGAGGCCGAGCTTAGCCTTCCTCCGTTTCTCACCGATCTGGCGGCCGGGTGCGCCGGTCCCATTTACCGCAGCGACCAATTCGCCGATCTGACCGCAACTCCCGTCCCCCGCTGGGAACTGGTCGAGCGCCGCCGCTACGCGGCAATGAGCGTCCAGTTCTCCCGCGGCTGCCCCTGGCAGTGCGATTTCTGCAACGTCACCGCCCTCTTCGGCCGCAAGACGCGGACCAAATTGGCGACTCAGATCATCGCTGAACTGGACAGCCTGTATGCGGCAGGCTGGCGCTCCAGCATCTTTTTTGTCGATGACAATTTCATCGGCAATAAGCAACTGCTCAAGAACGAGCTGCTGCCGCGCCTGATCGATTGGCAGCGCGACAAGAAGGGGATCACCTTCTACACCGAGGTTTCCATCGATCTGGCCGATGACGCCGAATTAACGGCGATGATGGTGGAAGCCGGCTTCAGCCAGGTGTTCATCGGCATCGAAACGCCCAACGAGGCGAGCCTGGGCGAAAGTTGCAAGCGGCAAAACCAGCAACGCGATCTGGTCGCGGATGTCAAACGCCTGCAGCACGCCGGATTGCAGGTGCAGGGCGGGTTCATCGTCGGCTTCGACAGCGATCCTCTTTCCATATTTCAAAAACAGATCGATTTCATCCAGAACAGCGGCATCGTCACCGCCATGGTCGGACTGCTACAGGCGCCCCACGGCACTCGTCTTTACGAGCGGTTGAAGCGGGAGGGAAGGCTTCTGGGGGAAATGTCCGGCGACAACGCCAACGGTCTTACGAATATCGTGACCCGAATGAACCTGGAGACCCTGCTTGAGGGGTACCGTTTTTTGCTGGAAAGGCTCTACTCCCCCGGACCTTATTATCGCCGGGTCATGACCTTTCTGCGCGAATACCGCCCGCCGAAAATTCGCGCCGGCCTCGATTTCGACTACAAAATTGCCTTTTTCCAGTCGATCTACCGTCTTGGCATTCTCGGCCGCGAACGGGTCCATTTCTGGAAAGTCCTGCTCTGGACGGCGCTGCATCGCCCCCGACTGATTCCGGCCGCCATCACTCTGGCCATTTACGGCTACCATTTTCGCAAGGTCAGCGAACTCGACCGTCAGGAGCTAAAGTAGCCGCAGCCCTCCGGCGCTCAGCAACAAAAATCCGCGGAGCGGCCCCTCGTGCCGTCTGTTCGCTAGCCTTGCCGCCCACGGCGCCGGAGGAAGTCGAGATAAGCGATCACCGATTCGAGTTCCGCGTCGCTGAGCACCTCGGGGTTCCGCTACCAGATGAACGTAATCCCCCTTGATCCGTCCCTGGTCAAAGGCTCGCATGGCCGGATCACCGACGATCCGGCCGATGGACCGCTGCTGATGAGCAGCGAACCGAAACTTCTCGAAACGGACGGAATAGGGGCGACGGATAGTTATCCGCTTCTCCTGCGGCATATTTTGCCGGCTAGTCCGGAGGAAGACCGCTGCGCAAGGTCGGCTGGGCGGGTGGCCGGGCAATCGTGGGTTTTCCGGAAGTTTGCAGGTGGCGCACCGGCGGGAGGCCTACCGCGCGCTAGTTTTTTCCCTCCGGCGGCTGTCCTCTGCCGGCAAGCCCCCAGGCGGCTAAAAGCCCCAATTGCAGCACGGCATCGGCCAGGTAGATTTTCGCGATCCGCCCCCGTAGCGCATAGACGGTATCGATCAGGAAAAAGGCTGCGGACTGACCGGCCCCGAGAAGGGCGATCTCGGGAGTGACCCGCCCGCGGCGGCCGGCCGCGAGGAGGGTGACGCCGGAGACCGCCACCAGGGCGCCGACCGTCCGCACCAGCCAAAGGTCCCGTTTCGGCCCGGTGACCCAGAGGAAGGAGGGCAGATGCAGCAGGGGCCAGAGCCCCGTCGTCCCGTAATACAGACCCTCCTTCACCGCGAGCCGGCAGCGCCGATCCTTCTTGCTGCCATTTTGCCGAATATTCAATCCCGTTCCCCCTTCTTCTTGAGAATTCGCCCGATCCCTCCCGACATGAAAATACCTGGCACAGGCATTTTGTCAAAAAGATGCTGGCGGCGGGGAGTCCAGCCAGAGAATGATCGCTTATAATCTCAGATGGGCGGCTGGGCGTCGGCCGGCCGCGCCGCCAGCCATTTGCGCAGGCGCACGGCGGGGACGGTTTGCCGGAGCAGTTCCTGGAGATCGCCGGAGCTTCGGTGCGGGATGCCGTCGGCGTAGGAGTCGGCGTCGGGCTCCCGCAGCCAGGCGGCGACATCGGCGCCGAGACGTTCGCGCCACCAGGGGGCCGATCCCGGCGTAAAGCAGGCGAGCAGTGCGCCGCCGGCCGCCTGGGCGGCCCGGCGCAGATTTTCCTCCCGACCGGAGCCGCCGGCCAGCAGATACAAGGGCAGCCGCCGGCGTGCGGTTTCGTCGCGGTCGTCACGCCAGTCGGCGCCGGGGTGGACCAGCAGCAGGGGCGCATCGGCCGGAATATTATGGAGAAGTGTTGCAAGCTGTTCGTTCCGGCGCGCCGTTTCCGCCGGATGGCCCAGGATGCTCGGCACTCGCTGCTCCGGCGGCAGGGGTCCGGCCAGGGATTCGACCAGTCGCAGATTATTGTCCGCCTCGTGCCGGTGCCGGTCGCGCGATGAAGGTGTATGTAGGCAAGCTAATCAAATAGCACAGAACAGTTGCCTGTCAATGACCGGGGCGGGGAGGTTTTTTCGCGAAGAGAGAAATCGAGGGGACTCTGCCGATGTCCGCTGCGCCCCGATCTGTTACAATCGCAGAGCCCGGCGGATACGAATTGACGATTTTCGCGCCGGGGTTCTTTGAAGGGTGCCTGAGATGAGAACAAAGGAGGACATTTTGCCCCAGCGATCGAACCATCCCCAATCCCGCAATACGGCTGATCTCCCCTCGGCCTTGGCCTGTCAGGACGAAATCGCCGGACATTTCAATGGTAAACGGCCGGCGGTGTTTCTCGATTACGATGGCGTGCTGACGCCGATCGTGCGCCATCCGCAGGATGCTCTGATGAGCGCCGAAATGCGGCGAACGGTGCGGCGGCTGGCCGAGCTCTGCCCGGTGGCGCTGGTCAGCGGCCGCGATTTGCGCGATGTGCGGCAGCTGGCCGGGATCGAAGGGATCGCCTACGCCGGCAGCCATGGTTTCGATATTCAAGGGCCGGCGGGCGGCGATCTCGCCTTCCGCCAGGGGAGCGAATGTCTGCCGGCCCTCGACCGCGCCGAACAGGCGCTGCAAGAGCGATTGTCCGGCATCGCCGGCGTCCGGGTGGAGCGTAAGAAGTTTGCCGTCGCGGTGCATTTTCGCGAGGGCGGCGAGAAAGCCGAAGCGCGGGTGCAGGCGGTCGTCGATGGGGTGCGGGCGGCAACGCCCGGTCTGCGCCGGACGGGCGGCAAGAAGGTTTTCGAACTGCGTCCGGATATCGACTGGGACAAGGGGCGGGCGGTCTTTTTTCTCATGCGCCAGCTTGAGCTCGATGACGCCGACTTCGTGCCCTTCTACCTGGGCGACGATCTCACCGACGAGGACGCCTTTCGCGCCTTGCAGGGGCGTGGCGTCGGCATCGTCGTCCGCGACGAGCCGCGACCGAGTTATGCCGATTATGCTCTCGAGGATACGGAAGAGGTGCGACTTTTCCTTGCAACGCTGGCGCAGCGACTTGGCGGCTGAAGGGCTAAAGAAGAACCGCGCCCCAAGCGGGGCGCGGTTCTTTGCCTCAAACCCGGGGCCGGCGGACCAGCCCGACAACCAGGGAAACGATAAAGAGAATGACGAACAACCAGAACAGGAACTGCGCGATATTGGTCGCGCCCGCCGCGATGCCGCCGAACCCGAAGATGGCAGCGATAATGGCGACGATGAAAAAGCCAAGTGCCCAGGATAACATATGTTTCACCTCCCAATCTGTAATGCGGGTTTGCTTTCCTTCTCCTTGTCCAACTTTGCGCCCTTTTCTCTTTTTGCCCCGGAAGGCGGCGGAAAAGGACCGGATCAAGGCATCATTCTTAGCCTCACTTTATCGCTCCAATCTTACATGTCAAATCCGTCGAAGTATGCGCCGGAAAACCGGAACCTTGCATTTTAATCTTGTCTGGGGGGCGCTGGGAAACCGCAAGAGGGGACCGGGACGCGAAAAAAGGGCGGTTCTCTCGAATCGCCCTTTCCATTGCGCGTTAACGGCATAAGTCTTAATGTCGAGTGGTGAAATCATCGACTTCCTTTTCCGCCTCTTCCCGGCTGCGGCCGTATTTTTCCTGAACCTTGCCGACCAGTTTATCCTTTTCCCCTTCGATCCTCTGGATATCGTCGTCGGAAAGCTTGCCCCAGCGCGACTTGATCGAACCCTTGAGCTGGTTCCATTTGCCTTTCAATTCTTCTTTGTTCATGGTTTTCTCCTTTCTGGGAAAGGTGCCAATAAAATCATATCAAGTTGTGAAGACGATGCAAGTATCCGTAAAACGGACATAAATCGGAATTTAACGCCGTTTTTAACGGATTGACTTCAATCAAGGATTGCCGGGAGAATATCGATTACGATGCCAAGCATGGAAAAGATGACTTCAACGACGCCCGCGCCCCTCACCCGGAAAGAAAGCAAGGACCTTCGGGTTCTGGCCTGGTTTACCGCCGTTTTCTGCCGGGCCCGCCACAGTGGGGAAAAATTACCGTTGCCTGCCAATGCCGATCTGGCGACAATCGGTCTGGAACGGTACCGCTGCTGCACCGAGTGCCGTGAGTTTCTGGCTTACGCCATAGCCCGGCGCCGCAAATGCCCGCTTGATCCCAAGCCGACCTGCAAGCACTGTCATGTTCATTGCTATCGGCCGGGGCATCGGGAGAAGGTGAAGGAAATCATGCGCTTTTCCGGCCGCCGCCTGCTGCTGCGGGGGCGGCTCGATCTTCTCTGGCATTATCTTTTCTAGGGGAAAAACGCCGATTGACGCCGCGCAAGCAACCCCAAACATTCCAGGTTTAATCCCGACATACGAAAACCATTCAATTGAGGAGAAAATCATGATCCGTGAAATTGTGACGATTGATGAAGAAAAGTGCGACGGCTGCGGTCTGTGCGTTCCGGCTTGCGCCGAGGGGGCGATCAAGATCGTGAACGGCAAGGCGAAACTGCTCGCCGATAATCTCTGCGACGGTCTCGGCGCCTGCCTTGGGCACTGCCCGAAGGATGCCATTCTCATCGAAAAACGCGATGCCGACGGATTTGATGAAGAAGCGGTGGAGAAGCATCTGCACGCCGAAAATAAGACGCCGCTGCACCCGGCAGCGCCCGCCCACGGCGGCGGTTGCCCTTCGGCCCAGGTGAAAAGCTTCGCTCCCGCCGGCGGCTGCCCGTCGGCGCAGGTGATGACGACGGAGCGCCCGGCGGCGACCGCGGGGGCGGGGGAGACGGAACGGCGTCCCTCTGAGCTGCGCCAGTGGCCGGTGCAGATGCATCTGGTGCCGCCGAGCGCCCCTTTCCTCACGCAGGCCGACCTGCTGCTTGCCGCCGACTGCGCCGCCTTCGCTTATGCGGATTTCCACCGCGATCTGCTGCAAGGCAAGGCGCTGCTCATCGGTTGCCCGAAGCTCGACGACGGCCGCGCCTATCTGGAAAAACTCACCGCCATCCTGGCGCAGAACGAGATCAAATCCCTGGCCGTGGTTTTCATGGAGGTTCCCTGCTGCTCCGGGCTGGTGCAGATCGCCAAACAGGCCCTCGCCGCCAGCGGCAAGGAGGTCCCTCTCGAACTGGTCCGGGTCGGCATCCAGGGAGATGTCAAATAGAAAGGCTGAGGGCTTTGCGATGAACGAGTTGCTGGAACGAATCCGCCTGGCCATGGAGGTCTATTTCGGCGCCGATGCCCGGCGCATCGAGCACGCCTATCGGGTCGCCGGCCACGCCCGGGATCTGCTGGCTTTTATCGACGCCGACGAGACGCTGACCATGGCGGCCGCCTGGTTGCACGATATCGGCATCCCGGAGGCGGAGCGCAAATACGGCTCCTGCGCCGGGCCGCACCAGGAGCAGGAAGGGCCGCCGGTCGCCCGGGAAATTCTCGAAGGGCTGGGGGCGCCGGCGGCGTTCATCGATTCCGTCTGCGTCCTGATCGGCGCGCATCACACCCCCGCCGGCGTCGATTCCCCCGAATTCCGCATCCTCTGGGACGCCGACGCGCTGGTCAATCTGGAAGCGATCCTCCCCGGCAAGACGCCGGAGAGGGTCCGCAGTGTGCTCGAAAAAGCCATGGTCACGGAAGCGGGGTACCGGAGGGCTCTCGCCATCTACCTTTAACCTGCCCCGTCCCCTTTCCTCTGCGGCATCGGCAAAAATCCGTTTTAAAGGGCCGATTTTCTTGACAGGCCATGGGCCTGTTGTTATATTTCGCCCTGCTAAATCTTTTTAGTTTCGCTTAAATATAACGGCGGTTTCTCCAACTGCCGTTTTTGCATCCGTCGGCCGATCGCCCCTTTCCCCCCATCGGCAGCACCGAAATTCAAACCGCGAAGGACCCGGTATGGAACCGCAGGCTGCAAAATTAACCAAAGGGCTGGTGCAGGTTTATACTGGCAACGGCAAAGGGAAGACCACCGCCGCTCTCGGGCTGGCGCTGCGCGCCGTCGGGCACGGCATGCGCGTTTATGTCATGCAGTTCCTGAAGGGGCAAGATTACAGCGAACTCGTTTCCTCCCGGCGTCTGGCCCCGGAACTGACCCTCGAACAGGTCGGACGCGACACCTTTGTCATCCCCGGCCACATCGATCCCGTCGATACGCAAATGGCGCAGGCGGCCTTTACCCGCGCCCGGCAACTGGTCGGCGGCGGCGAATATGATCTGGTTATCCTCGACGAAATCAACGGCGCGGTCGATCTTGGTCTCATTGCGCTGGCCGACGCCGTGGACCTGGTCCGAAACAAAGCGCCGCATACCGAACTCGTCCTTACCGGTCGCGGCGCCCGTCCGGAAATCATCGAACTAGCCGATCTGGTCACCGAAATGCGCGATATCAAGCATTATTTCAACGCCGGCCAACCGGCGCGCAGGGGGATTGAATCCTGATCCGAACAAAATAAAACGGCTTACCTATCCTGAACATCCTGTGCCTCCTGTTAATTCGATTTCCATTCCGATGATTCAAAGGAGATGACCATGGCAAGAAAACTTAGATTGCTGGTAGCCAAACCGGGCCTGGACGGGCATGACCGGGGCGCTAAAATTGTGGCGCGCGCCTTTCGCGATGCCGGATTCGAGGTGATCTACACCGGGCTGCGGCAGACGCCGGAGCAGATCGTCAACACCGCCATTCAGGAGGACGTGGACGCGGTGACCCTTTCCATCCTCTCCGGCGCCCACAATACCCTGTTCCCCCGGGTCGTGCAGTTGCTGAAGGAAAAAGGGGCGCAGGACGTTCCCGTATTCGGCGGCGGCATCATCCCCGAAGACGATATCCCTGGGCTGAAAGAGGCCGGCGTCCTGGAAATTTTCACTCCCGGCGCGAGCACCGAGTCCATCAATCAATGGGTGCGCGACAACATTCACCCGCGGGCGTAGAAAAATGTCGCTGGCGGAAAAAATACTCGCGGGCGATATCCGCTCGGCGGCCCGTTTGATGCGGGACATTGATGATGGGATGCCGAGCGCCGTCGGTGAGTTGAAGAAGCTCTATCCGCATACTGGCCGCGCTTATATTGTCGGCATCACCGGACCGCCGGGGGCCGGCAAATCGACCCTGACCGACAAACTGATTGAGAGCTTCCGGCAGCAGGGCCAAACCGTCGCCGTCATCGCCGTCGATCCGACCAGTCCCTTCACCGGTGGCGCCATTCTCGGCGACCGCATCCGCATGAACCGCCATGCCTGCGACGAAGGGGTGTTCATCCGCTCTCTCGGCACCCGCGGCCATCTTGGCGGCATCTCGCATTCGACCAACGATATCGCCACTGTCTTCGACGCCATGGGCTGGGAAGTCATCCTCATCGAAACGGTCGGCGTCGGGCAGGATGAAGTGGAGATCGTGCGCACCGCCCATACGTCCCTGGTGGTG
Organism: Desulfuromonadales bacterium; assembly: GCA_041677125.1. GTDB lineage: Bacteria > Desulfobacterota > Desulfuromonadia > Desulfuromonadales > JACZKF01 > JBAYQP01. Next base: position 52,705 of record JBAYQP010000005.1, on the reverse strand, counting down.
ACCGTCCCCGGTCTGGGCGACGATATCCAGGCGATCAAGGCGGGCATTCTCGAGATCGGCGACGTCTTCGTGGTCAACAAGGCCGATCGCGCCGATGCCGATCGGGCGGTCCGCGATCTGCGGACGATGATCGAAATGAATCATCCGGAGGAAGGGGACTGGTGGCCGCCAGTGGTGAAGACGGTGGCGCAGAAGCACGCCGGCATCGCCGAATTGATGGAAAAAATCGCGGCGCACCGCGCGCATCTCTGCCGCTCCGGACGGCTGACGCGTTTCGAAGAGAACAAGAGCGCCCTGCGTTTCACCGAACTGCTCAAGGAGCGCCTTTTCCATCAGGTCCACGAACGCATCAGCGAAGGCAACCGTCTCAGCCAAACCATTCAGGCCATCGCCCGCCGCGAACTCGACCCCTACACGGCGGTGGAGGATGTTTTGCGGGAAATGGTGGTCCGCGACAAGGACGGCCCCTGCGGCTGAACTTGCCGCCGGCTTTTCCGGTTTTTCCATTGACAGCGCAAGTCCGAGTTGCTATAAATCCAAACCTGTTCACATTCCCGGGCGATTAGCTCAGCGGGAGAGCACTCGCCTCACACGCGAGGGGTCGTTGGTTCAATCCCAACATCGCCCACCAGATATTCAGGCACTCAGGATTTCTCCTGGGTGCCTTTTTTGCGGGAACAAGCGCGGCCGATCTGCTCCGCCCCGCACCGCTCACGTGCGGGTGGGAGCGGCGCGACAAATTAAACCGACAAATTAAACCTTGGCATACTCCCGGTTAATCCCTATAATTCACCCCATTTTATCGAAGGCTTCTTTCCGCTTCGCCGGTGGGGGCGTCGGCGGGGATGCGTTCCGGGAAACTAAACAAGATGGAAATTGTACGGGCCAAAAAGGCCGGTTTCTGCATGGGCGTCGATCTTGCCCTCTATAAACTCGAACATCTGATTGCCAGAGAGACTGAGCCCGGATCGATCTATATTCTAGGTTCGATCATTCACAACCCGCAGGTTGTCGAGGAATATGCCCGGCGGGGCGTTACCACCCTGACTTCTCCGGCCGAGGCGCCGTCCGGGGCGACCGTGGTCATCCGCGCCCACGGCATCGCCCGGAATGTGCGCGAGGATCTGCACCGGCGGGGGGTGACCATTGTCGACGCCACCTGTCCCAAGGTGACCAATGCGTGTTTGCGCATCGAGAAGCATACCGCCGGCGGGCGCACGCTTTTGTTGTACGGGGATGAAACGCATCCGGAGGTGAAGGCCCTGTTGAGCTATGCCGGCGGCCCCACGTACGTTTTCAATTCGCGGCAGGCGCTGGCCGCCCTGACGCTCCAGCCGGGCCAGGAGTATTGCCTGGCGGCCCAGACCACGCAGGATAAAGAAATTTTTTCGGATTTGGTCCGGGATCTGCAAGAAAGAGGCGATTTCAACCTGGTCGTCTTGCAGACGATCTGCAGCGCCACCAAGCAGCGCCAGGAAGAAGCGATCCGTATTGCCCGCGAGGTCGACTTCGTTATCGTGGCCGGCGGTTACGAAAGCAGCAACACCAAGCGTCTGGCCCAGGTGGTCGCCGCCCAGGGAACCCCGGTGTTGCATGTGGAAAAGGTATCCGAACTGCCGCTGGCGGAGCTGAAGAATTATTCAAGGATCGGCCTCACCGCCGGCGCCTCCACCCCGCAGAAGGTGATCGACGAGATCCAGCGGGCTCTCGCCGCCCTTTGACCCGTGGCGCCAGCAGATTCAGCCGATTCGCCAAGCAAGGAAAATCATTTGATCGTCACGCCTGACAAAATGGGGGACTTTTCTTCTGCGCTGGATGCTTTGCGCCGGATCGAAAAGTCGCTCTACTTCACGCTGGTGGACGGAATACCCGTCTTTCGGCAGGAGCCCGGACCGGATGCCGGAACCATCCTCGCCTGTCCCTTGCAACGGTTGGGGGATGCCGCTTTCTGTGCCGAGCACGGGCTGCGCTTCGCCTATGTCGGCGGTTCGATGGCCAAAGGGATCAGCTCTGTCGCCATGGTCGAGGCTCTCGGCCGGGAGGGGATGCTCGGCTGTTTCGGCGCCGCTGGCTTGACGCTCGGCGAAGTGGAAGGGGCGGTCGAGCAATTGCAGCGTCTCGGGGACGGATTTCCTTTCGGGGTCAACCTGATTCACAGCCCGAATGAGCCGGATCTGGAGAATGCCCTGGTCGATCTGTACCTGCGGCGCAAGGTTCGGCTGGTGGAAGCTTCGGCCTTTCTCGATCTGACCCCGGCGGTGGTGCGCTACCGCACGCACGGCATCGGCCGCGATGCCGCCGGGCGGATCGTCGCCCCGAACCGGCTGATCGCCAAGATCTCCCGCGAGGAGGTGGCGGCCAAATTTCTCGCCCCGCCACCGGAACGTCTGCTGCGCGAATTGGTCGCCGCCGGCGATCTCACCGTGCAACAGGCGGAGCTGGCGGCGCTGATCCCGATGGCGCAGGACATCACCGCCGAGGCGGACAGCGGCGGCCATACCGACAATCGGCCGGCTCTGGCGCTGCTGCCGACGATTCAGACGCTGCGCGACCGGATGCAGGAGCAATACCGTTTCGAGCAGCAACCGCGCATCGGCCTCGGCGGCGGAATCGCCACGCCTGCGGCGGCGGCGGCGGTTTTTGCCATGGGCGCCGATTATCTGGTGACCGGTTCGGTCAACCAGGCCTGTATCGAGTCGGGCACCTGCGACGAAGTGCGGCGGATGCTTGCCGAGACCCGGCAGGCGGACATCACCATGGCGCCCTCGGGCGACATGTTCGAGATGGGCGTGCACGTTCAGGTGCTCAAGCGTGGTACGATGTTCTCCATGCGCGCGGGCAAACTCTATGAATTGTACCGGGCGCACGGCAGCCTTGACCAATTGCCGGCGGCCGAACGGCAGAAACTGGAAAAGACTTTCTTCCAGCGCCCGCTGGAAACCGTCTGGGCCGAGACGCGCGGCTATTTCGAACAGCGCGATCCCCGCCAGATCGTCCGGGCCGAAGCCGATCCCAGACATAAAATGGCGCTCGTTTTCCGCTGGTACCTGGGTCAGTCGCCGGTCTGGGCCAACCGGGGGGAGGCGGACCGGCGCATGGATTATCAGATCTGGTGCGGTCCGGCCATGGGCGCCTTTAACGAATGGGTGCGCGGCTCCTTTCTCGAGGATGTCGGCCAGCGCCGCGTCGCCACCATTGCCTACAATATTCTTTTCGGCGCCGCCCTGCTCGTCCGGGCCAATCAGTTGCGCCTTCAGGGAGGGCGGATCGCCGATATGGCGGCCCTGATCGCCCCCCTGCAGATGGAAAAGATCAAGGAGCGCCTCCGTTGAAAAAAAACCGCGAAAAGCAAACCCCGCCCTCGTCTTCTGCTTTGGCCATTGTCGGTCTCGGCTGCCTGTTTCCCGGCGCGGAGAATGTCGGCGCTTACTGGGCCAACATCCGTCAGGGCATCGATGCCATCACCGAGGTGCCGCCGAGCCACTGGCGGCCGGAGGACTATTTCGATGCCGATCCCAAATCGCCGGACAAGGTCTATGCCCGCCACGGCGGGTTTTTGTCCCCCGTCGATTTTAATCCGCTCGAATACGGCATCCTCCCCAACGCCCTGGAAGCGACCGACACCTCGCAGCTTCTCGGTCTGGTGGCGGTCGATCAGGCGCTCAAGGACGCCGGCTACGGAGCGGAGAAGGAGTTCGACCGGGAGCGGGTCAGCGTTATCCTCGGGGTTACCGGCACTCTCGAACTGGTCATTCCCCTGGGCGCGCGCCTTGGGCATCCGCGCTGGCGCGTGGCGCTGAAAGAAGCCGGCGTTGAAGATGCGGTCGCCGAAGACGCCATGCGGCGCATCAGCGACTCCTACGTCCCCTGGCAGGAGACCTCCTTCCCCGGTCTGCTCGGCAACGTGGTCGCCGGGCGGATCAGCCGGCATTTCAATTTCAGCGGCACCAATTGCGTTTGCGACGCCGCCTGCGGCAGCTCCCTGAGCGCCCTCAACCTGGCTGCTCTTGAACTGGCGGCGGGGAAGACGGACATGGTGGTGACCGGCGGCATCGACACCTTCAACGACATCTTCATGTACACCTGTTTCAGCAAGACCCCGGCCCTGTCCCCCTCCGGCCACGCCCGCTCCTTCGATGCCGAAGGCGACGGCACCACCCTCGGCGAGGGTCTGGGCATCATCGTGCTGAAGCGGCTGGCCGACGCCGAACGGGACGGCGATCGCATTTATGCCGTGGTTCGCGGCATCGGCTCCTCCAGCGACGGCCGAGGCGCGGCGATCTACGAGCCGAACGCCGCCGGCCAGGAAAAAGCTCTGCGCCGCGCCTACGAGCAGGCGGGCGTTACGCCCGACAGCATCGAACTGGTCGAGGCGCACGGCACCGGCACCAAAGTCGGCGACGCCATCGAGATCAAGGCGCTGCGGTCGGTTTTCGGCGAAGCGGACCAGCCGTGGTGCGCCATCGGTTCGGTCAAGTCGCAGATCGGCCACACCAAGGCGGCCGCTGGCGCCGCCGGACTGATCAAGGCCACCATGGCCCTCTACCACAAAGTTTTGCCGCCGACGATCAAGGTCAAGCAGCCGCTGGAGGCGGTCACCGCCGGCCGCACCCCCTTCTACGTCAACAGCGAAGCCCGCCCCTGGATTCCCCGTGGCGACCATCCGCGCCGCGCCGGGGTCAGCGCCCTCGGTTTCGGCGGCAGCAATTTCCATTGCCTGCTGGAGGAATACCGTCGGGACAAGCCGGCTTCCGACGCGACGGTGGACATGCAGATTCTCGCCTTCAGCGGCGAGGAGCGCGGTGCGTTGACCGCCGCCATGAACCGGTTTCCCGCTGCGGCGGCCTGGAGCGATATCCGGGTGGCGGCGCACGCCAGCCGCGCCGCTTTCGATCCGCGCCACCCATGCCGATTGCTGCTGACCCTGGAGAAGAAGCAGGGAAATCCGTCGGAGCAGATGCGCAAGGCGCTGGCGCTGCTGGAGAATAACGTCGGCGAAGGGAGTTGGAGCACCCCCGACGGCGTGTTCCTGTCCGTTGGCGCAGCCGCCGGCGGACTGGCCATCCTTTTCCCCGGTCAGGGGGCGCAATATCCCGGCATGCTGCGCGATCTGGCGCTGCATTTCCCCGAATTCCTCAACGCCCTGCAAGAGGCCGACGCCGCCTTTGCCGTTCATGCCGGGGCGGGGCAGGGCGACCTGGGCGAACTTATCCACCCCCGGCCGGCCTTCACCGCCGAGCAGCGATCGGCCAACGAGCGCCGTCTGCAGGCCACCGAAGTCGCCCAGCCGGCCCTCGGCGCGGTCAGCCTCGGCGCCCTCGATGTTCTCGCCGCCTTCGGCGTGCGCGCCGACGCTTTTGCCGGCCACAGTTACGGCGAACTGACCGCCCTGTGCGCCGCCGGCCGCTTCGACCGCCCGGCCCTGCACGCCCTTTCCCGTCTGCGCGGCGAATTGATGGCCGCCGGCGCCGGCGACAGAGGTTCGATGCTGGCGGTTTCGTCGCCTCTGGCCGAGATCGAGAAGCTGCTGGGAGAAGAGGGTTTGCCTCTGGTTCTCGCCAACCGCAACACGCCACAGCAGGGGGTTCTTTCCGGCGCCACCGCGGAAATCCGCAAGGCGGCCGAAATTCTCGGGCGCAAAGGAATCGCCTGCAAGGAACTTTCGGTGGCGGCGGCCTTTCACAGCGAACTGGTGGCCGAGGCGAGCGGACCTTTTGCCGCCCGCCTGCGGGATGTTCCCTTTGCCGATGCCAAGATCCCGGTTTTTGCCAATACGACCGGCGAGGCCTATCCGGCATCGGCCGATGCGGCCCGACAACTGCTTGCCAATCAGCTCGCCCGACCCGTCGCGTTCGTCGATGAAATCCAAAATCTCTACGCATCGGGCGTTCGCACCTTTCTCGAAGCTGGCCCCGGCGGCCGGTTGACCGGAATGGTCCGGGCGATCCTCGCCGATCAGGAGCATCAGGCGCTGGCTGTTGACGCTTCGGCGGGCAAGCGCTCCGGAGTCCTCGATCTGGCCCGGACCCTGGCCCAACTGGCGGCCCTTGGGCATGCCGTCGATCTGCGTGGCTGGGACGCCGAAGCGGCGGCGCTGGCCAACCGCCCGGAGAAGAAAAAGCCCGGCATGACCGTGCCGATCTCGGGCGCCAACCACTTCCAGCCGCCGCCGAAACGGCCACCGGTGGCGAAGAAAGCGGGAGAGGCGGCAGTGAAGGCGCCGGTAGCAGTGGGAGGCATGGCAAATATGGGAGATGCGCCGCATGCCCCGGCCGCGCCCGCCGGCAATTTGCAGGAGGCGCTGCGTCTCACCCAACAGAGCATGCAGGCGTTGCAGACCTTGCAGGAGCAGACGGCGCAATTGCATCAGAAGTTTCTCGAAGGGCAGGAACTGGCCGGTCGCACCGTGCTCGGTCTTATCGAACAGCAGCGTCAGCTCTTCCAGGGCGGCGTGCCGTCAGCGCCGAGACCCGTCGTCGGAGCGTCTTCGTTTCCCGCCGAGGCGCCGCACCCGGCCCCGGCCCCGGCGCTCGCAGCCGCTCCGGCGCTTGCCGCTACCTTTGCCGAACCGGCTGCGGCCCCGGACCGAGTTCCTTCCCAACCGGCCACCGACGGCAAGGTGGCGGAGGTGCTGCTGGCGGTCATCGCCGAGAAGACCGGCTATCCGGTGGAAATGCTCGATCTCGATATGGCCCTGGACGCCGATCTTGGCATCGATTCGATCAAGCGGGTGGAAATTCTCTCCGCCGTGCAGGAGCAGCTGCCGGCAGCACCGGTGATTCGCCCGGAGCATCTCGGCGTCCTGCAGACCCTCGGCCAGATCGTCGAGCACCTCGGCGACGGTCAGCCGGCAACGGTCGGCGCCCCCGCAGCGGCGCCGGTGGCCGGCGAAAGGATCGCCGAAGTCCTGCTGGCGGTTATCGCCGAGAAGACCGGCTATCCGGTGGAGATGCTCGACCTCGATATGGCCCTCGATACCGATCTGGGCATCGATTCGATCAAGCGGGTGGAGATTCTCTCCGCCGTGCAGGAGCAACTGCCGGAAGCGCCGGCCATTCGTCCCGAGCACCTCGGCGTCTTGCAGACCCTCGGCCAGATTGTTGCGCACCTTGGCGCTGGCTCGGCGCAACAGGCCGCCGCTGCATCGCCGGCGTCGCTTCCCCTGGCGGGCGGGCGGATCGCCGCCGTCCTGCTGGCGGTCATCGCCGAGAAGACCGGCTATCCGGTGGAGATGCTCGAACTCGAAATGGCGCTGGATACCGATCTGGGCATCGATTCGATCAAGCGGGTGGAGATCCTCTCCGCCGTGCAGGAGCAACTGCCGGAAGCGCCGGCCGTGCGTCCCGAACATCTCGGCACTTTGCAGACCCTCGGCCAGATCGTCGATTTTCTCGCCGCCGGCGGCCGCCGGCCGGAGCCGCCCGCCGAACCGGAGAAGCCGACAGCGGCGCCGCTGGCGCGCGACACCGTCGCCCGCACTCTGCTGGCGGTGATCGCCGCCAAGACCGGCTATCCGGTGGAGATGCTCGAACTCGACATGGCTCTCGACGCCGATCTGGGTATCGATTCCATCAAGCGGGTGGAGATTCTCTCCGCTTTGCAGGAAGAATTGCCCGGTGCGCCCGCCGTGCGTCCGGAACACCTCGGCACCTTGCAGACGGTGCGGCAGATCGTCGATTTTCTCGCCAGTGTCACCGGCGCCGGGCCGTCGCCCGCCGCCGAAACCGCCGTCGATAGCGCGCCCCGCGCGGCCTGCATCGACCGCAAGCTGCTCAAGGTGGCGCCGCTGCAGGGGCGGGGGGATCGTCCCGCGCTGGAACTTCCCGCCGGCGCGACGATCTGGGTCGGCGACGACGGCTCCGCTCTTGCCGGCGACATCTGCGCCGCGCTGACCGCCCGCCGGCTCAATCCGGTGCGGATCGACCCGGCGCAGCTGGACGCCCTTGCGCCGCCGGCCGAACTGGTCGGTCTCATACTGTTGACGCCGGAAGCCGGAACCAGCGACGCCTCTTTGCAACAGGCTTTCCGCCTGCTGCAGCTGGCCGGGCCGGGGCTGTGCGCCGCCGCCGCCAGCGGCACAGCGCTTCTCGCCGGCATTGCCCGGCTCAACGGCTGTTTTGGTCTTCCACCCGGCGAAGAACCGGGCGATCCCCTCTCCGGCGGGCTCGCCGGACTGGTCAAGACCGCTGCTCTCGAATGGCCGAAGCTGCATTGCAAAGCCCTCGATCTCGCCGCCGATGCCGGCGAGGGATCGGCGGAAACGATTGTCGCCGAACTGCTCCTCGATGGGCCTCTGGAAGTGGGAGTATCGGCCCGTGGACTGCACACCCTGAAGCTCACCGACGCCCCCCTGGCCGGCGAGGCGTTGCCGCTGCCCATTGCCGCCGGCGATGTCGTCGTCATCAGTGGCGGCGCTCGCGGAGTTACCGCCGAAATCGCTGTCGCCATGGCGGCGGCGTGCCGGCCGACTCTGGTCCTTCTCGGCCGCACGCCCGCTCCCGAGGCGGAAGAAGCCGCCTGGCTGACCGGTTTGACCGGGGAAGGGGAGATCAAAAAAGGGGTGGTCGCCCAAGCGTCCGCACCCCTCAAACCGCGCGAAATCGAGGCGCGCTACCGGCGCATTGTCGCCGACCGGGAAATCCGCGCCACCCTGCGGCGTATCGAGGCGGCGGGGGGCGTCGCCGTCTACCGCCCCGTCGATCTGCGCGATTCCCTCGCCGTCGAGAAGGCCTTTGCCGCGGTGCGCGCCGCATACGGTCCGGTGCGCGGCATCGTGCACGGCGCCGGAGTGCTCGCCGACCGCCGCATCGAGGATAAAACCATCGAGCAGTTTGCCGGCGTCTACGCCACCAAAGTCGCCGGTCTGCGCGCCCTGCTTGCCGCCGCCGGCGAGGACGAGCTGAAATTTCTCGCTCTTTTCTCCTCCTCCACCGGCCGCTTCGGCCGCATCGGACAGATCGACTACGCCGTCGCCAACGAGGTGCTGAACAAATGGGCCCAGTTGGAGGCGCGCCGCCGGCCGGATTGCCGGGTGGTGTCGCTGAACTGGGGGCCGTGGGACGGCGGCATGGTCACCCCGGCGCTGAAGAAGATCTTCGCCGCCGAGGGGGTGGAAATCATCGATTTGGCCGCCGGCGCCGACTATCTGCTGCGCGAGTTGGCCACCGCGCCGGGCGGTCCCGTCGAACTGGTCATTGCCGGCGCCAAGGCCGGAGCCCATATCGAGGGGGCTGCCCCGGTGGCCGCCAACGCCTGCATTTCCAAGGCCTTCGATCTCGATCTGACGGTGGAGCAGTATCCCTTCCTGCGCTCGCATGTGATGGACAAGAAGGCGGTTCTGCCGATGGCGATGATCATCGAATGGATGGCGCACGGCGCCATTCACAACAACCCGGGGCTGCGCTTCCATGGCTTCAACGATCTGCGCCTCCTCAAGGGCGTCACTCTGCTCGAAGGCCACCGGCACACGTTGCAGGTCATGACCGGCAAGGCCTTCAAAAGCGGCGGCTTCCACGTCGTACCGGTGGAGCTTTCCGGTGGCGACGGCATTGCCCAGCCCTTTGTGCACGCGCGGGCGAAGATTGTTCTTGCCGGCCGCCTGCCCGAGGGCAAAGCTGCGGCCGAGCGCCTGGAACTCTCTCCCTATCCGCTGGATGCCGCCCAGATTTATCGCCCCGAGCGACTCTTCCACGGCCCGGATTTCCACGGTATCGAGGAGGTTGCCGGTTGCGGCAAAGAGGGGATAGCCGCCCGGGTGAAACCGGCGCCGTCGCCCGCCGATTGGATCGCCCAACCGCTGCGCAACAGCTGGCTCGCCGACCCGCTGGCCCTGGACAGCAGCTTCCAGATGATGATCCTTTGGAGCTTTGAGCGGTTTCAGGCCGGTTCCCTGCCCGTTTTCGCCGGCCGCTACCGCCAGTATCGGGAGGTCTTCCCGGCGGCGGGGTGCGAAATCCGCATCCGCGTCACCCGTCAGCAGGAGAGCAAGGCGACGGCCGATATCGATTTCGTCGATCCGGCCGACGGCCGGCTGGTCGCCCGCATTGAAGACTACGAGTGTGTCATTGATGCCTCCTTGAACCAGAGCTTCCAGCGCAACAAGCTGCAGGGAGCCGCCTGAGCATGAACCACGGAAAATCTGTGGCAATCGTCGGGGTCGGCGGCCTGTTTCCCGGGGCGCCGACCCTGGATCGTTTCTGGCGGAACATCCTCGCCAACGTCAACACCGCCCGCCGTCCTCCCGAGGGGCGCTGGCTGCTGGAGCCGGAGGCGGTTTACGATCCGACCGTTGGCGCCGCCGACAAGGTGTATTCGCAAAAAGCCTGCTTCATCGAGGAGGATCTGAAATCCCTGCCCCTCGACGGGCTGGCCATCGACCCGCAGTTTCTAAACGGTCTCGACCCCCTTTTCCACCTGCTGCTGCATGCCGGCCGTCAGGCCTTTCTCGACGGCGTTACCGCGCCCCTCGACCGTGCCCGCGTCGGGGTGATCATCGGCAATCTGGCCCTGCCCAGCGAGACCTCCTCGGCCCTGGCCCGCGATTGGCTCGGCCGCACCTTCGCCGAGAAGCTTCTCGGCGCACCGCCGGCCACCGAGGCCGCCGGCATCGATCCGCGCAATGTCCAGGTCGCCGGCCTGCCGGCCGGCGTACTGGCGCGCAGCCTTGGTCTCGGCGGCGCCTGTTTCACCCTCGACGCCGCCTGCGCCTCGTCCCTGTACGCCATCAAGCTGGCCGCCGACGAACTGGCTTCCGGGCGCGCCGACGCCATGCTTACCGGCGGTCTGTCCCGTCCCGACTCCCTCTACACCCAGATGGGTTTTTCGCAGCTGCACGCCCTGTCGCCAAGCGGCGCCTGTGCGCCCTTCGACGCGCGCGGCGACGGTCTGGTGGTCGGCGAAGGCTGCGGCATGCTGCTCTTGAAACGCACCGAGGACGCGGTGCGCGATGGCGACCACATCTACGCCGTCATCCGCGGCATCGGCCTGTCCAGCGATCTCGGCGGCAGTTTGCTGGCGCCGGTTTCGGAGGGGCAGCTGCGGGCGATGCGCGCCGCCTATCAGCAGGCCGGCTGGTCGCCAACCGACGTCGATCTGATCGAATGTCACGCCACCGGCACGCCGGTGGGCGACGCGGTCGAATTCGCCAGTCTGCGGACCCTGTGGGGCGAGGGCGGTTGGCGGCGGGGGCAGTGCGTCATCGGCTCGGTCAAGTCGAACATCGGTCATCTGCTCACCGCCGCCGGTTCGGCGGCGCTGATCAAGACGCTGCTGGCGCTGAAACACCGCACCCTGCCGCCGACGGCCAACTTCGAAACTCCGGCGCGGGGAATTCCCCTGGCGGACAGCCCGTTTCGCATTCCCGATCAGGGGAGCGACTGGGCGGTGCGGCAGAAGGGAAGGGGACGCCGGGCGGCGGTCAGCGCCTTCGGTTTCGGCGGCATCAACGCCCATCTGCTGCTGGAGGAATGGCTGCCGAAAAAACCGGCGCGCGCCACCGTGGCCTTTCCGCCGTCCTTCCAGCGCAAGAATCCGCCGGTGGCCATCATCGGCCTGGGCGCTCATTTCGGCCCCTGGGATTCGTTGGCAAGTTTTCAACAGCGCGTGCTCGGCAATCCCGCCGAAGTTTCGCCGACGGCGCCGGAAACATGGTGGGGTGCGGAAGGCAGCCGCTGGTTTGCCGAAGCCGGCCATGATCGCGCCGCCGTGCGCGGCTATCTCGTGCCCGAAGTGGGCGCCGCTCCCGGCGAGTTTCGCATTCCCCCCCGCGAACTGGCGGAGATGCTGCCCCGCCAGTTGCTCATGCTCAAGGTGGCTGATGCCGCCCTGCGCGACGCCGGGCTGAAAAACGAAGATCTGCTGTTCACCGGCGTTTATATCGGCGCCGGTCTCGATCTCAATGCCACCAACTTCAGCGTCCGCTGGGGGATCGAAAACCAAGCCGCCGCCTGGGCGCAACGGCTCGGTCTGCGTCCGACCCCGGAGGAACTTGCCGCCTGGGTTGCCGACCTGCGCGACGCCTGCGGCCCCCCCCTGAGCGCCAACCGCACCATGGGGGCGCTGGGGAGCATCGTCGCCAGCCGCATCGCCAAGGAATTTCGCATCGGCGGCCCGAGCTTCACCATCGCCAGCGAGGAAAATTCGGGGCTCAGCGCCCTGGAGGTGGCGGTGCGCGCCCTGCAGGAGGGGTCGATCAACCGCGCCGTGGTCGGCGCGGTCGACTTCGCCGGCGATCTGCGCGCCGTTCTCGGCCGAGGGGCCAACGACTGTGTCATCGGCGAGGGGGCGGCGGCGCTGGTGCTCAAAGAACTGGAGGAGGCGCAGCGGGACGGCGACCGTATTTACGCCGTCATCCGCGGCGTCGGTTCAGCCGTCGGCGGCCGGCCGGAAGTGCCGCATCCCGACGCCAAGGCCTGTTCCCTCGCCCTGCGGCGCACCTTGCAGGAGGCCGGCTGCGCCCCGGATTCGGTCGGCTACTTGGAGGTGCACGGCAGCGGCATTGCCGCCGAGGATGCCGTGGAAGGGGCGGTGCTGCCCGTCATCTTCGGCGAGCTTCCGACCGCGAACACCTGTTTCCTCGGCAGCGTCAAGGCCGATGTCGGCCACGCCGGCGCTGCTTCCGGATTGGCTTCGCTGGTCAAGGCCGCTCTCTGCCTGCATCGGCAGATCCTGCCGCCGCTGCGTGGCGGCGACCAGGAACGTCCCGCATGGCCCGAAAGCCAACGGGATTTCCGCTATCCCGCCGGTCCGCAATTCTGGCTGCGCAACCGCGCCGACGGTCCGCGCCGGGCGCTGGTCAGCGGGCTCGGCAGCGACGGCGGCTCCTCCCATGTACTGCTGGAAGGCTGGGAGGACAAAGCCGATCTCTGCCGATCCGGCGCCGATCCGGCGCCGCTGGGCCCCTGCGGCGAGGCCCTCTTTGCCCTGGAAGGGGATGCCGTCGCGGATCTGCTGGAGCAAATCGATCGCCTGCGCTCGTTTCTGACGGAGCACGCCGCCGAGGGGGTCGAGGCGGCGGCCGGGCGCTGGTTGGCCGCCGCACCGCTGGACGGGCGGCGCAAGCTTTGTCTGGCGGTGGTCGTCGGCAGCCGCCGGGAATTGACCGAGCTGCTGCGTCAGGGGGAGGATTGGCTGCGCCGGCATCCCGAGCAGCGCCTCGACGGTCACGGCGGCGGCGCGCTCCCTGGTCCGCTGCGCGACCGCCTCTTCTACAACCCGGCGCCCCTCGCCGGCCAAGGCGGCATCGCCTTCATCTTCCCCGGCTCGGGAAACCATTTTGCCGGCATGGGGCGAGAGCTGTCGGCCCGCTGGCCGGCGATTTTCCGTCGTCAGGATCTGCGCAACCGCTATCTCGCCCGCCAGTACCGTCCCGCCGACTTCTGGACGCAAGAGCTGGACGAGGCGGTGCACGAAGACCACAACGCACTCGTCATTGGTCAGGTCGCCCTGGGGACGGCGGTCAGCGATCTGGTGCGCAGCTTCGGCATCGAGCCGCAAGCGGTGAGCGGTTACAGTCTCGGCGAATCGGCCGGACTCTTCTCCTTCGGCGCCTGGCAAGATCGCGACGGCATGGCGAGTCGCCTTGCCGCCTCCACCCTGTTTACCGAAGAACTGGCCGGCGCCTGCCTCGCCGCCCGTCGCATCTGGGGCGTTGCGCCGGAGGAACGGATCGAGTGGCTGCTCGGGCTGGCCGCCGTCCCCGCCGAACAGGTGCGGCAGGCATTGCCGGGGCTTGACCGGGTGTATCTGCTGATCGTCAACACCCCGCGCGAATGCGTGGTCGGCGGCGACCGACAGCAGGTGGAAGAGCTGGTGCGGCGGCTCGGCTGTCATTTCCTCCCCCTGCGCGGCGTGACCACCGTTCACTGCGAAGTGGCCCGGCCGGTGGCGGCCGCCTATCGCGATCTGCATCTTTTCGCCACCACGCCTCCTCCGGGAATCGCCTTTTACAGCGGCGCCTGGGGTAAAAGCTACCAGTTGAGCGAGGAGCGCATCGCCGACGCCATTCTCGCCCAGGCGCTGGAGACCGTCGATTACCCCCGGCTGGTCGAGCAACTCTACGCGGACGGCATCCGCATCTTTCTGGAGATGGGACCGGGAAATTCCTGCAGCCGGATGATCGGGCGCATTCTGCACGACCGGCCGCATATGGCCCGCTCCGCCTGCTATCCGGGACAGGACCCATCCTCTCTGGTGTTGCGCCTGCTTGCCCAATGCCTGGCCGAACGGGTGACCGTCGATCTGGGCGCCCTCTATCCCGCACCAAGTCCGGCAGCGGCGATCGCGACGGTAAACCGCATTTACGCCCCCATCGGCGGTGCGCCTTTTTCAGTGCCGATGCCGAAACAAACGCCGCCTGCGGCACAGAGAAGCCCCATGAATCCCATAAGTTCTGTAGATTCCATGAAGCCAGTGAAAACCGCGGACTCAGCAAAGTCCGTGGAGAACGCGGCGCTTGCGCCCGTGCAGCGCGCCGCCGCGCAGACCGCCGCGGCGCACGGGGTCTACCTGCGTTTTGCCGAAACGGTGAACCGGGCGATGGCCGATAACATCGGCCTGCAAATGGAGCTGCTGCGGAAAATGGCGGCGAACGGGGAGGAAATACCCCTTTCCTCCCAGCCCGCGCCCCGGCGGGAAACCGCCGCCGCGCCGCCCCCCGCCTTCGACCGCCCCATGTGCATGGAGTTCGCCGTCGGTTCCATTGCCGCCATGCTCGGACCGGAGTTCGCGGAGGTCGATACCTTCCCAACCCGTGTTCGTTTGCCCGACGAGCCGCTGATGCTGGTCGATCGCATCGTCGCCATCGAGGGCGCACCCCGTTCGATGACGAGCGGCCGGGTGATCACCGAGCACGATGTCACCGCTGATCGCTGGTATCTGGACGGCGGCCGCATCCCCACCTGCATTGCCGTCGAGGCCGGGCAGGCGGACCTGTTCCTCGCCGGGTTTCTGGGTATCGATTTCATTACCCGCGGTCTGGCCGTTTACCGTCTGCTGGACGCGGTGGTGACCTTTCATCGGCCGCTGCCCGTTGCCGGCGACACCATCCGCTACGACATCCGTATCGAACGTTTCTTTCGCCAGGACCAGACCTATCTACTCCGCTTCAGTTTCGAGGGGACGGTCAACGGCGAGCCGCTGCTCAGCATGAAGAACGGTTGCGCCGGTTTCTTCACCGAGGCGGAGCTCGCCGCCGGCAAGGGGATCGTGCACACCAAATTCGACCTGCTGCCGCAGCCGGGAGTTCGCCCCGCCGACTGGCGGGAACTGGCCGCCATGGCGGTCGAAGCCTACGACGAGCGGCAGATCGACGCCCTTTATCGTGGTGATCTCGCCGGCTGTTTCGGTCCGCTTTTCGGCCAACTGCCGATAAGGCGGCCGGCGACCCTGCCGGGCGGCAAGCTGAAACTGGTCGATCGGGTGACGCACCTCGATCCGGCCGGCGGACGCTTCGGTATCGGCCTGATTCGCGCCGAAGCCGATATCCATCCGGACGACTGGTTTCTGGTCTGCCACTTCTGCGACGACAACGTCATGCCGGGCACCCTGATGTACGAATGCTGTCTGCACACCCTGCGTATTTACCTGCTGCGTCTGGGCTGGGTCGGTGAGGCGGACGAGGTCGTTTACCAGCCGGTTGCCGGGGTCGCCAGTCAGCTCAAGTGCCGGGGGCAGGTCACCGAGGCGACGCGGCGGGTCACTTACGAAGTAAGCATCAAGGAGATCGGCTACCGTCCCGAGCCGTACGCCATCGTCAACGCCCTGATGTACGCCGACGGCCAACCGGTGGTCGAAATCGGCGACATGTCGGTGCGTCTGACCGGGCTGACACGGGAGAAGGTGGAGGGTTTCTGGGCGGGGGCGACTGACCCGGTTTCGGCGACTGTCCCCGTGGCGGCGGCTGAAAACCGGGGGACAGCCCTCCCCAAAAACGGGGGGACAGTCCCCGTGTACGACTATGAGCGCATCCTTGCCTTTGCCGTCGGCAAGCCGTCGGAGGCCTTCGGCGAGCCGTACCGGATCTTTGACGAGGAACGGCGCATCGCCCGTCTGCCCGGTCCTCCTTTTCAGTTTCTCGACCGCATCGTCGCCATTGCCGGCGAGCCGTGGAAGCTGGTTTCCGGGGCGACGGTGGCGGCCGAGTACGACGTGCCGCCCGACGCCTGGTATTTCGCCGCCGGCCGCCAGCCGCAGATGCCCTTCAGCATCCTGCTCGAAATCGGGCTGCAGCCGTGCGGTTGGCTGGCGGCCTATCTCGGCTCGGCGCTGACCAGCCCGGTCGATCTCTCCTTCCGCAATCTCGACGGCCGCGCCGTCCAGCACCGGCCGGTCACTCCCGACTCCGGAACGCTGACCACCCAAGTGAAGATCACCCGCGTCGCCACCAGCGGCGGCATGATCATTCAGGGGTACGATTTCGCCATCCACGACCGGCGGGGACCGGTTTACAGCGGCGACACCGTTTTCGGTTTTTTCTCCAGGGAAGCCCTCGCCCAGCAGGTCGGGGTGCGCGACGCCAAGCCGTGGCAGCCCGCCGCCGGCGAACTGGCCGGCGCGGAATCGTTCCCGTATCCGACCGAGGCGCCCTTTCCCGAAGCCAAACTGCGCATGATCGCCCACGTCGATGCTTTTCTGCGCCACGGCGGCCCGCACCGCCTCGGTTATATTCGCGGCAGCAAACCGGTCGACCCGGATGAATGGTTCTTTCAGGCCCACTTTTACCAGGATCCGGTCTGGCCCGGCTCCCTCGGTCTCGAATCGTTTCTGCAACTGCTCAAGGTGGTCGCCGTCGATCGCTGGGGGGGCGGGGGGGACGCCGTGTTCGAAACGGTCGCCCTCGGCGCCGAACACCGCTGGAATTATCGCGGCCAAATCGTACCGGCCAACCAGGCGGCCAGCGTCGAGGCGGTAATCACCGGTATCGACGACGACCAGCGCCTGCTCAAGGCCGACGGCTACCTGTCCGTTGACGGCAAAATTATCTACCAGATGTTCGACTTCACGGTGCGGGTGTGCGGCTGAAGGCGGAAGATTTGTCCGGGTGACTGAATGGGCGGGCCTGACTGCTGGCGGGTGCTTCAGGGCGCATCGGATCCGCTTCAGCCGGCGCGCAACCCGGAAGGCGCCGGGAAGGTTTTTCCTTCACCTGCGTGCGATTTTCTGCTACAACCATCCATTCGGCAGTCGGATTAACCTCCGCTTCCGGGATCCTGCGTAAAACAATCAACCGGACGGGCATGAGATATTCACGCGTATATTTGGAATCGGTCGGCTATGAGCTGGCGCCGATCGTCGTCACATCGATGGAGCTGGAAAATCGGCTGAAACCGATGTACGAGGCGCTGCACATCGCGCCGGGGCAACTGGAGGCGCTTACCGGCATCCGCGAGCGGCGTTGGTGGAAGCCGCACACGCCGGTGTCCCAAGGCGCCATTGCCGCTGCAACCAAGGCTTTGCAGGGGCGCGATGTCGCCCCGCAGGAGATCGGCGCGCTGGTTTACGCCGGCGTCTGCCGGGAGCACTTCGAGCCCGCCACCGCCTGTCAGGTCGCCGCCGCCATCGGCATTCAGGGCAATGCCGCCGTCTACGACATCTCCAATGCCTGTCTGGGGGTGCTCAACGGCGTTCTCGACGTCGCCAACCGCATCGAGCTCGGGCAGATTCGCGCCGGGCTCGTCGTCGCCTGCGAAAGCTCGCGGGAAATCAACGAAATCATGATGCGCCGCCTGCTCGATAAGCCGAGCATGGAGCTCTTCACCACCTCCTTGGCCACTTTCACCGGCGGATCCGGCGCGGTGGCTATTCTCCTCACCGACGGCTCCTTCACGCCCTCGCGCCGGCCGCGTCTGCTCGGCGGCGTCAATGTCGCCGAACCGCGGCACCATGCGCTTTGCCGCTGGGGGATCGAGGGGGAGAATCCGGCCTGTCAGACCCCCTACATGCGCACCGACGCGGTGGCCGTGATGAAGCACGGGGTCGAACTCGGCAAGCGCACCTGGGATGCCTTCCTGACCGAACTGGAGTTGACCGCCCCGCGCATCAACAAGGTCATCTGCCACCAGGTGGGCGAGGCGCATCAGAAACTCATTTTGCAGACCCTCGGCATTGCCGCGGAAAAAGATTTCACCACCTTCGAATTTCTCGGCAACATGGGCACCGTTTCCCTGCCGATCACCGCCGCCATCGCCAAGGAACGCGATCTTCTCCTGCCCGGGGATATCGTCGGCTTCCTCGGCATCGGCAGCGGCCTGAACTGTTTGATGCTGGGGATTCAGTGGTAAGCAAGGATCTCTATCCCTTTACCGGAAAATTCCGCGACCTCGGCGGCCTGCGCCAGCATTACCTCGATGAAGGCGCGGGGGAGCCGGTGGTCATGCTGCACGGCAATCCTTCCTGGTCCTTCTACTACCGCAATCTGGTGCTCGCCCTGCGCGACCGTTGCCGGGTTATCGTCCCCGACCACATCGGCTGCGGTCTCTCCGACAAGCCGGACGACACCCTCTACAGCTACACCTTGCGGCAGCGGGTGGACGATCTGGCCGGGTTGCTCGATGAACTCGGCATCGACGAAAAGATCACCCTGGTGCTGCACGACTGGGGCGGGATGATCGGCATGGCTTATGCCAGCCGCCATCCCGAACGCGTCCGTCGTCTGGTCATTCTCAACACCGCCGCCTTTCACCTGCCGGCGAGCAAAAGCTTTCCCTTTGCCCTGAAACTCTGCCGCACTCCCCTCGGCTCGCTGCTCATCCGCGGCGGCAACGCCTTTGCCCGCGCCGCCGCCCGGGTCGGCTGCAAGCGCCGGCCGATGCCGGCCGAACTGCGCGACGCCTATTGCCGTCCCTACGATTCGTGGCGCAACCGCATCGCCACCTTGCGCTTCGTCCAGGACATCCCTCTGGCGCCGAGCGATGCCGGCTACGCCATGATCAACCATGTCCAGGCGGGCCTGCACCGTTTTGCCGACCGGCCGATGCTGATCTGCTGGGGGGAGCGGGATTTCGTCTTCGACCGGCATTTTCTCGCCGAATGGCGGCGGCGCTTTCCCCGCGCCGAAGTGAACTCCTTCGCCGATTGCGGCCACTATATCCTCGAGGATGCAGCCGAAGAGGTCATCCCGCTGGTTCGCGATTTTCTCGCCCGTCACCCGCTGGAGCCGCACGCGGCATGAGCGAAGCGCGCCCGATCAACATCGCCGCCCATCTCCCGGAGATGGCGCGACAGCAGCCCGACACCCCCGCCATCCATGTACCGCACCGCCGGAACGGCCAACTCTCCTACCGCCACGCCACCTTCGCCCAGCTTGAACAAGAGAGCAACCGCATCGCCCACGCCCTCGAAGGGTTCGGCATCGGGCGCGGCGTCCGCACCGTGCTGATGGCGCCCCCCGGCCTCGATTTTTTCGCCCTGACTTTCGCCCTGTTCAAAGTCGGCGCGGTGCCGATTCTGGTCGATCCCGGCATGGGGGTGAAGAATCTCAAGGTCTGCCTGGAGGAGGCCGCGCCCGAGGCGTTTATCGGCGTGCCCAAGGCGCATATCGCCCGCCTCCTCTTCGGTTGGGGGAAAAAGGATTTGCGCCTGCTGTTGACCGTCGGCCGCCGTTTCGGCTGGGGCGGGACGACCTTGCAGAAGCTGGTCGCCACCGTGCCCAGCGAACGCCCTTATCTCCTGGCGCCGACGGACGCAAAGGAGACGGCGGCCATTCTCTTCACCAGCGGCAGCACCGGGGCGCCGAAAGGGGCCGTCTACAGCCACGGCAATTTCGCCGCCCAGGTGGAAAGGCTGCGCGAACTCTACGATATCCGCCCCGGCGAAATCGATCTGCCGACCTTTCCGCTTTTTGCGCTGTTCGACCCGGCGCTGGGGATGACGGCGGTCATTCCGGAGATGGACTTCACCCGCCCGGCACTGATTAACCCGCAAAAGCTGGTGGCCGCCATCCAGCAGTTCGGCGTGACCAATATGTTCGGCTCGCCGGCCCTGATCAACCGGGTTGGGCGCTATGGCCTGGAAAACGGAATCCGCCTGACCACCATCCGGCGGGTGATTTCCGCCGGCGCGCCGGTGCCGGCCAAAGTTCTCGAACGCTTTGCCACCCTGCTGTCGCCCGACACGCAAATCTTCACCCCGTACGGCGCCACCGAGGCGTTGCCGGTCTGCTCCATCGGCAGCCGGGAAATTCTCGGCCAGACGCGGCGCCAAACCGATAAAGGGGAGGGGATCTGCGTCGGCCGGCCGGTGCCGGAGCTGCGGCTGGAAATCATCGCCATCAGCGACGAACCGGTGGCAAGGTGGGATGAGGAACTGAAACTGCCCGTCGGCGAAATCGGCGAAATCGTCGTCCAGGGGCCGCAGGTGACAGCCGGCTATTATCGCCGGCCCGAGTCGACGGCACTGGGCAAGATCGTCGATCCGGCCGGCGGCTTTTTCCACCGCATGGGCGATCTCGGCTACCGCGACGCGCAAGGGCGCATCTGGTTCTGCGGGCGCAAGGCGCACCGCGTCATCACCGCCGACGGCACCCTGTTCACCATCCCCTGCGAGGCGCTCTTCAACGCCCACCGGCAGGTGTTTCGCAGCGCTCTGGTCGGTGTTGGCGCGCCGGGGCGGCAGCGCCCGGTTATCTGCATCGAGACCGAACTTGGCGTGCCGCGCTCCGCCTATCCCCGTATTCGCGAAGAGTTGCTGACGAGTGCCGGGGAGAACCCGATGACCGCCGGCATCGCCGACGTTCTGTTTCACCCTCTGTTTCCCGTCGATATCCGGCACAATGCGAAAATTTTTCGCGAGAAGCTCGCCCTTTGGGCGGAAAAGGAACTGGCGTGAAGGCGCTGGTCACCGGCGGCGGCGGATTTCTCGGCCAAGCCGTGGTGCGCCTGCTCCGGGCGCGTGGGGATGCGGTCCGCTCCTTCTCCCGGCGTCCCCACCCCGAGCTGGCCGCTCTGGATGTCGAGCATTGCCTGGGTGAGCTGACCGATGCGCCGGCGCTGGCCGCAGCCGCGAAAGGGTGCGACATCGTCTTCCATATCGCCGCCAAAGCCGGGGTCTGGGGGGCGCACGCCGATTTTTATCGGGCCAATGTGGTTGGCACACGCAACGTCCTCGCCGCCTGCCGGCAGTACGACATCGGCAAACTCGTTTACACCAGTTCGCCGAGCGTCGTCTTCGACGGCAGCGACATGGAAGGGGTGGACGAGTCCATCCCTTATCCGCGGCATTTCGACGCCAGCTACCCGGCGACCAAGGCGGAAGCCGAACGGCTGGTGCTGGCCGCCAACAGCGCCAGCCTCGCCACTGTCGCCCTGCGCCCGCACCTGATCTGGGGACCGGGAGACAACCATCTGGCGCCGCGCATTCTCGCCCGCGGCCGGGCCGGCGCCTTGCGCCGCATCGGCAACCGCCCCTGCCTGGTCGATACCATCTACATCGATAACGCCGCCGAGGCGCACCTGCAAGCCGCCGACCGTCTCGTCGCCGGCTCGCCGCCGGCGGGGCGCGCCTACTTCCTCGCCCAGGGGGAGCCAAAGCCGTTGTGGGAAATCGTCAATCGCATCCTCGCCGCCGGCGGCCTGCCCCCGGTCCGCCGCAGCATTTCGCCGGCCGCCGCCTACCGGATCGGCTGGTTGCTGGAGAAAATTTATGGCGGGCTGCGCCTCTCCGGCGAGCCGCGTCTGACCCGCTTCGTCGCCCGCGAACTCTCCACCGCCCACTGGTTCGACCTGAGCGCCGCCCGCCGCGATTTCGGCTACGCGCCGCGCGTCTCCTTCGACGAAGGGATGGCGCGGCTGGAGCGCTGGCTGGCCGCCGGGCCGCCGCCCCAGAGCGAATAACGCCCGTGCTTGCGCCTGTATCCCCCTGGCGTGCGGCCCCGCAGCGACTCAGCCTCGGCACAGACGAGGCGCATCTGTGGCGGGTGTCGCTGGCGGATGCGGAAAAAAGCTATCTGCGGCACAAAAACCTGCTCTCTCCCGACGAACTTGCCCGCGCCGAGCGCCTGCGCCTGCCGGAAAAGGCGCACGCCTTCGCCGCCGGCCGCACCCGCCTGCGGCAAATTCTCGGCCGCTATCTCGATCTTGCCCCGACGGAGCTTTCCTTCGTTTACGGTCCGCACGGCAAACCCGCCCTGAACCCCGAACATTATTGCACCCTGCATTTCAACCTGGCCCATTCGGGCGATCTTCTCCTGTTGGCGGTGGCCGGCCGGCCGCTCGGCGTCGATCTCGAACGGATCGACCCTGCTCTGGATTTCGCCCCGTTGGCCGAGCGCTTTTTCACCCCGGCCGAACAGGCGGCGTTGCGGCAGGCCCCGCCACACCGCCGCCGGCGTGCCTTCTACCGGCTCTGGACGCGCAAGGAGGCGTACCTGAAGGGGAGGGGAGGGGGATTTTCGGCGAACCTCGCCGAGCCTGAGAACTCCGCATGGCGCCTCCGCCACTTCTTTGTCGCACCCTCGCACCTCGGGGCGCTGGCGATATCGGGTGGGGCGGTGAATGCGCTTTTGCGCTGGACGTGGGAAGAAGACGGCGGGACTTCGTTGATTGAAGGCGGTTTATGGGCCAGTTCCCGGAAACGGGGATGACCGGCGCCCATGGTGAGCATCGGAACGAAGTTTCGTTTTTATGGCGGTGGAAGTTTTCTGCTCACCAAACCGGTCGTTTCAGCCGTACACCACCTTAAGGTGGGCGCTCCCGCCTTTTCTTCGTTTCTTGATGACGATATCCACGTCACGGTCGAACGCCACCAGCAACATGCAGAGCTTTTCCAGAGAAAAGCCATCAAGCTGACCTTTCATGATTTTCGAGATCAATGAGCCGGCGTAGCGCTTCCACCTGTCGCTGCGCTTGCGGGGAGGGTGTATCTGTATCAAAAAATCCCGCCGGCGGGCGGGGCGGAGCAGGGCGGTTGACCAGGGGGACGGGGCGTGCCGAAAGGACTTCAGACCAACTGCTGCTCAATGGCGTACCGGGTCAGTTCGGCGTTGTTCTTCAGATTCATTTTACCCAGCAGATGCGACCGGTGGGTGCTGACCGTTTTGATGCTCAGGGCCAGTTCGGCCGCCACCATGCTGACGGTTTTTCCCGAGGCGAGCATGCAAAGAACCTGGTATTCGCGGTTGGATAGATGGGTGTGAAGAGGCTTTCCATCTCCTTCCATCGACACGAGAACCTCGGCCAGGGCGGGGCTGACATATTTCTTTCCGGCGCTCACCCGGCGCATGGCCGACAGCAGTTCGGCGGGGGTGCAGCCCTTGGTCATGTAGCCCGACGCGCCGGCGCGAAAGGCGCGCAACGCGTACTGCTCTTCGGGGTACATGCTGAGCATCAACACGGGCAATTCCGGCCGTATCCTTTTGAGTTCCATCAGCACATCCAGGCCGCTGCGGCCCGGCATGGAAATATCGAGAAAGACCAGGTCGTAGGGGTTGGCGCCGACCTTCTTCAAGGCCTCGGCGCCGTTCGCCGCCTCATCGACGCTTGCCGCCGCAGCTTTGTCGATGATGACCTGCTTGAGGCCTTCACGGAAAATAGCATGGTCGTCGGCAATCAAAACGCGCTTGATCATCGGCCGGTTTCTTCCGTTGCCAAAGTCATGAGGCGGCCTTGGGCAGCGCCATTTCCCCCAAGGACCATTCGGGCAAAAGCTCGGGCGCCGGTTGCGTCGCGATGACCCGATGGGGAATCGTGACCTTCACCGACGTCCCCAGCCCCGGCAAACCCCTGAACCTGACCTCGCCGCCAAAAAAGACGATGCGTTCGCGAATGCCGAGAAGGCCGAGGGAATGCCGATGGGCGATTTCGTCCCTGGTGATCCCGCGGCCATTGTCGCCGACCTGCAGCATCAGTCGGGATTCGGATTCGATCAGGCGCACGGAGACTCTGGTGGCCTGAGCATGGCGCAGTATGTTGGTCAACGCTTCCTGGAGGATGCGGAACAGCGCCGTCGCCCGTTCTCGGTCGGGCTCCTGGTGGTCGAGTTCGATACGGAGATCGCAGGCGATGCCGCTCCGTTTCCGAAATTCCCCGACTTGCCATTGGACAGCGGCGGCCAGCCCGAGATCGTCCAGCATGATCGGCCGCAGGTCCGCTGAGACCCGCTGGACGGTCTTGATGGTCGAAGCCGTCATCCGCGACATGCCGGCGAGCTTGCGCCGCAGTTTGCCCGGATCAAGCGGCAGATCGCCTTCCAGATCGGAAATCTCCAAGGCCAGGGTTGCCAGCACCTGTCCCAATTCGTCATGGATTTCCCGGGCGATCCTTTTTCTTTCTTCTTCCCGCGCCGCTTGCAGGCGCCATGAAAAATGGCGCAACTGTTCTCTCGATGTCCTCAGCTCGGTTTCGGTCTTTTTGCGCTCGGTAATGTTTTTTCGCAGCGGATGCAAAACGAAAAAAACAAGAGTCGGAAACAGGAACAAAATCAGCAGGGCCGGCACAAGAAAAAACACGACCAGCCGCGGATCGTTCAAATACGATAAAACCTGTGGCAGCGGCACGACCAGATAGAGCAGGGCCATCATCGCCGATTCGGCAAAGAAGATGGAGAAAACCAGGATGGCCATCAGGTGCCACGGCGATTCATAGAGCGATGCGGGCGCCTCTTTCAACCCGACGCTGCGGATTTTTTGCCAGGACAGCATTTTTTCAGAATCCAAAAGGCGAATTGATGACCGGCTCCACCGGGAAGCCGTTTTCATCGGCCAGCCACGGCAAGCTCCTCTCTGTTTTCGTCTTCGCCTCGCTGCCCGATACGACCGTGAAGGCGGACAACTCCACATCGGTCCAGACCGCGAAGGACTTGGCATAGACAACCTTGTACGACGCCAGCCCGTACTCATCCGTAATCACTTCTTGCGGTATGGAGGCGACGTTGCCGGGATCGAGTTGTCCGTTGACAATGACGTCGTCTTCGCCGGCATCGAGAATGCCGTTTCTGTTCCGATCCTCATTCTCGAAAACAGCGGTAACCTCGGCCTGACTATGCGGTGGATCGTCGCCGAGCATTTCCTCATCGGTGATGCGTTCCCAGTGCCCGGATTTAAACCGGACCGGATGGATTCCCAGATTGATTTTCTGATCGGCGATAGGGTTGCCGTTGTTGTCGGTGACCAGAACGGTGACCGGCATGCCGTAGGCGACCTCGATGCCGTCCCGCTCGATGATTTCCAGCCGATTGGTGGTGCCGATAACGATACGCGCCGCTTTCTGGCCGATGGTGAGGTAAAGATCGCTGGCGTCATCGGTGATCAGGCCGCTGGTTGCCGCGCGGATTTGGACGCCATTCTGGGCGGACGGCAGACTGCCCGCGGTAAAGACGGCAGTCGCCTGACCGGCGGTGTCGGTCAGGGCGGCAAGGGGGGAAATGCTTTCGCCTCCTCCGGGACCGGCGATGAGTTGAAAATTCACCCGCGCTCCCTGAACCGGATTGTTCGAAGCATCGCGGACCGTGGCGACGAGGTCGGAGGTCGAAGCGGCGATGCCGACGCTGGGTGGAAGAACGGTGGGAAAAGCCTGCACATCAAGACGACTCGGATTGACCGCCAGGACATTCAGCCGGAGAAAATCCGCCAGGCCCGTCGAACTGGAAACCTGAATGGTCGCCGGCGTCGCCAGGTTGCTGGCGATGTACCGCACCGTCGCCCGCCCCTGGGAATCCGTCGTCGCCTCGATTTGTCCCGGAGCGCTCTCCCCGGCAAAGCCGCCGTGGCTGGCGCTGAAGGTCAGGATTTGCCCTTCGACCGGACCGTTGTCATCTTCCCACTGGACCCGCAGGTCGTTGTCGTCGCTGGCCACCGGCACGGAAGTATCCTGAGCCGGATCGACGAAACCGAAACGGGTGTCCTTTACCGTGAGCAGGACATCCTTTTGCGCTCCGCCGCCTTTGACGGTGACCGTGTCCTGACCGAGGACATCGCCGCTGTAACCGGCCTGAAATTCGCCATCGACATTGGTGGTGAGCACGATGATGGGGCCCGATGTCGTCCCGCCGAATTCCGCCGTTGCCGAAAGGGTATTGCCGAGGTTGGAGGACAGGATCAACTCCTCCCCGAAAAGGGGGGTTCCGCCGGCGTCGCGAATTTGCCCGGACACCGCAATCCCCTGCGTATCGCTCGCCAGCAGCGAGGTTTTCGAAGCGTTCAGGCTCAGCGTCGTGCCGGTGATCGTCATCGGCACGGTTTTAACCGTATCGCCCGAGGCGACGGTCAGGGTGACCACCTGGTTGGCTTTCTCCGGACCCGCCCGGAAAGTGAAGGCGGCTGTCCCGTCCGCGCCGGTGGTTGTCGCCGCCGCGCTCAGCAGCCCGGCCGAGGCGCGTATCGCAACCGGCACGTCCGCAAGGGCGGCATTGTTCTGGTCGAGGGCGGTTACGGTCACCGTGGCCATGTCGGAATTGTCCGTCAGCACCGTATATTGGGAGGCGGCAAGAGACATCCGGGCGAGTCTGGGATCGCCGGCGGTTGTGTCCGACCGAAAGGGGTTGTCCTCATTGTTCCTGTCATTGTCCCCGCAGCCGGCGAGGGCCAGAATGCAGAGCGCCGCCATGATCCATTTGCGCATTTCCAGTCTCCTGTTGCAAAGCACCGATATGTCCTAGAATTGAACGGTCAGATTTCCCCCGGCCGAGATGTCGCTTTTGAGCTGGCCTTCAAGCTCCAGGCTCAGGGGGCCGAGG
The DNA here is from genome assembly GCA_041677125.1 of Desulfuromonadales bacterium. Taxonomy (GTDB): domain Bacteria; phylum Desulfobacterota; class Desulfuromonadia; order Desulfuromonadales; family JACZKF01; genus JBAYQP01. The sequence continues at coordinate 26,041 of JBAYQP010000005.1, read as the reverse complement.
GTGATGGCCAGGCCGGCAAAACCGCCGAAATTGTCTTCTTCTTCGATCCGCTCCGATTTCATCCGGTAGAAGACCGGGCCCGCATAGAGCACGAATGGTCCGGCGCCCATCTGGAAGGGAAAGCCTGCCTCGATTTCCCAGAGGTCTTCGACCATGCCTCCGTTGTCCTCGAAGTCGCCGAAGATTCCGCCCTGTAGCGCCATCCCCCAGCCGAAATGCTCGCCGTCGTGGAACGCTCCCTTGATGCCGATCATGCCGAAGGGCTCGAAATCGGCATCGAAATTCTCGTCCGCCGTTTCCAGGTTGGCGGCGCCGCCGCGAATGTAGGCCTCCCAGCGGGGCTCGTCCTCAATTCCCAAACCGTAGCCCAGGTGCACGTAACCCCGGTTCTGCTCGACGTCGAAACCGTCCCATTCGGCCTGGTACAGAAAATAACCAACGCCGAAATTTACTTCGCCGTGGTCCGCCGCCGGCGTCGCCGGGCCGATATGAAAGGCGAAAGCCGGGGTGCAGACGGCGAGGAAAACAAAAACCAGAATGAATTTTTTCATCGGCTTCTCCGTAAAGATTCGACTGGCTGAAAGGTTAAGCTTTGGTTCCTGTCAGAAATGAACGGACATGAAGCCGCCGACCGACAGGTCGCTCCTGTATTGAGCCTCGGCTTCCAGGCGGATCGGCCCCAACTCCAGTCCGACGCCGCCGAAACCGCCGGCGTTGCCATCCTCTTTCTCCTTCGATATAAAACCGTGGACATCGTCCATTTTGAATTGGGCGTGATAGAAAACCGGACCTGCATAAAGAATGACCGGTCCCAGGCGTTCCTGGAGTGGAAAGGCGAGTTCGATCTCCCAGTTGTCCCTGATCTCCAGCTCCCTGGATTTATAATCGCCGAAATAGGCGCCCTGCAGACACATTCCCCAGCTGAAGTATTTTCCTTCCTGGAAAGCGCCCTTGAGTCCGACGGCGCCAAAGGCTTGGCCCTCCTCTTCGACGTAATCCTTGAAATCTTTTTCATCGCCGAGAACCGCCGCGCCGCCGCGCAGGTAGATTTCCAGGCGGGGTTCGTTTTCGAGGCCGAGGCCGAAACCCAGATGCGCGTAGGCCCGGGTCTGCTCGAAGTCGATTGCCTCGAATTGCGCTTTGTGGTTGAAGGTTCCCACGCCGAGATTCACCTCGCCGTGGTCCGCCGCCGGCGTCGCCGGTCCGATGTGAAAGGCGAGAGCCGGCCCGGCGGCGAAAAGGAAAATCAGCAGGAAAACGATTTTTTTCATCGATACTCTCCCCTTGGGCAACCTATTCGACAGTGGTTTCTTCCCGGCGCTGAAGCTTCTCCAGATTTTCCTTGGCATTGGCATAGAAACGGGGGTTCAGGTCGAGCGCCTGGCGAAAGGCTTTTTCCGCCTGCTCCTTCTTCCCCTGCGTCATCAGGATGTAGCCGAGGTTGTTCCAGGCGGCGGCCGGTCCCAGCGTTTTCTGGAACAGCGCCAGGGCCTGATCGCTTTCGCCGCCGAGAACGTAGACCACGGCCAGATTGTTGCGCATCACGGGATTGTCCGGTTCGAGCCGCCAGGCTCGCTGCAACGCCGCAACGGCATCGCTATTGCGCTCGCGCAGCAGAAAGTGGAACCCGAGATTGTTCAACGCGGCTGCCGATCCCGGTTGTTTCTCGACCACCTGCCGGTGCAGCGGCTCGGCCTTGTCGTACCGGCCAAAGCCGTCGTAGACGATGGCCAGCTCCGAGGCGATTTCCACCTGTCCGGGATGGCTCTCCAGCGCGGTTTCAAGGATCTCCCGCGCTTGTTCCGTTTTGCCCGTCTGCCGGTGCAGACGGCCAAGGCCGAGAAGGGCGGGCAGATGGGTCGGCTGCCGTTGCAGCGCTTCGCGGAAGGCCATTTCCGCTTTTTTCGCGTCGCCGACAGCCGCCCGTGCCCGACCGAAACCGGTGCAGGCCGCCGCCGATCCGGGATCTTTTTTCAGGGCGATGAGAAAGTGCAACTCGGCCAGCGACGGATTGCCCTGGCTCAGATAGCCGGCGCCTTCGCGCAGCAGATCCGGGACGGAGAGATTTTCCAGCGCTTTGCTTTGGTCCGCGTCCGCCACCGTATCGAGCTTTGCCATTTCCGCCGCGGTAATGTTCGCGTGTTGCACCGTGGTCGTCGTGCAGCCGCAAAGCAGGAGGAACAGGATCATGGCCGGATATTTCATCGTTTTCATTCCTTAGCGGCCCCCCAGGGCCGGGAGAAGATTACGGGCGATCTGGATGGCGGCCGGCCCGAGCAGAACGACAAAAATCGTCGGGAAGATAAACAGGACCAGCGGGAAAAGCAGTTTGACCGCCGCCTTGGCCGCGATCTCTTCGGCCATCTGGCGTCTTTTGGTGCGCATGCTTTCGGAATGCACCCGCAACGCCTTGGCCAGACTGGTGCCGAAACGGCTGGTCTGGATCAGCACCGTCGTCAGATTCTGCACCTCCGCTACTCCCGTGCGCTGGCCCATGTTGCGCAGGGCGTCCTCCCGCCCTTTGCCGGCGCGCACTTCCAGGTTGGTCAGCAGATACTCATCGCTCAAGTCCACCGACAGGGAGCGGATTTCCTCGCCGACCCGCTTGAAGGTCATATCCAGCCCCAGCCCGGCCTCGACGCAGACAACCATCATGTCCAGGGCATCGGGCACCGCCTTGAAAATTCTTTCCTGCCGTTTCTGGCGAAAATGGGTGAGAACGAAATCGGGCAGTAAATAACCGACGGCGGCCAGGGCGAAGGCGATCGCCAGGGTTTTCGGATCGAGAGAAACGAAAAGGCCGCGAAAAAGCCAGACCACGGGGAGAAGGACGGCGCCGGCGGTTTTCGCCGCGAGAAAATTGCGGTAGGCCTGATTCGAACGAAAGCCGGCCTGAATCAGCTTCAGCCGAATCTTCTTGCGAATAGATTCTTCGCTCGGCACCGAAAGCTTGTGCAGCGGCTTGGTCATTTTCGCCACCAGCCCGGTTGATTCCTCCTGCGCCAGTCTCGACTTCCCGCGCAGAACCGCTCCCGGCGCGGTGAGCAGGCGATTGAGGCGTTCGGCGATCGCTTCCGGCCGCAGGAAGATCATGGCCAGCCCCGCAGCCATCGATGCGGCGGTCAAGAACACCAGCCCCAGAATCAGGTAGTGCCCCATGGGGCCGGAGAGGAAAGTGACGGATTCATTCATGGCCTAAATCTCGATCTGGGTGATTCTTTTGATCACTATGTAGCCGATGATCATGCTGATAATGGAGAAGATCGTCATCATATAGCCGATGGGATCTTTCCAAAGCAGCGATACATATGCGTAATTGACGAAATACAGGTAGATGAACATGGCGACGGGCAGGCCGATGAGAACCACCCCGGAGATCCTTCCCTCGGCCGTCAGCGTGCCGACGTGCCGCTTGAATTTGGTCCGCTCCCGAACGAGTGCGCTGATCTGATCGAGAATTTCGGCGATATTGCCGCCGGAATCGCGCTGGATCAGGATGGCGACGGCGAAAAAGCGCAGGTCGCGGCTCGGGATGCGTTCGCACATGTTTTCCAGCGCTTCGCGAAACGATAGCCCGAGGTTGATTTCGTCGGTGACGGCGGCAAATTCCGAGCGGATCGGCTCCTCCATCTCCTGGGTGATGATTTCCATTCCCGCCGACAAGGCCAGGCCGGAGCGCAGGGACCTGGCGAGCAGATCGAGAACCTCAGGCAGTTGTTCGTCGAATTTGAGCAGGGCCTGGCGCTCCCGGCCCTTGAGCCAGAGGAAGGGGAGAAAGGCCAGGGCAATGGCCGGCCCGAGGGCCGCGGTCCAGTTCGGGAGGAGCTTCAGGCCGATCAGAAACCCCATGCCCCCCAGGGCGAGGCTGGCGAAAATAAAGGAAGAAGCGTTGATCGCCAGCCCCGAGCGCAGCAGCATTCGGTCGATGCCCTGAACGCGCGGCAGGTTGTAGGCCCATCTTTCCAGGGGACCGATGTCGTTGAGCGCCCGATTTTTATAGAGGGCCAGTTTCTCCCGGCCATGCCGCCCCCCCGCCGAGATGAAAAGCAGCCGCCGCTTGATGGCGTAGCGCTCCTTGAAGTGGCTGCGCGACCAGGCCAGCCAGGCCACCTCCACCAGGGTGACGACGAACAGGAAGACGGCGAGCAGAAAAAACAGGGTCAGTTGATCCATCGATTCCTCCTCATTCGTAGAACCGCTCGGCCGAAAACAGATTTTCCGGCAGGCGGATACCGGCCAGATGCAGCCGGTCGGCGAATTTCGGGCGAATGCCGGTGGCGCGGAAACGGCCGAGAACCTTGCCGTTCTCTCCCAATCCCCGTTTCTCGAAAATGAAGATGTCCTGCAGGGTGATCATGTCGCCTTCCATGCCGACGACCTCGCTCACCGAGACGATTTTGCGGCTGCCGTCCGGCATGCGCGCCGCCTGAACGATGAGGTCGAGGGCCGAGGACACCATGAAGCGCATCGCCTTTTCCGGCAGTTGCACGCCGGTCATGAGAATCATCGATTCGAGACGGGTCAGCGAGTCGCGGGGCGTATTGGCGTGAATGGTGGTCAGCGAACCGTCGTGGCCGGTGTTCATCGCCTGCAGCATGTCGAAGGCTTCGGGGCCGCGCACCTCGCCGAGGATGATGCGGTCGGGACGCATGCGCAGGCTGTTGATCACCAGCTCGCGCTGGGCCACCATGCCCGTGCCCTCGATGCTCGCCGGCCGCGTTTCGAGCCGCACGACGTGTTCCTGCTGCAATTGCAGCTCGGCCGCGTCCTCGATGGTGACGATGCGCTCATTGCCGGGGATAAAGCCGGAGAGAACATTGAGCAGGGTGGTCTTGCCGGCGCCGGTGCCGCCGGAGATCATGATGTTGAGCTTGGCCTTGACGCAGCCGGCGAGAAATTGCCCGACCTCCGACGTTATGGCGCCGAAGCGAACCAGGTCCTCCAGTTTCAGCGGCTCCACCGCAAAGCGGCGAATGGAGACGATCGGTCCGTCGATGGCCAGCGGCGGGATGATGGCGTTGACGCGCGAGCCGTCCGGCAATCGGGCGTCCACCATCGGCGTCGACTCATCGATGCGCCGGCCCACCCGGGAGACGATTCGGTCGAGAATCGTCATCAGGTGCCGGTCGTTGAGAAAACGCGAGCGGGTGCGTTCGAGCAATCCCTTGCGCTCGATATAAATATGGCGGTAGGTGTTGATCAGGATATCGGAGACGCCCGGATCGCGGAGGAAGGGTTCGATCGGACCGAACCCGCGCAGTTCATCGACGATTTCACCCACCAGAAACTGGAACTCTTCCTCGTTGAGAAGGGCTTTTTCCTCGCTGAGAACAGTGGCCACCATTTTCGCCAACTCGGGCCGGGCGTCCTCCATGTCCATCGTTTCGAGGGCTTCCAGGTTGATTTCCTCGATCAGCCGGGTGTGGACCTTGTGCTTGATCGTGTAATAGAGGTCGTCCTTCTGGTAGTCCCAGGCTGTTTTTGCCGCCGGATCCGAGGCAAGCAGGGCGTTCGGCGCGGGCGCGGCGGATTTTTGGCTGCGGGAAAAAAGGCTGATCAATGCTCTTCTCCTAAACGGCTTTGCCCAGCAACCCTTTGACTCCCCGATAATGCGGAAAAGCGGCGGGGTTCTGCAGCTTCTGGATAAATTCGGCAATGTTGCGGGCCAGGGCCGAACGCGGATTGTATTTCGGCAGCGGCGTTCCGCGATTCACGGCGGCGATGACGTTTTCGTAATCGTTGGGAAAGAGCCAGAAGGCTCGATGCCCGACGGTTTTCTCCACTTCCTCCAGGGTGGCCGTCTGTCCCCGCAGAAAGCGGTTGACGACCACTTCCGTTTTTTTGATATCCGCCTTGCGCAGAAATTTCAGATGGCGGGAGGTATTGTGCACGGCCGGGACCGAAAGGTCGGTGATCAGGAAAGTCGTCTCGACCCCCCGCAAGATTTCCAGAATGCGCTCTTCGCCCGCCATGGCCGGGCAGTCGATGACGAGGGTGTCGTACAGCCTGCGCGCATGCTGAAAAATCCGGCCGATCTGCGCGGCGCTCACCGAAGTTCCTTCTTCCGGCGAGGTCGGTGCGGCGAGCAGATCGAAATCCGAGCCGGTTTTTTCCATCACCCCGGCGAGAAAAGCCGAATCAAGTCGATCGAAGTTGCGGATGACGTCGGTCATCGTCGTCTTCGGCACCAGATCGACCAGAACGCTGCTATCTCCCGCCGCCAGGTCGAAATCGAGGAGGGCGACCTTGTTCGATTTCTGCGCCGCCATGGCCGCCGCCGTGTTGACGGCCAGAACGGTCGTCCCGATCCCCCCCTTGCTGCCGATGAAGGCGTAGCTTTTGCCGCCGGCGTTTTTGCCCCTTTCGAGCAACTGCAGTTGCACCCGGCTGATCGCCTCGCGGATTTTCTGCGGATTGATCGGTTTCATGAAGTATTCGTTCGCCCCGGCTTTCATCACCTCGACGATCTGTTCCGGACTTGCATCGGAGGAAATGACGAAAAGGCACGCCTGCGGATGTTCGAGGCGCAGAGAACGGATTTTTTCGAGCATGTTGCCCGCGCCGGGACCATCGTCAAGGAAATAGATATTTGGCTCGACGGCCATATCCTTGTCGGCGCGGCGAAGACCCGGCTGACTTAGTACGTCGTCCGCGAGAAATTTTTCGACTTCCGGGGACTGAATTTTCAGACAAACATGTAAGATCATCTTTTCCCCAAAAGCTATTGCACCAAAGCCGGATATTTCGCCAGGACACCGTAATTGGCGCCGCCGGTGCGTCCGACCGGCGCGTACGGTTCGCATTCACGGGTGGCGTAAACCGTTTTCTGGTAAAAGCCGTCACCTGCGCTTTCATAGGCTGGAATCTCAGGATTTACTTCCAGGCCGAAATGATCGACAAAGTTGACCCAGAGAGCCTTTCCGGTTACCCCCGGATAATCGTTGATGTCCCAGGTTCCCATTTTGGGCGGAATCTGACTGAAGTCCCCGGTGGAAAATTCGGAGGTGATCATGACGACATGGATGGTGACCGCGCCGACCACCCGCAAACAGCCGCTCGGATTCGAGTCGCCGGTGGGGCAGTCGATGACCGGAACCGTCAACGACCAGGGCTGCTCCCGACGGGGGCCAAGTCCCTTTGACAATTCCTTGTCGGTGAAAAAACCGCCGCATTTGCGGAAAGAGTCGAACCCCCCTCCGACTTGGCCGCCCCCTACTGAGAGGCCGACACCGAATTCGATCGTATTCGGATTGCTGCCGTCGCAATCCATCTTGCTCTCGTTGTTGCTGAAATCGATGATATTGGCCAGGTCGCTGGCATTGAAGGTGTCCGAGCAGCCGGAGGAATAATTTGTCCAGGCCCCGGTATTGGAATCGTCCTTGGCCGAGCTGTTGATCATTCGGCCGATATTGCAGGTATATTCTCCTTCGTCATTGACGATACTGCTTCTGCAGATGGCGATCGGCGCATCGGCCTCGCCAGGGGTCAAGTCGCCGGTAAAACCAAGATAGGCAACGGCGCTGGCTTCAGACTGAAAGCTGTTGAACCCCATGATCTGGGCCAGAAACGACGCTGCGGGGTGATCTTCCCGGCGCGCCACCAGCCGGACCGCGTTGATGAATTCGGGCATGACGTCCAGCTCTTCGGTCGTGTATTTCCAGATATCGATCTGGGCCAGCGAGTCATTCGGCTGGAAGGCCTTTTGCGTGAAGCTCCAGTGCCCGCGCTGAATTTCCAGTCCGTTCGTCCCGGATGTCCAGTCGATTTCCACCGCCACACCCTCGCTGGCGTTGCGCCTTGCCGTATCGTAGGCGACCTGATTGGCATTCGGGTTGACGGTGCCATCCGCCAGGTAGAGGACGGCGGCGCCGGCCAGAGCGCCGGCGTCGGCGGCATTCTGCAGTTCGTTGCGGACCACCGCCAGATGACCGATATCGACGGCAAGGGCGCCGAAAGACACCAAAACGACAATCAACAGCCCGAAAAGGACCATGACCGCACCGCGTTCATCGGTCATTTTTTGCTTGAAGCTCCGCAGACGTGCTTTCACCTTACTCCCCCCGCATTTGGCTGTTGGCCACCAGGTTTATGCCGCTCCTCCAGTCGGCGCCGCCGAGGATGGCGGCGATATTGGGAAAAACCAGAAACGTGTAGGGATAACGCACTTCGACGTTGAGGACATCGCCGTCCTTGAAGGTGGCCGGATCGTAGGGGGCTCCGTTCACGGTTAAGGCAATGTCGCTATCTCCGATAACATGTCCGCTCTGGAAAGTGATCAGATAGGTCTGGCAGTAGGACTTGACCCGGTCCCTGATTTCCTGGATGGGCGGGCGCATTTCCCGATACATCGTGCCCAGCCGCGCCCCCTCGCGACTGGCGTTGGTGATCACCGCCTTGTCGTAAAAGAGAATGCTGAACTCGATCATGCCGAAGACGAGAATCAGGAAGATGGGTAGAATAATGGCAAATTCCACCATCGAAGCGCCACGGGTCGAGCGGAGTTTATGCGGGAGCGAGTGGAGCATTATTCATTCCCCATATTGAACTCGAACGCCTTGCTTTCCTTCGGTTGCTTGGCGAAGGTTCTGTTATGAACGCCCATGACCTCTTCCGCCGTAATCCCGGCGATTCCCTCCGGAACCTTGTCCGCATGCGTATTTTCTTTATTTATGATCTGCGCATCCCAGGCTGCCTGACTGGCTTTGGCGAATTCCCGGTCGATGTAGTAAGCCTCTTCGACGGGCGCACAGGCGGACAAAAGCAGAAAAGCGGCGCTCAGGAGTATCAATGTTTTCATTTGCTCCCTCCCTTAGTGGCTTACATTGACCGGCTGATAACCGAAATCGCCGTCCAGGCCGCCCGACCGGAAGGCGGCCGCGCCCTCAGACAGAAAGTCGTGCCGGCCGAAGGCCGATTTTTCGTCGAAGGGACGTTTCCCTTCCAGCCGTCCTTCCAGATAGAACTCATAGGCGTTCGGCGGCTGCAGAAACTCGCCGGGAAATTTGATGGAACCTTCCTTGACCGGTTTGACCAGATGCGGGGTGATGGCGATGAGCAGATCGGTCTTCATCTGCCGGTATCCCGAACTGCGAAAGAGGGAGCCGAGAATCGGGATTTCGCCCAGGCCGGGCACCTTCTCGATTGTCTCGCGCAGGTTGTCCTGCAGCAGGCCGCCCAGGGCCAGGGTCTGTCCGTCGAACAGTTCGACCGTCGTTTGCAGTTTGCGGGTGGCGAGGTTGGGGACGATGAAGTTGGTGCCCAGGATGCCGGCGGGGATGACGCTGGTCGAGGCGATTTCGCTTACGCTCGGCGCCACCCGCAGGCTGATCCGGCCATCGCTGAAAACCACCGGGGTAAAGCGCAGGGCGACACCGAACTCCTTGAATTCAATGCTTATGCCGTCGTCGCCTTCGTCAACCGGGATGGGGAATTCGCCGCCGGCGAGGAAGCTCGCTTCCTGCCCGCTCATGGTGACCAGGCGCGGTTCGGCCAGGGTGCGGGCGAGACCGTTGGTTTCGAGGAATCGAAGGGCGGTCTGGAAATCGTCGATTTGCAGGAAGATGTTGGCGGCGTTGCCGGCGAAATTCATGAACATCGATCCCGGATTCTGGATCAGCCCGTCAATGGCGCCTTCGAAGATTCCCGATTGCTCCGGGGCGCTGGGAAAATTGGCATGAATGAAGGCATCCTCGATGGGCGTAAAAACATTGCCGGTGCCGATGGCGCCGGTGAGGTTGTCGCTGAGCCCCTCCAGGCCGATGCCCGCTTTGAATTCCCGGTCCCAATTGCGGGTCACTTCAGCGACCTTGACCTCGAGCATCACCTGCTGTGGGCTGCCGATCCGCAGGAGATTGGTGATGCCGGCGCCGGAGCGGCCGGTGCCCTGAGCCGCATCCTTGCCTTCGGCTTCTTTGGGCAGGTAATTCTGCGCCAGCCGGATCACCTGTTCCGCCACTTCCGGGCCGGACACCGTGCCGGAGAGGACCATCCCTTTTTCCGAGGAATAGACGTCGATCTCTTCGTTCGGATACAGTTCGTGCAGCTTTTCCTTGAAGGCGGTCAGGTCAAGAGCGACCACGACATCCAGCAAGGTTTTGCCCCTCTCATCCTCCCAGAGAATAATACTGGTGTAACCGACCTTCTTGCCGTAGACGTAAAGTTCGCGGGGGGAGAGCACCACCACATCGGCCACATCCGGATCGGCAATGGAGACCCGTTTGAAGGGAAAGGAGGTGGGCACCAACTCCGAACCCCCGAGGCGCAAGCGCAACGTTTTCTGTTCGGCTTCCTGCGCCTGGGCAAAGGGAGCAAACAGGGTCGCGCCAAGCAAGAAGAGCATAAAAAGGGCAGGGCGGATAAATCGCCGGCAGATCATTCCTCACCTCCTGATTCCTCGTCGTCATGCCAATACAGTGCGTCCGGACGGACGGGTCAGATTTGTTCGTCCGAGCCGTCTCCTTTAAAGTTCACCGACTCGCGTTTGGAACGCCGGATGACCTCCACTTCGAATTTCGGCTGCGGGGCCGGTTTGGGACGGTATACGGCTTTTCTGGGGCGAGCTTTCTCGGGCGCCGGCTCCGCGTCGTCGAGGGGATTGCGCAGCGCCAGATAAATGCCGCCATCGTTCATTTGCAGCGCCAGCTTTTCGGCCTCTTTCGGTTCGAGCTCCAACGTGACCGTCTTCACCACTTTCGGTTTGCCGTCTTCGGTGAAGGTCTCCTGGGCGATGGCCAGCACCTTGACCCGATGCAGCAGAATCTTCGAAGTCTTGGCCTTTCGGTTCTTCTCCTCCACCGCGATGACATCGACATAGGCGTGGGGCAGAATGAAGCCGCCGACCCCGCTCACCTCATCGACTCTTATCGCCATGGCGCGCATTCCCGGGTTGATGATCGCCACCATGCCGGCCCCCGAACCGGGCGGCGCCAGGTGCGGCGCCATGATCGGCTCGCCGGCCCAGATGCGGGTGATCACCGTGCGGTCCTTGATCTCGTCCAGGGTATGAAAAGCCCCCTTGGGGATGCTGCTCTTCGGCCATTCGGCGAGAATCAGATTCTCCGCCGACAGCGGAGTGCCGATGTTGAGGTCCTTGGAGGCGACCACCACCCGCACCGCCGGCAATTTTTCCACCGCGTCCACGGTGACCTGCCGCGAACGGGAGGAAAGCCATTTGTTGGCGAGAATGACTGCGGTCAGGCCGAAGCCGATGGCGAGAACGAGAGCGATCAGGGCGCCGTAACGTTTCATCTGGGTTCCCCCTATTTAATTAAATAAACTTACTGTTTGTGAGGGAAAGTTTTATCGTACCAACGTATTATGTCAAGCCCATTAGAAGTTTTATTTGGGAGGAATATTCAGACGAGATCGCCCCAGGCGAGGAAGGCGAAATATCCCAGCGCCATGGCCGGTGCATAAGGGATCTTGTGCTTTTTCGCCGGCGTTTCCGGGACCAGGCAGCGCACGTCCTTGGTGGCCGCGAAAGCGGCGAGGGCCGCCACTCCGGCCTGGGCCTTCTCGCGGATGTTGCAGACGACCGCATAGTAGACCAGCGATATCGCCCCCCCGATGAGCGCCATGTAGAGAAACGTCTGAAAAACCGCTGAGGGCCCGATCAGGGCCCCCAGCGCAGCCATCGCTTTTACGTCGCCCGCACCCATTCCGCTGAGGAGAAACGGCACCAATAGAAGACCGAATCCGAGAGCAAGCCCTTCCCCGGCATAGAGCAGTCCATCTGTTCCCAAGTGATAGAAATTTGCAATAAACCCCAGGGCAATAGAGGGCAAAGTGATCAAGTTAGGGATCTTTCTCCAAGTCAGGTCGCTAGCAGTGATGACCAGAAGAAAAATCACGCAAAAGCTGAAAATCTTTGGGTCCATCAGGTTTCGTCACCAACGCCATTTACTTGCCCGTTGATATCGGTAAAAACGCTTTCTACGGTGGTTCCCAATGTAGTTATGACTCCAATACAAACAGCCGCGATCAACGCCACCATGATGCCGTACTCGACCATCGTCGCGCCTTCTTCGTCTTTCCACAGTTGCATCATTTTGTTTTTCATCTTTTCCATTTTCTTTCTCCTTTGAGTTATGGCAGTACCATTACTGCCGGCGAATAAACATAATCAAAAATCTGGCACTTTTTCGAACAAGGCCAAGACATTCCCCCCGAGAGTAGCGACAATCCCTACGCACACCGCCGCAATAAACCCAACCATGATGGCGTACTCGACCATGGTGGCGCCTTCTTCTTCATAAATCAGATTGGCAATGCTCGTTTTTATTTTCATTGAATTCTCCCCGTTCGCGCTTGCCCTCATTTAAACGCAGAAAATCAGCCTGTAAACCCGCAATTTGGATGATTCATTAATAGGAATGTTGTGCCGTTTCCATCGGTGTTTGTCCTATGCCGGGACAGGTTCTCCCGCCAGGCTGGCAGAAGTGACGTACTGCAGCGTCTTCTTTGTTGCAATTTGATGTTAATTAAGATATTTAAAGTTCATTGCAGTTTTCTCGCCCGGAGGTCTTGACGATGGCGAAGCAGAGTGTATCGAGCGAAGCAGTTCAGCAGGCGGGTTCGGCGGGTGGGCCGGCGGTGGCCAGGAGCGTCGAGGAAACGGGGCTTACGGTAACTTTTCTGGCCGATCTCATTCTCAAACAAATACTTTTCGTAGGAGAATTCACCCAAACCCAGGTTGCCGCCAGCACGGGTTTGTCCTTGCCGGTGGTGGAGCAGGCGGTCGATCTTCTGCGGCGGGAGCGGCTGGTGGAAGTCAAGGGGATGATTGAGACGCAGAAATTCACCTTCCGCTTCGCCATTACCGACCGGGGGCGCAAACGGGGGGACGACCTGATGCGGATTTGCCGGTATGTCGGGCCGGCCCCGGTGCTGCTGGAGGACTATCGGCGGCAGACGGCGGCGCAAAGCATCCGCCACATGCGGGTTACGCAGGAGCTGGTCAACGCTGCCTTTGCCGACCTGGTTATCGATGTGTCGTTGCGCGACCGGCTCGGGCCGGCCATTGCCGCCGGGCAGACGATTCTTCTTTACGGCCCCACGGGAAACGGCAAAACCACCATCGCCGAAACGGTCGGCGCGATGTTGCCGGATATCATCCATGTTCCGCATGCGCTGCTGGTCGGGGGGGAGGTGGTGACGGTCTTCGATCCGGCCAGCCATCGCCGGGTTGAAGCGGAAGAAAAGCTGGACGGACGCTGGGTGGCGATCCGGCGGCCGGTGGTCAAAGTGGGGGGAGAATTTACGTTGCGCCTGCTGGACATTGGCTTCAACCCGGTGGCGGGCTTCTATGAAGCGCCGTTGCAGATGAAAGGGAACAACGGACTTTTCATCATCGACGATTTCGGCCGGCAGGCGGTGGAGCCGCAATCGATCCTGAATCGCTGGATCATCTCATTGGACCGGCGGATCGATTATCTCTCCTTACAAAATGGATTGAAATTCGACATTCCCTTCGACCAGCTGGTGATCTTTTCCACCAATTCCGCGCCGCGCCTGCTCCTCGATGATGCCTCCTTGCGGCGCATCCGCTATAAAATTCCGGTAGATCGGCCGTCGGCAGCCAACTTCGAACAAATCTTTCAGCAGGCTTGCCGGGAACGCCACATCCCCTATGACGCCGCGGCCTTCGATCATCTGGTCGGTGCGTATTACCGCAAGCTGGGGATTGCCCCCGATGCCTGCCACGCGCGGGATATTCTCAATCATCTCCTGGAGCGCGCCGCTTACCTGCGCGAAACCCCCACGCTCAGCCCGATCGCCATCGATGCGGCCTGGGAGAGCTGCTTCATTCCGCCGACCACCCCGCCCTTACCGGACGCCTGAACCCCTGATTGCGCTATCTAAGGTTTTACCCCCCTTTGAAAAAGGGGGGCAGGGGGATCTCACGACGCCGATCCAAATCAAATCCCTCCAAAGGGGGACTTGGCTCTGCGGAAGATTGATGATGCTCAGGTCTTCCCTTGACTCCCAGCGCCGGCATGAAGCGGCCTACTCCAGATTCGACCGCCGCCCGCTGCCGACGCCGCGCTTGCTGGCGCGGATGAATTCCAGCATCCGGCGCACGTCCTCGGTGATATTCCGATCCGTCTCGATCTTCTCCATGGCCTGCCGCAGCCGTAATCCGGAGCGGAAAAGGAGCTTGAAGGCCTCCTTGACCGCGCGGATTCGGTGGGCGTCGAAATCGTTGCGGCGCAGACCGACGACGTTGATGGCGCGCAGCCGGCTGATGCCGTCGCTGATGCAGAAGGGGGGGATGTCCTTGTTGGCGCTGGAGCCGCCGCGCAGCAAGGCAAAGGCGCCGATGCGCACAAACTGGTGCACCTGGCAATTGCCGGAGACGAGCGCCCGGTCTTCGACTTCGACATGGCCGCCGAGGAGAGCGCCGTTAACCAGAATGACATGATTGCCGACGACGCAGTTGTGGCCGACATGGCTGTTGACCATGAAAAAATTATCGTTGCCGATGGTGGTCGCGGTGCCGGCGCGGTAACCCCGGTGGATGGTGCATCCTTCGCGAATGATATTGCCGTCGCCGACGATGGTCCATGACTCCTCGCCGCGATAGCCGAGATCCTGCGGATCGTGGCCGACCACGGCGAAGGGATGGATGACATTGTTCTCGCCGATCCGCGTCCAGCGACCAACATGGGCGCCGTGCCCGATGGTTGTTCCCGCCCCGATCGTTACCTCGGCATCGATAAAGGCCTGCGGTCCGACGATGACATTGTCGCCCAGACGGGCGGTGGGGTGAACAAATGCGGCAGGATGGATCTCCGGCAAAGAAAGCTCCTGAGATGGATTTGCAGGCAGCGCCATTTGTTTCCTCCCGAAAGAAAGTGACAAGAACTATATCTGATATTTTGTTCCGTACTGATACGGCAGACGGAAAAAATTGACGATTGCCAATCTTTCCATTTTTAGTGGGATTGTATTTCTTTCTCTTTGGCAAGAGTCTACTATTGAGGCTCTTGTAGAGAGGGAAGGGTCGATGAGCGACGAATGGTTCGACATTGTCGATGAAGATGACCGGGTTGTCGGGCAGGCGCCGCGCGCCGCTTGCCATGGCAACCCGTCGCTTATTCACCGGGTCGCGCATGTTCTGGTTTTCAATCAAGAAGGGCAATTGCTGTTGCAGCTGCGCTCCAGGAACAAGGACATCCAGCCCGGACGATGGGACACCAGCGTCGGCGGTCATCTTGATCCGGGGGAGAGTTATCGACAGGCGGCTTGCCGGGAAATGCGGGAGGAATTGGGCATTGTCGGCGCTCCGCTGACCTTCCTTTATGCCTCGAAGATCCGCAATGAAGTCGAATCGGAAAATGTGGCGACCTACCTGGCCCACTACGATGGCGCCATCGCGTTTTCTTGCGAAGAAATTGAGGCGGTCCGTTTCTGGGAACCCGGCGAAATAGAAGCGGCTTTGGGGAGCGGATTGTTTACGCCCAATTTTGAGGAAGAATGGGCGCATTGGCGTCGGTGGCTGAGCTGCCCATCTTCTATGCAGAGCCCGCCGAAATAGCCTAAGATTTGGGCGTGGCCGGAGTTCTTCCTGCGGCCCGGGCGTGTCGACAGAGCTGTTTCGGGAAGAAAAAGACCAAATCTTTCGAGCTTTTATCGGGTCATCGTTTTTTCTTTTAATTTGGGCAGACTATTTGCTCTGCTACGCAGCAACGCTTGGAACCCGGATCGTCTCCGCGCCCAGGAACCCCGGGCCGACTCGGCGTCCGAATTTTAGCAAAGAACAAAATTTCCGTCCGGAGGTAGCCAGTCATGAGAAAGGTTGAAGCGATCATCAAACCGTTCAAGCTCGATGAAGTCAAAGAGGCTCTGAACGAAATCGGCATCCAAGGCATCACGGTCAGCGAGGTCAAAGGTTTCGGCCGGCAAAAAGGGCACACCGAACTGTACCGCGGGGCGGAATACGTGGTCGATTTCATCCCCAAGATCAAAATGGAGATTATTGTTCGCGATGACCTGGTGATCAAAGTTGTCGATACCATCGCCGAGGCGGCGCGCACCGGTCGGATCGGCGACGGCAAAATTTTCGTTACGCCGGTCGATGAGGTCGTCCGTATTCGCACCGGCGAGCGCGGCGACGACGCGCTGTAAAATCAGGGAGAGTCCGATTCAATCGGTGTGTTCGCTTGCTCCGCCCACGGGCGAGGAATTCTTACGCCAAAGGAGAAACTGCATGACAGCAAAAGAAGTGGTCAGATTTGCCGAGGACAATAAAATCCAGATGGTCGATTACAAGTTCATGGACTTTGTCGGTATCTGGCAGCATTTCACCACCCCGGTGAGCGAATTCGGGGAAGAAATCTTCGACGAAGGTCTCGGTTTCGACGGTTCCTCCATCCGTGGCTGGCAGCCGATTCACAACAGCGACATGACGATCATCCCCGACCCGGCCACCGCCCAGATCGACCCGTTTGTAAAAGTGCCGACCCTGAGCCTCATCTGCAATATCTTCGATCCGATCACCAAAGAAGGCTACACTCGCGACCCGCGGTTTGTTGCCCGCAAGGCCGAAGCCTACCTGAAGTCGACCGGCCTCGGCGACACCGCCTTCTTCGGCCCGGAGCCGGAATTTTTCGTGTTCGACGATGTCCGTTACAACTCCAGCAGCAACGAGTCCTTTTATTCCGTCGATTCTTCCGAAGGGATCTGGAACAGCGGCCGGGAGGAATTCCCCAACCTCGGCTACAAGCCGCGCCACAAGGAAGGCTATTTCCCCTGCGCACCGACCGACTCCCTGATCGATCTGCGCAATGAAATGGTCCAGGTGCTGCAGGAAGTCGGCATCCGCGTCGAAGCGTCCCATCACGAAGTGGCCACCGGCGGGCAATGCGAAATCGACATGCGCTTCAACAGCCTGGTTTATATGGCCGACATGCTGCAATGGTTCAAGTACATCATCAAGAATGTCGCCCATCGCAACGGCAAAACCGTTACCTTCATGCCCAAGCCCCTGTTTGGCGACAACGGCTCCGGCATGCACTGCCACCAGTCGATCTGGAAGGATGGCGTCAACCTTTTCGCCGGCGACGGCTACGGCGGCCTGTCGAAAATGGCCATTTACTACATCGGCGGCATCATCAAACACGCCAAGGCCCTGTGCGCCTTCACCAACCCGAGCACCAACAGCTACAAGCGCCTGGTGCCCGGCTACGAGGCGCCGGTCAATCTGGCTTACTCGAACCGCAACCGCTCCGCTTCGATTCGCATCCCGGTGACCAGCAATCCCAAGTCGAAGCGCGTCGAATACCGCACCCCCGATCCGTCCTGCAACGGCTACCTGGCGTTCTCCGCCATGCTGATGGCCGGCCTCGACGGCATCGAGAACAAGATCGATCCGGGCGAGCCGCTGGACAAGGACATCTACGGTCTGTCCCCGGAGGAACTCAAGGATGTGCCGAGCGTCGCCGGCAGTCTGCAGGAAGCTCTGCAGTGCCTGCGCGAAGATCATGCCTTCCTTCTAAAGGGCGATGTCTTCACTGAAGACCTGATCGAAAAATGGATCGAGTACAAAACCGAAGCCGAGGTCAACCCGCTGCGCATGCGGCCGGTGCCCCTCGAGTTCGCCCTTTATTTCGACTGCTGATCCGAGTCGATACCTGGCCGAAAGCAAAAAGCCCCCGGAAATCTCCAAGTGGGTTCCGGTGTTACGAAACATTGAGTTAAAATAACGGAAAAAGGCCCGCACCCACCAGGTTGCGGGCCTTTTTCCGTTGCGGGGCGCGATCGATCGGCAGGTGAGCGCAGCAGGACCTGCGTAAATTGCCACCCAGGGGCGCCGGTTCGGCGGTCAGGTCAAGCGATACCGGCTATCACTGTAAGGGAAGAGCTGCCGCACTGTCCGCCTTCCGGCGGCCAGATTTCCGCGGGCGCAGTTGTGCTCTGGGGGGTGGGGGCGAGTGCTGATGCTGACCTGTCACCGGGTATTCAGACCCATTCCGAATCCGCGGATCGCTCGCTGAGAATGGCGCTGATTGAAGGATCAGTTTTGCTTGAGCGAATCAGGGCCATGCCTGTCGATGACGATGTTCGTGAAAGGCTGGCCAGGTGGGTCGAAGTCACGCTGGATGACATTCGCAAGCCAGACTGAGATCGATTTGCGCCTCAGGCGCTATTCGATCGGTTTGATCATCCGGGCTTCGGCGGGTACGAGAATGATCTGTATGCGCCGGTTCAGGGCCCGTCCCCGGGCTGTTGAATTGTTGGCGATGGGTCGAAACTCCCCGTAACCGGCAGCCGCAAGCTTCTCGCCGGGGATGCCGGTTTTTTCCTGGAGAAAGTGCACCACATTGGTCGCCCGGGCGGTGGAAAGTTCCCAATTGGAAGGGAAGGTCTGCTGCAGACGGGGGCTGATGGGGACGTTGTCCGTATGCCCTTCTATCTGGATTTCCTTATCTTCGGTCCCCTTCAGAATCTCCCCGACCCGCCGCAGGACTTCCCGCCCGGCTGGTTTGATTTCCGCTTTGCCGGTATCGAAGAGGATGCGCTCGACCATGTTGACCGTGAGCTTCCCCTGCAACTCGGAGATGGTCACCTCGCCACGGGTGATTTCCGATTCCATTTTATCCACCAGTTCATCGTAGGTGCTTTTCATCCGGGCGATGCGGGCTTCGCGGGCGAGCCGCTCCTGCTCCACCTGGCGGTTCTGCTCCTCAAGTCGGTCGATGGTCTGGCGCATTTCGGCCATGGCCGAACCGGCTTCGGCGCTGCGGGCGGAAAGGACCGTCTCCAGGCGATCGAGGTCGGCGCGGGCGCGGACCAAATCCTGTTGCAACCCGGAATTGGCGTTCATTGCCGCGGACAGTTTCCGCCCGAGATCGTCGTTGCGCTCGGCGAGGGCGGTGTTTTCTTCCTGCTGCTGAAGGTATTCTTTCTCCAGCGCCTGAACCGTGCCGGCCAGGCGGATGGTTTCATCCAGCTGCTGGTCGTAGCTTGCCTTGCTGACGCAACCGGAAAAAACGGCGACACAGATCAGGACAGCGGTCGACACAAATGCAATGCGCATCGGCAATCTCTCTTATGGCAGCGGCAAACGGGCGTTTCAGACCCTGTTGCCCCCGCGGTGCAATTCATGGCCGCAGTGGTTGCAGAAAAGTTTGACCATTTCTTTGCGTTTCTCTTCGCTCAGGCCGGATCCCGGACCCGATAATGCCGTATCGTCATCGACAATATTGCGGGAAGTGGCCGTGGCGAGCACCTCCCGATAATCGGCGCCGAAGCAGTTGGGGCAGACGATCGGCTTCTCCTTTTTGCTTTTCATATACTCCCTTTGGGCAAATTCGAATGCCCCACTTTTTAGCAGAAACCCGGAAAAAGTAAAGGGGTTTTCTTTTTTTTCGACGGGCTTTTCCGTTGCGATGGGCGCGCGGCATGTGCTATAAAATCTCATTTTACACATCCGCCGAGGAGCTTAAATGTTTGCCCTTGATCGCATCATTCGCGTCGCGCTTGAGGAGGATATCGGTCCTGGCGACCTGACCACCATGGCAGTGGTGGAGGCGGGGACGGCTGCCCGCGCGCAGTTGGTGGCCAAGGATGATTTTATTCTTTCCGGCATTGACGTGGCCGGCCGCGCTTTTATTCTTCTGGACAGCAATATTGCTTTTGAAAAGCTGATTCATGATGGCCAGTCGGCGCATCGGGGCGATGTGCTGGCCTGGCTCAAAGGGGACGCGGCGACCTTGCTGCAGGGAGAGCGGGTGGCTTTGAATCTGCTGCAGCGGATGAGCGGCGTCGCCACCCTGACCGATCGCTTCGTGCGCGCCGTCGAGGGAACCGGGGCCGTGATCGTCGATACGCGCAAGACCACCCCCGGCTTGCGAATCCTGGAGAAATACTCCGTTCGCATGGGGGGAGGGCGCAATCACCGCACCTCCCTTTACGACGGCATCCTCATAAAAGAAAACCATATCGCCGCCGCCGGTGGTATTGCCGAAGCCGTGGCGCGGGCGCGCCGGGGTGTCCCGCACACCCTGAAAATCGAGATTGAAACCCGCGATCTTGCCGAGGTCGAACAGGCGCTGGAGGCCGGGGCCGAAATCATTCTCCTGGACAACATGGATCTGGACACTCTCCGGCAGGCGGTGCGGCTGGTGGACGGCAAGGCGCAAACCGAAGCATCCGGCGAAGTCAACCTTGAGACGGTCAGGGAAATCGCCGAGACCGGGGTCGATCTTATATCGGTCGGGGCGCTCACCCACTCTTACGGGGCCGTGGATATCTCCATGCTCTTTCAATAGGAATCGGGGCGCCGCCATGACGCAAGATGCGCGGGAGGAAATTCTGCGATTGTTCCGGCAGAGCCGGGATTTCGTCTCCGGGGAGGAGCTGAGCCGGTTCCTGGGGGTATCTCGCACCGCCATTTGGAAGCAGATCGGCCTGCTGCGTGAACAGGGCTATTCGGTCCAGGCGGTCCCCTCGCGCGGCTATCGCCTGCTGTCCGGGCCCGATACCCTGCTGCCGGCGGAAATCAAAGCGGATTCCGGGACCCGGATCATGGGCCGCGAGGTCGTCTTTTTCGAGGAAACCGACTCGACCAATCTGCGGGCGCAGGCCCTTGGGGATTCCGGCGCCGTCGAGGGCACGGTCGTTGTCGCCGATCGCCAGAGCGCCGGCAAGGGGCGATTGGGCCGGCACTGGTTTTCGCCGCCGGGGGTTAACCTCTATACTTCGATTCTGTTGCGTCCCCCCATCCCCCCGCGCATGGCCCCTCAACTTACCTTTGTTTCCGCCTTGGCGGTGGCCCGCGCCATCGAGGAGGTCGGCGGTCTGGAACCCACGGTGAAATGGCCGAACGATATCCTTCTGGGCGGGAAAAAGGTGGCCGGTCTGCTCAATGAACTCAATGCCGAGACCGAGCGGGTGCACTACGTCATTCTCGGCATCGGCGTCAATCTGAACATGCGCTCCGACCAGTTTCCGCAAGATCTGCGCTATCCAGCCACCTCGGTGGCCATCGAAAAAGGCGAGCCGATATCGCGTCTGGCCTTTGTCCGATCCCTGCTGCGCCATGTCGACCAGCTCTATGAACTGTATCTGCTCAAGGGGTTCACACCGCTGCTGCGCGCCTGGGAGAGCCTCTTTGAATTGACCGGCCGGGCGGCGGAAGTCGACTGCCAGGGACGTCTTTTGCGCGGGGTGGTCGATGGTCTCGATAACGACGGCGCTCTGCTGCTGCGCCTGCCCAACGGGGACACGGAACGGATTCTCGCCGGCGATGTCAGGCCGGTTTAGGAGCGGCCGCCGGCTAAAAACTTTTACCAGACCCTGCTGAACACTGGAACGCCCTTATGCTCCTGGTCATAGACGTTGGCAATACGAATACCGTACTCGGCATCTACCGCGACACCGAGCTGGTGCGTTATTGGCGCATTACCACCGATCGATCCCGCACCGTCGATGAGTACGCGATTCTCGTCCACGAATTGTTTCATCTGTCCTCCCTGCACTTTGCCGATGTCGAAGATGTGGTCATTTCCTGCGTCGTTCCTCCCATGTTGACCACGATGGAAGGGCTTTGTGCGGACTACTTCCAGCGCAAGCCGTACATCATCGGACCGGGGATTCGCACCGGCATGCCCATCCATTACGACAATCCGCGCGAAGTCGGGGCCGATCGCATCGTCAATGCCGTGGCCGCTTTCGAAAAATTCCGGAGCAGCTTGATCATCGTCGATTTCGGCACCGCCACCACCTTCGATTACGTTTCCGCCCGGGGCGAATATCAAGGGGGAGCGATTGCGCCGGGGCTGAATATTTCGGCGGAGGCGCTTTTCGCGCGGGCCAGCAAGTTGCCGCGGGTGGAGTTTTCCCGGCCGCCGCAGGTGGTCGCCAAGAACACCGTCAACAGCATCCAGGCCGGACTTTTTTACGGCTATGTTGGCCTGGTGGACGGCATCGTCGAGAGGATGCGGCAGGAGATGCGCGAGGAGCCCCTGGTGGTCGCTACCGGCGGTCTGGCCAGCGTGATTGCTCCCGCTTCCCGCACCATTGTCGAAGTCGACCCTTTTCTCACCCTGGAGGGACTGCGCATAATCCACGGCCGCAACCGGCCGGCCTGAATCAGTTCGAATCCTTATGGCAGGGACGGTCCGCGCGACGGGTCCCCTTGATCGTTTCCTTGGCATCCTTCAACCGATCCCCGATGGGGAATCAAAGGAGAAATCATGGGAAAATACGATACGGAAAAGATTCGCAACCTCGGCATTGTCGGTCAGGGTGGCGCCGGCAAGACCTCCCTCACCGAGGCGATTCTCTACAATACCGGCATGACCGATCGCCTGGGCAAGGTCGATCAGGGAACCTCGGTAATGGATTATGAGCCCGAGGAGATCAAGCGCGGCATCACCATCAGCTCCAGTCTTCATCACGGCGAGTGGCGCGAACACAGCCTGCATATCGTCGACACCCCCGGCTATACCAACTTTCTGCACGATACCCGCAACTGCCTGCGCATACTTGGCGGCGCGGTTCTCGTCGTCTCCGCGGTGGATGGGGTCAAGGCGCAAACGACCAAACTTTGGCAGTGGGCGCAGGAATTCGAGATCCCGCGCGTCGTGTTCGTCAACAAACTCGACCGGGAACGCGCCGATTTTCTGAAAACCGTCGATGATCTTTCTAAGACGCTGAAGACCCGGGCGGTGGCTATCGCCATGCCGGTGGGGGAAGGGGAGGAATTCAAGGGGATCATCGAACTGGTGGACATGAAAGCCCGCTTTTTCAAGTTCGATGATGCAGGAACCTACGACGAAACGGAAATTCCCGCCGAGTACCAGGCCGAAGCCGAACGGCTGCGCACCTTGATGGTGGAGGCGGCGGCCGAGGGCGACGACGAATTGATGGAAAAATACCTTGAGGAGGGGGAGCTCACCCGCGACGAAATTCTGCGCGGCTTGCGCGAGGGCTCTCTGACCAAGGTTTTCACCCCCGTGTTGTGCGGCAGCGCCACGGCCAATATCGGGGTTCGCAACCTGCTCAACTACATGATCAATTGCCTCCCGTCGCCCATCGACAAGGGGACCCAGTACGGAACCAATCCGAAGACCGGCCAGGAGGAGGAGCGCCACCCCGATCCGTCCGAGCCGTTTTCCGCCATGGTCTTCAAAACCGTCAACGATCCCTACGCCGGCAAGCTGTCCCTGTTCCGTATTTATTCGGGGACGCTGAAGAGCGACTCGGTGGTGTTCAATCCCAACCGGGAAAGTCCCGAGCGCATCGGCCAGCTTTTCGAAATGGAGGGGAAAAAGCAGAAACCGGTCGCGGTTGCCGAGGCCGGCGATATCGTCGCCGTGGCCAAGCTCAAGGAAACGGCGACCGGCGACACCCTTTGCGACGGCGCGCGCCCCATCGTCTATGCCAGCCCCCTGATCACCAAACCGGTCATTTCTTTTGCCCTGCAGGCCAAAAGCAAGGGGGATGAGGACAAGATCATGAGCTCACTGCACAAGCTCATGGAGGAGGACCCGACCCTGCAGTTCCAGCGCGATGAGGAGACCAAGGAGATGATCCTCTCGGGGATGGGGCAGGTGCATGTCGAAGTGGCGGTGGAGCGGCTCAAACGAAAATACGGCGTCGATGTGCTGCTCAAGGAACCGAAGGTCCCTTACCGGGAGGCGATCAAGAAGGCGACCAAACAACACTACCGGCACAAGAAGCAGTCGGGAGGGCGGGGACAGTTTGCCGATGTCCATGTTGAAATCGAGCCGTTGCCAAGGGGGGCCGGTTATGAATTTGTCGATAAAGTCGTCGGCGGCGTTGTCCCCCGCCAGTATATTCCGGCTGTGGACAAGGGGATTCAGGAGGCGATGCGGCATGGCATTCTGGCCGGTTTCCCGGTTCAGGATTTTCGGGCCACTCTTTTCGACGGCAGTCACCACTCCGTCGATTCGTCGGAAATGGCGTTCAAAATCGCCGGATCCATGGCTTTCAAACACGGCATGGAGGAGGCCAACGCGGTTCTTCTCGAGCCGGTTATGCATATGGAGATCACCGTGCCCGACGATTGCATGGGGGATGTCATCGGTGATATGAACTCTCGCCGTGGCAAGGTGCTTGGCGTCGAGCCCCAGTCGGGCAGCCAAATCATTTTGGTGCAAGTGCCCATGGCCGAGGTTCTTAAATATGCTCCGGAATTGCGTTCGATGACCTCCGATCGGGGGTTGTTCACCATGGAATTTTCCCATTACGAGGAAGTCCCTCCTCATTTGACCGCCAAGATCCTTACCGAAGTCAAAAAGGCGGAATAATCCGAGGAACATAACCAGATTGGAGGCAGGGTCTGATGAGCAAGAAAAAACTGGATTTTGATGACGATAATTTCTTCAACGAAAACGAGGAAATTGCGACCGAGGAGCACGAACCTTTGGCGCCTGCGGAGACCGGCAAGAAACAAGCGTCCCGGTCCCGTCTGCTCCTGCTTGTTCTGCTGCTGGTAGTTGTTTGCGCGGGCGGCTATTTCTTTTTTCTCGCCCCAGTGGAAGAACCGCCGCCGCCTCCGCCTGCTCCGGTTAAGCGGGCCATTCCGGTGCCGGTGAAACCTCCGACGCCGATTCCCGTCGCCGCCGAAAACAAAGGGACCGTCCCGGCCGCAGCGCCCCAGCAACCGTCCGCCTCGACCGCTGCGGAGAACAAGGGTGGGGCGCCTGCACCGCAGGCGACTTCTCCGGCGGCGGCGCCGGCCGTCAAGGAAGCGCCTGCCGCATCGGCCGCACCGGCGGCTGTCGCGCCCCCGGCGAAGGCGGCTCAGGCGGTGGCGCTCTCAGTGAGCCCCCCCGCAGTCAACATCGATTCCCCGCCGGCGGATGCGAATCAGTACAGCATTGAAGTCGGATCCTATCTGCTGAAGTCAAATCGGTTGGCGGCCGAAAAAGCGGTGCGGAAACTTGGCTATGAACCGCGAATCACCTCTGTGCAACGGCCGGTCGAAATGACCCGGCTGCGTCTGGGCGGGCCCTATTCGCCGATGGATGCGGAAATTAAATTGCAAGAAGTGGCGGCGGTGGCGCCCAACGCCTTTGCCGCGCCGCAGGGAGGGCGGCTGTTCGTCTATGCCGGCTCTTTCCACAGCCTCGATCAGGCTCGCGTTTACGCCGATAAGTTGTACAGCGAGGGGATCGAGGTGGAGGAAGAAAACGCCCGGGTGGTCATGTCGCTGGAGGTGGTTTCCTTTGACGGTTTGGCCAATCAGGACGAAGCGGCCACCGTCATGACTAAACTGAAAGCCACCGGATTTGAGCCGGCGCTGGCTTCCCGAAAGTAATCATTGCGTATGGCGAATCCGCAAACAACCGTGCGCCTGAAGGTTTCTCCCGAAGTGGCGCGCCTTGTCGGTCCAGAAGCGCCCCGCCCGCTACAGATGGATGCGGCGCGGGGCGCCCTTCCGTTGCCGCCCGGCGAGCTGCTCGTTGCGCTGCTTTTTTTCTGCCATGGCGGCGATGCCCAATTGCGTGGCATGGCCCTAAAAACCATGAAGAACTTTTCCGCCGCGGCTCTGGCGTCGGTCGTCACCGATCCGGAAACCCATCCGCAGGTGCTCGATTTTGTCGCTCGAGTGCGGTTGCGCGATCCGGAGATTATTCGGCCTCTTCTCGCTCATCCGGCTTTGCCGAAAACCACCGTGCTGAAGATGGCGCAAATCGGCGACGCCGCGCTGCTTCACCTGCTTGCCGGCGATCCGCGCTTATGCGGCAACAAGCCGGAAATTATCGCCGCGATCTGCGCCAATCCGAACGCCGATCGAAATTTGAAGCTCCGTCTCGGCTGGCAGGAGCCGAGCGCGGTTGCAGCCGCCGAGCCGGGAGAGGAACAATCGGAGAGCGAAGAGGAGGAGCCCGCCGAGGAGGAACTCAACCTTTCCAAGTACCAGCAGGCCCTGGAAATGGATGTCTCAGCCAAAATAAAGATGGCCCTGACCGGGGACAAGGAATGGCGCAGCATCTTTATCAAGGATGCGAATAAACTGGTCAGCGGAGCGGTGATGAAAAATCCCCGCATTACCGATGGCGAGGTGCTG
>JBAYQP010000004.1:0-113750 GCA_041677125.1 Desulfuromonadales bacterium | reverse complement strand
GGGGGGAGCGCCCCGGCTGGGCGGGGATCGGCGGCCAGACAGCGAATAAATTCGGATAATCGGATATTTACGGCTATTTTACGGGAAGTGCCGGGGCGAAGGGAACCCCGGCGACGAAAATTCCGGGACCGTCACCGTCCCGGAATTTTCGCGTCCGGGGGTTGCCCGGCCGATTCGGAATTTCAGAAGGGCGGCGCGTGGTAGGAGAAGACGGCCCTGGCGTCCGCCGGCAGTTCCCCATCGACGGCGGCGGCGAATGGGATCTCCTGCCTGCCGTGGCGCATCGAATGCAGTCCGACGACATCGATCTGCTGCGCGAAAAGCGTGGAACCGTCGGGCCGGAGGAAAAGCACGTCCACATGGCCGGGCAGATGGATTGGCGCCGGCCGGTTCACGCGGCCGCTGACCAGCACCCGCCCGTCCCGCCGGAGCGCCTGGACCTGGGACAGGCCGACCGGGGAGGTCGGCTGGATGCGCACCAGGATGGCCTGTTCGGGCGCGGCGGCGGGCCGGGAGGCGGCGCAGCCGCCGAGCACCAGCGAAACAACGAAAATCGCGGCGAAAATCGATTTCTTCTTCATACATTCTCCCGGGCAATGGCAAGTGCCGGCTGTTTCGACGCCATGAGCAGATAAAGCGCCGGCAACACGAAGAGCGTGAGCAGGGTCGAGGTCAGCACGCCGCCGATAACGACCGTCGCCAGCGGCCGCTGCACCTCGGCGCCAACGCCGCTGGAGAGCGCCATGGGCAGAAAGCCGGCGGCGTCGGTAATGGCGGTGGCCAGCACCGGAATCAGCCGCCGACGGGCGCCGACGGTGACCGCCGTGAAGAGTTCCTCCCCCTGCTCCACCCGCTGGCGGATGGCGCTCACCAGCACCTGGCCGTTGAGCACGGCGATGCCGGAGAGGGCGATGAAGCCGACGGCGGCGCTGACGCTGAAGGGGATGCCGCGCAGCCACAGGGCGAGCACCCCGCCGACGGCGGCGAGGGGGATGCCGGTGTAGATGATCAGCACGTGGCGCAGATTCTTCAGGCTCAGATAAAGGAGCAGGAAGATCAGCGCCAGGGTGATGGGGACGACGACCGCCAGGCGCTGCTGCGAACGCTCCAGATTTTCGAACTGTCCCCCCCATTCGATGAAGTAACCGTCGGGGAGTTGCACCTCGGCGGCGATCTTCTCCCGCGCCTCGGCGACGAAGGAGACGATGTCGCGGTCGCGGACGTTGGTCTGCACCTTGATCAGGCGGCGCCCCCACTCCCGATTGATGGTGGAGGGGCGCTCCTCTTCCGTTATTTCGGCCAGCGAACCGAGCGGCACCACCGCGCCGGTTCGCGTCGGAACGAGGGTTTGGCGCAGCGCCGCCGCGTCGGTGCGCTGGGCGTCGGGCAGGCGCACCACCAGGGGAAAGGAGCGCTCCCCCTCGAAAACCTCGCCGGCGGGCAGCGAGCCGACGGCGGCGATCATGGCGAGCACCTCGCGGGCGGCAACGCCATGGCGGGCGATGGCCGCCTGATCGATGCGCACCTGCAGCGTCGGCTGGCCGGTGATCTGTTCCACCGAAACCTCGCTCGCCCCGCGAAGGTCGGCGATCAGGTGTTCGACCTCTTCGCCCAGAGCCACCAGATTGGCGAAATCCTCCCCGTAGATTTTGATCCCCACGTCGGCGCGGATGCCCGAGAGCATCTCGTTCGTCCGCAGTTCGATGGGCTGGGTGAGGACGGTGCGGATGCCGGGCAGACCCGCCAGCGATTTTTCCACCAGAGCGGCCAATTCGCCCTGGTCCTGGGCCTTGCGCCAGCGGTCGCGCGGATGCAGCGCCATGAAAACATCGGTCAGCTCCGTCCCCATCGGATCGGTGGCCACCTCGGCGCTGCCGATGCGGCTCCAGACGTAGCGGATTTCGTCGGGAAATTCGCTCCGCAGCAGTTTCTCCAGACGGCTGTTGTAGGCGACCGACTCGTCGATGGAGACGCCCGCCAGGCGCACCACGCTGGCGACCAGCGACCCCTCGCCCATGCGCGGCAGGAACTCGCCCCCCAGACGCAGGCCGATGCCGCCGGCGCCGGCGAGCAGGACGAGCACGGCGGCGAAGAGCGCCCCCTTGCGGCGCAGCGCCGGCAGCAGCAGCGCCCCGTACCCCTTTTGCAGCCAGCCTTCGATGCGCCCTTCGCCCTCCCGCAGGCGTTTTGGCAAAAAGCGTTCGGACAGGATCGGGGTGAGAAAGATCGCCACCAGCAGTGCCCCGACCAGGGCGAAGATGAAGGTCCAGGCCATCGGCTTGAACATCTTGCCCTCGACCCCCTGCAAAGTCAGCACCGGCAGGAAGACGAGGAGGATGATCAGCATGCCGAAGAAAATCGGCCGCACCACTTCCTTGCTCGACTGCGCCACGCAGGCCGTCCGCTCGGCGGCGGTCAGCGGGCGGCCGAGCTCGGTCTGCCGCTCGGTAAGCCGGCGCAGGTTGGCCTCGGTCATCACCACGGAACCGTCGACCAGAATGCCGAAATCGATGGCGCCCAGCGACAGCAGGCTGGCGGCGATGCCCATGCCGTGCATCCCGAGGGCGGCGAAAACCATCGACAGGGGGATGGCGGCGGCGACGATGAGCCCGGCGCGCAAATTCCCCAGCAGCAGGAAGAGCACGGCGATGACCAGCAGGGCGCCGAGAAACAGATTGTGCTTCACCGTGGCGATGACCTGCTCCACCAGTTCGGTGCGGTCGTAGACGGTTTCCAGCGTCACGTCGGCGGGCAGGGCCGAGCGCACCAACGCCAGACGCTCCTTGAGGGCGGTGGTGACGGCGCGGCTGTTCTCCCCCATGAGCATGAAGCCGAGGCCGAGGACGATTTCCCCCTCCCCCTGCGCCGTCACCGCGCCGAGGCGCAGTTCGTGGCCGAAGCGCACTTCGCCGATATCGCGGATGCGCACCGGCGCGCCGCCGTAGGCGGCGATGACGATATCGCCGACCTCGGCGAGGCCAGCCACTTGTCCCAGCCCCTGCACCAGCATCGTCTGCCCGCCGGCGGTGACCTGCCCGCCGCCGACGTTGGCGTTGTTCTCCTCCAGGGCGGCGAGCACGTCGCCGAGGGCGAGACCGTACTTGACCAGCAGTTCGGGAGCGACGACCACCTGGTACTGCCGCTCCAGCCCCCCCCAGGAATTGACCTCGGCGACGCCGGCGGCCTTGCGCATTTCGGGTTTGACGACCCAGTCGTGCAGGGTGCGCAGCTCGTCGAGGGAGCGGGTCTTCGATTTCATCACATAGTGAAAAACCTCCCCCAGGCCGGTGGAGATCGGCCCCATTTCCGGCCGCTCGATTCCCGGCGGCAGCGCCACCGACGCCAGGCGCTCCATGATGAGTTGGCGCGAGTCGTAGATCGGCATGGCATCGGAGAAGGTGGCGACCACCTGCGACAGGCCGAATTTGGAGATGGAGCGCACGCTATGCAGCTCGGGGAGACCGGCGATGGCCAGTTCGACGGCCAGGGTGATCTGCCGCTCAATCTCCTCGGGTCCCAGATTGGGGGCGACGGTGTTGATCTGCACCTGCACCGGGGTGGTGTCGGGGAAGGCGTCCACCGGCAGATTTGCCAGCGCCCAGGCGCCGAAACTGGTGGCGGCGGCAAAAATGAGGACCGTCAGCAGACGGTTTCTCAGCACGATATCGATCAGGCGTTCAAGCATGGAAGATCCTCGGATGGCTCATTGAACAGGTTGACAGGGTTGCCAAATTGCCTAGTGGTCGGCGCACGACGCCCCTAACCGCGCCCGCAGCACCTCCGACTTGAGGGAAAACGCCTGGCCGACCACGACCCGATCGTCGGTGTGCAGGCCCTCGCGGATAATCACCGCCCCTTGCGCGCGCTGCCCCGCCGTCACCCGGCGCAATTCGAAGAGATCGTCCTCCAGTTGCAAGAAGAGGTAGGCATTGCCGTCCACCGTCTGCAAGGCGTCGGTCGGCACGGCCAGAGTTTCGCCGCTCGTTTTCGCCGCCGGCCGCACCTGCCCGAAAAGGCCGCTGCGCAGCAGACCTTCGCCGTTGTCCACTTCGGCCAGAACCTTGAGCATGCGGGTGCGCTCGTCGAGGGCGGGGGCGACCCAGAAAATTTTTCCCGGGAAGGCGCGGCCGGGCAAAGCGGCAAAGGAGGCGACCATCTCCATGCCCGGTTGCACCGCCAGCAGGGCGTTCTCGGGGATGGAAATCTCCAGCCACAGGGTCTGCAGATCGGCCAGAGCGAAGAGCGGCGCTCCGGCGGAGACCGTTTCGCCGAGGACGGCGTTGCGCTCGGTGACGACGCCGGCAAAAGGCGCCCGGATCGGCAGCACCGACCCCGCATCGCCGTCGCTCAGGCCAAAATCGCGCATCTGCCGGCGAACGCGCAGGGCGGCGCTTTCGGCCTGCCGCAATTCGGCCTCGGCCTGCTGAAACTCGTGGCGGGAGGTGACGCCCTTCTCCAGCAGATCTTTTTCCCGCCGCCAGACCGTTTCGGCCAATTCCCGGCGGCTTTCGGCCGCCGCCAGTTCGGCGCGCAGCCCCGCCGCTTCGGGTGCGGCGATTTCCGCCAGCAGCTGACCCTTGGCGACCTTCTCGCCCAGTCCGACATGCACCTGGCGAACGGCGCCGCCGGTCAGCGCCGAGAGGCGGGCCAGACGGTCGCGGTTAAAGACGACCTGCCCCGGCCACGCGCCGCCCTCGACGCCGGCGGACGATGGCCGGGCGACGGCGATGCCGATCCGTTCGGCGGTCTCAAGGGCGCTCAGCCGGACTTTCATCCCTTGCCCGGGCCGCAGGCTGGCCACCCCGTCGGGCTGGCAGAGGGCATCCTCCGCTTCCGCGACCTGGTGTTCGGGGCAGATTTCGCCTTCGCCGTGCCCGTGGCCGGCATGCGGATCCCGCGCCCGCACCGCCGCCCGACCTGGCTGCTCATGGGCGGCGTGGTCGTGACCGGCGTGCTCGTCGTGATGGTCCTCGGCCGCGAACAGCGCATCCAGATCGGTTTCGTCCTCGTCCTCGTGACCATGACCGTGCGCATCGGCGCTCTCTTCGCCGTGGGCATGGCCGGCATGCGCCGCCTCGGCGCTGCGGGACGGGCCGGCGTAGGTATAGGCGGCCCATCCGGTGCCGGCGGCCACCGCAAGGACAAGGAGGGAAATAAGCAGATTTTTCGTATTTTTCATGGCCGTTGCTCCTTGGCGGTGACGGAAAGGGAAAGGGACGATCCTTCGCTGGCGAGGGGGCGCCCGAGCAAGCGCTCCATTTCGGTGGCGGCGCGATGGAAAGCGAGCAGGGCGTCCAGACGCCGCTCCCGCGCCGCCATCAGCGTGCGCTGGGCGTCGAGAACATCGAGGATGCCGAATTTGCCGGCCCGGTAGCCGTATTCGGCGGCCGCCAACGCCTGTTGCGCGGCGGGAACGATCTCATCGCCCAGGGCCTCGGCTTCCGCCCGGGCGTCGCTCATCTGCTGCCGGACGGCGGCGAGGGCGGCCTTCGCCTGCAACAGGGCGCTGCGCTCCTCGGCGTGGGCCTGCGCCTGGCGATGGCGGGCGGCGGCGATCGCCCCCTGGTTGCGGTCGAAAAGAGGCAGGGGAATCGACACGCCGAGGACCAGGGCCGTATCGTCGCTCTCTCGCAGATAACGGGCGCCGAGGCCGATATCCAGATCGGGAATCCGCCGCGCCTCCTCCAGACGGGTGGCCCGCCGCCGGCGTTCGCTCTCGGCGACGCGCATGGCGATCTGCGGACTCTCGCTCAGCAATCCTTCCAGCTCCGCCGGTTCCGGCACGGGAGAAAGGCGCGTCAGATCGCCGATCGGCGCACCAAAATCGGCCTCCTCCCGGCCCATCCGGGCGGCCAGGATGGCACGGGCGGCGGCCACGTCGCGGCGGGCCTGGTCGAGGGCGAGTTGCCGTTCCCGCCACCGGATGCGCGGCCGGATGGCTTCCGTCGCCGCCGCCCGTCCGGCGGCGATGCGCTCCTCCACGGCGTCGAGCACTTGCTTCGCCAGGGCGACCATGTCTTCCGACAGTAGCAGACGCTCCCGGGCGGCAAGCACGGCGTGGAAACTGTCGGTGGTGCGGGCCAGAAGGTCGGTTTTGGCCAGGGCGAACCCGCTTTGCGCCACCTGGGTGTCCGCCTCGGCCAGGCGGCGGCGCAGGGGTCGTTTGCCCCCCAACTCCAGCGTCTGACTGAGCGAAAGGGTGCTCTCCGCCGCGTCGGCGCCGGAGAGCGCGCCGCTGCCGAACACGTTCTCGGCTTCGAGGGACAACAGAGGATTCGGGCGCAGGCCGGCCTGCAACGCCTCCGCCTCGCGGGCGCGAATCTCCCCGGAATAGATGGCCAGTTCCGGATGATCGAGCACGGTCCGCGACAGCGCCTCCGGCAGGGTAAGCTGGTCGATCGTCTTTTCCGACAAGGGCGCGGCAACGGGAACTGCGGACCGCGCGTCGACGGCGCCGGGTGCGGCAAAAAGAAGGAATGGGATCAACAGTCCCACAGCCGTCGAGAGACGGCGGAACAGGTCCGTCATGATAAAAAACCCTCCGGAAAATATCGGATGTGGAGGCGACGCGGGGCATCCCGGCGGAAACCCGCGGGAGGTGGAGAAAACCGGAAAAACGGGCGGGGAAGGCTTAATTCAGAAGAACGACGGTGCGCAGTGCGGTGAGGGCGGTATAGGGGCGAGGCGGCGGCAGGGAAAAGAAATTCGGGCTATGCTCATCGATCCGGAAGGGGAGCGCCAGCGTGACCGGGACGGCTTGCTCCGGCAGGGAGAGGGAACAGCCGAAGTCGTTATCTTCCAAACGATGGCTGGCGGAATCCAGCGAGATGAGCAGATCCTGACAGGGATTGCAGTGGTCGTGGGCGGCCAATTCGCCTTCGGCGCAACAGGTCGATTCGGCCGCACACTTGCCGGATGCCGCCTGTTTGACGACCAGATGGCCACCGTTTTCCCCGATGCACAGGACAAATCCCCACGCCAGTCCCTGTCCGGCGACGAGCAGGGCCAGAAGAGCAACGAGCAAGGCGAAGAATGGGGAGGGATTTTTCTTCACTTCGATTTCCATGGCGCGGGCAATGGGCGTAAGGATAACAGGGCAGGTCGTTTTTTACAAGCGCGGCGCGCGGGATTTTCGGCGCTTCTCTTTCTTGACAGCGATATCGAAATCAACCACCAGCGGCAGATGATCGGAAAACGGCACCCGCGGAACGGAAAAATGGCGGACCTCGACCCGCCGGCTGTGGAGAATGAAATCGAGGTGCCGGTTCGGGTTGTGGCTGGGATAGGTCGGCAGATGCCGCCGATTCGCACTCTGCAGGCCGGAAGCGGCCAGGAACAGGTCGATCTCCCGCTCCCCCCAGAGGGCGTTGAAATCCCCCGCCACGATATACGGCTTCTGCGTTTTTTTGATCATATTGTATAAAGCGCCCAGTTGCTGGTGCCGGGCGCGCGAGCCGAGGGCCAGATGCACCAGGAAGACCACCAGGTGATCGAGTTCCAGTTCGATCACCAGCCGCTTCATGCCTTGCTCAAAGAAGTGAAAGGTCTCGTTGCGGATCCGGTCCCGCGCCAGAAACGCGTTCCCCTGATGGCCCAGCACGGGCACGTTGCGCCAGAGCGATTTTTCCTGATATTTGACGCAGTACGAATGGTAGTGGCCCAGCGAATCCGCCACGATCTGCGCCTGATTCTTGCCGCCGGTCCGGTATGATCCATGGTCGACCTCGATCAGACCGACCAGATCCGGCTTCTGCTCGCGCAGAAAACCGGTGATCAGCGCCAGGTTTTTTCGCGACGGGCGCATGAAATTGCACGCGTTCGCCCCCGTCGCGTAGCGGATGTTGTAGAGTAAAAAGCGCATCGTTTGCCTTGCCGCTATCGGGTGATCCTGGCGCAATACGCCAGGATGCGAATTTCTCCGCACTCGGCGCGTGCTCTGCCTAACCCCTTATCAGATCATCCGGGGGTTGCAAGAAAGCTCCCGGGCAATCCGCCGGCGACGCCACCTGCATTAAAATGACTTGCCACGGCCCGCTCCCGTCTGTTAAACCATCCCGGTAACCACCCAATCGAAACGACGCGAGCTCTTCCCCGGAGAGTCGCCACAAAAAACCCGCCTGCAGAAAGGAAATCCTATGATTCGCGCAGACCTGGGCGATACGGTCGCCGTCCGCTACACCGGCCGACTGGCCGACGGCACGGTTTTCGACGCCTCGTCGCAACCGCTGCGGTTTATTCTCGGCAAAAAGGAGGTGATTTCCGGGTTCGAGACGGCGATCGCCGGCATGTACATGGGGGAGAGCAAGACCTTCACCGTTCCCCCCGAACAGGCGTACGGCGCCCTGGACGAGAAGCTGGTGGAGACCGTCGACCGCGCCATTCTGCCCCCCGGCCTCGATCCGCAGGTCGGCAAGCAGTTGCAGATCACCGGCCAGAGCGGCAATCGCCTGCTGGTTCTGGTGACCGCCGTGGATGAGCAGACCGTCACCCTCAACGGCAACCATCCCCTGGCCGGCAAGGAGCTGACCTTCGAGGTCGAACTGCTGGAGGTCAAAAAGGATCTGAAGGTCGGCCCCGGCGAAGCGAGCATCTTCCCGCCCCTTCCGTAAGAATCCGCCGGCCCGTCGCCAATCCCTCCCTTCCCCTGCTGCGGGAGGGGAGGAGTTCGCAACCGCCTGGCGGCTCGGTGACAATTCCCTAACCAGCTGTTTTTAAGAGACAATTTTTCTGCCCCTACGACGTGAAAGCACGGGGCCGTTGCCGCATCGGCCGGCGCTGCTTCCGCCGCAACCCGCCGCCGACCGCACTCCGATATTTTAATCCCGAGCCGCCGGCTCGGACCGCCTCTTGCAACCGCTTGATTGCAGGAGACAATAATTCATTTTAATTCCTTGCAGGAGTGCCCAGTCCATGCCCCGCCCGCTGCAGTTGTCGGTCCTTTGTCTGCTGTTATCCTTTTGTTTCTCTTTTCCGGCGACGGCCGGCGCGGGGATTGCCGGGGCGGTGTTCGACGCCGCCAGCGGCCTGCCGGTGGCGGGCGCCACCGTCACCTGCGGTTTCGTGGCGGTGCTCGCCGATGCTCGGGGACGCTTCGAGGCGCCGGCGGGTTGCGGCAATATCGCGGTGCGGGCGCCCGGTTACCTGCGCAAGGAGCAGGATGCTGCCTTTCCTCCCGAATTTCGCCTCGTTCCCTTCACCCCGCGGGCGCTGTACCTTTCCTTCTACGGCGCCGGCTCCCGCATTTTGCGCGGCCAGGGGGTCAAGCTGATCGAGGAAACGGAGCTGAACGCCCTGGTCATCGATATCAAGGGCGATCGGGGCATGATCTCTTATCGCAGCAATATCCCGCTGGCGACGGAGGTCGGCGCGCAACAGATCATCACCCTGAGGGATTTGCCGGGGCTGCTGCAGTCGCTGAAGGCAAAGAAGATTTACACCATCGCCCGCATCGTCGTCTTCAAGGACGACAAGCTCTCCCAGTCCCGGCCCGATCTGGCCGTGCGCGACGCCGCCGGCGAGGTCTGGAAGGACCAGGAGGAGATGGCGTGGGTCGATCCCTTTCGCCAGGAGGTGTGGGAATACAATCTCGCCATTGCCGCCGAGGCGGCGGAATACGGTTTCGACGAAATCCAGTTCGATTACATCCGCTTTCCCGACCGCGCCGGCCTGGTGTTCAGCCGGGAGAACACCCAGGAAAACCGCGTGCGGGCGATCAATGATTTTCTCGCCACCGCCCGCGAGCGGCTGATTCCCTACAATATTTACCTTTCGGCGGACATCTTCGGCTACGTGTGCTGGAATGAGAACGACACCTGGATCGGCCAGCATCTGGAAACCCTGGCGCCGCACATCGATTATCTGGCGCCGATGCTCTATCCTTCCGGATTTCAGTTCGGCGTCGGCCCGTACAAGAACCCGGTGAAAAATCCGTACGAGATCATTCTTCTCACCCTCGACCGGGCCCGGGAACGGACCGGCCTGCCGCCGGTGCGCTTCCGCCCCTGGCTGCAGGCGTTTCGCGATTACGCCTTCGACCGGCGCGAATTCGGCGGCGTGGAGATCCAGGCGCAGGTGCAGGCCTCCCGCGACTTCGGCAGCAACGGCTACATGCTGTGGAATCCGCGCAACGTCTATACGGCGCAGGGGCTGACCCCCTTCGAGGCGCCGGAGGAATTAGAACAGCCTATTCTGAAGACGGAAAAAATCGAGGGGCCGGCGGAGCGGAAGGAAAGTTGATCACCGCGGCGCCGGGCGCGCTACGGTTGCAGCAGATCCCGGGCGGTGAGCCCGAGGCTGCGCTGCGCCACCCCATTGGCGAAGGTAATGCGTCCGGCCGCGTCGATGAGCAGCACGCCGCAGCCGAAGGTTTGCAGATAACTGAGGGTCTGGTCATCCACGGGTAATGCCTCCGCAATCATTATAGTATCTTCTGATGCGCGGTCGAATCTCCCGGCGCATTTGCCCCCCGGCGACTTGCAAAATTTTCGGCGATCGCATAAAAATGCCGACAAATTTCAGCAAAAAGGGAGTGGAAAACACATGGATTTGATCGAAGACGCCTGCTACCGGCGCATTCGCAAACAGACCGGCCGGGCCATCGGCGACTTCAACCTGATCGAGGCCGGCGACCGCATCGCCATCGGCGTTTCGGGAGGCAAGGACAGCTACACCCTGCTGCACATTCTGGAGCGCCTGCGGCGGCGGGCGCCGGTGAAGTACGAACTGGTGGCGGTGAACATCGATGCCGGCTACCCCGGCTACCGCAAGGAAAAGATCGAAGCCCACCTGCGGGAAAACAATTTCGCCTACCGCATGGAAGAGACCGACTGCTACCGCATCATCGAGGAAAAGCGCCGCCCCAATTCCTCCTACTGCTCCTTTTGCGCCCGGCTGCGGCGCGGGGTGCTCTACTCGGTGGCGGAAGAACTCGGCTGCAACAAGATCGCCCTCGGCCATCACCTGGACGATTTCATCGAAACGTTGCTGCTCAACCAGTTCTATGTCGGCGCCCTGGCCGCCATGAGCCCCAAGCTGCTCGCCGACAACGGCCGGCAGACGGTGATCCGGCCGCTGGTCTATGTGGAGGAGGCGGAAATCATCGAGTTCAGCCGCCGCAACGGGTTTCCGATCATCTGCTGCGCTTGTCCGGTTTGCGGTCAGGTGGACCAGAAAAGGCAGGACATGAAAAAGCTGATCGGCGAGCTGGCGCGGGACAACCGGCATGTGAAGCGCAGCATGCTCGGCGCTTTGGGCAACGTGCACCCCCGGCATCTGATGGACAAACGTTTGCAGGAATTTTGAGGAGGAAGGCGATGGGCGAGAAGGAATACAACAACGGGCTGCTCGATATCAAACTGGCCAGCCGCGTCCAGCAGATCCTGTTTCCGAAAACCTCTCCCGCCTGCACCTGGTGCTGCGTCGGCACCAAAAACCGGATGGCCCAGGGCCTGGGCGGGGATTATTTCGATTTCATCACCATGCCCGATAAATGCCAGGCGATTTTCATCGGCGACGTTACCGGCCACGGCCTGCACGCCTCTTTGGTCATGGCGCTGCTCTACGGCTTCATTCACCGTGCGGCGCGAGACATCTGCGTGCCGCTGGATCTGGTGACCAAGGCCAACGACTTTCTTTTATCCTTCGCCGCCCGCTCGCGGGAATTCGATCATTTCTTCTCCTCCACCCTCTTCTGCGGCATCATCGACCCGCGCACCCTGGAGATGGAATACGTCAATGCCGGCCATCCGTTTCCGCTGGTGCGCCGGGGCGAGACCATTTTCCCGCTGACCGTCACCGCGCCGCCCATCGGTTTTTTCACCCGGCCGGAAATCGGCCGGCAGTCCTTCCGGTTCGCGCCGGGCGATCGTCTGCTGCTCTACACCGACGGCATCACCGAGGCGGCCGATCCCGAGGGGCAGATGTTCGGCGGCGAGCGGCTGAAGCAGGTGCTGCTGCGGGAAAACGGCGATTATTGGCAGGTTCTCGACGAAATTTTCGCCGCAATGGGCGCCTTCGGCGCCGCCGACCCGCCGCGCGACGACGCCACCGCCATCGTCGTCGATATTCGCGACTTCGGCAAATAGGCGACGCGCGGACTCACGCCGTCCCCTCCGGGGCGATGAAGCGGTCGAAAACGGCGCGGATTTTTTCCGTCGTTTGCCGATACTCGTCGAGAAACGCCTCGTCGGGGCGGCGCGGCCGCTCGGGATAGCCGAGCCGACGGGCCAGCCGCACCAGATAGGCGCGATCGCCGGAGAGTTGGCTGATCGATTGATCGTGCACCAGGCGCAACCGGTTTTCCACCCGGCGCAAAAACCGGTAGCCGTTGTCGAGCACGGTGAAATCCGCCGCCGCCAGCAGACCGGCGTCGCGCAGCGCCGCCAGTATTTTCAAGGTGTTGCTCGCCTGCAGGCGCGGATGCTCGGCGCCGTGCAGCAGCTGCAGATATTGGCTGAGAAACTCCACGTCGACCAGCCCCCCCCGGCCGGTCTTTATGTTGAATCCTTCGCTGCTCTCCCGGGCGATCTCGCTCTCCATGC
This sequence comes from Desulfuromonadales bacterium, assembly GCA_041677125.1. Classification (GTDB taxonomy): domain Bacteria; phylum Desulfobacterota; class Desulfuromonadia; order Desulfuromonadales; family JACZKF01; genus JBAYQP01. The sequence continues at coordinate 101,211 of JBAYQP010000004.1, read as the reverse complement.
GCGCCCGCAGACGATAAATTTCCTCTTTACTCCCCGCCGGCAGCGGACGCTCGAAAACGATCTGCCGCACCAGCTCGCCGATGCGCCGGGCGAGGGGTTCCGGGCCAACCACCACCCGCGCCTTGGTCAGCGCCTGGCGCTCCCATAACTGCGCGGACTGGGTGTGGTAGCGCTCGAAGGCGGCCAGGCTGGTCACCAGCGGCCCCTGGTTGCCGGACGGGCGCAGGCGGGTGTCGATCTGGTAGACGTATCCCTCGCGGGTCATCAGGGTCAGCACCGAGATGATCCGCTGCGCCAGGCGGGCGAAATATTCGGGATTGCTCTGCGGCCGAAAGCGCTCCGGCTCGGTCCCCGCCGCCGGCCGGGTTTCCCCCTCCCCTTCATAAATAAAGATGATATCCAGGTCGGAGTGGTAGTTCAGCTCCATCCCGCCCAATTTGCCCATGCCGAGAATGGCGAACCCCGCCTCCGTGTCCTCATCGCGGCGGAAGGGCAGGCCGAAGCGCGGGATCAGCTCCTCGCGGGCGATGGCGAAGGCTTTTTTCAGGCAGACGCGGGCCAGGGCGGAGAGTTGAGCCGTGCCTTCGGCCTGCGCCGTGTGCCCGTGCAGATCGTTGAGGGCGACGCGCAGCATTTCCTCGTTGCGGTAGCGGCGCAGCACGTCGAGTTTTTCCTCGTAGTCGGCGGCCTGGTCGAGCAAGACGCCCACCTCGGCGGCCATCGCCGCTTCTTCCTTGATGGCCACCGCGTAGGAGCGCGAGACGAGGGAGTCGAGAATCTCCGGATGCTGGATGAAGATTCGCGAGAGGAACTGGCTGGTGCCGAAAAGAGCGATCAGCAGCCGGAGAATTTCGCGGTTTTCCGCCAACAGGGCGAAGAAGGTGGCGCGCGCCCGCAGCACGGTGAGAAAGCGCTCCAGGTTGAGCAGCGCCATGTCCGGCTCGGGGCTGTCGAGCGTTTCCTGCAGCAGCAGCGGGGCGATACGCTCCAGATGCCGCCGGCCGCGCTGACTGAGGTGGGCGCGCGGGGGGCCGTCGCGCAGGGTGATCAGCGTCTCGAAGGCCGCCTCGACGTTCTTGAACCCTTTCTCTTCGAGAATGTCCTTCACCAGGTCGGGATCGGCCGCCGGATCGAAGAGGAAATTCACCTCCGGCCGCACCTCCTCGCGGATCTCCGCTTCGCTGGTGTAAAACAGGTCGCGGTAGATCCCTTCTACCGCCCGCCGGTAATCCTCCAGCACCTTTTCAAAGTCCGGCGTATCGGCATAGCCGCAGCGGCGGGCAAGGGCGCGCAGTTCCTCGGCGCGCACCGGCAGGTTATGCGTCTGCTGCTCCTGCACCACCTGGATGCGGTGCTCGACGGTGCGCAGGAAAGTATAGGCCTCGCACAAGATGACGAATTCTTCCGCCTTGATCAGCCCCTGGTTTTGCAGAACCTTCAGCGCCCGCAGGGAATTGCGTTCGCGCAGGGAGGGGTTGCGCCCGGCGTAGATCAGCTGCAGGGTCTGGATGAAAAATTCGATCTCGCGGATGCCGCCGCGGCCGAGCTTCAGGTTGCGCTCCCCCTCGCGCTCGCGGGTCAGGCTGCGGTCGATCTTCTGCTTCATCTGCTTGATATCCTCGATCATCGCGTAATCGAGATAACGCCGGTAGATGAACGGCTCCAGGTCGCGCAGCAGCTCCTCGCCCAGGGCGATGCAGCCGGCCACCGGCCGCGCCTTGAGCAGGGCGGAGCGCTCCCAGCTCTGCCCCCAGCTCTCGTAGTAGACCTCGGCGCTGCGCAGCGAGGTGGCCATGTCGCCGTTGTTCCCCTCGGGCCGCAGACGCAGGTCGACGCGGAAGACGAAACCGTCCTCCGTCGCCTGGCCGATGGCGCGGGTGAGCATTTCTCCCAGCTTGCAGAAATACTGGTGAAGATGGATGCGATTGCGCCGCTCGCCAAGAGGGTTGACAACGCCGGCGGTTTCCCCTTTTTCCGAGGAGTAAAAATAGATGAGGTCGATGTCGGAGGAGAAGTTGAGTTCGCGGCCGCCGAATTTGCCCATGCCGAGAACGGTGAAGGCGGCCTCCTCGGGCGCCGCGCCGGCGGCGGCGGCGAGCAGGGGGGCGCCGTATTCGGCCCGCAGCAGGGCGTCGCAAACCCGGTAGGCCTGCTCCAGGCAGGCGGCGGCCAGATCCGAAAGCTCGCCGGTGACTTCCGGCAGCGGGGCGAGTTCGCACAAATCGCGGCCGCCGATGCGCAGAATTTCCCGCGCTTTATACTGGCGCAAGCCTTTCTGCAGTTCGGCGAAAGGGGCGTCCTCGGGGATGCGCGCGACCAGTTCGGCCTGCATTTCGGCTTCAGTCTTGCGCCGCTTGATCTCGCCGCCGGGAAACAGGTCGCGAAAGTAGTCGGCGCGGCGGCAGAGAATGCCGGTCAGAAAGGATGAAGCGCCGAGGATGATCAACAACCGGCGGCGCGCCTCGGCGTCCTTCAGGGTGGCAATCAGCTCCTGGCGGTCGGCGGCGCCGGCGAGGCGCTCCAGATTGTTCAGCGCCAGATCGGGGTCGGCGCTGGCCGCCGCATCGCACATAACGGCGGCCAGGGTTTCCTCGGCGACGACATCCCGCAGCAGGCGGAGGTTGGCCGCCGTCCTGCGCTTTTCGGCAAAGCCGGTTTCGCCGGCCAGCCGCTGCAAAAGATCGTCCGCCGAAGCCCGCAGGGCGGTCGTCAGCTTGCCGGCCAAAAGCGTGCTTTCCATGCTGATCCTCATGATGAATTTTCGGGGTGTTGTCTGCCGTACGAAATTAAACCTTGCGCCGGAACCGGTCAAGGGAAAGCGTTTCTGGGTCGGGGGACTGATCCTTCGAACAAGGTGGGTCGGGCAACCTGGACGCCCCGGCTCGCTCGCCGATGTCGCCGGGGGCGACGGAACAAGGTCTCAGGCGCTGGGTCGAAGCTCCGGCAGCGAAGGGATGTAGATTTTCTCCCGCAGCATCGCGGCGAAGACGTCGGCCGGGACCGGCTTGCTGAAGTAATAACCCTGGCAGGTATCGCAGTCGCTGCGCACGAGAAAATCGAGCTGGTCGCGGGTTTCCACTCCTTCGGCGACGGCATGCAGGCCGAGACTGCGCGCGATCGCCACGATACTGGTGGTGACGGCGGCGGCGCTCGGGTCGGTGGCCACGTCGTGGATGAAGGAGCGGTCGATTTTCAGGCAGTCGAAGGGGAAGCGGCGCAGGTAGTTGAGGGAGGAATAGCCGGTGCCGAAATCGTCGAGAGCCAGGCGCAAGCCCAGGTGCTTCAGGCGATGCAGGGTTGCGGCGGTGGCCTCCGGGTTGAGCATGATCATGCTTTCGGTCAGCTCCAGTTCGAGCAGGCGGGGATCGATGCCGCTGTCGTGCATGATCCGTTGCACCGTCTCCAGCAGATCTCCGGTGCTGAACTGGCGGGCCGACAGATTGACGGAGACCGGAACGACGGGCAATCCCGAGGCCAGCCAATCCTGCACCTGTGCGCAGGCAACGGCCAAAACCCATTCGCCGATCGGCAGGATCAGGCCAGTTTCCTCCGCCAGACCGATAAAACTGTCGGGCGCCAGCAGCCCCTTGTGCGGATGCTGCCAGCGCAGCAGCGCCTCGCAGCCGTTTATGTGGCCGGAAGCCAAATCGACCTTCGGCTGATAATACAGTCGCAGCTCGTCTCTTTCGATGGCGTGGCGCAGATCGGCTTCCACCTCCAGCGTGTCCATCATCCGCTGGTTCATTCCCTTGGCGTAGAAGCGAAACGTATTGCCTTCTTCCTTGGCGCGGTACATGGCGATGTCGGCGTTGCGCAGCAGCATTTCGCTGCCGCCGCCGTCGCGCGGATAAAGGCTGATGCCGATGCTCGGGGTGACGGTGATCCACCGTTCGGCGACGGCATAGGGTTGGATAATTTTAGCCAGTATTTTTTCCGCCGTCAGGACGACATGCTCCTCTTCGGCGACCTCGGTGAGGAGGATGGCGAATTCGTCGCCGCCGAGACGGGCGACGGTGTCGGCGGCACGCACCGTATCGAGCAGGCGCCGCGCCACCATGCAGAGCAACTCGTCGCCGGCGGTGTGGCCGAGGCTGTCGTTGACCACCTTGAAGCGGTCGAGATCGATCAGCAGGATGGCCACCAGCCGTTGCGACCGGTTTGCATAATAAATCGATTGTTCGAGCCGGTCGAAGAGCAGGTTGCGGTTGGCCAATCCGGTCAATTCGTCGAGGGTGGCCAGATGCACCAGCCGCTTTTCATTGTCCTTGCGGTCGCTGATATCCTGGACGAAGCAAAAGCAGAGGTTTTGCCCCTCGTAGCGATGGCAACTGATGGTGATCTCCACCGGGAAGGTGGTTCCGTCTTTGCGGCGGTGCAGAGTCTCGATCGTTTTGAACCCGCCGCTGGCCAACTCCTTTTGATGCAGTCGCCACAGCTCGTGATTCACCTGGGCATCGACGTCGAAAACCGTCAGGGCGCACAGCTCCTCGCGCGGATAGCCGAGATTGGCGCAAATTCGCGCGTTCGCCTCGACGATCCTGCCCTCTTCCCCGTCGATCCGGAAAATGCCGATGGCGGCGTTTTCAATGCAGAATCGCGCCATCTTCAGGCCGCTCTCCGCTTGTCTTTTTTCCGTGGCGTCCTGGACGATGGAAAAAAGCAGCGGCCGGCCGGCGATGGCGAGCGGATCGCAGAAGATCTCCACCTGCCGGATCGATCCATCGGCCAAGCGGTGCTGAGACTGAAAATACGGGGTGGCGCCCGCTTGCGTCCGGCCAGTGGCCGTTTGTATCTCTTGCGGCGGGAGCGTGTTGATGTCGGCGATCTTCTTCCGACAGAGTTCGTCCCGGCTCCAGCCGTAAAAGATAACCGCCGCCGGATTGGCGTCGACGACCGCGCCGTCCGCCGGATCGATCAGGAGCATGACGGTATGGCTGTTTTCGAAAAGCGACCGGTAGCGTTCCTCGCTTTCCTGCAAGGCGCGGGCAAGACGCCCCCGTCGCTGCCGGATGACCAGCAGCTGGCCCAGAAGGAGGGTCGCAACGGGATAAATCAGCATGACCGGCAAAGTGATATCGGCAAGCACCTGGACCGCTGTCCGCCAGGGCAGAAGGAACATCAGCGCCAGCATGACCAGATGCACGACGACCCCGAAGAGGTAAAGTTCTCTCGGGGCGATCTCTTGCGTACGGGGGCGATAACGTCGCCAGGCGATGCCGAACAGGCCGGAGGCGACAATGACGGAGACGCCGGTCACGACCGCCCCCCCTTGGGAGAGGCGAAAGGCGGCGGTTGCCGCCAGCGCAATGAGGGTGGGCAGAGTGCCGAAAAAAAGACCGGAAATGGCCAGGAGGACGGAACGGGTGTCAAAAAAAATCCCCGGCGCGAAGGTCCAAGGGGTAAGAATGACGCCAATGCCCAGAATGGCGAGCGCGATGCCGATGCCGACTTGTTGGAACCGGTTCGGGCGGAGACGGCAGCGGTCGATCACGACATCATAAAGAAACCCCATCGCCAGGAGAAGGAGCGCATTGTTCGCCAGTTGGATAAAAACGGAATGGTTCATCGGCTGCGCGCTTCCCTTGCATCGCCACCTGCCAGTATGGTGAAACCCCTCCTTTTTTAATCCGCAACGATGCCAATGTCAATCCCTCATCCGGCGGGTGTCTCATCCAGCGGCCGACTGCTAAGCGCCTGGCCCGCCCGGTCGATCCTGGCCGACGAGAAAACCCGCGAAATCCGCCCGCAGCATATCGGCCATGGCTTCCGCCGGCACCGGCTTGCTGAAGAGATAGCCCTGGCAGGTTTCGCAGCCGCTGCGGAGGAGAAAATCCAGCTGTTCCTGGGTTTCCACCCCTTCGGCGACGGCATGCAGGCCGAGACTGTGGGCAATCGCCACGATACTGGTGGCGACGGCGGCGGCGCTCGGATCGGTGGCCACATCGTTGATGAAGGAGCGGTCGATCTTCAGGCAATCGAAGGGGAAGCGGCGCAAGTAGTTGAGGGAGGAATAGCCGGCGCCGAAATCGTCGAGGGCCAGACGCAAGCCAAGCTCTTTCATGCGCAGCAGTGTTTGGGCCGTGACCTGCGGATCGAGCATGATCATGCTTTCGGTCAGCTCCAGTTCGAGCAGGCGGGGTTCGATGCCGCTTTCACGCACAATGCGCCTGACGGCTTCGAGCAGGTTTCCCGTGCGAAATTGCCGGGCCGACAGGTTAACCGCCACCGGGATGGCCGGCAAGCCCAGGGCCGCCCAGGCCTGTATCTGGGCACAGGCGGCGCGAAGGGCCCACTCGCCGATGGGCAGAATCAGACCGGTTTCTTCGGCCAGATGAATAAACCGGCTCGGCATCAGCAGCCCTTTTTGCGGATGCTGCCAGCGCAACAGGGCCTCGCAGCCATTGATGCTGCCGGAAGTCAGATCGATTTTCGGCTGAAAGTGCAGTCGCAGCTCATTTCTTGCCACCGCATGCCGCAGGTCGGCTTCCAGTTCCAAGGTGTCCACGATTCTCTGGTTCATTCCCGCCGCATAAAAACGGAAACAATTCCCCTCCTCTTTGGCCCGGTACATGGCGATATCGGCGTTGCGCAACAGCATCTCGCTGCTGTCGCCGTCGCGGGGATAAAGACTGATGCCCATACTGAGAGTGAGGTTGACCTGCCGTTCGATGGCAAAGGGCCGCATCACTTGCGCGACGATTTTTTCCGCCACCATGCCGACGTGCTCCTCTTCGGCGACCTCGGCCAACAGGATGGCGAATTCGTCGCCGCCGAGGCGGGCGACGGTATCGGCCTCGCGCACCGCATCGAGCAGCCGCCGGGCCACCTGGCAGAGCAGTTCGTCGCCGGCGGTGTGACCGAGGCTGTCGTTGACCAGCTTGAAGCGGTCGAGATCGATCAGCAGCACCGCCACCTGACGGTGCGACCGGTTGGCATAGTGGATCGACTGTTCCAGTCGGTCGTAGAGCAGGCTGCGATTGGCCAGTCCGGTCAGCTTGTCGTGGGTGGCCAGATGCACCAGCTGTTTTTCGTAGGCCTTGCGCTCGGTGATGTCCCGGACGAAAGAAAAGGAGAGGGACCGCCCTTCGTAAATCTGATGGCTGACCGTGACCTCGACCGGGAACAGCGTTCCGTCCTTGCGCCGATGCAGCGTTTCGATGGTGTGGAATCCGGCCGTCGGCAGCAGATCTCTGTGGCGTTTCCACAAATCGGGGGTGAATTGCGGGTCGATATCGAAGATTTTCAGTCCCAGCACCTCCTCCTCGGTGTACCCGAGACTGGCGCAGGCTTGCGCGTTGGCTTCGAGGACCCCGCCGTCCTCATCGAGGCGGTAGATGCCGATGGCGGCGGTATCGATGCAGAAACGCGCCAGATGCAAGCCCCTTTCGGCTTTCTGCCGGTCCGAGGCGTCGTGGATGATCGAGAAGAGGAGCTGTCTGCCGGCAACCGCGATCGGGCTGAAAGAGACTTCGACATGCCGCACCGTGCCATCGGCCAGGCGGTGTTGAAACTGAAAATGGCGGCTGTTGCCTCTTTGCGCCCGCGCCATGGCCGCCCGGAGGTGCGGCGGCGGCAGAGTGTTGAGATCGGAGAGCTTCTTCTGGCGGATTTCCTCCCGGTTCCAGCCGTGAAAGTCGACCGCCGCCGGATTGGCATCGACGATGGCGCCGTCCGCCGGATCGATGAGCAGCATGGCGGCCCGGTTGTTTTCGAAGAGACTGCGGTAGCGCTCCTCGCTCTCGTGCAGCAAGTCCTGCGCCTGCCGGGTCTGGGTGACATCCAGCATGAAGCCGCGCAGGATCTCCGGCTGGCCGTTTTTGACCTCCACGGCGACGACATCGCGCAGCCATACATAATCGCCATCCTTTTTTCTGAAGCGATATTCAAGGGTGTGGCTCTCCCCCCGTTCGCTGCACTCGGCGCGGTATTGGCTCGCCCAGACCCGATCTGCCGGATGCAGATTGCCGATCCAGAAATCCAGATTGCGCCATTCGCCGGCCCCGTAGCCAAGCAGCTTCTCCGCCTGGGGGGCGATGTAGGTCCAGATGTCCACCGCGATGCTGTATTCCCAGGCGATCGCCGCCGTCGATTCGATAAGCAGCCGGTACTGCTCCTCGCGTTTTTGCAGCTCTTTGGCGACCTGATAATGCGCGTCGCGCAGGCGTTTTTTTTCCAGCGCGCTGACAACCGCCGGCCCCAGAAGCTTTATCCGTTCCTTGACGATGTAGTCCCAGGCCCCGGCCTTCATGCATTCGACGGCCGTCTCTTCATTCATCGATCCGGTGACGAGAATGAAGGGAATCTCCGGCCGGCGCTCCCGCGCCAGTTGCAGGGCGAATACGCCATCGAAATGGGGCAGCTGATAATCCGACAGGATCAGGTGGGGGTAAAACGCGTCCAGACCCTCGGTGAAATCCAGATAATTTTCCACCCGCCTGAAAGCGGCCCCGGGGAGACACTTGTGCACCTCGCGCTGCATTAATTCGGCGTCTTCCGGCACGTCCTCGACAATCAATACGCGCACTTCATCCAACATTTCGTTACCCCCCCTGTTGCTTATTTCAACGGTTCGTTCACCAGCAGCCAGTAGAAGCCGAGATGCCCCACGGCCTCCATGAAGGAGGCAAAATCGACCGGCTTGACGACGTAGCTGTTGGCGCCCAGGGCATAGGCCGTCTGAATGTCCGGGTCTTCCCGGGAGGAGGTGACGACAACCACCGGGATCGAGCGGGTGCGCTCGTCCGCCTTGAGGGTGCGCAACACTTCGAGACCATCGACCTTGGGCAGTTTCAGATCGAGCAGGATCAGCCTCGGCGGCTGATCGATCTGGCGGCCGGCATGGGCGCCCCGGCAGAAAATGAAATCGAGCGCTTCGGCCCCATCTTCGGCCAGGTGCAGTTTATTGGCCAGGTGCCGTTTTTGCAGAGCGCGAATGGTCAGTTCAGCGTCTTGCGGGTTGTCCTCGACCAGCAGAATGTCAATTGGATTGAGGCCTTGCATCGTCGGCTTCCTCCTGTTGCAGAGCAAAATAAAAGGTTGCACCGCCTTCGGGAGCGCCCTCGGCCCAGACCCGACCGCCGTGTCGCCCGATGACTCGCCGGACGATGGCCAGCCCGACGCCGGTGCCGTCGAACTCCTGTACGCTGTGCAGGCGCTGAAACATGCCAAAGAGTTTATCGACATAGCGCATGTCGAAACCGGCCCCGTTGTCGGTCAGCGCATAGACGACTTCGCCCCCTTCGCCGGCGGCGCTCAGCCGGATGATCGCCCGCTCCTTCTTCGCTGAAAATTTCACCGCGTTGGCCAGCAGATTGCTCAGGGCCTGGCGCAGCAGGGTCGGATCGGCGCACGTCGCCGGCAGCGGCTCGATGGAGAAATCGATCCGTTCGCGTTGCCGCGGGGTGGTGATCTCGAAATAAATCGTCCGCGCCAGGGCCGCGACATCGACCGCGCCGACGTTGAGGGGAACTCGGCCGACGCGGGTGAGGGCGAGCAGGTCGTCGATCAGTTGCCCCATTCTGCGGGTATTTTCGCCGATGATGTCGCAGACCCGCCGCCCTTCGGCGTCGAGCTGCGGCGCGTGCTCTTCGAGCAGAATGCGGGTAAAACCATTCACGGCGCGCAGCGGCGCGCGCAGGTCGTGGGAAACCGAGTAGGAGAACGCCTCCATCTCCTTGTTGGCCGCTTCCAGCAGCGCGGTCTGTCGTTGCAGATCGTTGTTGACGGCGCGGATGTTCGCCTCCACCGCCTCGCGCTGCCGCAGGGCGTAAAGCGTGCGCGCGGCCTCTTCCATGGCGGCTTTCTGCCCTTGCAACGCCCGGGACACGAGGAAGTAGATGAGCAGCGCACTGCAGAGGACAAACAGCCAGCCTTTTCCCGTCTGCCAGGCCGACAGATGAGCGGGGTCGGCGATGCAGAATTCCAGAACACGGTCGCTGAAGTAGATCCATCCGGCGGTCAATATCAGATAAATCAAGGCGATGCGGCGGGCGGTGCGGTCGGGGGAGGCGTGTTCGGTCAACTGAAGTGCGGTCACGGCATCTCTCGGGCGAGCGGGAGCGGTGCAAGCTGGCGGAACAGTTCGTTGAAATGGGCCGCCGCAGGAAAGTTTTCGGCGCCAATATGGGCAAATTAAGAACAATTTGTCAATGCACGACATTCAGAGAGAAGATCCGACGGCGGCGGTTTGGCGGCGCATGCCCGCGATTGGCCGCGCGTTGCCGCCTCGTTTGGGCATTAAAATTTCTCATCGTCTGTGTCGGGTAACACATCTGTCCCGTTGCACTAGTGTGTACCTGGGGCGGTTGAACGTTGGGATACTCCCATCTCGGCCCGCTTGGCGATGGCGCGCCAGCCGGCGGCCACGGTCTGCCAATCCCCAAGGGCCGATCAACCCCGCGTTGCGCCAAAGAATTGCGGCCGAAAAAGGGTCGCCGGCAGTCGCCGCGATGGCGGTCTTCTAAAAATAAAAGGTGCCGCGCCGGCTGGCACGATTCTCGAAATAACAGGAGAAGCGGTTCGACCGCACCCGCGTGCGCAAGCACGATCGCTGCACCGGCAAAGAGCGGAAGGCGAAAATGGCAGGGGTCCTTGACCATCCAGCAAGTGGTGGCCCTGAAGCAGGAGCTGTTCAATTCCCTCGATGAGCTCGATCGCATCGTCATCGATCTTACCGCGGCGCACGCGATCGATCCCGCCTGTATACAGCTGCTTTGCGCCGCCCACCGCACAGCCACCAGCCGCAAGAAGGATCTCGCCCTTATCGGCGTCGGCCATCCGACCGCCACTTTTCGCAATGCCGGTTTCGTCGGCAACGGCGGCTGCGCCCTCGATGCCCATCACAGCTGCCTGTGGATGACCCCGAAAAACTCGACGCCGGATCAGCCCGGCAATGAAAGGATGCCCGAACATGGCCAAAAGAATCATGACCGTGGATGATTCCCCCACCGCTCGCCAGGTGCTCCACTTAACTCTGCAAGAGGCCGGTTTCGATGTCGTCGAGGCCGTGGACGGCCAGGATGCGCTGGAGAAACTCGCCAAGGAGGATGTGCACCTGCTCATCACCGACCTCAACATGCCGCGCCTGGACGGCATCGCGCTGATCAAGAAGGTGCGCCAGGATCCGGCCACCCGTTTCTTGCCCATCGTCATGCTCACCACCGAGGCGCACGACGCGAAAAAGGCCGAAGGGCGCGCCGCCGGCGCCTCGGGGTGGATCGTCAAGCCGTTCAAGCCCGAACAGTTGCTCGGCGTGGTGCGTGCGGTGCTGGTGTAGGCGAGATCAACGATTCTCGAAAAGCGAATGAGGCCAGGGTTGCCAACGTGGGCGGTCTGTCCGGCAAAGGGTGAAAATGGCAATACCCCTTAGGGGGCAAAAAATGGTAATGTGAGCGCCGGCGTCGGTCGCCAGACGATGAATTCAAGCGCTTCTGAGCCTTGGTGCTCAAGGGAGGTTTTAGATGGCAAGTGACAAGAATGATGCTTCCCTGCAGTGCCTGACCTTTCGCCTCGGGGAGGAAGTCTTCGGCATCGATGTGGTCAAGGCGCGGGAGGTTCTGGATTGCATCACCATCACCCAGGTGCCGCAGATGCCGAAGTTCATGCTCGGGGTGATCAATCTGCGCGGCAGCGTGGTGCCGGTCATCGATATGCGGCTGAAATTCGGCCTGCCGGCGCAGGAAAAAACCCTCAACTCCTGCATCCTGGTCGTCGAGGTCGAATTCGAAGGGGAATCGCTGACCATCGGCGCCTTGGCCGATTCGGTGCAGGAGGTCATTGAACTCCGCCCCGATCAGATCGAGCCGCCGCCGCGCATCGGCACGCGGCTGAAAACCGAGTTCATCCGCGGCATGGGCAGCCTCAACGACCGTTTCCTCATCCTGCTCGACATCGATAAAGTGTTCAGCGCCGAAGAGCTGACCATTGCGCAGGAAAGCGGCGAAGCTGCGGAAGCGCAGGCGATATGACCAGGATTCGGCAACCCCTCGGCCGCGAAGTCGGTATTTCGGACGAGGGGTTTCTCCGTTTCAGCCGGCTGATTACGGAAAAATGTGGCATCCGCATGCCGCCGCAGAAAAAAACGATGCTCGAAACCAGGTTGCGCAAACGATTGCGCAGCCTCGGCATCGAAACCTTCGAGCAATACGGCAAGTTCGTGTTCAGCCCGCAGGGAATGCGGGAGGAATTGACCCACCTGATCGACGTCATCACCACCAATAAAACCGATTTCTTCCGTGAAGCGGATCATTTCGATTTTCTGCTTGGCCAGGCGCTGCCGCACCTCGTCGAGGACTTCGGCGCCGGCCTGCAGCGGCCGCTGCAAGTCTGGAGCGCTGGCTGCTCCACCGGCGAGGAGCCGTATACCCTGGCCATGGTGCTGGCGGAGTTTGCCGCAAGATGCCCCGGATTCACCTACGAAATTTTGGCCACCGACATTTCCACCCGGGTTCTGGAGACGGCGCGCCTCGGTATTTACAGCAAGGAGAAATTCGCCGGCGTTCCGACGGATATTCAGCGCAAATACCTGCTGCGCAGCCGCGACCGCGAGGATCCGCGAATGCGCATCGTGCCGGAACTGCGCGCCACGGTGAGCTTTCGGCACCTGAACTTCATGGACGCGGATTACGAGGTGCGCAAGCAGATCGATGTCATCTTCTGCCGCAACGTACTGATTTATTTCGACCGGCTGACCCAAGAAGCGATCCTGCGGCGACTCACCGATCACCTGTCGCCAAGCCGCTATCTGTTCACCGGCCACGCCGAAACCCTCGGCGGCATGGATCTGCCGGTCGTGCACATTGCTCCTTCCGTTTACCGGCGCATCTAGCGGCTTCTTCGCATTGCTTGACTTGCAATGAATTCTGATGCAGAGTCTGTAGAATAAATAAATTAAATTCCTCTCCGATAAAGGCAAACCCGGGGCAACCCGGGGACGCAGAGCCAGGGGCCCCTCCGGGGTAGCCCAGCCACCGAAGAGAGGCGGCCGTCCGACCCATGCCGCCCGTCTTCGTTTATCGCAGACGGGCTTTTTGCGTTGGGTCCGCAGCCGCAATCTTGCTTTCAACGCGCCGAGGCGGAAAGACGAAACCAATGCTAAATAAGAGACTTGCCAACCTTCGCTTTCTCACCCTCGTCGTTCTCATCTTTACTCTCGGAGGAATATTCGCCCTGCTGCTGGTGGGAAGCCATGCCCTGACCATGGGCTTGACTGCCGGCTTGAAGAGCGATGCGGAGAAATTATTTGTCCTGTGGACCTTCCTGCTTCTTTTGACCGGGGGCGGCGCAGCCCACGTCCTGTTCGATCTGAAAACCCGCTCGCGGTCCGCGAAGGCCCTGCGTGCCAGCGAAGAAGAGTTCCGAACCTTCTTCGAAAACACGGCGGTCGGCGCGACGCAGGTCGATCCGACGACCGGACGCTACCTGCGGGCCAACAAGCGTTTTTGCCAGATCACCGGTTACAGCCTCGATGAGCTTTTGCAGATGACTCCCCAGGATTTGAGTCCTGCCGAGGATCGGGAGCAAATCGACCATCAGCTTCGCACCTTGTTGCGCGGCGAGAGCAGCGGTTATCACATTGAAAAGCGTTTCCAGCACAAGGACGGCCGGATCATCTGGGTCGAGGTGACGGCGGCTTTGGTCCGCAGCCGGGAAGGCGTCCCTTTGCGCACGGCGACCATCGTCCAGGACATCACCGCGCGCAAGCACATCGAAAAAGAACTGCGCACCGCCAAAGCGGCAGCCGAAGAGGCGAATCGGGCGAAAAGCGCATTCCTCGCCAAAATGAGCCACGAGATCCGCACGCCGATGACCGTTTTCATGGTCGGCATCGAGCATCTTCTCGAGATCGACCACGATCCCGAACGGCGTCAGATACTGAACATGGCGAGCGCCGCCGGGGAGCGACTGCGCTCGCTCATCGAAGACATTCTCGATCTTTCCCGCATTGAGGCCGGGCGGCTGGAGATTATCGACCAGCCCTTCGATCCGCGCGAATGCATCGGCCAGGCGGCGGAGATGTTGGCCATGACCGCCAAGGAAAAATCGCTGCGGCTGGAAACGGAAGTGGCGCCCGAGGTGCCGGATTTTCTGGTCGGCGATGCCGAACGGCTGCACCAGGTGCTTATCAATCTGATCGGCAATGCGATCAAGTTCACCGAAGCGGGGACGGTGCGGATTTCGGCCGAGGCAAACGACCGGGAATGGCGGGTGAGCGTGGGCGATACCGGCATCGGCATCCCCGAAGACAAACGATCGCTGCTATTTCAGCTGTTCAGCCAGGTGGATAATTCCGCCTCGCGCAAACATGGCGGTAGCGGCCTCGGTCTGGCGATCAGCAAAGGATTGCTGGAGCTGATGGGCGGGCGCATCGAATATCGACCCAATGACGGCGGCGGCAGCGTCTTCACGTTTACCCTGCCGCTGCGGACGGCCGAGGACCGGACTCCCCCTTCGGACGGGGCAGCGTTGCCGGAAAATCCGCTGCTCAAACATCCCGGCGTCCGCATATTGATCGCCGAGGATGACCCGGCGATCCATGAAATGATACGGATGCTGCTGAGTCGCTGTGATTGCCGGATCGAGGTGGCCGAATCGGGCCGGGAGGCGGTGGCGAAATGGCAGCAGGGCAATTTCGACCTGATCCTGATGGATTTCGAGATGCCGGAGATGACCGGGATCGAAGCCGCGACGGCCATTCGGGCGCTGGAAAAGGAGGGGGGGAACGACGGCAAACGCGTAGGCATCATCGGCCTGACCGCCCATGCCGGCGCCCAACTCCAGCACGAATGCCTGGCGGCCGGTATGGACTGCTGCCTGGCCAAACCGATTCGCCTCGGAGACTTTTTCTCGTCCCTGGCCGCTTGTGAAAAAGCCAGAGAAACGAACCTCCGAGCGCCTGATCAGCCCTTGAGCAGTCCGCTCAAAGCCTGCCGATAATCCCCCTTCGCCACCCCCCGCTCGGTGATGATGGCGCTGATATAGCGCGCCGGCGTCACATCGAAGGCGGGATTGCGCACCGCCACCCCCTCCGGCGCAATGGCTTTGCCGCCGCAGTGGGTCACCTCGGCGCCGCCGCGCTCCTCGATGGGAATCAGGCTGCCGTCGGTCAAGCTCGGATCGATGGTGGAAATCGGCGCCGCGACGTAGAAGGGAATGCCATGCTCCTTCGCCAGCACCGCCACCGTGTAGGTGCCGATCTTGTTGGCGGTATCGCCGTTGGCGGCGATGCGGTCGGCGCCGACGATGACGCAGTCGATCTCCCCCTTGCTCATCAGATAGCCGGCCATGTTGTCGCAGATCAGGGTCACCGGGATGGCGTCCCGCATCAGCTCCCAGGCGGTCAGCCGTGCGCCCTGCAGCCAGGGACGGGTCTCGTCGGCCAGCACGCTCACCTTCTTTCCCGCCTCCACCGCCGCGCGGATCACCCCGAGCGCCGTTCCGTAGCCGCCCGTCGCCAGGGCGCCGGCGTTGCAGTGGGTGAGAATGCGCGCCCCGTCGGCGATCAGCGCCTGCCCGTGCGCGCCCATGGCCCGGTTGAGCCGTTCGTCCTCGGCGGCGATCGCCACCGCCTCGGCGAGCAATCGCGCCTTGATGTCGGCGCCGGGAAGGCTGCGGCACTGCCGCGCACAACGCTGCATGCGATCCAGGGCCCAGAAGAGGTTGACCGCCGTCGGTCGGGTGGCGGCCAGCACCGCGCAGACTTGATCGAATTCGATCAAGAATTCGTCGCAAGCACCGGCAAAGATATCCCGCGCGCCGAAGGCCGCGCCGAAGGCCGCCGCCACGCCAATGGCCGGCGCGCCGCGCACCACCATGGTGCGGATCGCCTCGGCCACCGCCTGGTAGTCGGTGTATTCCAGCCAGACCTCCTCGGTCGGGAGAAGGCGCTGGTCGATCATCTTCAGGACGTCGTTTTCGTACAGAATCGGCTTGATGGACATGGAAACCTCAGCAGGGGCGGGCATCGTGCCTGCCCGGTCTAAAGCGCCCGCAAGGGGCGCTCCTACGATATTTAACCCTATGAATTATTGTAGTTTCAGGTGCCCCAGCAGGACTGATTACGATCAACCAAGATCGAACCTCCTTTCCAACACCATTTGTTCAAAGCGCTGAAAATCCCAGAACTCCCGCAATGTCAGCGATTCGTAGGCGTGCCGGACGGACGGTTCATTATCGACCAGCAACAGCCGGTCGCGGAGAATGCGTCCGCTCAGGCTCAGAGAGGCGAAGTTGAGCAGAACGAGATCGAGACGGGTCGATCCCAAAGCACTGCCAAGCCGGTCGAAGAGGTCAAGGCGGTAATCCGCCGCGTTCTCCAAAGGTCGGCAGTAAACCGCCAGATCGATATCCGAAAGCGGAGTCTGCTCTCCCCGCGCCCGGCTGCCGAAGAGATAAGCGAAAAGGATGGCTTCATCGCTCTCCAGGACCCGGATGAGCGGTTGCAGCCGGCCCATTTCTTCGTGATCGATTTGCGCGTGCATCGCGGTATTTTACCTGCGATTTTCTTGCCTGAGCAGGAGGCCGAAACTTTTACCCCGCCAGCTTCTTCTTCAGCAATTCATTGACCGCCGCCGGATTGGCCTTGCCCTTGCTCACCTTCATCGCCTGGCCGACGAAGAAGCCGAAGACCTTCTCCTTGCCGCCGCGGTATTCTTCCACCTGTCCGGGGTTGGCGGCGAGGATTTCGTCGATGATCGCCTCGATGGCGCCGGTGTCGGTGACCTGTTTCAGCCCTTTGTCGGCAATGACCGCGTCGGCTTCTTTTCCCGTTTGCCACATTTCCTCGAAAACGGTTTTGGCTATTTTGCCGGAGATGGTGTTGTCGGCGATCCGTTGCAGCATTCCCGCCAGCATCTCCGGACGCACCGGACACTTGTCGATGCCGATCCCCTCGGCGTTCAGGCTGCGGATGACCTCTCCCATAATCCAGTTGGAGCAGGCTTTGGAACCGCCGCCGGCAGCGGCGCAGGCTTCAAAATAGTCGGCAAGCGCCCGCTCGGCGGCGAGCACCTCGGCGTCGTAGCGCGGCAGTCCGTACTGGCCGATGAAACGGGCGATTTTCGCCTCCGGCAATTCCGGCAGATTGCACCGAACCTCCTCCACCCAGTCGCGGGAGATGACCAGCGGCACCAGGTCGGGATCGGGGAAATAGCGGTAATCGTGCGCTTCCTCCTTGCCGCGCATGGAGCGGGTGACGCCCGAGTTCGGATCGAACAGGCGCGTCTCCTGCACCACCCGGCCGCCCTCCTCGATCACCTCGATTTGCCGCTCGACCTCGTACTCGATCGCCTGCTTGACGAAGCGGAAGGAGTTGATGTTCTTCAGTTCGGCGCGGGTGCCGAATTCCTTCTGTCCCCAGGGGCGGACCGAGACGTTGGCGTCGCAGCGGAAGGAGCCTTCCTCCAGGTTGCCGTCGCAAACGCCGAGATAGACGACGATCTGGTGCAGCTGTTTCAAATAGGCGACCGCCTCGTCGGCGGAGCGCATGTCCGGCTCGGAGACGACCTCCAGCAGCGGCGTGCAGGCGCGGTTGAGATCGACGCCGGAGAAACCGCCGGCTGCCGGCGTTTCCGGGTGCAGCAGTTTGCCGGCGTCCTCTTCCATGTGGATGCGGGTGATGCCGACCGTCTTGCGACCGCCCTCTTCCGTCTCGATTTCCAGATGACCGCCGGTGCAGATCGGCTCCTCGAATTGCGAGATCTGATAGCCCTTCGGCAGATCGGGATAAAAGTAATTCTTGCGGGCGAAGATCGATCGTTCGGCGATGCCGCAATGGGTCGCCAGGCCGGCCTTGATCGCCATCTCGACCACCGTTTTGTTCAGCACCGGCAGCGCCCCGGGCAGCGCGAGGCAGACGGGGCAGGTCTGCGAATTGGGCGCGGCGCCAAAGCGGGTCGAACAGCCGCAGAAAATCTTGCTGGCGGTGGTCAACTGAACGTGGACTTCCAGACCGATGACGGTTTCGTATTTGGAGGACATCATATTATTCCCACATGGTAGGGGCGCCTCTTGTGGCCGCCCAGGGCAGGCGCAAGACCTGCCCCTGCATATTAATTCGGCGCTATGCGCTTGTGCCACTCCGTCGCCTGCTCGAAGGCATGGCCGGCGCGCAGGATCGTCTCCTCGCCAAAGGGCCGGCCGATGAGTTGCAGGCCGATGGGCAGATCGTCGGCGGTGAAGCCGCAGGGGAGCGAGAGGCCGCAGGTGCCGGCGAGATTGGCCGGGATGGTGAAGATATCGGAAAGATACATCTGCAGCGGATCGGCGGTTTTTTCGCCGAGGCGGAAAGCCGGCGTCGGCGCCACCGGCGTCAGCAGCAGATCGACCTTGCCGAAGGCGTCGAGAAAATCCTGGCGGATCAGGGTGCGCACCTTCTGCGCCTTGAGATAGTAGGCATCGTAATAGCCGGAGGAGAGGGCGTAGGTGCCGAGCATGATGCGCCGCTTGACTTCGTCGCCGAAGCCGGACGCGCGGCTGCGCATGTACATGTCAAGCAGACCCTTGCCTTCCTCCACGCGCCGGCCGTAGCGTACGCCGTCGTAGCGGGCGAGGTTGCTGCTCGCCTCGGCGGTGGCGATGAGGTAATAGCAGGCAACGGCATATTCGGTATGCGGCAGGCTGACTTCGACGATCTCGGCGCCCAACTGGCGGTACGCGGCGATCGCCGCCTCGACGGCCGCCTTGACCTGCGGATCGAGGCCGGCGATGAAATATTCTTCGGGCAGGCCGATGCGCAATCCCTTGACCCCCTGCGCCAGGGCGGCGCGATAGTCGGGAACGGGGATATCGACGGAGGTGCTGTCGGCCGGATCGTAGCCGGCCACCGCCTGCAGCAGAAGGGCGCAATCCTCGATATCGCGGCTGAGGGGGCCGACCTGGTCGAGGGAGGAGGCGTAGGCGATCACGCCATAGCGCGACACCCGGCCGTAGGTCGGCTTGAGTCCGACAACGCCGCAGTGGGCGGCCGGTTGGCGGATCGAGCCGCCGGTATCGGTGCCCAATGTGCCGGCCGCCTGCCGGGCGGCCACGCAGGCCGCGCTGCCGCCGGAGGAGCCGCCGGGGACGCGCGCCAGATCCCATGGATTGCGCACCGGCCCGAAGATGCTGTTCTCGTTGGAGCTCCCCATGGCGAATTCGTCCATATTGAGCTTACCGAGAAGAACGGCGCCGCACGCCTTCAGCCGGGCGACGGCGGTGCCATCGTAGGGCGGAATGTAGTTCTCCAGGATCTTCGAGGCGCAGGTGGTGCGCACGCCCTCGGTGACGAAGATGTCCTTGAGCGCCAGCGGAATCCCCGTCAGCACGTCCCCTTCTCCCGCCGCCAGCCGGGCGTCGGCTGCCTTTGCCTGGCGCAGCGCCTCATCCCCGACGACGGTGATAAAGGCGTTGATGCGCTCATCGGAGGCGGCGATGCGGTCGAGATATGCCTGGGTGACTTCGACGGCGGACACTGTTCGCCCGCGCAGAAGTTCGTGCAATGCGTGAATCGGTAAATTGATCAGTTCCATAGTAAATCCTTGCGCTCTTTTCTCTGTCGCCAGCTTCGGTGTTTATTCAATCACCTTCGGCACGCGAAAGCATCCGTCGGTGGCGGCCGGGGCGTTGCCAAGCGCTTTTTCCGTGCCCAAGGAGGGGCGCACTTCATCGGCGCGGAAGGCGTTTTCCATCGGCACCGCGTGGGCGGTGGGCAGTATGCCGTCGGTATTGAGATTATTGAGCTGTTCGACATAGCCGAGAACGGCATCCATCTGCCCGGTAAGGCGGTCAAGCTCTGTCTCCGCCAAGCTCAGGCGGGCCAGGTGGGCGACCTTCTCGACCTCTTCCCTGCTGATCTTCATTGTTGCTCTCCCTTTGCGGAATCCTGCGGAAGCGGCAAAATAACACGGACGCGGCGTCAGCTCAAGCTTCCCGCCGCCTTGCCGCCACGGAAAAAGAAAACGGCCCTTGCGGAATGCACCGCAGGACCGTTGTCTTCTTGGCCCCGCCCGGTTCAGGATGGGGGGGCGGCGGGATCAGAGAACGACCGTCTCCTGGTGTTCGCCGAAGACATCGCGCAAGGTGTTGCAGATTTCTCCCAACGAGGCATAGGCCTTGACCGCATCGAGGATGCAGGGCATCAGATTATCGCTGCCCTGCGCCGCTTGTTTGAGCGCCGCCAGCTTTGCCTGCACCGCCGTTTGGTCGCGACCGGCCTTGACCGCGGCCAGCCCCTGCTTCTGGGCGATTTCGACCTCGGGCTTGATGCGGAGCAGATCCTTCGGCGGTGCTTCCTTGACCGTGAACTGGTTGACGCCCACGATGATCAGGTCCTTCGATTCGATCGATTTCTGGTAGGCGTAGGCGCTGTCCTGAATTTCCTTTTGCTGGAAACCGCGGCTGATCGCCTCGGCGGCGCCGCCGAGCTCGTCGATTTTGTCGATGTACTCCCAGGCTTTGGCCTCGATCTGGTCGGTCAGGCTCTCCACCATGTACGATCCGGCGAGGGGATCGATGGAGTCGGCGACCCCCGATTCATAGGCGATGACCTGCTGCGTGCGCAGGGCGATGCGCACCGAATCCTCGGTCGGCAGGGCCAGCGCCTCGTCGCGGCTGTTGGTGTGCAGCGACTGGGTGCCGCCGAGAACGGCGGCGAGGGCCTGGATGGTGACGCGCATGATGTTGTTGTCCGGCTGCTGGGCGGTGAGAGTGCAGCCGGCGGTCTGCGTATGGAAGCGCAGCATCTGCGCGCGCGGGTCTTGGGCGCCGAAGCGCTCCTTCATCACCTTGGCCCAGATGCGGCGGGCGGCGCGGAATTTGGCCACCTCCTCCAGCAGATTGTTATGGGCGTTGAAGAAGAAGGCCAGCCGCGGCGCAAACTCATCGACCTTCAGACCCGCCTTGATCGCCGCTTCGACGTAGGCGATGCCATCGGCGAGGGTGAAGGCGACTTCCTGCACCGCACTGGAGCCGGCCTCGCGGATATGATAGCCGGAGATGGAGATGGTGTTCCACTGCGGCACGTGATCCTTACAGTAAGCAAAGATGTCGGTGATGATGCGCATCGACTCCTGCGGCGGATAGATGTAGGTGCCGCGCGCCATGTATTCCTTCAGGATATCGTTCTGGATGGTGCCCATCACCTTGTCGGAGGCAATGCCGTTCTTCTCGGCGACGGCGATGTACATGCACAGCAGAACCGCCGCCGAGGCGTTGATCGTCATCGACGTCGAAACCTTGTCGAGGGGGATCTGATCGAAGAGGATCTCCATGTCGGCGAGGGTGTCGATGGCAACGCCGACCTTGCCGACCTCGCCATCGGCCATGGCGCTGTCCGAATCGTAGCCCATCTGCGTCGGCAGGTCGAAAGCAACCGAAAGACCGGTCTGGCCGGCGCCGAGGAGATAGCGGTAGCGCTCGTTCGATTCTTTGGCCGTGCCGAAGCCGGCGTACTGGCGCATCGTCCAGAACTGGCCGCGGTACATCGTCGGCTGCACGCCGCGGGTATAGGGATACTCGCCGGGAAAGCCGAGCTTCTCGCAATATTGCGCATCCTCGCCGTCCGGGACGAAGACCCGCTCCAGCTCAATGCCGGATGTGGTGTGAAATTCCTTTTTTCGCTCGGCGCGCTTGTCGATCACCTTTTTCAGGGTCGACTGCGCCCATCGCCTTTTTTCCTCCTGAATCTTCATGACGCGCTCCTTTGTAATTTTTAAATCGGGCAGGAACCCCGATCCTGATCCGAATGTGTCGATTCAGCGCGTAACGACCGCCAGAACCTGGACTTCCCCGCCGTCGAGGGAGAGCAGGCGGTGTTTGAGGGAAGAATCGAAATAGATGGCGTCGCCCTCCTCCAGCAGGATCCGTTCGTCCTCCAGCAGGACCTCGGCCCGACCGCTCAGAATCAGGAGAAATTCCTCCCCCTCATGGTTGTAGAGGGTTTCCTCGGCCGCCCGCTCGGAAACGGTCAGCAGGAAAGGTTCCATTTTCTTGTTGCGCTTGCGGAAGGAGAGGGCTTCGTAGGTATAGCCGTGGCCGGTGCCGGACTGGGAAATCACCCGACTGATCACCCGCCGCTCCACCCGGCGAACGATCTCGTAGCGCCGCTCGATCTCTTCCTCGTCGAAGAAGTGGCCCATCCGCACATCGAAAAAGCGGGCGAGTTTCGACAGGGTGGCGATGGGCGGCGAAACGTTGTTGTTTTCGATCTGCGAGATGAGCGCGGGCGAAAAACCGGTTTCGCGGGCAACGTCCTGTAAAGTGAGCTTACGCGCCTTGCGCAGTTTTTTCATTTTGCTGCCGATATTGAAGTCCATACCTCGATCACGCTCGAAAATGGTTGGCGAAGATTGAAATTTAGTTGAATAAACCCCTGAATGTCAATCAATGCATTTAGTAAGAGTAAAAAAGTTCATCCGAAGTTAAAAAACTGAGGTTTGCAATGCGCCCCGCCCAGGTGGTGAGAAAAAAAATTTCATTTATAGATTTTTTTACCCCCTGCTTTGCAGTTTATTTTCAACTTTTGTCTCTTCTTCCGTTTTTACCTAAGTGCCCGTCAGTGAAGGATAAAAATCTTCTTTTCGGCGCCGCTGCCGCACAAATGAATTTGATTTAAACAAATGGTCTATCCAGTAGAACAAAAAACCCCATAACATGCTGTTCTAAAAAGATTTTCTCTTTTTTTGCCATTGCAAACCACGGCTTATGGCTATATGGTCAAACATATCTAGTTTGAAAAAACAAAAGGAGAACGGTCGTGAAATGTCCCGTCTGTAAAAATCACAAACACGCCAACATCGACCTGCATGTGGACGACTTTGCCGAAAAAATCCTGGAATGCCGGATTTGCGGCAGCATCTGGGCGGTGAAGCACGGCGCCACCGAGATTGTTCGCGACACCCAGGAAAAATCGTTTCTTGAGGCGCTCACCGAATGCGTCGAAGGCGACGATTATTACCTCGTTGCCTGATCCCCGGTCCCGCCGCGGCAGTCAGCGTATCCGGCGGCAACAACCATTGTTAATAATGACAAACCCCGTCTTGCAGGCGGGGTTCGTTGGAAGGCCGCAGAAATGTCTGCGGCCTTTTTTTTCGTCAGGAAACGATCAGAGAATCGCCTTCAGGTATTCGGTGGTGCACTCGCGTTTCTCACGCTCCACCTGCGCCACGTCGACCTCGACGAATTTCTCGTCCGGGGTGATCTTGAACAACGGCTGACCTTTCTGGATGATGGTGCCGTTGCCCCCTTCGATGAGGATCTTTTCGATGGTCCCGGAGAAAGGCGCCCGGACCGTATTGAACATCTTCATGACTTCGATGATATACAGCGGCTGGTCCTTTTCGAAGTGCATCCCTTCGTTCACGAAGGCGGGCAAGCCGGGAGCTTCCTGCGCATAGTACATGCCGCCGCAAAGCGCGACGATTTCGTCGGCCTTGGTCGCCGGCGGCGGCACAAGGATTTTCTTCATGCGCCCCTGCAGGTCGGGGTCGCCGAGGAAATTGGGAATCGTGATCTCCAGATCGTCTTCGACCCGGAAATCCCAGTAGCGGGTTCGTTCCGCAATGAGAAAGACCATGCCGAGAAGTTCCAGCCCCGCTTCGAATCCGAAGTGGGCCGAGCGAATCTGCTCCCACGTTTTGGCGTCGAAACCAGCCTGCGGTTTCTCCTGCTGCAGCATTTCGTTGAGTTGGAAGTAATCGTCCCTGCTCAGTCCGAATTGCTCCCGCAGCGGACCATAGAAGCGCAGCGCCTTTTGCAGCAGTTCGTTGTCGTGATCCCAGATCACGTCGGCGGCCGGGGCGTCGGCGCGGTGCGACATGTTCAGGTAGTGGTAGGTTTCGTCGAGAATCACCAGCGGATTGCGCAGCCAGACCACCTTGCCGTCGACGAGCCGGAAGTTCCTACGGTTGATGCTCAGCCAGCCGGAGAGCATGTGCGGATCTTCGAGCAGGCGCTCGATGGGACGGGTCACCAGGGTCCCCTTGCGATCGAGCAGGGCGGACATTTTCTTGCCGACCTCGGGCTCTTCGGGAAACTGCTCGGCCATGCGCTTGGCATATTGCTTCTTCATTTGCAGAAAAGCGAAAACCGCATCGATTTTATTGGCTTCTTCCTTCAACAGCCCGACCAGGGTGAGGTAGGGGACGACAAAACGGGTGGTCGGCTTGGCCATGACGTTCTGGCCGAGAAACCAGTTGACCAGACCATAATGGAACTCCAGGTTGGTGCCCAGATCGGTGCCGCGCAAAGTGGTGTTGCGCAGCACTTTGCTCATCTGTTCATAGCTGTCGAGGCGGTCTTCGCCCTTGGTCAGCAGCAGGGCGATATTCGAATCGTAGGCCCCGGCCACCTTGTAGCGCATGAACATGCCGGTGTCCGGATTGACCAGGCTGATCCCCTGGTCGTCGCGAATTTCACCCTCGATCGGTTTCGACCAGTGGCGGATCATGCCGCCGGCATGGGGCGACAGGGAGGCGTCGGTTGCGTTCAGCCGCGCCTCGACGGCGGCGTTGAAGCGCTGGATGCGTTCGGGCCGCGGCAGGCGCTCTTTGTGCCGCGCCAGCAAGGCCATCGCCTCCACCAGCGATTCGACGACGAAGCTGTCCGTCGGATCGTCGGGATTGGTGAATTTCAGGCTGTAACAAAGTTCCGTCACCCGGTGTTCCACCTGGATGCGGGTATTGACCTCCATGAAATAATGGCGGTCGCGGTCAACGATGCATTCGAAGGTCGAAGCCGAATCGAGGCCGACCGCCAGGGCGAAGCGCTCGGCTTCCTCCTCCATGCGCTTGAGCACCCGCAGATCGCTCTCCAGGGCCTCGACCTCCTGCACTTTTCCGGCTGCCCGGGCTTGCTCGATGGCGGCGACCAGCCCTTCCTGGGTCACCGAGACCTCGAGCAGTTTTTGCTCGTGCATCTGCAGCGAGCAGTCGCGGCCGCCCAGGGCGATGGACCACGTGCTGTTGCCGAGCAGCTGAATTTCGTTGTGCCGGGTTTGCTCGATATTCAATTCGATAAGGATGTTCTTGTTGTCGCCGACGCCGTTCGCCTTGACCTCGTTGAGGATTTCGCGCACCAGGGCGGGCGCCTCGGCGGCGGCGCTTTCAATCATCTTGTCCGTCGGATTCTTCGCCATCAGCAACGAGGCGCCGAGTATGCGCTGCCCCTTGCCGCCGCCGCCGCCAATCGCTTTCAGGCGAAAGCGGCTGCGCGGATGGTTTCTGAACAGCGCCGTCACCTCGGTCTGAACCTGGGCGCACAGCTCCTCGATGGAGAACAGGTCGATCCCTTTCTCGTAGGAGCGGTGCAGGATATGATCGGCCAGATCCGTCAATTCCACCTTGGGATCGTTGAGGAACTTCGCGTCGCAGGAGATGCCTTCCGCCTCCGCCAGGGCGAGCAGTTTCTGCCGGGTCGGGTTTTTCTTCAACAGGGTGCGGGCGGTGACGTTATCCACCCCCGGCGTAACGCTGACATTGACGGTCAGCGCCGTCCGCTTGGCTTCATCCTTCTTGCCGGCGCGCGCCTGCGTCGTCGAACAGGGACCAATAAATTTCAAACCGGCTTTTTCGATGGCGGCGACGAATTCCTCGTCCTCGGCCATGAAGCCGTAGCCCGCGAAGATGGCATTATAGCCGTTGTCCCTGGCGGTCTGAATGATCTGCCCGATGCGCTCCACCCGCTCTTCCTTGCTCGCGCCGGAATAATCGGGGACCCGATGCACGCGGCTGTTGTCGGTAAGCTGGCGCAGTTCGGGGGCGAGGGCGTTCGGATAAATAATGGAATCCTTTTCCGACAGCAGGATGCCGAAATGGGTAATTCCCATCTCGGTATAAACGTCCATGGCCTCCTTGCGAATCGGGCCGCGGCAGACGATCAGCGGCTTCAGATCCTCGCAGGAAAAGGAACGCACCCAGGGCGAGGAGGAGCGGCCCAGGCGCCGGTCGCGGTGGATGAGCGGATTGAATTTATAGAGGTCGTTGCCATCGCCTGAAGCGGCGGGGATAACGCTTGGTCCCTTGGCGGTGTCGCGGACAACGGAGCGATCCATCGCCACCGGGGCCGCCTCCTTTTTGCCGTCTCTCAAGCTGATTGTCTGTGCCATTATCATCGTCTCCAATCTGGTGGATAATTTCGTTCCCGATTAATGGAATTCGCGCTGCACCGCCTGCATCGGCGACGCTTTGTAGTGGCGGAGGAAAAAACTCAGGTTCTCGCCAAGCACCTTGCGCAAATCCGTGGGCATCACAAGAGAAGAGATGGAGCCCAGACTCAAACCCTCCTTCGGATTCATCAGCTCTTTTTCGTAGCGCAGATTAAGTTCGGCCTCCTCGCTCTTCAGCCAGTCGGCGGCTTCTTTTTCAGCGCCGTGCTTGGCCTCGTCCCCGGACAGACCGGCGGCAACGCCCTCTTGCACGGCTTTCTTGATGCGCTCGGGAATGGCGTTGCGCAGCTTGCGCAGTTCGTCTTTGTAGACGAACTCTTTGCCGGCCGGTCCCATGACCGCGAGACGGGTGGTCGGCAGGGCGAGAACAAGATCGGCGCCGGTGGGGTAATTGTTGTAGGAAGCGTAGGCGCCGCCGAAGGCATTGCGCAGGATGAGCAGAATGCGCGGGGTGCGTACATCGATGATGGAGTCGAGCATCGAGCGGCCGGCCTGCACGATGCCGCGCGCTTCCTGCTCGCGGCCGGGGAGGAAGCCGGTGGTGTCTTCCATGAAAATAAGCGGGATATTGTAGATATTGCAGAAGCGCACGAAGCGGGCGATCTTCAACGCCGAGTCGCAGTCGATCTGCCCGGAGGCGACCGCGCTGTTGTTGGCGACGAAGCCGACCACGTGGCCGCCGAGCCGGCCGAAGGCGGTGATCACCTCGCGGGAGCGGTCTCCCTGCAGCTCAAAGTAGTCGCCGTGATCGCATATCTGCTGGATGATGATGGAGACGTCGAAGGGCGTATTGAAGCCGGTCGGCGAATTGAACGCTTTTTTCAGCAGGGTGTTGATCTCCCAGGTTTTGCGGTCGAGGGGATCGCTCGTTTCCTGAAAGGGCGCCATGATGCCGTTGTTGTCCGGCAGGTAGCCGAGCAGCCGCGCGGCGATGCTCAATGCGGCGACTTCGTCCGCTACCGTCAGATCGACAACCCCGGATTGGCTGTGCACCTTCGGTCCGCCCAGTTCTTCCGGCGTGATATCCTCGCCGAGAACCGATTTGACGACGCCCGGTCCGGTGAGGCCGAAAAAGGTGTCCTTCGGCTGGATGAGAAAGCTCCCCTGACGCGGCAGATAGCTGCCGCCGCCGGCGTTGAAGCCGAACATGCACATGATGCTCGGCACGATGCCGCTGATTTTTCGCAAAGCGGTAAAAGCTTCCGCATAGCCGTCAAGACCGCCGACCCCGGCCGGGACGAAGGCGCCGGCGCTGTCGTTCATGCCGATCAGGGGGATGCCTTTTTCGCCGGCCATATAAAATAGGCGAGCCAGCTTGTTGCCGTTGGTGGCGTCGATGGAGCCGGCGCGCACGGTGAAATCGTGGCCGTACAGCGCAACGTCGCGGCCGCCGATATTGACGATGGCCGTCACCAGCGAAGCGCCATCCAAGTCTTTGCCCCAGTTCTGATAAAGAACGTTTGGCTCCTTGTCGGTCAGGACGCGAATCCGTTCCCAGACCGTCATTCGCTTTTTGAAATGCTGTTTTTCGATCTGCTCGATGCGCACCGATTTGACCGGCCGCAGAACGAGATCGTGCCCCTCTTTCATCACCTCTTCGTAGGGACCGGTCTTGCCGGGGATCTCGCCGGGGATGGTGAAATCGACTGTTTCCGGTGGATCGAACGGGTTCAGCAGTGTAGGTTTGACCGCTTTTTTGGACATCTCGCCATCCTTCTGGTAATTGGAATAGTTGCCAGTGCGTCGTGATCTAAAAATTTAGGGGAGTGACCATCGCGAGCGCAGAAACAAGGGTGTTTACGTCTTATCCGTAAGCGCAGAACGACTTTTCAGCAACGGTAGAAGCGGAAGAAACCGTTCTTCGGGCAATTTCGCGGAGTTGAAGCCTGATTGTGCGGGAAAGGTCTCGGCTGGCGAGAAACCTGGCCCTTTTGCTGAGCGGATTTTTTAATAACGTAGTTTTATTCGCGCCGATTATCCCAAAGGAGCGACGAAAGTCAATAAAAACTTTTATCGTTGATAAAAACATTTACTCATATTAAAGCCGCATCTGGCTGTTTTCGCAGCAAAATTGCCCCGCTCCGGCGGCCGGCCGATGCAACGCTCGTCCATCCGCCGCCGCAGCTTCCGGGACCGGCGGCCATATTGACTTTTTCCTTGCCATCCCATAATTTAATTGCTTGCCGATATACCGCAGCACCGCCCGATGGAGATGAGATTTGCCAAAAGAACATATTCGATTGCCCTTGGGCCTGCGCTTATGGCCGAAGGAAGTGCGCGCCGGCGGCCGTCGCCTGAAAGAAGGGTATCTGTTTTCCCTGCTGGAAAATTCCACCGATTCCTACCGTTTCAATGCCCTGCTGGACGCCTCCAAGGTCCGCGATTGTTTCCATGCCCTTTCGCTGTGCCTGCCGGAGGAGGCGTTTTTGATTCTGGAGTTTTACCAGGACCAGGGCAGGAGAAAAGCAGACGAGGAGATGGTCTCCTCTATTTTTTATTCCCCCTACATGCCGACCGGAGAAATCCTCGAATTTCTCGAACCCTTTCTGCCGCGCCTGGTGCATGACGGCTTTGTCGGCTTCGGTCTTGCCAACAACCGGGCCGGCATGGAATTTTTCTACTCGGAAGAAAAAATCCTCACCTGCTTCTCCGGCGAACATCTGCGCATCACCGATCTGCTGGCCCGGCACGGCCTTCCGTATCGGCCGCACATGTCCTTCCCGACCGATCTGGGGCACGATCATCTCTCTCTCCTTTGTCACTCGCGCTATCGCCTGCCAGCGCCCTTTGCCGAAATGGCGGAGGCCGATCTCGATTATCAACGCTTCTGCCACCAGATCATCGAAGAGTTGGAGATGTATCCGGTGGAAGAGACCCTCGCCTTTTTTCTCTCCAAAAAGGAGCAGGATCATATCGAGGCGCGTCTGCTGGCGGACGAAGGGTTTGCCGAGTTCGCCGAGGAGGATTTCGGCAGTCTGCTCCTCGACTGGAACGATTTCGTCAGCGAGTGCGAAGAGGGGTTCGAAGGGGATCTGTGGGAGTATCGGCAATGTCTCAGGTTGCGGGATATGTTCCAATATGTGCTCGACGGAATTCCGGCCGCCCTCGCCCAGAAGCTGCAGGAAATCATCGCCCCTGCCGACAGCCGCCTGCAGAAAGTGCTGGTCGACCGCCGCAAACGTCTCGATCCCCCCGGATACGCCTGCGGCGGCAAGGAGCGGTTCTGGTATTTGGGCATCGTCGGCAACCAGGGGGTCTGCCTGCGCCGGGATTTGATCCGGCAGGGATGGTTCAAGCCGTGAAACTTCAGCTATCCGTCATCGGCTGGCCGCTGTCGGCTGTTTTTTTATGATCGCCCTGATCGCCGCCGTCCCCCAGGAAACCGAGCTGCTGCGCCGTTTTCTTTCCCCCTGCGAGGTGCTTAACTGCGGTCGCCGGGATATTTTTCGCGGCAGCCTTTTTGGCCAGCAGGGTCTTTTGCTGCACAGCGGTGTCGGCAAAGCGAATGCGGCGGCGGCGGCGACTTCCCTGATTGACTTTGGCCGCCCGTCCCTGGTCGTTTCCATCGGCTGCGGCGGCGCCTACATGGGAAGCGGCCTGAACGTCGGGGATCTGGCGGTGGCCAGCGAAGAGGTCTACGGCGATGAGGGGGTGCGGGCGCCCGACGGTTTTCTCGATATGCACTCCCTTGGGCTGCCCCTGGTGCAGCGCAGCGGGATCAACTTCTACAACCGATTTCCCGTCAACGCGCAGTTTCTGGCGAAAGCCCGGCCAATTCTCGAATCGTTTGCCGCCGCCGCCGGCCGGCAGCTGGCTTTCGGCCCCTTCGTCACTGTTTCCACCGGCGCCGGCACCGATGCCGCCGCGCGGGAACTGGTCGACCGCACCGGCGGCATCTGCGAGAACATGGAGGGGGCGGCCATCGCCCAGATTTGCGCCATGCACAGCCTGCCGTTTCTCGCCATTCGCGGCATTTCCAACCACACCGGCCATCGCGACCTCAGCCAATGGAATATCAAAAAAGGAGCGGAGGTGGCGCAACTGGCCGTCCGCGCTCTGCTTTCCGACTGGCACGAGAGAAAGGATTCGGCGTGAGCAGAGTTCTGAACCTCGGCTATTCCCCCTGCCCGAACGACACCTTTATTTTTTACGCCCTGGTGCACGGTCGCATTCCCCTGCCCGGCGTCGCCTTTCGGGAACGGCTGGAGGATGTTGAAACGCTGAATGCCCTCGCCCTCGATGGCGCCCTTGAAATAACCAAGGCTTCCTGCCATGCCCTGGGCCATTTGCGCCGCGATTATGCGCTTCTGCGTAGCGGCGGCGCGCTCGGGCGTGGCTGCGGGCCCCTGGTCGTCGCCAGGGATGCACGCAGCATGGCCGACCTGCGCGGCCGGCGCATCGCTATTCCCGGGCGGCTGACCACCGCCAGCCTGCTCCTGCAGTTGCATGGGGAAGGGTTCGATGACGTGCTGGTTTTGCCGTTTCACCAGATCATGCCGGCGGTGGTCGCCGGCGAGGCCGAGGCGGGCGTCATCATCCATGAGTCGCGCTTCACCTATGGTGACCACGGGCTGGCGAAAGTTCTCGATCTCGGCGCCTGGTGGGAGGAAGAGACGGGGCTGCCGATCCCGCTCGGTGGCATTCTCGCCCGGCGCGATCTCGGCGGGGAGTTGATCGCCGCCGTGGATGCCGCCGTGCGGCGGAGTTTGGAATATGCCTTCGCCCATCGGCAAGAACCGCACGATTACATCCGCGCCCATTCCCAGGAAATGGATCCGCAGGTGATCGCTCAGCATATCGCTTTGTACGTCAACGATTTTTCCCTCGACATGGGGGAGGCCGGGGCGCGGGCGCTGACCGAACTTCTGACCCGGGCCGAGAAGCGCCATCTGATCCCCGCCTGCGATTTACCCCTGTTTGTGTCCTGATTTCCACCGCTGCGCCGCCTGGACTTGGAAAAGATGATCTATTTCGAGATATTGACTATGGCGGCCGACGCATGAATGGCCACTTCCGCGACGACCTGGCCATCGTTCTCGTCGAGCCGCGGATTCCCGGCAATATCGGCATGGTCTGCCGGGCCATGGCCAATTTTGGAGTTGGCGACCTGCGTCTGGTCAATCCCTGCCAACATCTGCATCCGGAGGCGGCCAAATTCGCCGTCTTCGCCAAAGATCTGCTCGGCGGAGCGCGCGTGTTCGGCACCCTTGCGGAGGCTTTGGCCGACCTGCGGACCGCAGTCGCCTTTACCCGCCGGTCGGGGCGCTTGCGTGGAGACCCCAGGCCGGTCGCCGCAATACCGGGACTTTTGCAAAACCTCCCCGCTGACGGCACGCTCGGCTTGGTTTTCGGCCGCGAAGACGCCGGACTGACCAGCGAAGAGGTGGCTCTTTGCCCGCATACGGCCTTTATCCCTTCGCGTCCGGATACCGGCTCCCTTAATCTCGCCCAGGCGGTAGTTGTGGCGCTCTACGAATTTTCGCGAACCGCCGACGCCGCCCCCTGCTCCGCAGAAATCGCGGCCCCGAGCCAGGGGGAAATGGAGGATCTTTTTCGCCGGATGGAGACGGTGCTGGCGCGCATCGCCTTTCTTAATCCGGCCAGCCCGGAAGGGGGCATGGGGCACCTGCGGCGAATTTTCCGCCGCGCGGCGCCGAGTCGGGAGGAACTTGGTCTGCTGCGCGGCATGTGGGACCAGATCGCCTGGAGCGCCCGCGACTGGCGCGGACGCAAGCGGGGGGAAGGATGATCGGCCAAGGCGGCCGGGCTGCGCCGGCATTGACCGCAAAACAAATTGACATCGCTTGCCCGCTATGCTATTCAATGCGGGTTTTTTCATCCGCATTCCATACAAGTGAACGCCATGGCTGAAGACCGACCCCGGCTTATACGCACCCTCGGTTTTCTGTCGAGCATCGGAATTTCCATGGTGGCCGCCACCTTCATCGGCCTGGCCATGGGCTATTACCTTGACCGGTGGCTCGAAACCTCGCCTTGGTTGACGCTGATTTTCCTGCTCTTCGGCATCATCGCCGGGTTCCGGAATATTTTCATCCTGACCCAGCGGGAATTGAAACGGCAGGAGGATGAAAATCGCAAGGACGACAGCGCGTAAGATGGCCGGCCGGGACGAAAGACTGCCGGCGGAAATCGCTCGGCGCAACTGGTGGATATTGGGCGGCATGTTGCTGCTGAGCCTGGGCTGGCGCTCCCTCCCCGTCACCCTCGGGGTTCTCGGCGGCGGACTGGTGGCGATCGCCGGATATTATTGGCTGCATCGCTCCCTGAAGCAGACGCTGGAGCAGCCCGCGCCCGGCGCGGCGAAGCGCTTCAAACTCTCGTATATCTTCCGTCTCGGCGCACTGGCTGCAAGCCTTTTCATACTGATCGCACTGGTGCGGGTGCATCCCTTGGCCCTGGTCGTCGGATTATCGGTGGTCATGCTCAATATGCTCCTGACCATTTTTAAAAGAATTGCCTGATCGAGGAGACAGCGCGAATGACACATCCTTTTTTATTTTTCCAATGGTTGGCGGATACTATTCACGTCGATGTCCCTTATCATGTGACCTACACCTGGCTGGTCATGCTGATTCTCATCCTGCTGGCGTTCTTCGCCTCCCGTGGGTTGAAGCAAGTGCCGGGCGGTCTGCAGAACTTCATGGAAGTGGTCATCGCCTGGCTGGAGAATATGGTCGATGAGACGATGGGCCACCGCGGACGCGCCTATTTTCCGCTGATCGCAACGTTTGCCCTGTTCATCCTCGTGTCCAACCTGATCGCTCTCATTCCCGGCTTCTATCCGCCGACGGCGAACCTGAACACCAACGCCGCCCTGGCCCTGACCGTCTTCGCCATGACGCACATCGTCGGCGTCAAGGAGCACGGCGTCGCCTATCTGAAACACTTCATGGGACCGATTCTGATTCTCGCCCCGCTGATGTTTATTATCGAGCTGATCAGCCACCTGGCCCGGCCACTTTCGTTGTCCCTGCGTCTTTTTGGCAACATGTACGGGCACGAAATCGTCCTGATGATCTTCCTCGCCCTGGTGCCGTTTCTGTTGCCGGTGCCGATGATGCTGATGGGCGTGCTGGTCGCTTTCATTCAGACTTTCGTCTTCACCCTGCTGGCGATGATCTACATCGGCGGCGCGTTGGAAGAAGCGCACTGATTTTCCGCCCGTGCGGAATGCATTCGTCCTATATCGTATAGGAACATTCAAACCCAAACTGTTGGCAAAGGAGTAGGAAAATGGAATTTTTCGCTTGGTGTATGATGGCGGCCGGTATCGGCATGGGCATTGGTTCTTTCGGAACCGGCATCGGTCAGGGCCTGGCCATTCAGAGTGCAGTTGAAGGCGTCGCCCGCAATCCCGGCGCCAGCGGCAAGATTCTGACCACTATGATGATCGGTCTGGCCATGATCGAATCCCTCGCCATCTATGTTTTCGTTGTCTGCATGATCATCCTTTTCGCCAATCCGTTCACCGCCCAGGTGATGGAATTGGCCGGTCAGGCCGTCGCCCGCTGATCGCCTGCCACACGCAGCCAAAAAGCCGGAAGTTCTCATGCGAGATCTTCCGGCTTTTTTGTGCCTGCCCTTTTAAAATTCCCTCCAATTATCTTAATTTGGAGGAGGCTTCTCCTCTTTCCGCGCTCGCCATTTCACGTTGACAGCAGAGTTGCGATTGTGCTAATCAAGCCCTGAATAAAATTTGTATACAGTATACTTTGGTCGATCTTAATCCATGTAACGCCCCGAGTGCCGGCTCCTCCCGGAAGATTTTCCCGAATTCCCCAGGTGGAGCAAATCTTTTTAGGAGAAGTTCCATGACCATGCTGCCACGCCCGCTTTGTTCCATCTCTCTCATTTTATCCCTTTTTCTGTTTCTGGCTTCGCCCGCCCTTGCCGAAAACGGGCTGGCCATTGCTCCGCAAGCCTGTCTGGAATGCCACGAAGATGTGGTGACGGCCTCCGACTTTGCGGCGTCCGTACACGGGCAGAACGCCTGCACCAGCTGCCACGTGGAGGTCACCGATCTCGAGCGGCACATGGAAGGCGAGTTGATGCCCGGCCCGGTCAAGTGCGCCCGCTGCCACAAGCCGGAGACCGCCCAGCATTACGCCAGCGTGCACATGCTGAACGATATCTCCTGCGCCGACTGCCATACCGATCTGCACAGCCATCAACCATGGCAGGGGAACAAGACCGTCGTCATCGAAAAGTGCACCGAGTGTCACGATTCCATGGCCAACTACAGCGATTCGATTCACGGTCAGGCCGTGCTCGCCGGAAACCAGGACTCGGCCGCTTGCAACGATTGCCACAATCTGCACGAAATCAAGCCGCTGGGCGATCCGTCGTCCTTCGAAAATCGTGAATTCCACACCAAGGTCTGCATGCAGTGCCATGCGGATCAGGAAATGATGCAGCGCAACGATGTGATGGCCGTGGCGGTCAGCACCTATATGGAAAGCTATCACGGCAAGAACTACCGGCTGGGCTACCCGGAACTGGTCGCCGGCTGCGCCGACTGCCATTCGGCGCACCAGGTTTTTCCCGCCGAGGACCCACAATCCACGGTGAACCCGGCCAACCTGGTTGCCACCTGCGCCACCTGTCACCCCGGCGCTACGCCGCTGTTTACCGAATACTATCCGCACGGCGAGCATTCCAACGCCGAAGAATATCCGATTCTCTTCTGGACCTTTGTGGCGATGACCGGGCTGCTCGCCGGCACCTTTGGCGTTTTCTGGATCCACACCCTGATGTGGATGTTCCGCGGCTTTGTTGAAAATCGCGAGAAAAAGGCGCTGCTCATCGCCGGTCACGTGCACCATGTGCCGAATGCGCACACGATCTATCGACGCTTCTATCCTCGTCACATTTTCCTCCACCTGTTGGTGATCATCAGCTTCCTCGGCCTTTCCCTGACCGGATTGCCGCTGAAATTTGCCGATCAGCAGTGGGCGCACGTTATGATGAACTGGTATGGCGGCGCGCCGAATGCGGCGCTGATTCACCGCATTTGCGCCGTTATCACTTTTGTTTATTTCGCCTCCGCCATTGGGATGAGCATCCACTTCCTGTTCATCCGCCGGGATGTGAAGGGCAACTGGCTGCAGCGTCTGTTCGGCCCCGATTCGCTCTGCCCCAACCTGCGCGACGTCCGGGACGTCACCGCCATGATTCGCTGGTTCCTCTTCCGCGGGCCGAAGCCCACCTTCGAGCGCTGGACCTACTGGGAGAAATTCGACTTCCTGGCCGTCTTCTGGGGTATGTTCGCCATCGGCGGCTCGGGATTGATGCTGTGGTTCCCCGAGTTTTTCGGTTCTTTCCTCCCCGGTTGGGCGTTTAACGTGGCGACCATTGTTCACTCCGACGAAGCCCTGCTCGCCACCGGCTTTATTTTCACCGTCCATTTTTTCAATACCCACGGACGCCCTGAGAAGTTCCCCATGGATTTCGTCATTTTCAATGGCGAGATAAGCAAGGAAGAATTCATCGAAGAGCGTGGCGACCAGTGGCAGCGCTACGAAGAGGCTGGCACCACCGAACAGTTCCGCAAAGCCGCGCCGAGCCGGGTCTATTACGACTTCTTCATCAAAGGCTTCGGTTTCCTCGCCCTGTTCACCGGTCTCGGACTGTTGCTGCTGATGGTCTACGCCTATCTGGCCGGCGGTCACCATCTGTAATGGTGGAAAATAAGTCTTGCTGAACCAGAGGGGATTGCCGATGTCGGCAATCCCCTCTTTGCTCTTGATCGCGGAAAGGAGTCTTGCATGCAGAAGGATCTCTGGCTCGGCATTCTGGCGATGGTCGTGTATGTTGTTGGCGGGATTGGCGCCTTCCTCGGTATTGGACTGATCGCTTTTTACCGCGGCCGGGATCTGCTGGGCCTGGGAGAAGGAGCTTCGCTCGGGTATCTCTTTCTGGCCGTCGGTCTGGCCTTGTCGATCCTCGGCGTTTTGCTCATGCGCATTTTCCGCAATCGTTGAACTGCTTCTTCACCTCGCTGTGCGCTCGCTGCGTTTCTTCCCACGCCTCCTTTGCGCAGAGATGCCCCCTGCTCCTTCGGCGCGATGGCCCAGAAAGAATTTCGCCTTTTTCTTCGAAAATCGCCGCATCGGCCCGTCGAAATCCCCCCCCCGCAGCGCAAACTGTTATAGCATCGTCCTTTTCGCTATTCTTACCAGGATTTAGATGTCGCATCTAAGTGCTGGCCTTTTCGTTTGTTTTTTCGTATAACATTGTTTGCCACAATGGTAATCATTCGCAGGAGGCATTTTTTTGTCTGCGGCCTGCGGCCGATAGCAGAACAATATCCGCCCGAAGAAATCTTTTCCCCCTTATCATTTCCAAGGGAAATGGTTGGTTTTTCGGGGTTGACATTTTTTCTCTCAGGCAGATAAATTAAACCAACGTTTTATTTCTCAAGGAGCTTGCCGGTGAAAAATCATGTCTGGCGTCCACTGTGGGTGGTCATCGCCCTCGTCGCGGTCATCTTGACGGCCCGGTTGTTCATTGTCCCCGAGGATTTCGGCGTGCATGACTCAGGCTACATGTATGGTTGGTACCGGCAGGGGAACCTCGCCGAGTGGAAGGCGCCGCCGGGCAAGTATCGCCACGACGGGGAGTGCGGCCAGTGCCACGACGAACGCGCCGGCGCCCTGGCATCCTCGCCGCATGCGCCGATCGTCTGCGAAAATTGTCACGGAGCAGCCGAGAGCCACCCGGAAAAACCGGGAAAGCTGACCATCGATCGCAGCCGCGCTCTTTGCCTGCGCTGCCACACCCCGTTGCCTTATCCGAGCAGCGATCGGAGTAAAATCGTCGGCATCGATGCGCTGGAGCACAATCCGGGCGAGGAATGTTCGATGTGCCACGATCCCCATCATCCCAACCTGGAGGAGATGTAGCTGATGAAAAGGCGGGATTTTCTCAGACATACGATGGTGGTGGTCGCCGGCGCCGCCCTGCCGGCGACCGCCATCGAGTGGCTCGATCCGCGGCAGGTGGCGGCGAGCCAGGCCGACCTGCGCTGGATCTTCCTGGTCGATACCTATAAATGTGTCGGCTGCGGGTTTTGCGTAAAGGCCTGCAAGAGTGAGAACGATATTCCTCTGGACGCCAATGTCACCCGCACCTGGGTCGAGCGGTATGTCCTGACCAAGGACGGCAAGGTGCATGCCGATTCGCCGAAGGGCGCCCTCGAAGGGTTCACCGACGAGCGCATCGACCTGGGACATCTGGGAAAGGAGGCCATCGCTGCGGAGCAGATTCAGCAGGCGTTTTTCGTCCCGAAATTATGCAACCAGTGCGAAAATCCGCCGTGTGTGCAGGTCTGCCCGGTGGGGGCGACCTATAAAGCCCCGGATGGCGTGGTGCTCGTCGACCGCAATTGGTGCATCGGCTGCGGCTACTGCATTATGGGTTGTCCATACGGGGTGCGGTTTTTCCACCCGGTGCACCATGTCGCCGACAAATGCAATTTCTGCTATCACCGGCTGCACCAGGAGAAGAAAACCGCCTGCGTCGGCGCCTGCCCCTACGGCGCGCGTCGGATTGGCAATCTCCGCGATGCGGACGACCCGGTCACCAAAACAATCATGACGCAGCGGGTGGGGGTTTTGAAAGACGAATTCGGTACCAAGCCGCAGGTCTACTATATCGGCCTCAACAAGGAGGTGCGTTAGCCATGGTGCACGGGGAATTCTGGACGGTGAAGGAGCTCTTTGTCCTGCCGAACGAATATATTTACTGGTCGATTCAAATTGTCATGTACCCTTTCATGACCGGTCTGGTGGCGGGGGCTTTCGTCCTCTCGTCCCTCTATCACGTCTTCGGCATCAAGAAGCTCAGGAATATCGCGCGATTCGCCCTCGTCTTCTCCTTTGCCCTGTTGCCGGCGGCGATGATGCCGTTGATGCTGCATCTGCAGCAGCCGCTACGCGGCACCAATGTGTTGATGACGCCGCACTTCACCTCGGCTATTTCCGCGTTCGGTATTGTGTTTCTCACCTATGCCTGCATCGTCGCATCGGAAATCTGGTTCGTCTATCGCGAATTCTTCGTCGAGGCCGCCGGCGCCCTTAAGGCCAAACCCGACCGCAGCGCCGGAGAAAACCTCAAGTTGCGCCTTTATTCGCTACTCACCCTTGGCGCCTGGGCCATTGACGAAGAGGCGCTGGCCCGCGATCACAAAGCGGTAACGATTCTCGCTGCCATAGGTATTCCGGTAGCATGCTTCCTGCACGGCTACGCCGGCTTCATCTTCGGCTCGGTCAAGGCCAACGCCCTCTGGATGACGCCGCTGATGCCGGTCATTTTCATCTGTTCCGCCGTTGTCTCGGGGATCGCGCTGTGCATCCTCTGCTATATCGTCACCATGGAGGCGCGCAAATTTTTCCTCCGCCGCCGCGCCGGCAGGGGAAGCGGCAACCTGTCAGTGGAGCAGTTACGGGGCGTGGAGGCCAACGAGGTGAGCATCTCCTCCCGCTATCTGCTCACCTTTATGGTTTTGGCGATCACCCTGGAGCTGCTCGATGTCATTTTCCGTGGCTATACGGCGGTAAAATCATGGGATATTCTGCGCCAGGTGATTTACGAGCACGATTTTGTAAAGATTTTCATTCTGCAGTACGGGGTCGGCAACCTGCTTCCCTTCGTCCTCCTGCTTCTGCCCCGCCTTACCGTGCGGCGCGCGGCGCTGGCGTGTCTGCTGGTTCTTTTCGGGGTTTTCATGATGCGCTGGAATGTGGTGATCGGCGGTCAGGCTTTCTCTCTGACCTTCGCCGGCTTCATGCATTACCATCTGCCGATCATTCCGCATAATCTGGAAACCTTGAAGGAAGGGTTCTTTGGCGCGGTCGCGGTGCTTGCGACCCCCTTTGTCCTCTTCTTTTTTCTCAACAAGATCCTCCCCGTTTTCCTTGAGGAGAAGGCGCACTGAAGAAAAGCAGACGTCCCGGTCCGTTGGCGGCTGCGCGCGTCGGCGCGGCCGCTGGCGCCATTTAAGGGATTAAATCCCGCAAGCGCCCAATCGACAATGGGTTTACTCCTCCCGCCAAGCAGTTCGGTATTGACAAAACAACCATTATCGGCGTTAATACCGCCCTTGGTTTGCCCCTGGGGTGAACCTTTGTCGATGTCCAACATGAAACCAGGTAAGGAAAAGGATTTGCTATGAAAAGTATGACGGATATTGTCGGCGCCTTCAGCAGAGGCATCGCCAGGAGCCGGATCTCCCTGATTGGGGCAATGGTTGTCACCTTGATCACTCCCTTTCTGCTGGGAGCCATCATTTACGATCTGATTTGGCATATCCAGAATGCCTACGTCGGCGCCGTGATTTACATGCTTCTCGGCCCGGCCTTTATCGGCGGTCTGGTGCTGGTGTTTGTCGGCCTTTTCTTCTTCAAGGGAAAGGAGGAGGTCCGCCTCTTTACCCTGGAATACCTGCGGGACTACTTTTCCGACCCCAGCAAGTTCAGCAAACTGCGCAAGCTGGTGTTCTTCGCCGTCTTTCTGACCTGCGCCAATGTAATGATCATGGGCCTGCTCGCTTACCGGGGTTATCATTACATGGAATCGGTGAGTTTCTGCGGTCAATTCTGCCATTCCGTAATGAGCCCGGAATACACCGCTTACCAGAAATCGCCCCATTCGCGGGTTTCCTGTGTCGAGTGCCACATCGGCTCCGGCGCCACCTGGTTTGTCAAATCGAAGATTTCCGGCGCCCGCCAGCTCTTCGCTGTCGCCCTGGACACCCACCCGCGGCCCATCGAGACTCCAGTGCACGGTTTGCGTCCGGCGCGCGAGACCTGCGAGCAGTGCCACCGTCCGGAGCTTTTCCACGGCGAGAAGCTGGTGGTCCGCAAGCATTTCGACGAGGATGAGGAGAATACCCTCAAGCACACGGTGTTGATGATGAAAATTGGGTCGGCCGGCGACCGCGCCACCAGCTCGCACGGGATTCACTGGCATGTGGCGCCGGAGAACCGCATCACCTATAGGGCTTCGGACCACAGCCGGAACGAGATTCCGGAGGTGACACTAACCAAACTCGACGGCACCGAAGAGGTGTTCACCACAGATGGCGGCGCGGTGCAGGAGGGACAATTCGAGGCGCTGCGGGAAATGGACTGCATTGATTGCCATAACCGCCCCTCGCACGTCTATCTCCCCGCGGGGGAGGCCCTCGACCGGAAAATGCTGGAAGGAGCGATCCCTCGTCAACTGCCCTTTATAAAGCAGCAGTCGATGGAAGTCGTGCAACAGCCGTACGAAACGACGTCCGAGGCAATGACCGGGATCGCCACCAGCCTCAATGCCTGGTACCAGAAGAATTACCCGGAGTTGGTGCGGGACAATCCCGCGCTGCTCGAAAAAGCGATTCAAGGGGTGCAGGCCGCCTTCGCCGAGAACGTCTTCCCGGAGATGAAGATCGAGTGGGGGAGCTACATCAATCACATCGGCCATGGAGAAAGTTTCGACATTGGCTGCTTTCGCTGCCATGATGGCGGCCATGAAACGGCTTCCGGGGCGGCCATCTCCGCCGATTGCGACACCTGCCACACCATTCTGGCCGAGGATGAGATCAATCCGCCGATCCTGAAAACATTGGGATTATAAACGCTGAACTGAAGCGCACCAACGGCCCGGCTGACCATCAGCCGGGCCGTTTTCAGTTATACTGAAGGCATCTCCCCTCTGCATCGTCGGAGAAAGCGCACCTGGGCGACTGGTGGCCAAATGGCGAGCCCCTTGCTTTTCCGCCCGGCAATTCTTATATTCTTCGTTACAGAAACATGTGCCAACAGAAGAGGAATGCGAACAGATGAACACGTTGAAAACAGTCTTTCTCATGGTTTTGCTCACCTTGGTGCTGGTCTGGGCGGGGGGCGCCCTGGGTGGCCGGGGCGGTGCGCTTATCGCACTGGTTTTCGCCGGCGTCATGAATTTCGTTTCCTACTGGTTCTCCGACAAAATCGTGGTGCGGATGTACCGGGGACAGGAAGTCGGCAGCGGCGTTCTGTACGATACCGTGCGGGAGATTTGCCAGCGCAATAATCTGCCGATGCCGAAGGTCTACATTCTGCCCCAGGCCACGCCCAACGCCTTCGCCACCGGTCGCAACCCGAAGCATGCGGTGGTGGCCGCCACCGAGGGGATCATGCGCATTCTGTCCCGGGAAGAGCTGATGGGCGTGATGGCGCACGAGATGAGTCACGTCGGCAACCGCGACATCCTCATCGGATCCATCGCCGCCACCATTGCCGGCGCCATCTCCTACCTGGCGCACATGGCCCAGTGGGCGGCGATTTTCGGCGGGTTTGGCGGCCGCGACGACGAGGACAGCAATCCCATCGCCCTGATCGTCATGATGATCCTCGCTCCCATCGCGGCCATGCTGGTGCAGATGGCGATCTCTCGCTCCCGCGAATTCGAAGCCGACCGGGAAGGCGCCCGGCTCATCGGCAATCCTTTTCACCTGGCCAATGCTTTGCGCAAACTGGAGATGGCCAACCAGCAGATTCCGATGCAGAAGGTGAACGAGGCCACGGCGCACATGTTCATCGTCAATCCGCTACGCGGCGGCGGCCTGCGCTCCTTGTTCTCCACCCATCCGCCGGTGGAGGAGCGGATACGGCGTCTGGAGGAAATGCGCGTCGGTTAAGGCGCAAAGCGAAGAAATTCAGGCAGCAAGCGGGGGCGTCATGTGCGCCCCCATCTTTTTGATGCTTTATTTTTACTGGGAATGCCGATGAAATCCGACCCGCGCCAGATGGCGCTGGAAACCCTCCTGAAAGTGGACGGAGGCGCCTTTGCCGATCTGGCCCTCGATGCCGCCCTTTCCGCCAACCCCGATCTGGACCCCCGGGACCGGGGCCTGGCCACCGAACTGATCTACGGCATTTTGCGCCAGCGCGGCCGGCTCGATTTCGCGCTGCGGCGCTTCTGCCGGCAACCCTTGGCCAAGGTCGAGCCGCGGGTGCTCTGGCTGCTGCGTCTGGGCGCTTACCAGATTCTGCAGCTGGACCGCATCCCCGATCGCGCCGCCGTGCACGCCACCGTCGAATTGGCGCGGCAGCTGGGCTTGGAGCGGGCAACGGGTTTCATCAACGGCATTCTGCGCGCGCTGGGACGGGAGGGAGAGAATATTCCCTGGCCCGACCCGGCGACGGCGCCGTTGGCCGCCCTTGAATACTCCCATTCGCTCCCCCCGTGGCTGGCCAAGCGCTGGCTGGCCGAATTCGGCGCGGAAGAAGCGCTGGCCCTTGCCGCGGCCATGCGTCAGCCGGCGCCGTTCACCGTGCGCGCCAACACTCTGCGCATCGGCCGCGAACCGCTGCTGGAGCAGTTGCGCCTGGCCGGCCATCACGCTGAGCCAACCCGGTTCGCGCCGGAGGGGATCGTCCTAACCACCCGGGGCGCAACCCCCCTGCCCGGCGATCGCGAAGGGTGGTATCAGGTGCAGGACGAGGCGAGCATGCTGATTGCACACCTGCTGGCGCCGCAACCCGGCGAGCGCATTCTCGACGCCTGCGCCGCCCCCGGCGGCAAAACCACCCACATTGCCGCTCTCACCGCCAATCGGGCCAACATCGTCGCCCTCGATTTGCATCCGCAGCGCATCGCCTTGGTCAACGCCGGCGCCCGCCGTTTGGGCGTGACCGGCATCGACGCCCGCCCGTGGGATCTGACCTCCAGCGCCGACTTTATTCCCCCCGAAAGCTTCGACCGAATTCTGGTCGACGCACCCTGCAGCGGCCTCGGCGTTCTGCGGCGCAATCCTGAAATTCGCTGGCGGCGGCGCCCGGAAGAGATTGCTGAAGTGACCAAGTTGCAGCAGAAGATCCTCGCCAATGTCGCCCCCCTGCTGCGCCCCGGCGGGACGCTCCTTTACTCCCTCTGCACCCTCACCCCGGAAGAAACCACCGGCGTTCTCGACGTCTTTCTGGCCGCCCATCCGCAGTTTGCCATAGAGGACGGTCGGGACTTCGCGCCACCCCACTGGCGCGAACTTTTCGACAGTCAAGGCGCCTTGCGCACTCTGCCGCACCGGCACGGCGGCATGGACGCCTTTTTCGCCGTGCGGCTGCGGCGGCAGGCTTGACACCGGTCGCCGGCGGGAAAATTCGATTCGACTGGTGGCTTGCGGCGGAGGACACCGTTGCCGACCTCGATGCCGCGAGCTACCGCTTCGCAAACGCATTGGCCTTCGCCGTCGCCTCTGCCCGAGGTGCAACTTCCGATTGAACCGCAAGCCGCAGGTATGGTATTTTTACCAGTCTACATCCATTCTCAGGCAGGATTTTTCATGATCAAAATCGCCCCGTCCATCCTCTCCGCCGATTTCGCCCGCCTGGGCGATGAAGTGCGCGCCATTGAAGCGGCCGGCGCCGATTACCTGCATATCGATGTCATGGACGGCCATTTCGTGCCAAACATCACCATCGGCCCGCCGGTGGTCGCCGCCCTGCGCCAAGTGACCGACCTGCCCCTCGACGTGCATCTGATGATCGAGAATCCGGACCGCTACATCCCCGAATTCGCCGCCGCCGGCGCCGACATCATCACCGTCCACCAGGAAGCGTCGACGCATCTGC
Organism: Desulfuromonadales bacterium; assembly: GCA_041677125.1. GTDB lineage: Bacteria > Desulfobacterota > Desulfuromonadia > Desulfuromonadales > JACZKF01 > JBAYQP01. The sequence goes on along the minus strand of JBAYQP010000004.1, from coordinate 57,459 downwards.
ACCGCACCGTCCAGCTCATCCGCGGACTGGGAAAAAAAGCTGGAGTTTCCCTCAATCCAGCGACCCCGGTCGGCACCTTGGACGTCATCCTCGAAGAACTCGATCTGGTGCTGGTGATGTCGGTCAACCCCGGCTTCGGCGGGCAGGCCTTCATCCCCGCCTGTCTGGGAAAAATCGCCGCGCTGCGCCGGGAAATCGATCGGCGCGGCCTGCCGGTGGAACTGGAAGTGGACGGCGGCGTGAAGGTGGAGAACATTCGGGAGATCGCCGCCGCCGGGGCGGAAGTCATGGTCGCCGGCAGCGCCGTTTTCGCCGCTGCGGATTATGCGCAAACCATCGGGGCGCTGCGGCGTCAGGCGACATCCGTGCTCGTCTGAATCCGGGATCGATTGCGCCGGCGGCATCCTTCTGATAAATGAAGGATAACGCCTGCGAGAAGGAAACGGCCGAAATGAAGATATTGCGCAATCCGGGTCTGCTCGCCAAAATCAATCTGACCATCGCCGCCATTCTTCTCGCTTTTTTCGCCCTTTCCGCCTTTCTCAATTTCCGCCAGCAAGAGCAATTCATCCTCGACGAAGCGGTGGAGAAGGCGCGGATCGTTTCTTTCGAGGCGATCCGCACCCGGGAATATCTCTCCAGCCAGTATCAGCAGACCGGCGTTCAACTTTCGGAGGAGCGCTACGGATTGATTCCGGTGGTGGCCGCCAACCGCATCGGCGCGCGGGTGGCCGAAGACCTGGACTACCGGATCCGGCAGATTTCCGACCGCTATCGCAATCCGAACAACGCTCCCGATGCCTTTGAGCAGCGGATGCTGCAAAAGTTCTCCGCCGACGATCGGCTGCTGGAGGCCTACGCCGTCACCCGTCTCGACGGCGAGCGGGTGTTTCGCTACCTGCGCCCCTTCACCGCCGAGCAGAGCTGTCTCGAATGCCATGGCGATCCGGCAACCGCGCCCGATTACATCAAGCGGCTTTTTCCGGAGGAGACCGATCAGGCCTATCACTACCAGATCGGCGAAATCATCGGCGCCGCGTCGGTCACCATCCCGATGGACAAGCTGCGCCAGCAGATTCAGGCCAACGTGCGCAACGGGATCTATTACACCGCCGGCATATTTCTGGCCCTGATCACCTGCCTCGGGCTGCTCATTCGGACGACGGTGACCCGCCCCTTGAAACAGCTGGGGGCGGTGGTTCGGGAGATCATCCGCACCGACCGCTTCGAACAGAAGATCCCCCACCGCGGGCGGGACGAAATCGGGTTGCTGATCCTTGGTTTCAACGAAATGATCGACCATTTGCGGGAGAAGACGAATCATTTGGAGGAATCGGAAGGCCGCTTCCGTCTGCTGACCGAGACCGCCCACGACGGCATCGTTTCTTTTCTCGCCAACGGGCAGATCATCTTGTTCAACCGCCAGGCGGAGCGCATGTTCGGCTACAGCAAGCGGGAGGCGCTGGGGGAAAATGTCGCGCTCCTGGTCCACGAGGAATGCACCTCCCTGCACCAGCAGGGGGTGGAAGAATACCTGAAAAAGGAATCCGATCGTCTGCTGCTCAGCACGCACCGGATCATCGGCCGTCGTCGGGACGGAAACGGCATTCCCCTGGAGCTGTCCCTCTCCGTCGCCGATTCCGAAGGGCACCTCTTTTTCACGGCCATCCTCCGGGAAACCGATTGACCAGCCCGCTTATGCCTGCCGCACATGGGGATTGCCGCCAAACGCACGATCGGGCCATCGCGGCGGGCGGATACGCGAGCAGAAAGACATTTTCTTCCCCAAAGGACATTGCCCTTGCCTGAATCCATGTCGCATCCTTTCCTCCAACGCCTGGCCAGTGACGTTCTGATCGGCGATGGCGCGATGGGCACCCTGTTGTACAGCCGGGGGGTGCCCCTGGAGGCCTGTTTCGAGCACCTGAACCTGGTCGATGCCGGGCGGGTGGAGCAGGTGCATCGCGATTATGTGGCGGCCGGCGCGCAGGTGCTGGAGACCAACACCTTTGGCGCCAACGCCCTGCGTCTGGGCGCCATCGGTCTGGAAAAAAAGGTGCGCGCGATCAATGCCGCCGGCGTCCGCCTGGCGCGGGCCGCCGCCGGCGCCGAGGGTTTTGTCGCCGGCGCCGTCGGTCCGTTGCTGCGCCCGCGCGGCGAGGCGACCGAACTGCCGCCGGCGCAGAAAAAGGAGATCTTCCGCGAGCAGATGGAGTCGTTGGCGGAGGCCGGAGTCGACCTGTTCATGCTGGAGACCTTCGCCAGTCTGGCGGAGATGGAGATTGCCCTGGAGGTGGCCGGCGCAATCGGTCTGCCGGCGGTGGCGCAAATGGCCTTTTTGCAGGAGGGGCGCACTCGGGAGGGTGCGGCGGCGGAAATCGTCGCCCGACGCCTGGATGAGGCTGGCGCTGCGGTGCTCGGCGCCAATTGCGGCAGCGGCCCGCGCGAGATGCTGGCGACTCTGCAGCGACTGGCGGCGGCAACCGGCCGGCCGTTGTCCGCCTTCGCCAATTCCGGGTTTCCCCAATATCTTAACGGCCGCTATATCTATCTGGCGACTCCCGAGTACTTCTCCGCCATGGGCCGGGAGATGGTCCTCGCCGGCGCTTCTCTGGTGGGCGGCTGTTGCGGTACAACGCCTGAGCATATCCAGGCCCTTGCGGCGGCTCTGCGGGATTGCCACCCTGCGCGGCGGCAGACGCGGTCGCCAGTCATCGCCACGGCGGCAGCTCCTGCGCCGGAGGTGGTCCAGGAAAAAACCTTTCTCGATGCGTGGGGACGGCGGCCGGTGGTGACGGTCGAACTCGACCCGCCGCGCGGTTTCGACTGCGAGAAGGTGCTGGCCGGCGCCCAGCGGGTGACGGCAGCGGGCGCCGACGCCATCAGCCTGGCCGAAAATCCACTGGCCCGCATCCGCCTGGGCAATATCGCCCTCGCCCGGCGCATTCAGGACGAAACTGGCGCGGAAGTTATTGTTCACATCACCTGCCGCGACCGCAACCTGATCGGCCTGCATTCCGAACTGATGGGCGCCCACTTGCTCGGCATCCGCAACCTGCTGGCGGTTACCGGCGATCCGGTGGCGGTGGGGGGAGAGGCGGGCGCCACCAGCGTGTTTGACCTTAACTCTGTCGGCCTGCTGGAATTGATTTCGGCGTTGAATGCCGGTCGCAGCCTGCTTGGCGCGGAATTGAGCGGCAGCAGCCGCTTTTTGGCCGGCGCCGCCTTCAATCCGAATCTGCCGCAGATCAACGGACAGCTGCGGCGCCTGGAGAAGAAATTGGCCGCTGGCGCCCGCTTCGTCCAGACCCAGCCGGTATACGATCCGCAACTGCTCGAACGGCTGCTGCAGTTGACCGCCCCCTACCGAGTGCCGGTTCTGGTCGGGGTTTTGCCGCTGGTGAGCGAACGCAACGCGGAGTTTTTGCACAACGAAGTGCCGGGAATCAGCCTGCCGGCCGATGTGCGCAGACGTCTGCGGGGGAAGTCCGGCGCTGAGGGGATCGGCGAAGGCATGGCGATCGCCCGCGAACTGATTCAGGCCGGCGCCGGCCGGGTGGGCGGCTGGTATCTGATGCCCCCCTTCGGCAAAGTCGAGCTGGCGGTGGAATTGCTGGGGATTATTGGCAGGTCGGAGGCGCAAGAGGCAAAAGCGGGCGGGGCGAGATAACGGCCGTACCGTTTATCCCTCCCGCCCCTTTGCTCCTGCGTTTGCAGTTTTACGTTCGCCCCAGACGAGCATCGAGTTCCCTCGCCTCATCAAGGGCGAAGAGATCGTCGCAACCGCCAAGCAGCTCATCGTCGACGAAAATCTCCGGAACGGTCTGGCGGCCGGCGCGTTGGCGCATCTCGATTTCTTTGGCGGGATCGGCGGTAATGTCGTGCTCGATGAAATCTATGCCCTTGAGCTCAAGCAATTCTTTTGCCCGGCGGCAGTAAGGGCAATACGATTTGGTGTAGATTTCAACTTTCCTCATGTCTCCTCCAAGGGCATTTAGGACAATGTTCAATTTAACCCCCGAATAAATTGTTTGCAAGAGGTGCGCATGGGTAAGTTCCTTCGGTTCCGGCGTCTTCTCCTGATGCTTCTGCTTGTTCTTGTTGTTCCGCTCTTCGCCTGCACCGATCCCTCGTCGTTGCCGCGGCAGTTTGTGCCGGCCCAGAGCGATTTTGCCGAGCGGCTGCGCTGGCGCGATCTCGCCGGGGCGCAGCGCCACCTTGCAACGGATCAGCAGGATAGCTTTCGCACCCGCATGACCGCCCTGACCGAGCTGAATATTACCGATGTCCGCCTCGAGTCGGCCGAATTTGCCCCGCAGGGGAACAGGGTGGTCACCTGGAATGCCATCGAGTATTACCTTTTCCCTTCGACGACGGTCAAAACCCTGCGCTATCGGCAGGATTGGGAGTACGTCGACGACGACCCTCAGGGGCCGGGGGAATGGGTGATCGTCACCCCGTTTCCGGATTTCGCCGCCCCGGCCGGGGCAAACTCCGAGTAGGTCGCGCCGAAGGTAATCGGCGATTTTTCCATAGGTTCCCCCCCCGCCAAGGGCTCCCATGGGCGGGAAATTTGTACTTGATTTGGCGTCCACAGATGTGTTATTAAACTGCATACTGTATACAAAATCAGGGAGAGACACTGCCGATCAGCAGCGGGTCTTTCCCTTTTTTCAGGATTTTTTTCGCCTTTCGGCAACGGAAGGCCCGCCCGGAGGAGGTCAAGTTGACTCAGGTCGTTTTTTCCAGCTGGGGCAGGAAGATCGTCGATAATCGTCAAGGCGCCGCCGCCGAGCAGGCGGTGTTCCGTCTGCCGACGACTTTCGACGGTGACCGTGCCCTGTCCGCCTTCATGGGATGGGACGGTGTTATCGTCTTCGACCGCGATGTCGATGTGGTTGCCATGGCCGCCGAGTACATGACACGGGTGCAGGAGAAATACTGCTGCGCCAAATGCACCCCCGGCAAAAAGGGAACCCGGGTGCTGCAGGACACCCTTTCCCGGATCGTCGCCGGCCACGGCGAAGAATCCGACCTGCAAGTTATCGAAGAAATGGCGGAATTGCTGAAAAGCTGCAAATGCACTTTGTGCATGACTTCCGTCGTCCCCGTTTTCGATACGGTCAAATACTTCCGGGACGACTATCTGGCCTATATCCGCGGCGAGCGCAAGCCCAAGCCGCGCAATTACCACGAGAAGCTCACCGCGCCCTGTCAGGACAAATGCCCGGCGCATATCGATATTCCCGGCTATATCGAGGAGATCAAGGAGTATCGCTTCGAAGGGTCGCTGGCCACCATCCGCGAGAATATGCCGCTGCCCTCGGTTTGCGGCCGGGTTTGTCCGCATCCCTGCGAGAGCGCGTGCCGGCGGAAGAATGTCGATGAGCCGATCAGCATCATGATCCTCAAGCGGGCCGCTTCGGATTACGAGTGGCAGCACCAGATCGCCCCGCCGATGCGGCCGAAACCGCGCAAGAGCAAGACGGTCGCCGTGGTTGGCGCCGGACCGGCCGGTCTGGCCGCCGCCTACTATCTCGCCCTCGAAGGCTACCCGGTAACCATTTACGAGGCGCTGCCCGAAGGCTTCGGCGGCGGCATGATCGCCGTCGGCATCCCCCCCTACCGGATGCCGCGCCCGATTTTGCAGCGCGATATCGATATCATTGCCGCCCTCGGCGTGGAAATCGTTTACAACACCCGTGTCGGCAAGGATATCTCCCTGGCCGAACTGAAGCAGAAGTTTGATGCCGTCTTTGTGGCTCCGGGCGCTCATCGCTCCAAACCGATGGGGGTCGAGGGCGAGGACAAGGGGTACAAGGGATTTCTTCCCGGCGGCATAGACTTCCTGCGCGAAGCCTACATGGGCAAACCGACCGGCATGGGCAAGAAAGTGGTGGTGGTCGGCGGCGGCAACACGGCCATCGACTGCGTCCGGGTGGCCCTGCGCGAGGGCGCCGAGGAGTCGATTCTCCTTTACCGTCGTTCGCGCAAGGAGATGCCGGCCGATATTTGGGAAGTCGACGGCGCCGATGAAGAAGGGGTGAAATTCGAATTCCTGGTTCTGCCCACCAAAGTCATCGTCGATGCCAATGATCAGGTTACCGGGGTCGAATGCGTCCGCATGGAACTGGGCGAGCCCGACGCCTCGGGGCGGCGGCGTCCGCAACCGGTGCCCGGCAGCGAGTTTGTCGTCGAGTGCGATACGGTTATTCCCGCCATCGGTCAGGACCCGGACCTGTCCTTCATCTCGAAGAATTTGGGGATCGACATCACCAAATGGAATACCGTCGTCACCAAATATCTGCCCCTCAAGGACGCGGCCGGAAAAGATCTCAAGGACGGGATGGGCAACCCTCTGGCGCGCACCCTGATTACCGATATGGACGGGGTATTTGCCGGCGGCGACGCCGAAATCGGGCCGCTGACAGTGGTGGCCTGCGTCGGCAGCGGCCATCGCGCCGCTCATGTGATTCAGCGCTGGCTGGAGGAGGGTAAGGCATATCTGAGCGAGGCCGACATTCTCGACGATATCCTTTCCTACCTGGGGGTTTACGACAAAAACGAGCAGGTGCCGGTGCTCGATGCCGCCAAACGTGAACATCAGGCGGAAATCCATGGTCGGGAACGCGCCAGCCGCAACAATTACTGTGAAGTGGAGCTTGGCTTCGAGAAAAGCCAGGCAGTGGCCGAAGCGGAGCGGTGCCTGCGGTGTTACCGCGTCGCCATGATCGCCCTCTAGGAGCCCTTTCCTTTTTCGCGGCTGAACTTTTGCGAGGTGCTTTGAAAATGATCAGTTTGACGATCAACGGCAAAACGATCAACGTCCCGGCGGGAACCACGATTCTCGAGGCGGCCCGCCAGCACGATATCGCCATCCCCACCCTTTGCTGGCTGGGGAAAATATCGCCCACCGGCGCCTGCCGCGTCTGCGTGGTGGAAGTCGAAGGTGTCGAACAGCCGCAGACCGCCTGCAATACGCCGGTCAAAAACGGTATCGTCGTGACTACCCAGTCGGAGCGGCTGACCAAGATCCGCCGGCAGATGGTGCAGTTGCTGCTGGTGAATCACCCCCTCGACTGCCCGGTCTGCGATGCCGGGGGAGAATGCGATCTGCAGGACATCTGTTTCAGCCTCGACGTGGACCGGCAGCCCTTTTCCGCCGAAGACGTCGCCCCCGAGCCGATCGAAAGCTGGCCGCTGATTCAGCAGGTCCCCTCCCGCTGCATCCTCTGCGAAAAATGCGTCAAGGTGTGCCATGAGGTGGTCGGCGCCAGCGCTCTCGTGGTGCGCAATAACGGCGAACGGGCCTTTATAGACACGGTGGACGGCAAGCCCCTCGACTGCGAATTCTGCGGCAACTGCATTGCCGAATGCCCGACCGGCACCCTGCTGTCGAAACCTTTCAAATTCAAAGCCCGCCCCTGGGAGATGACCCGCATCCCCTCGGTCTGCACCTATTGCGGCAGCCAATGCCAGATCGATTACAATATCAAGCACGATCAGGTGCAGCGCGTCACCTCCCGCGATGATGTGACGGTGAACAATGGCAACCTGTGCATCGGCGGCTATTTCGGCTATGGATACATCGACTCCCCCAAGCGCCTGTTGACGCCGACCCTGCGCACCGCTGGCGCCGCCCGCGCCATCGGCTGGAACGAGGCCTTGCTGGCAGTCGAGAGCAAAATTCGCGAAGTGCGCCCGGAGGCCGTTGCCGGACTCTCCTCGCCGCGCTTGACCAACGAAGAGAACTACCTTTTCCAGAAGCTTTTCCGCGCCGCCATCGGCAGCAACAATATCGACTCCGAAGCACGCTTCGGCGCTTTGCGAGCGCACCAGGTGCTGCAAGACGCTCTCGGGCTGCAGGGGGCGAGCAACCGCATCGATCGCGTTGCCGCGGCCGACGCGGTTCTGGTTTTCGGCTGCGACGCCACCGCCGAAGCGCCGATGCTCGACTGGGCAATCGAAGAGGCCTGCCGCAAGCGCAACGGCAAATTGCTGATTGCCAACATGCGCCGGGTAAAACTGGTCCGCTGGGCCGAGATGTTCCTGAATTATCTGCCCGGCAGCGAAGTCGCCCTGGCCAACGCACTGTGCAAGTTGATCTTCGACCAAGGCTTGCTGGACGAAACCTTCGTGCAGCGCTACGTCAAGAATCTGAATGAACTCAAGGCCCATCTGGGCGATATCGATCTTGACCAAGCGGTTCGCGAGACCGGTCTGTCCCTGGAAATTCTGCAGCAGGCAGCCCAGTATCTCGGGCGGGCGGGATCTGTCGCCCTCATCTTCGGCGGCGATATCACCAAGAGCGCGGCTGCCGAAGAGAAGGTTCAGGCATTGGCCAATCTCGCCCTGGTCACCGGCGCCTTGCATGGCGATATCGGTGGTCTCTTCCCGGTCGACGAAAAAGGAAACATGCAGGGCCTGCTCGATATGGGGGTCTACCCCGAGTCGCTGCCGGGATATCAGGCCTATGGCGAAAGCGCCGGCAAGTTCGAGAAGGCGTGGGGTGTAAAACTGCCCGCCAACGGTCGCGACGCCCTCGGCATTCTGGAAGGAATCGAAAAGGGTGCGATAAAGGTCCTTTATTTGGCCGCCACCAATCCGCTGGTTTCCTTCCCCGACAGCAACCGCTGGCGCAAGGCTTTGCAAAAAGTCGACTTCCTTGTCGTGCAGGACATTCTCGCCTCCGAGCTGACCGACCTCGCCCATGTCGTTCTGCCAGGCGTTTCGCCGGCAGAAAAGGAAGGCAGCGTCACCTCTCTCGATCACCGCGTCGCCTGCCTCGGCCAAGCGGTATCTCCCCGGGGGGAAGCGCGCGCCGATTGGGAAATTTTCGCCGACCTTTATCGCCGGCTGCGGCCGAAAGACGCGGCTTTCGACAGCGAAGCCATGCTGCTGGAGATGAAACAACTTACGCCGCTTTATTCCGAAGTCTGTTTCACCGGCAACGGAATGTGCCGTCCGTGCCTGAAAGACGCCTATCGTCCGGAGGACAAGAGCCTGCTTTACGCGCCGGCGAAGGGCGGAGTTGCGCCGGCCAAGGGGATGGAACTGCTTACCGGCAAGATTCTCTTTCACTTCGGCACCACCTCCACCTATGCCGAAGCGAACCTGGAAGTGGCGGCAAAAGGCTATATCGAAATGCATCCCGCCGACGCCCAGGCCTATGGCGTCAAGGATGGCGGAACGATTCGGGTTACCTCGGCCATTGGCTTTTTCCAGGGGCCGGTGCGCATCAGCGACCGGGTCCAGCCCGGCCTGCTCTTTGCGCCGTATCACTTCTGCGACATGAACGTGCAGCAGATCATGCCGGTGGGCCACAACCGGGTGGCGGTGCAGATCGACAAGGCGTAAGCGCCAACAGATAGCAGCAGATTCGCGGCGCCCCGGATTACCCGGGGCGCTTTTTTCTTTCCCTCCTGGTCGAGGAACCCTGGGATGCCCCTGCCCCCGGTGATCGAAAAATATCTGCGGCAGCGTGGGATTTCTGGTCCCTGGCGGTTAACCGGGGAATCGCGGCGGAGCTTTTCCGGCGCGGTGATCGTTCCCGCTTTCGCCGAAGAGGAGACCCTCTTCGCCACTTTGGCGGATTTGGCGACCCAACCTGCAGAAATTCGGCACCGTTATCTCGTCGTCGTGGTGGTCAACCACCCCGCTGGCGCCGCCGTCGAGGCGCAAAAGGAAAACCTGCGCACCCTCGACCGGCTTGCGGGCGAAACGACCTTCGATCTGCCCCTCGCCTGGGTGGACGCCGTCGCCCCGGGGCAAGAGTTGCCCCAAGGCGAAGGGGTCGGACTGGCTCGCAAGATCGGATTTGATCTTGTCCTTGAGCGCCTGGACTGGGAGAGCGGGCCGCCCCTGCTCATCTCCCTCGACGCCGACACCCGGGTGCGCCCCGATTACTACTCGGCTATCGAGGCGCATTTCCGCCAGGCCTGGGCGGGCGCGGCGGTGCTTCCCTTCTGCCATGCGCGGGCAGCCAGCGCCGAGCAGGAGCGGGCAATAACGCTGTACGAACTTTACCTGCGCAGTTATGCCTTGGGGCTTGCGCAGGCAGGCTCACCGTACGGATTTCATACCATCGGCAGCGCCTTTGCCTGTCGCGCCGAAGCCTATGTGCGCGCCGGCGGCATGAACAGGCGATCGGCCGGGGAGGATTTCTATTTTCTGCAGCAGATGGTGAAAACCGCCGGCGTTTCGCCTCTGGCCGGCACCGTTGTTTTTCCATCGCCGCGGCTTTCGCAGCGCACCCCCTTCGGCACCGGACGCAGCATCGCCAGCCTTCTTGCCGGCGAGGGAGTCTCCACTCTCTTTCATCGGGTCGATTGTTACCGGCTGCTCAATGCTTGGCTCGGCTTGGCCATCGCCGCCTGGCGGGAACCCGCTCGGCAGGTTCTGCTGGCGGCGGGGGAGATTCACCCCGCTCTGGCCGATTATCTGCTGGCGGCCGGCTTCCCTGCCATCTGGCCGCGTTTGCAGCGGCAGAACCGCACCGGCAGTGCCTTTGCCACCGCTTTCCATTGCTGGTTCGATGGCCTGAAAACCCGCAAATTCATTCATCTCCTCTCCTCTGGCTCGCTGCCGTACCAGTCGGCGGCCGAGGCGCTGCCGTCTTTGCTCAGCTGGGCCGGGCTGCCAGAGACGCCTGATCCTGCTGCGCAATTGGCTTTGTTGCGTGGCTGCCCCGCCGGAGGGCGGCCGGAGGACGGGGAAATTGATGTTTGCCTGAAAGAATGCAATGTTGTAGGATTCGCAGGGATACGGCAGTAGTTAATTTTGAATGAAGGGGCCGCTATGACTGAGGTGCAGGGTTCTGCCGCAGGAAACAAGAGGGCGAGGCTGCGCGCGCCGCTGCTGGTGCTCAAGGTGCGTGTTGAAGACAACGGACGGGTATTTTTCGGCTACGCCAAAAATATCGGCCGTGGCGGTCTGTTCATCGCCACGACCAATCCGCGGGAGCCGGGCACCCGGATAAAGGTGGAGATCCCCCGCCCCTTTGCTCCCAAGCAAACGGTCCAGTGCACCTGCGAGGTCGTCTGGAAGCGTGAATTCAGCCGGAAATCGAGCTACGAGCCGGGGATGGGCTTGAAATTTCTCGATCTGCCCGACGCCGACGCCGAGCAGCTCGATACCTGGATCCAGGGGCAATTGTCCGCCGGAGAGAACGATACTTTCTAGCCTGGGGCAAGGACCAAAGCAGCCGCCGCCGACACGCCCCGGCATTTGACTTGGCAGAAAACATCAGTGATAATGCCGCATTCCAACTCAAACCTTGACTTCAACAAAGGGGAGGTAGCGCATGCCACAAGAGTTCAATTTACAGGAAGCTCTCAAGCTGGCCATCGAAACGGAAAAGAACGTCCGCGATTTTTATCTGCGGGCGGCGGAAATCACCGGGAACGAGCGGGGCAAGAAGGTTTTTCAGCTCCTGGCCAAGGAAGAGCAGGAACATGCCAGCCATTTTTTCCCCCTTTATAAAGGATCCGACCTGGGGAGCTTTGAGGAGTTCATGGCCGGGCCGGCCAAGACGAACACCGCCATGCAGCAGGCTCTGCAAAAAGCGCTTGACGAGAACGTGCATGAGCGCAAAGCGATGCAGATTGCCTTGAAGGAAGAAGAGGACCTGGAGATAAATCTGCGGAAAACCGCCAGCCTGATTATCGATCCGGCGGTGCGCGCCGTCTTCGAAAAGATGGCGCTGGAAACCCGTAATCACTATGCGCTGATCGAATCCGAATACGCCCATCTGATGGGAATGGTCCATGAGACCGATATCGACACCTATGTCCGTGAATAACCGTTTTCTCGCCGCTGTCTTTTTCGGCATCCTTTTACTCGGGGTGCGGCCGGCAGTTGCCGTTGATCATCTGGGCGCCCATTTTCGCGATCCGGAGGAGTTCCAGCAGGTGATCGATCTTCGCTGCACCCGCTGCCATACGCGCGAGCGGATCGAAGTGGCCATGCAGCGCCGGGAAGCTCTCGAGCCGCTGACCCGGCGCATGATCGGGCGCGGCGCGGTGGTTACCGAACGGGACAAGGAAGTCCTGGGGACCTTCTGGGGCTCGCCGCTGAAGCCAAAGAACGATTCGCCTGAAGAACAGCCCTGAAAAGTGCTGATCTGGAAAAGGCCGGCCCTGCGGCCGGCCTTTTCGCTTAAGGGAGGGGGTTGCATGCGACGGATTAAAGATTGGCCGGAGGCCGAGCGGCCCCGCGAGAAACTGCTCAACGCCGGGGCCGAAACATTAAGCGACGCCGAGCTTCTGGCGCTGATACTGCGCACCGGCGATGCCGCTTCCGGCATGAGCGCCCTCGATCACGCCCGTTTCCTTCTTGCCCGATTCACTTCCCTGCGCCGCCTGGCGGGCGCCACCATTGCCGAACTCTGCGAGATAAAGGGCATAGGCCCGGCAAAAGCGGCGGAAATTCAAGCCGTCTTCCAAATCGCCCGACGCTTCGGCAGCGACCGCCTGCAACCGGGGCATCGGTTCACGTCTTCGGCGGAGGTCTTCCGCCATTACCACGAAAAACTGCGCGACCACAAGCGGGAGATCTTTCTCGCTCTCCTGCTGGATGGCAAGAACCGGATTATCCGCGAGGTGCAGGTCTCCGAGGGGAGCCTGTCCGCCAGCATCGTCCATCCACGCGAAGTCTTCGCGCCGGTGGTGCGCGAATCGGCGGCGGCCGTCCTCTTTGTGCACAACCACCCCTCTGGCGATCCCTCCCCCAGCCGCGAGGATCTGGAAATCACCACCCGCCTGCGCCAAGCCGGCGAACTGATGGGGGTGCGGGTTCTCGATCACATCATCATCGGCAGCGGAGAATACGTCAGTTTCGTCGATCGCGGCCTGATGCCCTGACCCCGACGCATGGCCGGAAGGTTTATTCGCGGACGGCTGACGTCTTGCCGGTTGCCACCCGTCCGCCGACCGTGCTAATCTTTTTCTTTCTGTCTCGCCGGGTCGCCGAACCCGGCTTCTTTGTTTCGGAGTATCGATGCCGCCCAAATATCCCGCAGCCCCCGAATTGCTGGCGCCCGCCGGCAGCCTTGAAGCTTTCTTCGCCGCCATGGAGAACGGCGCCGATGCCGTTTACGTCGGTTTGCGGGATTTCTCCGCCCGGGCCAAGGCGAAGAACGTGTCCCTGGGCGATCTGGAGGGAATGCTCCGTTATGCACACGGTCTCGGCCGCAAGATATACGTCACCCTCAACACCCTGATCAAAGAGAACGAGCTGCCGCAACTGGTGGAAGCGCTCTCCACCCTGGAGGCGCTGGCCGTGGATGGGATCATCCTTCAGGATTTGGCGGTGTGGCGCCTGGCGCACCGCCATTTTCCAGGGCTGCCCCTGCATGCCAGTACGCAGATGACGGTGCACAACGCCGCCGGCGTGCAAATGCTCGAACGGATGGGCTTCACCCGCGCGGTGCTCGCCCGCGAGCTTTCTCTGGCTGAAATTGCCGCCATCCGCCGGCAAACGACGATGGAGCTTGAGCATTTCATCCATGGCGCCCTGTGTTTTTGCTTTTCCGGCCAGTGTTATTTTTCCTCCTGGTTGGGCGGGAAGAGCGGCAATCGCGGTCGCTGCGCCCAGCCGTGCCGCCGCCGCTATGGTTACCGTGGCCAGGAAGGGTATTATTTTTCCACCAATGATCTTTCCGCCATCGACCTGCTGCCGGAGTTGGCCGCCGCCGGGGTGGTCAGTTTCAAAATCGAAGGGCGCATGAAGAGCGCCGAATACGTCGCCAATGTCGTCGGTGCGTACCGGCTGGCGCTCGACGCCCCGGCCGGTGATCGTCAGCCGGTCATCAAGGTGGCCAAGGAGCGGTTGAAGGCTTCCTTCGGCCGGCTGCCGACCAAAGGGTTTCTCCCCGGCGGCGTACCCACCGATATTGCCATTCCGTCGGTGAAAGGCGCGACCGGCCGTTTTCTCGGCGAGGTGGAATCGGTGCGCAACGGCGAGGTCGTTTTCCGCTGTCGCGACCGCCTGCACGTCGGCGACCGCCTGCGCATTCAGCCGAAATCGGATCAGGCCGGGACCGCCTTCACCGTCAAGGAGCTGCAGGTTGGCAAACGGCCGGCGAAGGTGGCGACCGCCGGCGCGCTGGTTGCGGTTCAGTCCCCCTTCCCCAAGGCATTTCGCCCCGGCGACGCCGTGTTCAAGGTGTCCTCGGAACAGGCGTTCACGATGAGTGAGGCCGCCTGCCGGCGCCGGCTGGAGCAGGCCGCCACGGCCACCGAACCGCTGGCCTTGCGCATCGATCTGGATGGCGACAACTTGGTGCTGCAGGCGCAGGTCGGCGATACGAGCCTGACTCGCCGCTATGCGGTTCCTCTTCATCCGGCCAGCGACAGCCCCTTGTCGGCCGAAACCCTGCGTGCGGTTTTCGCCCGCACCGCAGGCGAGCCCTTCGCCCTGGCCGCGTTGGCCACTGGCGATTTGCCGCCGGTGGTGATTCCCCCCAGTCGGCTCAAAGAGGTGCGTCGCGATTTTTTGCGGGCGCTGCGCGAGGCGCGGGAGAAGGAGCGGAAATCGTTGCGGGACGACCGCCGGCGCCAGGCGCTTGCCGAATTGCTGCCGGCGGCCGCCGGCCGGCCGGCGGCGGCGGCGCAGATCACCGTCGCCATCGCCTCGGTGCGCGATGTCCACCTGATCAACGATCCCGGCGTCGATCGGCTGCTGCTGCCGCTGACCCCGGCTAATCTGGCGCAAATCGGTGGAGCCGCCCGGCGCCTGCGGGGGCGCGAGGCGCAGGTGATCTGGGATATCCCTTTCTTCCTTCTCGATAAGGATTGGCATGGATATCGCAATGCGATTCGAGAATTGACCGAGCGCAGGTTTACCCATTTCCGCTTGGGCAATCTTGGTCATTTTGCTTTTTTCGCGGGTCTGACCGGGGTCACTCTGCTGACCAGCTACCGGCTGTTCGCTCTCAACAGCCAGGCGATTCTCGCCTGGCGGGAATTGGGGGCGGCCGAGGTCACCCTCTATCTTGAGGACGATCGCGCCAACATGCACCAGGTGCTCTCGCGACAAACCGGCGTACCGGCGGCGGTGACCCTGTATGCCGCGGTGCCGCTGATCACCTCGCGCATCCCGGTTCGCGGCGTGCGCGCCGACACGCCGGTGCTCTCCGATCGGGGGGAGGCCTATCGGGTGGACAGCCGCTCCGGCCTCTCGGTTCTGACAGCCGAGGCCGATTTTTCCCTGTCCGGGCGGCAGGAGGAGTTGCGGGCCATGGGCTGCGACAGATTCATTATCGACATTGCCCATCTTGGTCCGTTTTCCCCACGGGGAAAACGGGTTCTGGAAAGCTTGCACCGCAATGAACCCATCGCCGGAACTTTTCCGTTCAACTACGAATTGGGGCTGGAATAGCCGTACTGGCTTTTGCCCGGCGTCCGCCCTAAGCGGATTGGCTTGAGGAAGGGAATGGCTGAAGGCAATCTGGAACAATGGCTGATCATCGAGCCAGCGCCGACAGCCGATGAGCGCTTTTCCGCTTTGTTGCCGGCTCTTGCCCGGCTCGGGCTCGACGCCTATTCGGCCCGCCAGCGGCTGGTCGGCCAGGCGCCCGCCTTGCTGGCCCGGGGCCGGGGCGAAAAGATGGCGGAAACCGCCGAACTCCTCGCAAGCCACCGCTTCCCTCATTGGCTTATCACACCGACTCCCCCCCGCTTTACTCCGGAGCGAATTCTGGCCGTGCACTGCGGCGATGACCGGATCCGCTTTGCCGGGCGGGCGGGAGAAATCGTTTTCGCCCGCCAGACGCCGATCGTCGCCATTCTCGCCGATCTCTCCGGCAAGATGCCGGAGAAGCAGATGCGGCGACTGCTGGCGCAGAACACTTACCGGGGCGCCGACCATCTCCAGTTGGCCGGCGATGAGGAGATTTTCCGCGAAATCCTGCGCGCCGAACCGGTGCTCGATCTTTACCGCCTCTCTGTCGATGGCCTGCCTGAACAAGGGGTCAGGGTGTTTCCCGGACGCTTCGATCCCAAGGGTTTGGGGAAAAAAATGTCCTACAGCGCCGTCGGCAATCTGGAGGCCGTTCTTCATCTGGTGCGGGAACAGTGCCCGACTCGTCTGCATACCGGCTTCGGTCTGGCCGCCCTGCCCGGATGCCGGCCACAAGGAGGGGCGCCGGGGGTGGATAGCCGACGCGCCAATCTTGTCGCCCTCACCCGCTTCGGTTGGCTGATGCTCGATCTGGAAAGAGCCCGAGCCGAGGCGGCGAAAACCGCAGCCGAACCCTGGAAAGAAGCTTTACCCATCGGTCGTGTCCCCCTCTTCGCCGCCGCCGCGGCGCTGGCGCCGGCCCTGTCGACCGTCGGCATCTCCGGAACGGGCATTTCCCCCCCGGCCACCGAGGCGGCGCAGGAAGCGGTCGCCAAATCCGGCGTCCGCGCTGCCGGCTTGCCGGCGCCGCCGGAGGGCCTGCAGGATTCCGGCGACCGGCGGCGGCAAATAATGCTCTGGCAAACCACCGGGGTGGCCATCGCCTGCTCCCTTATTTTCGCCGGCGGCGAAGATCTGCGGGTCTTGGTCTGGCACGGCGGGGTGCGGACGGGAATTCTTCCCGGCTGCCTGTCCTTGCTCCTGTTTCTCGGCGGCGCACAGGCGCTGCGCTGGAAACGGTGCATCGAAAACACGCCGACCAGTCGGGTGCGCTCGTTGGCCATGGGCCTGGTCGAGGTGCATGGACGGGCGACGCGCCAATACGCCCTGGTCTCGCCGATGACCCATTTGGCTTGCGTCTGGTACCGCCTGCGCCGTTATCGCCGGGTCCGCAACGGCTGGCGTCTCAGCTCGACCCGCACGAGCGGCGCCATTCCCTTTCTGCTCGATGACGGCACCGGGAAAATCCAGATCGAACCGGCAGGCGCGCGCATTCGCGGCGGCAGCAGCCAGGAGGGCTATGAGAACGGCGGCTCTTTCCTTTCGGCGCGCGGCGGCGGCCCCGACGAAAAATGGGTGGAGGAGGTTATCGCCGAGGGCACTTACCTTTATATCCTCGGTTATGCCCGGGACCAGCGCCGGCAGGGTCCGTCCCTGGCGGAGCGGACCCGCGAGAAATTGCGCCTGCTGAAGGGGAATGCCCCGGCGTTTCGGCGTTTCGATGCCAACAACGACGGCCGCATCGACGCCGAGGAGTGGGAGATGGCGCGCTCCGCCATGGAAGCCGAAGCGATCCGTGACCAGCTTGCCGAAGGGCGGCGCCGGCGGCGTCAGGAAGAGCACGCCGCGATCGGCAGGCCCCCGGGGCGCAGCCTGCCCTTCATCATCGCCGAAACCGAATCGGAGGCCCGCCTGCTCGGCCGTTACGGCCGGCTCGCCGCCGCCATGCTGATGGGCGGGTTGCTGCTGGCGGCCTGGGCCGCCGCCATTATTCTGCCGCGCTTTGTATTCTGAACATTTAACCAAGGAGGTTTTTCATGGTCGGCTGGATTGTTCTCGCAATATTTCTTCTTGTCCTGCTCGGGGTCGCCCTCTACGCCATCCTCATCTACAACGGTTTCATTCAGATGCGCAACAATGCCGACAAATCCTGGAGCAATATCGACGTGCTGCTTAAACAGCGCTTCGACGAATTGCCGAAACTGATCAAGGTTTGCGAGGGGTACATGCAGCACGAGCAGAAAACCTTGGAGGCGGTGATCCGGGCCCGCGCCATGGTTGCCAGCGCCGGCAGCGACAAGGAAAAGTTGCAGGCGCAGAACATGCTCACCGACACCTTGCGCTCCCTCTTCGCGGTGGCCGAAAGCTATCCGGACCTGAAAGCCGACGCCATTTTTCAGCGCCTGGGCTATCGGATTTCCGAACTGGAGGACATGATCGCCGACCGCCGCGAGCTGTTCAACGAAACGGTGAACCTTTACAACATCCGCCTCGAACAGTTCCCCGACGTGGTGGTCGCGCGCCTGTTCAATTTCACCGGCCGCAGCCTTTGGCGCATCGATCCCGCCCACCGGCAGGACGTGGAAGTGAAATTCCAGCACGCATGAGGGCCTTGTATTAACGGCCGCCTTGTTTATGCTTTGAGATGTGAAGGAGGGGCAAAACTCCCAACAACGCATTAAGGAGCGCAAGATGGCCAGCAAAGGCACCATCGGCATTCTGACCGGCGGCGGCGATGTGCCGGGGCTCAACCCGGCGATTCGCGCCGTCACCTATCGGGCCCTGCGGGAGGGATACAAGGTCATCGGCATCCGGCGCGGCTGGGCCGGGCTGGTGGAGTTGGTTCCCGACCCGAAGGCGGACAACAGCGAGCATTTTCAGATACTTACCGAAGAGGTGGTCAACCGCGCCGGACGCACCGGCGGCACCTTTTTGCACTCCTCGCGCACCCGGCCCAGCCACCTGCCCAAAGCGAACCTCCCCGAGCACCTGCGCGCCAAATATGCCGACGACATCAACGATGTCACCCCGGACATCCTGCGCCACATCGAATTTCTCGGCATCGATTTTCTCATCCCCATCGGCGGCGACGACACCCTCAGCTACGCCGGCCGTCTGCACGACGAGGGGGTGAAGGTGGTGGCCATCCCGAAGACGATGGACAACGACGTTCCCGGCACCGATTACTGCATCGGTTTTTCCACCTGCGTCACCCGCACCATCGAGCTGACCCACAAGCTGCGCACCTCGGCCGGTTCGCACGAGCGCTTCCTGGTTCTGGAAGTCTTCGGCCGCTATGCCGGCTTTACCGCCCTGCTGCCGACCATGGCGGGCGCGGCGGATCGCTGCATCATTCCCGAACACGTCTTCGATATGGAACGGCTGGCGGAGCTGATGGTGGCCGACCGCAACCGGCATCCGAGCAAATATTCCGTGGTGCTGATTTCCGAAGGGGCGCGCATGGCGCACGAGGAGGAGATGTCTTTCGAGGGGGCGGAAAAGGACCAGTACGGACATCGCAAGCTGGGGGGGATCGGCGACAAGGTGGCGGCCAAACTCAAGGAGCTCTCGGCCAAGCACAACAATGGGCACAGGATCAACGTCGTCAGCCAGCGCCTGGGCTACCTGGTGCGCTGCGGCGACCCGGACGCCTTCGATTCGATCGTCCCCATGGCCTTCGGCAATATCGCCCTCGATCTGGTGCTGAGCAATATCTCCGGCCGCCTGGTCAACCTGCACAATGGCGTCTACGACACCGCGCCCATCGATGTCATTACCGGCCATCACAAGGTCGTGGATTTGGACAAATACTACAATACCGAGCGGATGCGGCCGAAATACGAGAGTTTTGTGCGACAGCCGCTGTTCATTATGACCAGCGAGTATTGAAAAGAAACCGGCGGGATGATTCGGACCATGGGGCAGGCAAGCACCTCCGCCCCTCTTCGCAGGGCGGGACGGCCATGGTCATGCTAGTCTGTCGTCATGCTCTGCAAACCTCTGACGACCGTGTCGAGGGGGCTTTCAGGGGTGTGCACACAGATCGCGGTCGCTGCCGCCAAGCGCTCGCGCAGTCCAGGAATCAAGGCGCCGCCACCGGTCAGCAGAATGCCGCTTTCGATGATCTCGGAGCCAACATCGGCAGGAACTTCCCGCAACAGGGCGGCGGGAACCGAAAGGATCTCTTCGAGGGCCGGTTCCACCAAGTCATACACCGTCTGTCGGATTTCGGCCGGATAGCCGCGTCCGTCTTCCTGGGCGCCACCCGTCTTTGCTCCAGGCGCCCCGCTGGCGACCCCAATCGACGCCATCATCCGCTCCGCTTCCGCAGCGGACAGCGTGCGATCCCACCGGGACCGCATCCCTTGCCAAACCCGTTGCCGCAAGGTGATGCAACCGACTCGGGAAGCGCCTGATCGGACGATACTGCCGCTCCGAAGAATGATGCAGTCGGTCACTCCGTCGCCGACATCCACGATCATCTGCGCGTAGGGAAGACTGATGTCCAGGTTGGCCCCTACCGCCGCCGCCAAAGGTTCGGGTACGATCTGGACGGTGCCCGCCCCGGCCGCGTATAAAGCGTTCAGCAGGGCCTTGCGTTCGCTGGCCCGGACATCGGTCGGCGCCCCGGCCAGCACGGCCGGTCCGAGAAGACCCCGCCCCGCTGCTCTGGTGATCTCCGGGCGCAGCACAGCGGTCAATCCTGTCGGATCAATAACCACGCCACCTTGCAGTGGAGGCTTGGACCCCGCCGCCGGAATCGTCGACACCCCGAACCTCTGGGTGGCGATGCGGACAAAAGCCGTACCCACATCGATGGCGACTTGGCGCCGGAGTGTCTTGAAAAGACCGCAATATGCCATGAACACTCTCCGCCCGCGAGGCGATGCGCCTACAGGTGATAGTCCCCGGCCGCTTCAGGCTGGTAGAGGATCTCTTCGATACGGATCCTCTTCGTGCCGGAGTGGACTTCCCATTCGACGATATCGCCGACGGCGTAGCCCAGAATCGCCGTTCCGATCGGCGAGACGATCGAAAGCCTCCCTTCCGCCAGATTGGCCTGCTCGGGAAACACCAAGGTTACCGTCATCTGCCGGTCGGCGTCCAGATCGTGGAGTTTGACCCGGGAATTCAACGTGACAATGTCGGAAGGAACCTCCGGGGGGGCGACGATTCGGCACCTGCCCAACTCTTCTTCCAACTGGTCCAGATAGTCCTGGTCGCGGCGACTTGCCCCTTGGGCCCTGTCGATAAGTCGTTCAAGGCGATCAAGATCGAATTCGGTGACGTAAATCGGTCTTTGGTTCATGTTATCTCCTGTCATGTGGGTCATCCGCACCCGACCAACGACCCGGGTAGGGAATGTCCGGTGTTTTTCCTCAAAAAGAAAAAGGCCACAGAGCAAATCTGCGACCTGGCTGAACGGTTTAAAAGGGGTAAAGAGACCTATTTGGCTCTAAGCAACCTGCCTCCCTTGGTCCGCAGCCGGCGATGGCGCACCAAGGGCATATTGATTTCGATCTTTTCAGGGGTAAAGAGATTCATGGAAGAACCATACAGGATGCGCCGGAGGATTTCAAGTGGGCGTGTCACGCCGCGGGCAAATAAAACCGTCCGGAATGGTCTACCCGGGCAATCCGGAGACGGATTCGGGGTTCGCCTTCTCCACCAGGGGGGGTATGATTATTACGACACGGGCCGGAATGGTCGGCCCGGCGTGAAAAGGCGCAGCAGACGGCCTGGCGAATTTTCATTGCAAACGGAGGCGTTGGCTATGGCAAGCGCGGTCGGAAACAATCCTGCAAAAAAACGTTTCGAGGTGGAGGCGAATGGCGCCCTGGCCTTTCTCGAATACGAGTTGGAAGAAGGCGCCATAACCTTGGTCCACACTGAGGTGCCACCGGAACTTGAGGGACAAGGCCTGGCCGGTAAAATAGTGAAAGCCGCTTTGGCGTATGCCGAAAGCCGGGGGCTGAAGGTTATTCCCCGATGTCCTTTTGTCGCCGGATATATCGCACGGCATAAAGAGTTTGAGCACCTGACGCAATAAGATTAAAGCCAATCGAGGTGCAGAGTGGTGACTACCTTGGAAGGTTTGTTTCAGAAGTTAATTGAAGGGCGCTCGGTTGGCAGTAGCGAAGAATTTCCCTGCTTCCTGACCGAACTCCTCGCTAAAGCCTTGGATATGGATTCGGTCTGCTTGGGGGAACTTGCTGAAGGCGCCCAGCGGCGGATCAAAATCATTGGCGCGTCCCCAAAGGAAAATGCGACAGAAAACCAGGAGATCCCCTGCGCGACAACCGTGTGGGGGGAGATCCTCGACACCGGAGCCTGCCGGTATCCCGACAACGTGCGCCAGCGGTTTCCCCAGGACCCATTGCTGATCCGATTGCAAGCGGAGAGCCTCCTCGGCTCCTCTCTTGTCGATTCGGATGGGAACACTCTGGGCGCCCTGGTTGCCGCAGGCCGCCGGCCAATAAGGATAACCAAGCGGATGGAGACGGTTTTTTCCGTATTTGCCGCGCGCGCCGCAACGGAACTGGAGCGCCGGCGGATGGCCGAGGCGTTGCGGAAAAGCGAAGAGCGTTTTCAAGCCATCGCCAACTACGCCTATGACTGGGAATCCTGGCTGGCTCCGGACGGACGCCTGCTGTGGAGCAACCCTTCCGTACAGCGGATCACGGGATACTCCCCCGAGGAATGCCTTAAGATGCCTGACTTCCCACGAACGTTGATCGATGAAGAAGACCGGGAAACCGAGGCCAAGGACTTTCTCCAGAGTTTTTCCGCGCAAACTTCCAACGATAATTTACGCTTTCGCATTCGCCACAAAAACGGTTCCGTTCTGTGGGTTGCCGCTTCTTGGCAGCCGGTTTTCAATAAAGAAAACGAATACCTTGGCATCCGGGCCAGCATCAGGGATATCAGCAAAAGCAAGGAGGCCGAAGAGAAGCTCGAAGCGGCGAATCGGGAATTGGACGCCTTCGTCTACACAGTGTCCCACGATTTACGCACACCCCTGACTCCCATCCTGGGCTTCTCGGAATTTCTCCGCGAGAATTACCGGGAACAATTGGACGAACAGGGAATGGATATTTTAGATGAAATAGAAAAGCAGGCAAGGAGGATGCTGGCCCTGATGGAGGATCTCTTGGACCTGGCCCGGGTGGGACGGATCGGGAAATCGGCGGAACCGATTGACGCCCATGAGGTTTTGAACGATGTTTTGGTCGACTTGGCAGACTTGATCGCCAGCTCAGGGCATTGCATAAAAAAAGAGCAATTACCCGCAACCGACATTCCGAAGTCTCTCCTCTACCAGGTCTTCGACAATCTGCTTGGAAACGCGTTGCGCTATGCCGGTCCGATGGGCGGCCCCATTGAGGTGGGAGGGGAGCGCCATGGGCGACGGGTGCGCTACTTCGTTCGCGATCACGGCTGCGGGATTCCGCCGGCGGAACGCAGTCGTATTTTTCAACCCTTTTTTCGTGGCGACTCCGGAAAAAATCTCACTGGCACCGGCATCGGGCTTGCCACTATCCAGAAAATTGCCCGCCTCTACGGCGGGAAGGCCTGGATGAAGGAGACACCAGGCGGCGGGTGCACGTTCTGGTTTGAAACCCTGATCGATGCCCCGGAGCGCAATAACTAAGCTGCTCTTGCGCCTTCACCTCTCCCGTCCGCCACCGTGTGTGCTCACGAAACCTCGGCATCCGGCGCGAGGACGAGCTGCTCGATCTCACTCGCCGTTTCCGCGTCCGCCAGCACCAGCAGCGCATCCTCCGCGAGGATTTCCGTCTGGTCGTTCGGCACGACAAACTCGCCGTTGCGGGAGATGGTGATGAGAACCGCGCCGCGCGGCAGCCCCAGTTCCGGGAGTTTTCTGCCGAGAATGGGTGAATTGGCCGGAACGTGAATCTCGGTGATGCGGGTGCGCGGGATGCTCAGCCCGCCCCGATCGCGGCGGGCGTCCATCAGGATCGCTTCGGTCTCGATGATGCTGACGCCGGACGCGAGCAACATGAAGCGCGCCATCGCAAAGGCTATCTCCACCTCGCCATAAACGCATTGCGTCTGGGGGACGCTGCATAGCCGGTTGAATTCGGCGAGTTGGTGGACACGGGTAACAATCTCGATGGTCGGATTCACCTGGCGTGCGTACTCGATCGCGCGGCGCACGGTAATGGGCTCCACCGAGGTGATGAGCAAAAGCCGCGCGTCGGCAATACCCGCGCTCGCCAGCACGGTCGATTTGCCACCTTCGCCATGGACGACTGGCACACCCGCGCGGCGGAGCCTTTCGACGGTCGTCAAATCCTGCTCGATTACGATGAACGGCAGCTTTCGCTGCCGCAGGAACCCGGCCAGCACGGCGCCGACGCGGCCGTGGCCGAGCAGTACCACCTTCTTCGGCGAGGCGTCAGTGACATCGACCGGGTGCGCGGTCAAGATCGGTTCGACATCGAGTACGCGCGTCGCGTGTTCCTCGGTTTCGACCGGCCGATTGAACGGCTGCACCAGTGCGGTGCGGACAGCGTCCTCATCGGCGATGCGCGCCAGGACCGTCACCTGATCCCATCCGAGCAGGCGCGTGTGGCCTGTCGGCGGAATAACATCGCTGCCGCGCGTGATCAACGTGATCAAGGCGCGGGGCGGCAGCGTCAGGTCGCGAATCCTGGGTCCCGGCCGTCCCTGCGGCCCCGGCAGATCGATGACGGTCAGATCGAGATCGCTGTGCCCCATCGCCACCAGTTCGAGCCCATAACGCGGCTGCGGCCGGGCAGGTTCCGACAGCCCGAGGCGGCGAGCCAGGGCGCCGAGCGTCGAGCCCTGCGTCAGGATCGACAACAGGACCGCGAAAAACACCAGATTGAATATTTCTTGGCCGATCGGAAGGCCGGCGGCCATGGGGTAGGTCGCGAGGACGATCGGAACCGCGCCGCGCAATCCAGCCCAACATATGAAGTGGCGTTCGCGGACGCCGATCTTGATGCCGAGCGTGCCGATCCACACGGCGGCGGGACGCGCGATGAACGTCAACACCAGAAACAGAACAATGCCGCTGAACCACAACTCCGCCCACTGGCTGGGGAAAACCAGCAGGCCCATCATCACGAAAACGCCGATATTGGCGATCATCGACAGGGCGGCGGAGAAATTGCGGGCGTGCTGTTTGTAGATGAAATGCCGGTTGCCCATGACGAAGCCGGCGGTGAACACCGCGAGCATGCCGCTTGCCTGCACGAGTTCGGAGGCGCCGTAGGTCAACAGAATGACTGCGATCAGCAGCACGTAGTAATAGCCGCGCTCCTGCGGATTCAGCCGATTGAAGATCGCCAGAGCGCCGCGCGCCATCAACCATCCGATGAGCGGCCCGGACAGGAACTTCCACAGAAACAACGGCACGATCAGAAGGCCGCCGTTTGAGCCGGACGACAGGCCCTCCACGACGACGAGCGTCAGGAGGATGGCCATCGGGTCGTTCGCCGCGCTTTCGATCTCGATCGTCGACGACAGCTTGGAGGGCAGCGACTGGCGGCGCAGGATCGAGAAGGTCGCCGCCGCGTCGGTCGACGAGATAACCACAGCGAGCAGCAGCGCCTTTTCCGTCTCCCACCCCAGAACGAAGTGGAGAAAGGCGAAAGTTATTGCGGCGGTCAGGACGACGCCCCACGTCGCCATTCCGCCGGCCGGCAGGGCGACCGCCTTGAGATCGGCCCGCTTGGTGGCGAGGCCGCCATGGAAAAGGATGAAAACCAGGGCGGCGTTCGCCAGGTTATTGGCCAATTCCACGTTGTCGAAGTTCCAGATCCCGAGAACGTCGCTTCCGGCAACGATCCCGGCGCCGAGGGCGACCAGGATCACCGGGACGCTCCAGCGATCGAGCCACACCGCGGCAAGCACCACACCGAGGAGAAGAAGTGGGACTATGAGATAAACAGTTTCCATGCGTGATGTTCGTGTGTGCCGCGCGCGCTGGCGGAGGTCAATGGAGTAGGATTCACTATGGAGATTAAGACGAAAAGTTGTAGTTTGAGGATAGTAACACAGGAACCGCGCGCCGAGAAAAAAAATTGGGTCTCAGAAACAGCATTTATTTAAGAAAAGAATCTCCCTCGCGGGAGAACTCTTTCATGTCTTCCGGAGGCACGGGATGATTAGCGGCGGGCAGCATACAGTAGCGCCGGGTGCGAAGTCCATTTCAAATTGACAGAAGCCCAAGCCCGCCACCAGGTGGCCGACGTCAGCCGAACAAAGACACAGATGTGCACCAAAGTCATGACCGTGGTCCTCGGGAGACGCGATATCTCCTGGATCGTTATCGGCAGGCATCTTCCGTCGGAGGATCGCGTTTCGGCGGGGCGGGTGGCGGCGTGTTGAACTCCCGCATGAAGATCCCCCAGAAGGCGACGAACAATGCGGCGAGCAACGGACCAATCACGAACCCATTCATCCCGAACAGCACGAAACCGCCAAGGGTCGAGAGCAGCACCATATAGTCCGGGAGTTTGGTGTCGCGGCCGACGAGAATCGGCCGCAGAACATTATCGACCAGTCCGATCACCCCGATGCCGAATGCCGTCAGGATCAACGCTTGCCCCCATTCGCCGGTGGCGAACAGGTAGATCGCAACCGGTCCCCAGATCAAGCCCGCTCCGACCGCGGGGATAAGCGACAGCAGGGTCATCACCACCCCCCACAGCAACGCCCCCGGAATGTCGAGAAACCAGAAGATCATCCCACCCAGGGTCCCCTGCACGACCGCGACCACCAGGCTGCCCTTGACGGTGGCGCGGGTGACTTCGGCGAACTTGGCGAACAGCAGGTGTTCCCGTTCATCGCCGAGCGGCAGGGCGCGCACCAGCAAAGCCACCAGTGCGGCGCCGTCGCGCAGCAGGAAAAACGCCACGTAGAGCATCAGGGCGAGGCCGACAAAAAACTTCAAGGTGCCCTGGCCGAGTTGGACCGCATTCTGGGCAATGTACCCGCTGGCGGCCAGGGCCGCCCCGGAGAGCTGCTCCTTGACATCGCTGAGTCCCGGACTCAGTCGTTCGAGAAAAAGCTGCGCCGCAGGGAACGCCTCGCGTAGGCGCTCGACATATTTACCGATATCCATTTCTCCGCTCTGCAGGCGCTGGTACAGGGCGGCGGCTTCCTGAAAAAACGAGCCGAGGACGAAAAGAGTCGGCACGATGCCGATGATGATGCAAGCAGCGAGGGTGAGAAGGGCCGCGAGACTGGGCCGGTTGCCCACCAGACGCAAAAAGCGCTGGTGCAGGGGATAAAAAAGAAGACCGATGACGCACGCCCAGAAGACCGCGCTGAAAAACGGCTTGAGCAAAAAAAGAAACAACACGGTTACCAAAACAAGCATCAACAAAAATGACCCTTGTTCCAGTCCGGCCTGCCTTCTGTCCTTATCTCCGTCCATGTGGCTATCCCTCTTATTTTACCTGCCGGCGCACGTTTTCCAGTCGGCAAAAGGCCCTATTCATAGCGCAAAGCGTCGATCGGATTCAATGCCGCCGCTTTGCGCGCTGGGTAAAAACCGAAAAAGATGCCGACGGCGGCGGAAAAGCCGACGGCGACAAGGATGGTCTGCACCGAAATCAGCGTCGGCCAGTCGAGCAGCCGCGAAACGGCGACGGCGCTGGCGACGCCAAGGAGGATGCCGAGCAGGCCGCCGATTACCGTCAGCAGCAGCGCCTCGGTGAGGAATTGCAGCAGGATGTCGCGGCGGCGGGCGCCGATGGCGAGGCGGATGCCGATCTCGCGGGTGCGTTCGGTGACCGAGACGAGCATGATGTTCATGATGCCGATCCCGCCCACCAGCAGAGAGATGGAGGCGACGGAACCGAGCAAAAGCGCCATGGTGCGCGAAGATTCCTCGGAGACGGCGAGAATTTCCGAGAGGTTGCGGATGGTGAAATCGCGGTCGCGACCGGGCGCAATGCGGTGGCGCTGTTCGAGCAGGGCGCCGACTTCCTCCTCGGCGGCGGCGAGGGCGGCGGGGCCGGTCGCCTGCACCAGGATGGAGTTGACGCTGTCCGGGGTGCGGCCGGGAAAGAGACGGCGCTGGGCGGTGCGGACGGGGATGAGAATGACATCGTCCTGGTCCGAGCCCTGCGGCGACTGTCCCTTGCGCTCAAGCAGACCGATAACCGTGAACGGCACCTGCTTGATGCGGACGATGCGCCCGACCGGGTCCTCAGCGGCGAAGAGCTTTTCCGCCACCGTCTGTCCGAGCAGGGCGGTGCGCGCCGTACCGTCGATATCGGTTTGGGTCAGGACGCGGCCGGCGACGACGGCCCACTCGCGGATTTCCAGATAGTCCGGGGTCGTGCCGTAGATGACGGTGGACCAGTTGAGGTTGCCGTAAACCACCGCCGCGCTGCCGCGTACGGTGGGCGCGGCGAGGGCGACCGACGGGCATTCCTGGTCGATGGCGCGCAGGTCCCCCATGGTCAGGCTGGCGGCTGAGCCGGCGCCGGCGCGCAGGCCGCCGCTGGTGGTCGAGCCGGGAAAGACGAGCAGCAGGTTGCTGCCGATGCTGGCGATCTTTTCGGAAATGACCTGGCTGGCGCCGGAGCCGATGGCGATCATGGCGATGACCGCGGCGATGCCGAAGATGATGCCGAGGGTGGTGAGAAAGGAGCGCAGCAGGTTGATGCGCAGGGCGCGCAGGGCGATTTTCACCGACATCCACAGCTCAATGGTCATCGCCCCTCCTCGCCCCGGCGGCGGTCGGAAATGATCCGGCCGTCGCGGAAGGTGATGAGACGACCGGCGTGGGCGGCGACATCCGGCTCGTGGGTGACCATGACAATGGTCATGCCCGAGCGGTTGAGCTCGCCGAAGAGCGTCATGATCTGGTCGCTGGTGGCGCTGTCGAGATTGCCCGTCGGCTCGTCGGCGAGCACCAGCACCGGGTCATTGGCCAGGGCGCGGGCGATGGCGACCCGCTGCTGCTGACCGCCGGAGAGCTGGGCGCTGGTATGGTGCGCCCGCTCGGCCAACCCGACGCGCTCCAGCGCCGCCAGCGCATGCTGCCGACGCTGCCGTCCCGGCATGCGGGCGTACATCAGCGGAAGGGCGACATTCTCCAGGGCCGAGGTGCGCGGCAGAAGATTGAATCCCTGAAAGATAAAGCCGATCTTGCGATTGCGGATGGCGGCGAGGGCGTCGGCGTCGAGAGCGCCGACATCGCCGCCGTCGAGGTGATAGCGGCCGCCGGTCGGCCGGTCGAGACAGCCGAGAATGTTCATGCAGGTCGACTTGCCACTCCCCGAGGCGCCCATGATGGCGACGAACTCCCCCCGGGCGACGGTGAAGGAGACCCCCGCCAGGGCGGCCACCCGCTGCCCGCCGACCACGTAGTCGCGTTGCAGGTTCTCCAGCCGCACGAGCATCAGAAGCGCGGACCCCGCGAAGTCCTCGGTTTGCCTTTGCCGTCGGCGGGCAAACTCTGGCCGATAATGAGATTGTCCCCCTCCCGCAATTCGCCCTCCAGCATTTCGACGAAACTGCCGTCGCCGATGCCGGTGCGCACGACAACCGGCGTCGGCTGGCCATCGAGCCCGGAAATGTAGACCTGCGGCCGGAGGGCGGCGGGGCGGGCCGGCTTCGGCGCCGCCTCGTCGGTTTTCGGGCGAAAACGCAGGGCGGCGGCGGGCAGACGCAGAACGTCGTCGCGGCGCTCGGCCTCGATGGCGACGTTGGCGGTCATGCCGGGGAAAAGCTTCTTTTGCGGATTGGCGACGGTGATCACCACGGTGTAGGTGACGACGTTCTGGTTGACCACCGGCGCATAGCGGATCTGACTCACCTCGCCGCGAAATTCTTCCCCGGCCCAGGCGTCGACGGTGAAGGCGGCGGGCAGGCCGACCCGCACCCGGCCGATATCCGCCTCGTCAATATTGGTCTCGATCTGCATCCGGGTCAGGTCTTCGGCGATGGTGAACAGGGTCGGCGTCTGGAAGGAGGCGGCCACCGTCTGCCCGACATCGATGTTGCGGGAGATGACCACGCCATCCACCGGCGAACGGATGGTCGCATGTTCGAGGTTGGTGCGCGCCTGGCGCAGGCCGCCTTGCGTCTGCAGCAGCGCCGCCGCCGCGCCTTGCTCGGCCGCCTGGGCGGCCCGCTGGGCGATGTCGGCGGCATCGAACTCACTGCGGGAGACGAATCCCCGCGCCAGCAGATTGCGGTAGCGCTCAAGGTTGCGCTCGGCGTCCAGGGTGGCGATGCGCGCTTTTTCCAGATTGGCGCGGGCGCTTAATTGGTTCCCCTCGGCCTGTTGGAGCTGCGCCTGCAACAGGGCCGGATCGATCTCGGCGATGACCTGGCCGCGTTCGACCGGACTGTTGAAATCGACGTGCAACCGGGAGATGGTCCCGGACACCTGGGTGCCAACCTGTACTGTTTTCACCGCACTCACGGTGCCGGTGGCGGCTACCGTCGACACGATGGGCCCCCGCGTCAGCGCCGCCGTGCGGTAGCTGGCCTGCGGCGCACGCCCGCCGAGCAGCCAGACTCCGATGGCGATGGACAATAGAAGCGGAAGGGATACAACGATGAGTTTTTTCATATCGCCCGGTGCAAGGTGAGGGTTTCAGGTGAACCGCACAAGGATACCATTTTCTGCTTTTGGCCTGCATAAAATTCCAACAACGGAAAGCCGGTTCAGGGAGGAGGCGCCCCGAACCGGCTTGTTTACCGCTGTCTTGCTATAGGGAAGAATGAAGAAGGTTCTCCGGCCCGGCTGCCACCCCGCGCCTTCGATGGTTCCAACTATAATCGCCGCCGATTGCCGCCGCCACGTGCGAACCCGTGAAAAATGCCGGAGAACATGCCGGCGGCCAAGTGTGCATTGGAACAGTTTCTTTTTGTGCTCCCGTCTATCGCTCAGGCGATCTCCAGCGGCGGTTCGTTCAGCGCGGCCAGCTGTTCGCGTAATTCGAGGATATGTTCACCCCAGTAGCGCACGGTATTGAACCAGGGAAAATGCCGGGGAAACGTCGGATCGTCCCAGCGTCTGGCCAGCCAGGCGCAATAGTGCAGCATGCGCAGGGTGCGCAGGACTTCGATCAGGCGCAGCTCGGCGCGGCGAAATCGGTAAAATTCGTTGTATCCTTCGACAATCGCGGCCAGTTGCGCGGTCTGCCGCTGGCGGTCGCCGGAAAGCATCATCCAGAGGTCCTGGATGGCCGGGGCCATGCGGCAGTCGTCGAAATCGACGAAATGCGGCGCCTGGTCCCGCCACAGGATATTGCCGATGTGGCAGTCGCCGTGGGTGCGAATGAGCGGGGTCTCGCCGACTTCGTGGAGGACGGCAGCGACGGCCTGCAACAGATCGCGGCTGAGGATATCGTAGTTGGCCTTGTATTCCGGCAGGATAAAGCGCTCGCCGATCAGCGCGACGCTGGCATGGCCGAAGGTTTCGATATCGAGGGTCGGCCGACTGGCGAAGGGGCGGACGGCGCCGACGGCATGCAGGCGGCCGAGGGTGCGCCCCATGACCAGCAGATTGTCGAGATTGTCGAATTCGGGGGCATGGCCCCCCTGGCGCGGATACAGGGCGAAGCGAAAACCGCCGAAATGAAAAAGGCTTTCGCCGGCGTCATCGGTAATCGGCGCGACCACCGGCAGCTCCATCTCCATCAACTCGAAACAAAACCGATGTTCTTCGCGAATCTGCGCATCGCTCCAGCGCTCGGGTCGGTAGAACTTGGCAATGAGCGGCTTTTGCCCCTCGACGCCGACCTGATACACCCGGTTTTCATAGCTGTTCAGGGGGAAAGTGCGGCAATCGCAGACAAAATCCCGGCTCTCGACGGCATCCATGATGAAACTCGGCGTCAGTGCCTGGAAGGGGTGCTGTTTTTCGGGCATATCCTCTTCTCCATGCATTGCGGAAAAACGACGTTGTTCACCTTACCCCATCCGCGTTCGGCGAAAAAGGAAAAAGCCGGCCCGGGGAGGATGGTCCCGGACCGGCTTTCACCACGCTTATTTTTCAGAAGAAGAAGGAAGAAGATCTTCGATCCGGCTGCCACCCCGAACCGTCGATGGTTGAACTATAACGGTCGGCGCCGGCCTTCGCCACGTGCGGACTCGTAAGAAATGCCGGCGCAATGGCCGGGGATCGGCTGTGCAAGCGCACAGTCGCGCGCGGGATCGCGGGCGCTTTCGAAGGAGCATGGTAGAATTCCTTCTGCCCCTTTCGGCGACAGGAGGATCAATGAAACAAGACCAGGCGGACGCCCTCGCCCACGCCATCATGGCGGACTATGCGGGGCGCACCGGCCTTGCCGGAACCGGCGAGGCATCGCGACGTTATCTGTGGACCGATGCCTTCGCCCTGTGCGGTTGGCTGGGCTTTTTTCGCCGGAGCAACGATATCGAAAGCTGCCGGCTGGCCCTGCGCCTCATCGAAAAAGTGCACGACCATCTCGGCCGACATCGCGCCGACGATCCGCGAGCGGGCTGGCTCTGCGGCCTGGAAGAGAGCGAGGGCCGGCGGCATCCGACGCGGGGGGGCTTGCGCATCGGCAAAGAGCTGAGCGAGCGCGGGCCCGAGGAGGCGATCGACGAGCGTCTCGAATGGGAGCGCGACGGGCAGTATTATCACTACCTGACTAAATGGATGCACGCGCTGCACAACGCCAGCCGCATCACCGGCGATCCGGCTTTCCTGCGGTGGGCGGTCGAGCTCGCCGCCACCGCGCACGCCCGCTTCACCTATATGCCAGCAACCGGCGGCCGGAAAAAATTGTACTGGAAGATGAGCATCGACCTGTCCCGCCCCCTCGTCCCCGCCATGGGGCAGCACGATCCCCTCGACGGCTTCATCACCTTCAGCGAACTGCATCTGGCGGCCAACGCGACGGCGGAGAGTCTGCCCGACCTGCGGACGGCCATCGGCGAACTGGCGGAAATGTGTCGCGGGACGAACTGGGCCACCGAGGACCCCCTCGGCACCGGCGGACTGCTGTTTGACGCCCACCGATTGGCGCAACTGATGCTCAGGGCGAATTTTCAGGAAAACGGTCTGCTCGAAACCACCCTTGACGCGGCGCTGCTCGGTCTGGAGGCCTTTGCGACCCGCAGCCCGTTCCGCCTGCCGGCCGCCTACCGCCTCCCCTTTCGCGAACTGGGGCTGGCCATCGGCCTGAAGGCGCTGGATAAGCTGCAGGCAACCGTGAAAAACAATCCGCAGCGCTTCGCCCAAGAGGCTTCTCTGCACCGGCGCCTGCGGGCGTTTCAGCGTTATCGGTCGCTCAGTGCGAACATAGAGGATTTCTGGGTGGATGCGGACAACCAGCGCGGGGAAACCTGGCTCGATCACCGCGAGATCAACCAAGTAATGCTGGCCACCAGCCTGGCGCCCGACGGATACCTGGCAATCTAGAAAAACGGGGAGAAACCGGCGGCGGCGGCGCGGCGGCGTTCACCCCGCCCTGTTCCGCCGCCAGAGTTTTTACTCGATGGTGCAGATCGCGTCCGCCCGGCGGACGAGCAGGGCGATGGTTTCGAACACCCGAAACAGATGATTCATGTTTTCCGCCGCCGTGTAGGCGGTCACCAGATCCTGGCCGACGGCGATGTTCAGATTCTGCATGCCGGTGGCGACCACCACCGCTTTGTTCTCCTGGATGGCGCTGGCGGGATAGATGTTCCCGCGCAGCAGCGCCTTGACCTGGTCGAGTTCCAGCATGCCGGTGCTGCCGTAAACCCGCACCGTCCGGCCGTACAAATAGGGATTGACCGCCATCAAGAAGGGGCCGGAGTGGCCGGCGGTGGTCAGGGCGTTGACTGCTTTGACCGCGTCGGCCAACGGACCGCCCCCCTCATCCCAGTTCCCCAGTTCCACCGTCAGGCGCCCTTCGACACCAAGCAGGCCGGGCAGGCCGAGATCGGGATGGCCATTGAAAATCAGCTCGTCCTCCTGGGAAGCAACGTCGCTGGCGGCGACCGCCGCCGTGCTGACATCGAGGGGAATCCCCAGATGCCGGTCGGCCTCCACGTCCCGCCAGAAAATTTTGAAATCCCGGTACAGAATTGGCAGATTCACCACCACCCGGCGACTGGCCTCCACCGCCTGGCTCGTCTGGTCGGCAATCATGTCGATCCCCGCCGATTTGCTGCCGGTGAATACGGCATGCGGCATGCTGTAAACGCCGGGTCCGAGGGGGCCGAGCACTTCAATCATCTTGCGGCCGACCAGTTGGCTGCCGGCGGTTTTCACCACCGCCTCATCTACGCGCTTCCATTCCTCCCCGGTCAGGGGGGCCGAACTACGATCGAGTATGTCCATGAAACCCTCCTCTGCGGTAATTATTCGCGACGATAAAGATTGCCCAGCGTCGATGCCGGCGGCTCCGGCGTGGCTGCCCCGTCTTCGGCCTGGCTCGACTTCTCCCCCATTTTTCCCGCCATTCGGCCGCCGAGGCCGGCCATCATCTCCCGCACCTCCTCCTCCCCTTCGGCATAAAAGGCGTTCTCTTCCGGGGCCAGTTCCTTGAGCAAGGTGAGAAATTCGCCCGCATGCACCAGTTCCTCATCGGCGATGTCCTTGAGCACCATTTGCGTCAGTGCGTGGTCGGTCGATTCCGCCAGTTGCATGTAGAGCTGAACCGCTTCGTATTCGGCAGCAATCATGTAGCGGATGGCCCGGACCAACTCCGCATGCGTCAGCTTGCGGCCGGCGCTCAGACCGGAGAAGGCGTTCGCGAATTCAGGCATGGCTATTCCTCCTTCGAAAGCTCGCCGGAGATTCCCCGGCGCCGCATCAGCGCGGCATTTCGGCCAATATTACCAGCCATCGGCCAGGAGACAACCGCCCGCGCATAATTTCGCTTTTTCGCCCGAAGCGCCTCGTCTTCAGGGCGGCCGACTGATGAACTCATCCACCTGCCGCTCGGCCTCCTCGTGGCTCATTCCGTATTTTTCCTCCAGTTTGCCGACCAGTTGATCGCGGCGACCGCCGATCCATTCGATTTCATCGCCGGTCAATTCCCCCCAGAATTCGCGCGCCTTCCCCTTCAGCAAATGCCAGCGGACTGCGAATTTTTCCCGGTCCATAAGTGCCTCCTTTCCGGCAACCACGGTGCAAGACCATTATAGCGTTTGCACGCGTGGCCGCAGGGCAGGCGGGCGGGATGCAGACTGATCCAGGCGCGATGTGCCGGCGGGAGACGAAAGTCGGGGGGGAGGGGAGCTGTTTGCTCAGGCGAAGCCGAAGCGCTGCAGGATTTCGGCGGGCGCCAGGTCGAAGTGGGAAAATTCCATGGTAAAGGTGCCGCGCCCGCGGGTGGCGCTGCGCAGTTCGGTCATGTAGCCGAACATTTCCGACAGGGGCACCAGGGCCCGGATGATCTCGGTGTCGCCGCGGCTCTGCATCCCCTCGATGCGGCCGCGCTTCTGCTGCAGCGAGCCCAGGGCGCGGCCGGCGTTTTCGCCGGGGACGATGAGTTCGAGGCGCATCAACGGTTCGAGCAGGGCCGGCGACCCTTGCCGGGCGGCCAGGGCGAGGCCGCGCTGGGCGGCGGCGCGCAGCCCGTTCTCGGTGGTGATTCCGGACTCGAAAGGCGCCTCGACGACCCGCACCTCCAGATCGGTGAGGGGATAGCCGGCGCAGGCGCCGGCGGCGCACGCCTGGCGCAGGGCGTCCTCGAGGGCGGTGCGCAGTTCGCCGCCGAGATCGCCGGCGGCGGGCAGCCGCAGAAGCAGACCGGCGCCGCGCGGCAGAGGCGACAAGCGCAGCCGCACCTCCCCCTTCTGCATACGGCCGTCCGCCTCCCGCTGAAAAATCTCGTGCCGCTCCACCGGAC
This sequence comes from Desulfuromonadales bacterium, assembly GCA_041677125.1. Lineage (GTDB taxonomy): Bacteria > Desulfobacterota > Desulfuromonadia > Desulfuromonadales > JACZKF01 > JBAYQP01. The sequence goes on along the minus strand of JBAYQP010000004.1, from coordinate 22,228 downwards.
GCAGCAGCGTCTCGCGATAGACGACCTGCGGTCTTCCCGTCTTCACCGCGACGCCGAACTCGTGCTCCAGGCGATTGGCGATGATCTCCAGGTGCAATTCCCCCATCCCGGTGAGGATCGTCTGGCCGGTATCGGCATCCTCGCGCACGCGGAAAGTGGGGTCCTCCCACTGCAGTTTTTCCAGGGACGGCAGCAGTTTTTCCCGGTCGTCGATACCGCGCGGCTCCACCGCCAGAGAGACCACCGGTTCGGGAACCGCCAGGCCGCGCAGCAATAGCGGCCGTTCCGGCGCGCAGAGGGTGTCGCCGGTGAGCACCTCCTTGAGCCCGGCGGCGGCGACGATATCGCCGGCCTGCGCCTGCTCCAGGCGCTCGCGCTTGTGGGCGTGCATGCGAAAGAGGCGGGCCACTTTTTCCGGGGCGCCGCGGACGCTGTTCCACACCGTGTCCCCCGGCTGCAACCGGCCGGCGTACAGGCGCAAATAGGTCAGTTTGCGCCCTTCATCGGAGACCACCTTGAAGGCCAGGGCGCAGAGGGGCGCCTGCGGGTCGCAGTCGACATGCACCGTCTCCTCCCGGCTCTCCGGCGGCCGGGCGGGCACCGGCGGCGCTTCCAGGGGGGAGGGCAGGAAATCGCCGACGGCATCGAGCAGCGGCTGAATGCCCTTGTTGCGCAGCGCCGCGCCGAGCAGGACCGGGTACAACCGGCATTCGAGCACGCCGCGGCGCAGAGCGGCGATCAGACGCTCCGGCGCCGGCGCGCGGCCGTCGAGGAAATCGGCCAGAATGCCGTCGTCGAAATCGGCCGCCGCCTCGACGATCCGCTCGCGGGCCGTCCGCACTTCCGCCAGCCGCTCGTCGGGAATGGCGCTCTGCCGCACCGTGCTGCCCTGGTCGGTTTCGGCAAAGGTGAGCAAGCGCTGCCGCAGCAGATCGATCACCCCGCAGAAGGCGCCCTCTTCCCCCACCGGCAGTTGCAGCAGCACCGGCCGCGCCCCCAAGCGCTCGCGCATCTGCGCCAGCACCGCGCGGTAGTCGGCGCCGATGCGGTCCATTTTGTTGATCAGGCAGATGCGCGGCGCCCGATAACGATCGGCCTGCCGCCAGACCGATTCACTTTGCGGCTGCACCCCTTCGACAGAGCTGAAAATGGCAATGGCGCCATCGAGCACCCGCAGGGAACGCTCCACCTCGATGGTAAAATCGATATGTCCGGGGGTGTCGATCAGATTCAGCCACAGATCCTTCCAGCGGCAGGTGGTGGCGGTGGCGGTAATGGTGATCCCGCGCGCCTGCTCCTGCTCCATCCAGTCCATGGTGGCCGAGCCGTTGTGGACCTCGCCCATTTTGTGGATTTCGCCGGCATAGAAGAGGATGCGCTCGGAAACGGTCGTTTTGCCGGCGTCGATATGGGAGATGATGCCGATATTGCGGATGCTCGGCAGGGGGGGGAGGCTCATGGCGTCCTCGTCGGTAGGAAATTGCCGAACAGTATACCAGAGAGCGGGCGGACGCAGGAGGGAATCAGGCCACTTTCTGTTCGCCGAGTCCTTTGCGGATCAGGTAGAGATCTTCCAGATCCAGGTTGTTTCCTTCGCAATATTCCCGCTCCAGCTCCTCCACATAGAAACGGTCGAGGCCGCTGTTCTCCAGGAAGTCCTCGCGCAGCGCGGCGTCTTTCTCGGCGAAAATGCGCGGCAGCAGGTTGTGCAGATAGATGGCCTCTTTTTTGATATCGACCACCACGGCGCCGAACAGGTCCGCGGTCAGCTCCCCTTCCAGCAACCCCTTGCTTTTCAGCTCCTCCGCCACTTCGCTGCGCAGTGAATCCTGCTCGGCGCGGGTGCTGTAACGGGAATAGAAATTGCGGATGCGCTCTTTCACATACGCCAGAAGCAGGTTGTAAAACTGCTCCTCGCGATCGATGGCGGCGAGTTGCGCGACCAGATCCTGCACCGTCTGCCGGCCATCCTCAATGGCGGCCAGTCCTTTCTGCAAACAGGGCAGCTTGCGGCGGCCGAAGCGGCCCAGATACTTGTTCTCCAGAATATCGGCAAAAAACAGCTTCTCGAAGAGATTCGGGGCGAGTTCGGCAAACGCCTTCTTGTTGCCGAGCAGGCTGCGGATGGTCTCCTCGTTGAACAAAACCCCATCCATGAACGCCAATTGGCTGATCTTCGCCGAGGTGCTGTCGTAGCGATCGAAGTAGGTGACGATATTGGAGAAATTTTCCAAAAGGGAAATATCCGCGCCGTCGCGGATTTTCTCGTCGCAGGCCTTACCCGCCTCCAGCAGAATATGCTCGAAGGTATGGTCGCGGTTTTCGCTGGCCTGCCGCTTGGCATTGAGCAGCCGAATGACATCCTCGCGGTCGATGCTGGCATCGATCTGCCGCTCGCCGAGAAACAGCCCTTCCAGAATCTGTCGGGTTTCAGCCAGATAATCCTGGTCCGAAAGGCTGACCAGGCTGTCGTGCTTGAGCATCTCGTCGAGGGTGTAGAAAAGGGCGGAGGAGATCTTGTTGCGCACCGACAGTGTTTTAAGACGGGTAAGACGGGCGTTCTCCAGTTCGTTGATGGCGCCGCGCCGGTTGCATTCGATCAGGATATTTTTGTATTCATCGACGATCCGGCGGTTGTCCGGGTGTTTGTACATGACATCGATGCTGATGCGCTCCTGCTGATACTTGTCGATGCCAAGGTCGGCCGCCAGTTTTTCCAGGCGCTCGGCGTTTTCCGCGGAGATCGTCTTGTCGGCGAAATAGATGTCGCGAAAGGCGTTGTAGAACGCCTTGTGGTTTTTGTGGATCAGCTTGATCAGATACAGTGAGCTGCGGTGGCCGAGCAGACCGAAAAGTTCGTCGATCAATTCGGCGTCATCCCCGTCGCCGACGCTGGGGGTGCGCTTGAGCAGCTTGCCGAGCAGGCGCAATATGTCTTCCTGTTGCTGCGGGAGCGAGCCGCCCACCGAACCGGTGAGAAAAAAAAGGTAATTGCAGACGGCATTGCCGTCAAAGAAAATCCGCTCGTAGGTGTGCCGTCCCTCGGTGCGTTCGGTAAAACACAGCTCGCCGTTGTCTTCGAGCGTGGCGCCAAAGAGGACCAGACGATTGCGCACCTCGGTCTTGGCCAGATCGGGCAGGGGCAGGTCGACGCCGAACATGTATTCGCAGAAGGAGCCGCCGTTGCCGCGATGGCGCACCGCTTCGCCGTCGAGAAGAATTTCATTCCCGGGCGAAAAAAAGCGCAGCTTGTCACCGACGGTTTCGTAGAAATAACCGCGGTAGGCGTCGCGGGCGGCGGCCGTGGCGAAATATTCGATGGTCTGATTCAAGTGGCCGTGCAGGCGAATTTCTTGGTGCATGGGCCCCCCTTGCCGAAAACAAGTCGGTGAAAAAAAGCTATTTTAACCGGCAGCGGGCGGTTAATTCAAGCGTCTTCTGGTTCTGCAATGGAAAGACGCAGGCGCTGGCCGTCATAGGCGAATTCGGTTCCGGGCGGCAAGCCGGCCGAATGGTGGCGACAGTCGACATCGTGGCTGAGATGGGTGAGCAGGGTGCGCCGCGGCGCCAGCCGTTCGGCGGCGGTCAGCGCCCGGGAAATATTGAAATGCGTTGTATGCGGCTTGAAGCGCAAGCCATCGACAATCAGCACCTCGAGTCCGTGCAGGCGGGCCGCCGATGCCGACGGTATGCCGCTGCAGTCGGTAAGGTAGGCCAAAGGCCCGATCCGATAACCGCAGGAGAAGCCGTCGCCATGCTCCAGCGGCACCGCGATGACCGGCAGGCCGAGCAAGGTGAAATCGCCGCCGATGCGAAAGGGCGCCAGTTGCGGTCGATAGCCCGCATCGAGCGTCTCGTCGAAAATATAAGAGAAGTTGTGCCGGATCCGGGCGATCGTTTCGCCGCTGCCGAAGATCGGAATCGCCCCCTCGGAGATCAGGCAGAAAGGGCGCAGGTCGTCGATGCCGTGCAGGTGGTCGGCGTGGGTGTGGGTATAGAGGACCGCATCGATACGATCGACCTTCTCGCGCAACACCTGCTGGCGCAAATCCGGTGTGGTGTCGATCAGAATGTTGCGCTGGCGGTAGTTCAGCAGCAGGCTGCAGCGGGTGCGGTTGTTGCAGAGCGCGCCGCTGGTGCAGACGGCGCAACGGCAGCCGGCGACCGGCACGCCGGTGCTGGTGCCGGAGCCGAGAATGGTGACGATCATTTCGTCACTGTTCATGACTTATAGGCGCCTACTTCATCTTCCAGTTTGCGGGTCTGCTCGGCGAGGATGAGCACGACCTGGTCGAATTCGGCCGTGCGCGCCGCGTTTTCCTCGGCCACCGGACGCAAACTCGCCACCGCCGCCACCACCTCGGCGCTGCGCTGATTGAGGGCGCGGGTGGCCGCATCGATGCGTTCGATCATCGTCCGCACCTGCTCCATGCTGCCGTTGATCATTCGACTGCCCTTGGCCTGTTCCGTGGTGCTGACTTTTCCCTGCGCCGCAATGTCTTTCATGATTTCCGCCGCTTGCGCCAGATTGCGGCCGCCATCGGTCTGCTGGCGGATGGCAACGGCGATTTGCCCCAGCATGGTGGAAACCTGATTGACCGAGGCGGTGATCTGGGTGCTGCCCTTGGCCTGTTCCTGGGTGGCGATGACGATGCCCCGCACCTGCTCGGTTGCCTTCAAGGTGCTCTGGCGAATTTTTTCCAATGCGGCGCCGGCGGTTTTTGAGCGACCCACTTCCTGATTGACCCGCGCGCTGCCGGCGGCCATGGCGGCCACCGCCTCCTGGGCGCCCCCCTGCAAAGAGGCGATAATACCGGCAATTTCGCGGGTGGAAACGGCCGTGCGCTCGGCCAGTTGGCGAATTTCTCTGGCAACCACGGAAAAGCCCTTGCCGTGCTCGCCGGCCTGGGCGGCAATAATGGCCGCATTCAGCGCAAGCAGATTGGTCTGGTCGGCGATTTCGTCGATCACGGTGAGTATTTTACCGATCGATTGCGAATCTTCTCCCAGTTTGCGAATCACCCCGGTGGCGCGATCGACCACATCGCAGATGGCGCCGATTCCTTCAATCGTGGCGTCGACGGCTTTCTTCCCCTGCAAAGCATCTTCGGCCGCTTCTTCGGCCAACCGGCTGGTCTGGCTGGCGTTTTCTTCGACTTCCTTGATTGCGGCATCCATTTCGAGCACCGAAGAGGCGGTGATTTCGGTGGAGGACGAGAGAATTTCGGCGTTCTCGGCCACCTGCTGGCTGGCCGCCGCCATCTCATTGATGGAACAGGTAACCTCGTCGATGACCGAGAAGAGCTTCTCCATCTGAGAGGCGATCTGTTCGACAGTTGCCCCGAGTTCCAAGGTGGCCGAAGAACTCGATTCCGCCGAATCGAGCAAAACCCCGGTGCTTTCGGCGATTCCGGAAACCGTCTCCTCAATCCCCTGCATGGCCAGAAAGGATTCTTCAATCGCCCGGGACTGTTGCTCCGCCCCCTGGTTCACCTGCCGGGATGAGCTGCGGATGCTTTCGGTGACGTCGGTGAGCTCGCCGGAGACGGCGCGCAGATTGTGCACGGTCTGCCGCAGGCTGCCGAGAAAACGGTTGAAGCCGGTGGCCAGGGCGCCGATTTCGTCCCGGTGGCGCGCCGGCAGTTCCAGACGGAGATCCCCTTCGCCAGCGGCAAGCTCCTGCAGGCTGTTGCCGATATGGACGATGGGGCGAACAATGCCGCGAGAAACGGCCAGACCGACCGGAATGGCCACCAACGAGGCGGTCGCCAGTAACAACAGAAGAAAGTGCTTGAACTGCCCTGCGGCAGCGATGGCGACGGAGCGGTCCAGAGCCAACAGGAAGGAGTGCCCGGCAACGCCGATCGTCCGGCTCGCGGCCGCGTGCGAAACGCCGGCGATGGCCAGCTCCCGCGGTTCGGCGCCGATGGCGGCGAGGGGCAGCTTGACCAAGGCATCGTCGGTGGCGGCGACGATGCCTTGCCGGTTGAAAAAGGCCAGTTTCGCGCCATTCAGGGCGGCCAGGTGATTGCCGAAGGTTTCCTGGAGGAAATGGTTGTCGATGTAAGTGACGCTCGTCAAATGACCGATCACTCCCCCCTCGTAGGAAACGGGCGCCGCCGCGACGATCGCCAGACGATTTTCGAACAGGGACAATTGTTGTAAAGGGGCGCCCTGAATGCTGGACTGCAGGGCCGGATGCGGCTGGTCGTCCGCCGGGGCTGGCGCATCGGCGGGCAACCGCATGATGAGTTCCCCTTCGCTGTTGCGGATATCGAGCAGGTCGAAATTGAACAGCCGGTGCATGTGCGTGAACTGGTCTTCCAGTTGTCTGGTCGGGCCGAGCAGGGTGGCGTAGCGAATAGCGCTGCCGACCTGCGGATTGGTGGCGAGCAACTGGATGTAGTTGGCCTTTTCCTGTTCGGCGCCGGCGGCTCCGCGCTGCACCAGGGTGGCGACGGCATTCAGGCGCCGGCTAAAATCCTCGTCCGTCTGCCGCTCCGCCAACTGGGTGACGATAAACAGGGATACGGCCAGGGGAATGGTGGAGAGGGCGATCAGGGCAACCAGAATTTTCCGGCGCAAAGTGAAAAACTCGAACATGGCGATTCCTGCGATGGAAAGATGTTCCGAAAGTGAAAGCAGCCGACAGCCGGCCCCCTCGGCCAATTCAGCGAACCTGCTGGAATGTGCTGCAATTTCGCCAATGACCGGCGTCGGAGGCGAAAATAGCATTTCCCCCCACCTCAGGCAAGAATTAAGGCTTCGCCTTCACTCGGGTTCTTTCGCGGATTTCGGGTGCGACTTGTCCGGCAGCTTTGGCAAGGAGTATCATGAATCCGGAGTTCCTTTATGGCCAAAAAAATTCCGCCCATTCCCCATCTGTTCCTGCGCCGGTTCACCGTTGATGAATCCGCTCCCTTCCGGCGCCACCTCAACCGCCTGGAGGTCGAGATCGGCGGCGAGGATTATCGGCACCTGAAACGGGTCGAACTTCTGCCCGAATGCCCGGAGGAGGAGCGCTTTCGCGCCATGCAGGACATCACCGAGCGCCTGCTCGCCACCACCCAGAATCATTACAACCGCGAGCTGCTGCGCCGGGAGGGAATTCGCGTCTATCTCGATGTCCACCGTTATGCGGTTTACTACCGCCTGCCCCGGTGCGCCCTGCGCTTCACCGCCTGGTGGCGGCAGGAGGTTTTGCACCGACTTTTCGCCGAAGAGCCGATTGCCGATATCGGTTGGCGCGCCTGTCCGCCGCCCATGGGCGCGTTTGTCGCCCGTTTTTTGCCGGATGCCGCGGGCGGGGTGCTGCTGATAAAAAGAGAAGAGGACGACGCCGGCCTGCCGCTGCTCACCGCCACGCACGGGCCCTACGATCCGCATACCCTGGAGACGACCTTCTATCTGTTGCGCACCGGCAAGGGAAGAGCTGCGGTCATCAATCTCGGTTTCTCCGGCCGCGAACCGCTCAGCGACGAGAACCTGGCCCGCCTTCGCTCCTGGGGGGTGCCCCTCAATCCGAGCAGCATCGACATCATCTACCCGTACGCCGACGCCGGCGGCCGGCCCTATTGTTACAAGCTTGAGGAAAACCTGCGAACCTATGTGGCGCAAATGGGCATTGCGCCGTCGCCTCTGATCATCGACCTGCACGGCTGCGTCGGCACCCGCAACGGGGACGAGCGGATCATCGTCGGCCTGGGCGGCGCGCCGCCCTATCCCCGGCGGTCCGAACTCGGGGCAACGACAACCTCCAGCGGCAACCTCCGCCTGCGGCCGCATCCGCCCTTGCGCCAGGGATTGGCGCTGCTGCGGGATCTCTCCCCGGCGATCCACCTGCAATTTTGCAGCGGCCCTCGGCACGGCTATCTTTTCCAGCTTTCCGGGGATTTGCAGCTGACGGGGCGGCGTATCGATTTGTCTGCCGAAGTGGCGAGTCTGCTCCCCGGAGAGGAGCGCAACTGGCTGCCGGCCGAGGATATCCGCTGGCTGCCCGGCGCCGGCGGCAACGCCCTGCAACGGCGGGAGGCCCGGCGCATGCGCCCGGACGCTCTTTGCCTGCATGTGGAGATTCCGACCCAGGTCAGGCGACGCATTGCCCTGTGCCTGCGGCGGCTGGACGGCCAGGAAGGGTTCTGAGGGCCACAGCCCTGCCCGCTACTGAAACCATTGCGCATTGGTCGACAACGTCACCGTCGTCCCTTCCTGCTGCAAATGCCAGCGTGTCCCGGCAACGCGCCCGAGAAAACGCAGGTCGTGGCTGACCAGCAACAGCCCGCAAGGGCAATCGCTCAAGACCGCCTCCAGGCACTCGATGGCCTGGATATCGAGATGGTTGGTCGGCTCATCCATGACAATCAGGTGCGGGCGGCGGATCACCCCCAGAGCCAGCAGCACCTTGCGCAGCTCCCCCGGGCTGACCTCAAGGTTTCGCAGTAGCCGCTCGGGGCGCGAACCGAGCGCACTGACCACCGTCATCACCACGCCGAGCGCCTGGTGCGGAAGCCGGTGCACCGCCGTCATGATGCGGCGGGTCCGCTCCAGGTCGATTTCCTGCGGAAGGTAAATCAAGTGTTCTTCCGGAACCTTCAAGCTGTCCAGGATATGCTGGAGGAGGGTGCTTTTCCCCAGGCCGTTGGCGCCGGTCATGGCGATCCGTTCGGCGCGCCGCATGGTGAGATCGGGGATGACCAGGCGGCGGGCGCCGTCGAGGGGAAGGGTCTTCGCCGGGATGGTGAAGAGGTGCTGCCGCGGGGAGATGGAGCCATCGAGCCAGAAATTCGCCGCATAGCGTTTTTTTACCTGCAGTGCGGCCGCCTGCTCCTGCGCGTGGGCGATACGTCCCTTTAACTGGTTCGCAAGGCGCCCCGCCTGGCCGTCCTTGCCGGAGACCCGAGCACGATCGATCCTCGCCCGCCCGTCGCTGTCGCCCCGGGCGAGAGCTCGTTTCGATTTCTTGCCGTCGGCGCGTGCCGCTTCGACTTGGCGGCGCTGCGCTGCGTTGGCAAGCCGATCCAGTTTCTGCTGGGCCACTTGGCGTTCGGTGCGCAGGCTGTCCTCCTCCCGCTTCGCCTCGGCGGCGGCTTTGCCGTAGCCGCCAGGGCGCATGATCGCCAGGGGCGGATCGAGAAACAGACACTGGCGGCAGAGCTGATCGAGCAGTTCACGATCATGGCTCACCAGCAGGCCGACGCCGCGGAAGGCGGCGAGGGCCTCCGCCAGTAGCGAGCGGGCGATCATATCGATGTGATTGGTCGGTTCGTCGATCAGCAGAACATCCGGCCGCCGCCAGAGGGCAACAGCAATCTGCGCACGCTTTCGCTCGCCGTGGCTGAGCGTCGACCAGCGATGCGCCCAATCCTCTGCGATCTGCAGCTTTCCGCGCAGCACAGCCGCCCCGCCCTCCGCCGCCGCGATAAACTGGCAAAGCTGGGGTGGGGCATCGTCGGTGCGCTGCGGGCAGAATGCGACGTGCTCGGGCCGCCGGATCGTTCCTTCCTCGGGTTGCAGATCCCCGACGGCTAGATGCAGCAGGGTGGTCTTGCCCGCTCCGTTGGCGCCGACGATGCCGGTCCAGCCCTCCGGAAAGTGGGCGGTGACATCCACCAGCAACGGTAAAAGGGCGTTTTCGTGGGTAAAGGTGACATGCTGAAAGGCTAAAGCCATGGCCGACCTCCTGGATGCAAGCGGTTGCTGCGCTGGCGGTCCTGTTTCCGTGGAGGTGGAGAAGGAGAAAATGCCACGGGTCCGTGGCATGGGAAAGGTCCATCGAAGCCACCGGAGAATCAGGAAAACAGAACACACCAGCGCCGAATTGCTCGGGCAATTCGGTCTGAACACGAAAATTTTCGCGCATGTGTCGCTCTGTCAGATTCTCAACGGCTTCTCCTTTGCCTCGATGGGGAAAGCCCAAAATTAGCAGCGCGCGGCGAGGGTGTCAAGCCGATCCGCGCCCGCATCGGATGACCGGCTACCCTGCCGCCTCGCTCATCGAGAAAAAGGCCTCTCGTTGCCGAGAGGCCCCAAACATCCATGCCTCAGTCGCGGCAGCCGCCGCATCTTCCCTGGCCCGCCCCGCAGGCGGCGGGCAGCGCGGTTTTCGCCAATTCCCGCTGCTCGGGGGTGAGCAGGGCGTTGATCTGTCGCCAACCTTGCGCGCGCAACAGCATGAGCTCGGTCTTGACCTTCGCCTGTTCGGCGGCCAGGGTGCGGATATCGGCATCCTCGGCGCCGGAATGGATGGCCTGCCGCAGTTTATTCCTCTGCTCCGCCATTTGCGTCCGCAGCGGCGCGGTTTTTTCCTGCTCGGCCTGCAGAATCGTGCGTACCTGCTGCTGTTGCTCAGCGGTCAGGTTCAAAGATTCGGCCAGGCGAGACATCGGCCGCTTTTGCCGCCCCTTCCCGTCCTCATCGCCGCCGCCCCGCCGCATGCCGCCTCGGGAATCCGGGATAGCCATCAGTTGGCCGTCGATCTGCCGGCAGGTGGCGTTCATGTTTTCTCCCCGGCGATTGGCGAACTGCACCGCATCGCCAGCGTTTTTGCCGGCGCAGGCGCTCAGGGCCGGCGGCGGCCCGGCCAGCCGGTCGCCGGGAGCGGCCCAGCCCCAAGCCGGAACGAGAACGAGCAGAGCAAGCAGAACCAGCGCCTTTTTCATGTTTTTCCCCTTCATCGCATGCACTCCTTATAGCTGGGAAACTGTTGGTGCGCCGCATGCGGCGGCGCTTTCGATATGGGCCTTACGATACCCCAAAAATTTGCAGGAAATGTGCAGAAATAAAGGAAATGCGCCGCGCCGGCCCAGAAAGCTTTTTCCACGCCGGCGTTTGTGCTAGGAAAGACAGGTAGCCTTTTCTGGAGCCGCCCTCGCCATGAGCATCAAATATCGTCTTTTTTTCGCCCTTCTCGGCGCCACCGGCGCTGTCGTGCTGTGCATGTTCCTGCTGCTGCAATGGAGCGTCGATCGCGGTTTTCTGCGCTACGTCAACACCATCGAGCAGGAGAGGCTGGAAAGCCTGGCCAGCGGACTGGAGCACACCTATGCGGAGCAGGGGAACTGGAACGTTGTGCGCAGCGATCCCTGGCGCTGGCTGCGCCAGGCCGCTAATCGGGAAGCTGAGCCGCTGGAGCCGCCGGCGCGACATTCGGGGCGGTCCGCGCGCTGGCGCGAAACGGATGGCCATGGGCCGCCGCCCCACCGCGGCCGCCTGCTGCTGCTCGATGCCGACCGCCAGCCGATCTTCGGCCCCGCGCGCCGGGCGACGGAAACGACTCTACGCCCGTTGCAGGTCGACGGCGCGGTGGTCGGCTACCTGGGCCTGCTGCCTCGGGAACGACTGACCGAAAGCCATGAGCTGCGCTTTGTGGAGCAGCAGAAACTCGCCATTGCCGTGCTGGGGGTTTTCGTCTTTCTGGTTTCCGCCGGGCTCGCCCTGCCCCTGGCGAATCGCCTGCTGCGACCGATTCGGGCGCTCGCCGCCGCCACCCACCGCCTTGCGGCCGGCCATTATGCCAGCCGCGTGCGCATCGATTCGGCCGACGAACTGGGGCAACTCGCCACCGATTTCAATGCGCTGGCGCACACCCTCGACAAAACCGAGCAGGCGCGCCGGCAATGGCTGGCCGATGTTTCCCACGAGCTGCGCACCCCGCTGGCCGTTCTGCGCGGCGAGATCGAGGCGATCGAGGACGGCATCCGCCAGCCGACCCCGGCCGCCATCCATTCGCTGCACGCTGAAGTGCTGCAACTCGGTCGGCTGGTCGACGACTTGCACCAACTCGCCCTTTCCGATGTGGGGGCGCTCAGTTATCGCAAGGAAGGGGTGGACCTGAGGGAACTTCTCGATGACCTGCTCGCCGGCTATCGGCCCGAAATCGAACGGCGGGGCCTGGCGCTGGCGGCCGAACTGCCCGGCCGGCCCATCGCAGTGTTTGCCGATGGCGAGCGCCTGCGCCAGATGTTCGCCAACCTGCTCGACAACGCTCTGCACTACACCGACGCCGGCGGACGGATTGCAGTGCGCCTGCATGGTCTGGAGGAAATGGCGGTGGTGGATATTCTCGACAGCGCGCCGGGGATGCCGGAAAATGAAATGGCGCGGCTTTTCGAACGCTTTTACCGGGTGGAGGGCTCGCGCAATCGTCGCACCGGCGGCGCCGGTCTCGGCTTGGCCATCTGCCGCAATATCGCCGAAGCGCACGGAGGACGGCTGAGCGCTCGCCCCTCGCCCCTCGGCGGTTTGTGGCTGCAGGTCGCGCTTCCGGAGCAAAAGGAGGGAAGATGAGCACGATCCTGATCGTCGAGGATGAGCGCAAGCTGGCCGAGGTGCTGGTCGATTATCTGCGGCAGGCCGGATTCGACCCCGTGCATCTGGAGGACGGCTTGCAGGTGGTGCGCTGGGTGCGGGAAAACCGCCCCGACCTGATCCTCCTCGACCTGATGCTGCCGGGGTGCGACGGCATGGATATCTGCCGGGAGATTCGCACCTTTTCCACGGTGCCGATCCTCATCCTCACCGCCCGCGTCGAAGAGATCGATCGCCTGCTCGGGCTGGAATTCGGCGCCGACGACTACATCTGCAAGCCATTCAGTCCGCGCGAAGTGGTGGCGCGGGTGAAGGCGGTGCTGCGCCGGTCCGGGGCCGGGCCGGCGCCCGGCGCCTCCGGATTGCTGCTGGACGAGAGCAGCTATCGGGCGCTCTGGCAGGGACGCGATCTGCACCTGACCGCCGTCGAATTCAAGCTGCTGCATTTTTTGGCGATCCACCCGGGACGCCTTTTCTCCCGCAGCCAGTTGATGGATCGCATCTACCCCGATCGGCGTATTGTCAGCGACCGGACCATCGACAGCCACATCAAAAAGCTGCGCCGCAAAATCGGCCTTGCCGCGTCGGAGGCGAGCCTGATCCGTTCGGTCTACGGCGTCGGCTACAAATTCGAACCGGAATATCCGGAATAGGCGGCTGCGCATGGCTTGGCGCCCGCGAGTTTGACAATTTATCCCGCCTATGTTCCGTTAGAGCCTTTCCCGGCAGATAAAAGGAGATTGTCGTGTCCCGGCCTGCGTGCGATTTCACTTTTTCCATCCCCTGGAACCTGATGCTGATCACCTGCGGGACGTTGCTCTACACGGTGGCCCTGAAGGGGATCGCCGCCGCGCACGGTTTTGTCCCCTCCGGACTCTTCGGGGTGTCGGTGCTCGTCCATCAAGCCACCGACAGGCTCGGTCCCGGCATCTGGTACATCCTGCTCAACATTCCCATGTTCGGTCTCGGCTGGGTGTTCAAAAGACCGGGCGCATCGGCTCGACCTTTCTCGATGGCCGGGGCGCCTACAAGAACGGGCGCAAGCAGGTGCTGCTGACAGTGATCAACAATATCCAGCTCAAGCGCCTGGAAGAGATCGTGTTCACCGAGGATCCCGACGCGCTGTTTATTGTCGAGAACACCTTCACCGTCATCGGCTCGACTTTCTCCCGGCGAAAAATCTACTGATCGGCCGGACGAAAGCCAAACCCGGTCACCGGATGAACGTATTCGCCCGCGCCGGCGGTCTTCAGTCGGACTTTTCGGGAGTTGCCCCGCGGCGCGGAATGCGCGGATAGGGATCGTCGTAGCAGAACAGCTCGCCGCCATAGCGGGTGCAGATGCGGATCCGCTCGCCGGCCGGATACGGGGCGAGCCGGCGGCGACCGAAATCGGCGGCCGGCGGGGGAAGGGGCTGGCGCGCCGGGGGCGAAAGAAAGCGCTCGTCCGGTCGGTAGGGCGCCGGCGGCTTGGGCCGGAGATAGCGATCCGCAGGCTCCTGCGGCCGGGCGGTTTTACCCCGTAACTGGCCCGGCGTCCGGGCAGCGGCGCCGGCGACCGGCGCAAGGGTTGCCATCAGAAGCCACAGCAACCCTGCCGAAAGCAGAAAAAGACGCAAAAACGGCAACTTTCCCATCCCGCAATTATAGCAGAAAGCCCTGGCGGCCACCATTTCGCCCGCCTTTTTCCGCATTGACAAACCCCTTTGCGGCGGGTCTAATGCGACATAGGCTGCCCAGCCCGGAGCCACCGGGCCCGAACGTAACAGGAGGAATTCGCCGCCATGTCCCAGCCCGACCAGTTCACCCAGGTCACCGTCCCCTGCAAGGCCAGCATCTACTTTGACGGCAAGGTGGTCAGCCACACCCTTGTGCTTGCCGACGGCAGCCGCAAAACCTTGGGTCTGATCTATCCCGGCAGCTACTCCTTCAACACCGCCGCGCCGGAGCGCATGGCCATCATTGCCGGCCAATGCCGGGCGAAAGTGGCCGGCGCGACCGACTGGAACGATTATGCCGCCGGCAGCTGGTTCGATGTCCCCGCCAATTCATCTTTCGAAATCGCCGTCGCATCGGGGATCGCCGAATACCTCTGCTCTTTCGGTTGATCCGGTCGCGGGAGGATCCGATTCTCCCTTTTTCCCAGGAGGTGAGCGATGAAAATACGCAAGAAGGTTTTTGATTTCGAGTACGAAGAGGTGCTGGATCTGCGCACCCGCGAGTTGATCCGAATCGCCTGCGCCGTGGCGGTTGGCTGTCCGGACTGACTGAGCAAACACTTCGCGGTCGCGAAGGAGGCAGGCGCAACGGCAGCGGAAATCAAGGAGGCCCTGGCCTACGGCATCATCGCGCCGGGCGGCCGGGCAAAAAATTTCGTGCTGCGCATGCAGCAGGAAGGCAAGCTGTTCGAGGAATAGTCGGTCTTGGCTGCGCAGCCGCAGCCAGGATGCAGGCGACGCGAGCACGCTCGTCACCGAAGATGCCGGCAGAGAAGGCCCGAGCAGGGCCTTTTCCGCCGGCGCGTGCTGAATCCAATGGCCCCTGCCACAACGTTTCCCGCTTTGCTTCTGGTGGTTTTCCTCGAACCGGCGTTCCCCGAGGAAACAACTTGACAGCATAGTTTTGCCTCCATAAGATAGTAATTGATTACTTACTTTTGGAGGCGTTCCCCATGACCTTACCCAAACATCTGCCCGCGCAAGAGCGCCGCGCCGTCACCGTCGAAGTGGTTGTCGAGCTTGCCGGCGAGCAGAATCCGAACGAGATCACGACATCGGCCATCGCCAAACGCATGGGCCTGACGCAGGGCGCTCTTTTTCGGCATTTCCCCACCAAGGAAGCGATCCTGCAGGCGGTTATGGAATGGGTGGCCGAGTGCCTGCTCAAACGAGTGGACAAGGCCGTGCAAACGGCGTCATCGCCTCTCGCCCAACTTGAGGCCATGTTCTTTGCGCATGTGGATTTTGTCGCCGAGCACCCGGGGGTGCCGCGAATTCTTTTCGGAGAGCTGCAAAGGTCCGAGGAAACGCCGCCGAAAAGGATGGTGCAGACGCTCATCCGCCGCTATTCAGAGCGCCTCCATCGCTTGATCGAGCAGGGAAAAATCGCCGGGGAAATAGACCCCGAAACGGACGCGGAAGCCGCGGGCGCCCTCTTCGTCGGCACGATCCAGGGTCTGGTGATGCAGTCGCTGCTGGCCGGGGATGTTGAGCAAATCCGGCGCGATGCACCGGGGGTCTTCGCCATCTACCAAAGGGGTATCGGGAGGCTGTCATGAGGCGTCTACCGGTACAAAAACGCACCTTGTCTTTGCTGGCGGTGCTCATTCCGCTGCTCGCGCTTTTTGCCTATGTTGCCCTGCGCTCAGGTCCCCTGGCGCCGGTTTCCATCGTGCTCGCCACGGTGGCGGAAGCGCCCATTTCCCCGGCGCTTTTCGGTATTGGCACGGTCGAGGCGCGCTACGCCTACAAGATCGGCCCCACCTACGCCGGCAGGGTCAAGCGCCTGGAGGTCGATGTCGGGGATCAGGTCAAAGCCGGCCAGGTGCTCGGCGAAATGGACCCCGTCGATTTTGATGACCGCATTCGCGCTCAGGAGGCGGCGCTGAAACGGGCCCGGGCCCAGCTGGTCGAGGCGCAGGCGCGGATGTCTTACGCGCGGACCCAGGCCCGCCGCTATGAAGAGCTGCTGAAGGCGCGCTCCACAAGCGAGGAGACCGTTGCCACGAAGAAGCAGGAGCTGGCCATCACCGAGGCGGCGCTGCAAGCCGCAAGGGAGGAGATCGCCCGCGTTGGCGCCGAAGGCGAAGCGCTCCTCGCCGAGCGCGGCAACCTGAAGCTCATCGCCCCTGCCGATGGGCTGATTGTGGCGCGCAATGTCGAACCGGGGACGGCGGTGGTGGCGGGCGAGGTGGTGGTGGAATCGATCGACCCGGCCAGTTTGTGGATCAATGTGCGTTTCGACCAGATTCGGGCGCAAGGATTGGCGGCCAATCTGCCCGCACGAATTACTCTGCGTTCGCAGTCGGGAGAAGGGAAAGCTGGCCGCGTTCTCCGCGTCGAGCCGGTGGCGGACGAGGTGACGGAGGAACTTCTCGCCAAGGTGGTCTTCGACAAAATTCCCGAGCCACTGCCTCCGATCGGCGAACTGGCCGAGGTCACCGTCGAGCTGCCCGCGCTGCCGCCGGAGCCGATCATTCCCAATGCGGCGATAAAGCGCATCGATGGAACGCTGGGGGTGTGGCGAAGCGTGAACAGGGGGCTGCGCTTCACCCCGGTGACCCTGGGCAGCTCTGATCTGGATGGCGAAGTGCAGGTTCGGGAAGGGCTCACGGCCGGCGATCAGGTGGTCGCCTACAGCGAAAAAGCCCTGCACGCCCGCAGCCGGATCAGGATCACGGAAAGATTGCCGGGAACGCAGCCGTGATCAGCCTGGCGGGCCGCGACATCCTGCATGCCTGGGGGAAGTTCGTATTCACCGGCATCGGTCTTGGGCTTTTGATCGGGGTGACGCTGGTCATGGCTGGGGTCTACCGCGGGATGGTGGACGATGCCAAAGTGCTGCTCGACAGCAGCGGGGCCGACCTCTGGGTCGTCCAGAAAGACACGCTCGGACCGTATGCCGAATCGTCAAGCCTCTACGATGATGTGTGGCGGGGGATTCGCGGCGTGTCCGGGGTGGATCGGGCGGCCAACGTCACCTATCTTACCATGCAGGTGCGTCAGGGCGGGCGCGATGTCCGCGCCATGGTGGCGGGAATATCCGCCGACGGGCCGGGAACCCCCGGCTGGCCGCCGCATCTCGTCGCCGGTCGGCAGATTACCCGCGGTCACTACGAGGCGGTGGCCGATATCGCAACGGGTTTCCGGATTGGCGACCGCCTGCAGATCCGTCGCAACTACTATACGGTGGTCGGACTCACCCGGCGGATGGTTTCTTCCAATGGCGATCCTTTGGTCTTCATTCCCCTCAAGGACGCCCAGGAAGCGCAGTTTCTCAAGGACAATGACGCCATCCGGCAGCAGCGGCGACGAACAGCCGAAAACCCGGCCTTCAGTCGCCCCGGAGTCCCCGGACTGTTGGCTGCGGTGATCGACTCGCAAAGCCGCAACCCCTATGTCAACGCCGTCCTGGTGCAGATCGAGCCGGGGCGGCGAGCCGAAGAGGTGGCGGAGACCATCCGCACCTGGAAGCGGCTGACGGTATACACCCGCAGTCAGATGGAGACGATCCTCGTCGGCAAACTGATCGCCACCTCGGCCAAGCAGATTGGCATGTTCCTGATGATCCTTGCCGTCGTCAGCGCCGCCATCATCGCGTTCATCATTTATACACTGACCCTGGGAAAAATCCGCGAGATTGCCGTGCTGAAGCTGATCGGCACCCGCAATCGGACGATTGCCGCCATGATTCTCCAGCAATCCGTTGCCCTGGGCGTCATCGGTTTTGTTGTCGGCAAGATCACCGCCACCTTCGGTGCTCCTTATTTCCCCAAGTATGTCCTGCTCGAACCGCTTGATTCGGTTCGCGGCTTCATCGCTGTCCTGATCATCTGCGTGCTGGCAAGCATCATTGCGATCCGGGCCGCCCTCAAGGTCGATCCGGCCGAGGCGATCGGAGGTTGATATGGGCGAAAGAGGAATTCGCATTCACGGTTTGCAGAAGCGCTTTGGCAGCGGCGACACCGCGGTGGATGCGCTGAAGGGGGTCGATATGCAGGTGGCGCCCGGCGAGGTCGTCGGCCTGATCGGACCTTCCGGTTCCGGCAAGAGCACTCTGCTCAAGTGCCTGGGCGCGGTCATCGAGCCGAGCGCCGGCCAGATGACCCTCGGCGAAGAAGTCATCTATGACCAAAGATGGAAGGTCAAGGATCTGCGCGCGTTGCGTCGCGACCGGATCGGCTTCGTCTTTCAGGCGCCGTATCTCATTCCGTTTCTCGACGTCACCGACAACGTCGCCCTGCCCGCCATGCTCGCTGGGACTTCGAACGCGCAAGCCCGCAAACGAGCGCTGGAACTGCTGCAGGCGCTGGATGTGGACCACCGCGCCAGGGCGATCCCGTCCCAGCTCTCCGGCGGCGAGCAGCAGCGGGTGGCGATCGCCCGTGGTCTGGTCAATCGCCCGCCGGTGATTCTCGCCGACGAGCCGACGGCGCCCCTCGACAGTGAGCGCGCACTGGCGGTCGTCCGGATCTTGAACGAAATGGCGCACCAGTTTGAAACCGCCATCATCGTGGTCACCCATGACGAGAAGATTATTCCGACCTTCAAACGCATCTACCACATTCGTGACGGGGTGACACATGAAGAACGCGGGGAGGGGCGCGATGTTTAGCAAGTTCAGCCGACGCGAAACCGCGCAGCGGTTGAGCGGTCGGCTGGAGCGCCGTGTTAGAAGCGTTACCCGCCAACCTTGTTGTACGCCAATTCGATGAACGGTTTGACCAGCTCAAAATCTTGCTCCGATGAGATGGTGAACTCAGAATCCCCGGTGCCGTAGTGCCCGATCTCTGTCACGTCGCGATAGAGCCTCGGAGGCGATTCCACGTCACCCGCAGTTAGTTTCAGAAACAGCTTGATGTTTCGACTCTGCGGCTCCATGCAAACAATATTCTGAGAAATTTTGTAAGCAACGTAGAATTTCTTTGGCACTTCCTCGACAGCAGGATCGAGCCCAACAATGAATTCCCGAATACTGTGCATGAGTGACTGGATGTGGGCAGGCTTACCCTCAAGGTGTTCTTCAAATTCATAAGTGGCTGTAGCGCGTACTTGAGCCGCCTTTTTTCCAGCCTCCACCATGACCGGATTCTTTCCTCCATCGGCAGAAGATGGCGTCGTGGCGACCTTGGTTGCCTGGAACACCTCCTCAAGATAAATGGAGCCATTCTTGAAAAGGCGGTACTTCCATAGCTCAATATTCGCCCCCATCACTTGAACCGCATGCAGATCATATTTCTTATAGTTCGGTGCGATGCAGATAACTCGCACATCGGACCAGTCCACCTCAACGCCGTTTCCGAGTGCCCGCTGAACAGCTATTTCGAAATCACCCTTGTGGTCCTGAATCCAGTGCAGGTAGAAAAGGCTCTGGTTTATAAGCTCGGAAGATTCGACTTTCTTGTATTCAATAATTACCGGATTGTTGTCCTCGGACAGCGCCAGGCTATCTATTCGCCCAGCATGTAATGCACCCGTTGAGAACTCTGAGGCGACAAAACGGCAGTTAAACACCGCAGCAAGGTTCCTCTCAATCAGGGTCTGCAACTCCTTCTCAAGTGCGAAGTTCGCTTGCTCCACAGGAACAAGGTTTTCCCCGGTCATCTCAAATAGTGGCATTACGAATGGCTCCCCTGCTCTTTCTCAAGCTTCTACGTCTGAATTCACCGGCCTGCGCGGTTTTTTGCGCAGGTCCGGTGGAATGATAGGTTGGGCGAATCATGAGTGAGAGATAGCCTTGGAAAACAAATTGAGAACGACGACGCCAGCCACAATGAGCGACATGCCTATGATTGCCGGAAGATCGAGAGCTTGCCCATAGAGAATCCAAGCAATCAGCGCAATTAGAACGATGCCAACGCCGGACCAGATTGCATAGGCCACCCCGACCGGAATTGCTTTGAGTGTGAGTGAGAGAAAGTAGAAAGCCGCCGCGTAGCCAGCGATGACGATAGTCGAAGGCCATAGACGCGAAAACCCTTCAGATGCCTTCAGAGCAGAAGTCGCAATGACCTCGCTAACAATTGCTACGGAAAGAAAAATCCACTGTTGCATACGCATGATCCTCAGTGTGGAGACGCCTAACGATTTCAATAAGCCGCGCCGCCGCTGCGGCTGGAAAGAAGCGCAACGCTTTCCGGGGTCGTCGGCTTCATTGAATGGTTACGTGTCAGGTCCCGGAGATTCCGGTAGATTTCAGGCCGCGTCCTTGTTCTCGTCACCACTTCCGCGGCATATCAGTACTTGTACGATTGGCCACCATCGATCGTGATGACGGCGCCGTTGATGAAACCTGACTCACCAGACAACAGGAAGGCGACTAGCGCTGCAACTTCCTCCGGTTTGCCAAAGCGCTTCATGGGGTTCGGCTCAACAAACTTCTTCCCAACGGCTTCCCATTCGTCGCCGCCCATCTGACGTAGCGAACCTTCAACCATCGGCGTCATGATTGCACCCGGTGCGATGGCGTTGATCTGAATGCCATACTGACCGTACTCAATGGCGCTGTTACGCGTCAGGCCAACGACACCGTGCTTGCTTGCGGCATAGCCGGACCGGTTGCCGACGCCGCGAATTCCTCCCACTGAGGCGGCATTGACGATGGCGCCCGACCTCTGCGCACGCATTACTCTCAGCACTTCGGACATGCCGAAGAAGACGCCGTTCAGATTGACACCGATGACCTTGGCGAACTCCTCTCTGCCGAAGTCCTCGGTCAGATTCTGCTTCCCTTCGATTCCGGCATTATTGAAGAATCCGTCGATACTTCCGTACGCGTCGAGCGCCTTGCGTACGTAGAGCTTTACCTGCTCAAGATCAGATACGTTCGCGGCAACGCAGATCACGTTGGTGCTCTCTGCGAGACCATCACGGGCCGCTTCAAGCGCCTCTGCCTTCAGATCGACCAGAACGAGGTTGGCGCCTTCGTCGCCCAGACGCTTCGCCGTAGCGAGCCCGAGGCCAGATGCTGCCCCCGTGATAATGACGGTCTTGCCTTCAAATCGCTTCATGTCCTTCCCCCTACAGTTGTGATGGTACTGGTGACGCGCACGGAGTGTGCGCAGGACAGTCATAACGGTTGCTTAACCCGCATTTGCGGCCCGAAGCGCCGCTGCCGCAGCATGAAAAAGCCGCAACGCTTTCCGGCGTCGCTTCAAGCGCCTTGTTGGGCGCCTGTAAGGCTTGAAAGAAGAGCTTCCTCACGGCTATTTGAAAGGTCATTTTCGGCAGAAAACTCCTTTGCCATCCGCATATTTTGGTCTACCGAAACACCGGAAGGGATAGGAAAAGCATACCCGTAATCCTCGTAACCTGAATTAGACATAGAAACCCTCCTTTGGATTAATGTTTTGTTTCAAAACTACTTTTTAGATGCCTTCCAAAAAATAAGAAAGCTTGTAGGCAAACACAAGATCAATAATATTATAAACCAAAATAAAAATAGCATGGCAAATCCATAATCATCTGACATTTCAGCTCTCGACATAATATTATTATTATACATATACCAATAAATTAGTATTTTGAATGAAATAATTTCTACTATAATAGTGAGCAACAAAGATCCAATTGAACAAATTACAATACGTAAGACTCGATGCGTTCTCAAAGTTTTACCTTCCCAAATAGAGGGCAACGTATTTTGTAAATCATTATTTCCACCTCCTTGAATAAGGTTCAATACATCGGGTTATGAACCAGTTGCGGTCGATTTCGCGCAACGCGCATTGCCATGATTTGTTCTCGGGCACAGGGTGATCGGCGTCCTCCTGCATCGAATAGTCCCCCGTTGCAAGCAAGTGATCCAATGGCGTGGGGGGCGGGTCCCTAGGCGGTTTCCGAGAGTCCGAAGACTTCGGCATGAATACATAGGATTTATAGGTCCTCTCCCCCAGACTCCACCACGGGGAAGAGCCGTGATCCGTCAAATAAAACGACACCCCTCTATTAACAAACGTGTGGGCATTGCGATCTATAATCAAGAAAGGCCCTGCTGGTTTAGCGCCCCATAGCCCCAAGGGTCGAGGTTTCTTCTCAAGATGGCGACTGGTCTTAGAAAAACTTCCGGTTACAGCGACATCCTTGTAGAACACTACTAAGGGGTCAGGTCTCAACTTGTGACAATACCAAAATACCCCTCCACCCGATCAATCTTCTGTTTCAACTGCCGATCTTTCCCGGCCTTCAGTACCAGCCTCCGGCTTG
>JBAYQP010000003.1:0-115562 GCA_041677125.1 Desulfuromonadales bacterium | reverse complement strand
ACCGGCGCCACCGAGAATCTGGACACCACCAGCCTCGCTTCTCTGACGGCGGGAAACATCGCCGCCACCGGCGGCCTGGCCAAGCTCATCGGGGAAAAAGAGTTCTCGATTCTGTTTCACGAGGGGGAAAAGGACAACCTGCACATCTCCATTGTCGCCGGTCGGGTCATTCTGGTGGTAATTTTCGATGCCCGCAGTTCTCTCGGTCTGGTCCGCCTCAGGGTTAAGAAGAGCAGCGATGAGCTGGGAACCATTTTCCACGATCTGGCCAAAAAAGCCGAAGAGATGGAGAAGGGGGGAACATCGCAGAGCCCCTTTGCTGAAATCACTGACGATGATATCGATAATCTCTTCAGCTGAAACGGGGTAAGGACGCATGTCTTTCATCAATTACGCCTCGCGCGAGATCAATTGCAAAATCGTTTATTACGGGCCGGGGTTGTGTGGCAAAACCACCAATCTTCAGCTTGTCTACCAGAAAACCGCTCCAGACGCGAAAGGGAAGATGATCTCCCTCGCCACCGAAACCGAACGGACTCTGTTCTTTGATTTTCTCCCCCTCGCCCTCGGCGAAATTCGTGGGTTCAAGACCAGATTTCACCTCTATACCGTTCCCGGACAGGTTTTCTACGACGCCTCCCGCAAACTGATCCTCAAGGGGGTCGACGGCGTGGTATTTGTCGCCGATTCGCAGGAGGATCGCCTCGATGCCAATATCGAGAGCATGGAAAATCTCAAGACGAACCTCGAGGAGCAGGGATATCAGTTGGAAAACCTGCCCTTTGTTGTCCAATACAACAAACGCGACCTGCCCAACCTCACCCCCCTCGACGAATTGCGCAAGCTGCTCAACCCCGATAACGTCCCCGATTTCGAAGCTTGCGCCACCACCGGCGAGGGGGTGTTCGAAACCCTGAAAGCAGTCGCCAAGCTGATCCTGGTCGACCTGAAAAAGGGCGGCAGGTAGCAAGAAATGTCAGCAGGAGAATCGGCCCGCGGTACTTACCGGCGGGCCTTTTCATTCGAATACACCATGGCAAGGAAAGGAGATCGGGATGGGCAGGATCATACTGCTGCCAGGCTTGGGCGCCAACGAGCGCATGTTCGAGAACATCGACCGCTCCGATCTGCCTCTCCTCACCCCTCGGCACCTGATCCCCAAGAGGGGGGAAGATTTGCCGGCATTTGCCCGCCGCACCGCGGAAACCCTCAACGTCGGCAGCGACGACGTGGTCGGCGGATCTTCTTTCGGCAGTGTGGTCGCCGCCGCCATCTCCCGCCGTCAGCCGGTTTCGGCTCTGGTGCTGCTGGGAGGCGCCCTCGATGCCGCCGGCCTGCGACCGATTCCAGGGCAGAAATGGGTGGAGAAGCTTCCGCCATTTCTCCTCCTTCCATTTCTGCAATCGGAGCGGGCAATGCAGTACATCTTCGCCCCGGAAGGTCCGGAGGTCTGCCGTCTGGCCCACGAGATGCTGATAGAAATTCCGAAAGATCAAATTCTGCGCGGTGGCCGCATGCTGCTCTCCTACCGGTGCGGCGATCCGGTCCGTTCCCCGGTTTTCGCGCTGCACGGCGCGCTCGATCCGATCATGCTGCCGCCACCGGTGGCCAACTGCCAGGTATTGCCGGAAGCCGGTCACGCCCTGGCCTGGACGCACGGCGCCGAGGTCACCGCGCTTCTTCGCCGGGTGTGGGCGCAAGTCGCCGCCCAAGCCTAAAGTACGCCCGTCCTTCCAGCCCCTCCTCTGCATCCGGCAGGCATCCCTTCTCCCGCAAAATAGCGCCCCGGCATCGGATATGGCCGGGCGCTCGCCAATGCTTCCTCTACGGTTGCCTGCGCGCCAGCTTCGGCGGCCGATGAAAAGGCCCGGCCCGAAAACCTAATTCTGCATTTTTTGCAATGATTTTTAATAACTTCGCGGGCGCAGCACTGTTGATATACGGGGGAAAAATGGTGTACATTTGCCCAGGCCGTGCCCTTTGCCCCGCGCCCATCCGCCGCACCGCCGGAAGCCGTGCTGGCCGCTTCGGCGCCTCTTTCGTCGTCAGGGCAAAAGGAAGCGTGCCTGAAGCAATCTGGGCTTGAACTCGCAACAGCAGGTTTTTCTATGAGCAATAAAATCGCATTGGTCACCGGCGCCAGTCGCGGCATCGGCGCGGCCATCGCCCTCACCCTGGCCGGCGACGGTTACGACATCTGGCTCAATTACCGCAGCGACCGGGACGCCGCGCTGCAGGTGCAGGCGGGCATCGAAGCCCTCGGCCGCCAGTGCCGCCTCCTTCCCTTCGACGTCGCCGATGCGCAGGCGGTGAAAACGGCATTGGAGCCGTTGCTCGAAGAATCCGTCCCGTATGTTCTGGTCAACAACGCCGGCTTCGCCCGCGACGCCCTGATGATCTGGATGCGCCAGGAAGAATGGCAGGATGTTCTCGATGTCAATCTCGGCGGCTTTTTCCAGGTGACCAAAACGGTGCTGCAGCCGATGCTGAAAAAGCGTCAGGGGCGGATCATCAATATCGTCTCGACGTCGGGACAGAGCGGCATGCCGGGCCAGGTCAACTATTCGGCCGCCAAAGCCGGCGTCATCGGCGCCACCCGCGCCCTGGCTGCCGAAGTCGCCAAACGCAATGTGCTGGTGAACGCCGTATCGCCCGGATTCATCGAAACGGAAATGCTCAAGGATCTCCCCCGGGAACGCATTTTGCCGATGATTCCCCTCGGGCGCGTCGGCCGCCCGGAAGAGGTGTCCGGAGTGGTCGGTTTCCTCTGTTCGGAAAAAGCATCGTACATCACAGGTCAGATCATTGCCGTCAATGGCGGCACCTACATGTAGCAATTCGATGTATGCCTGATTGCGACATTTGGCATGAATGAATCTCGGAAGGATCGCATGTTCAAGGTAGCCATCACCGGCGTTGGCATCGTCTCCTGCCTCGGCAATGATCGGGAATCGGTGCGGGAGGCGCTGCGCCAGGGAAAATCGGGAATTTTCATCGACCCGCAACGACAAGCCTTAGGATTTCGCAGCCCCCTCACCGGCGCTATCCGCGATTTCGATCCCGCCCGCCACCTGTCGAAAAAACAGCGCAAAACCATGCCGGATTTCGCCGTCTGGACGCATGCCGCCGCCCTTGATGCCCTGGCCCAGGCCGGCTTATCGGCGGAGGAAATCCGCAACGAAGAGACCGGTCTGGTGTTCGGCTGCGATTCGAGCTGCATTGCCGCCGTGGAACAGGTGCAGGCGCTGCAGCGGAGCGGAGAGACCAAGGGCATCGGCAGCGGCCAGGTATTTCGCTCGATGACCTCGACCATCACCATGAACCTCAATACGCTGCTCAACACCCGGGGCGCCTGCTGGACGATCAGCTCCGCCTGTTCGAGCGGCGGCCATGCCATCGGCCAAGCCGCCGATCTGATCGCCCTGGGACGCCAGGAGCGGGTCATCTGCGGCGGCGCCCAGGAAATCAACTGGGAGTCGATGTGCAGTTTCGACGGTCTCAACGCCTTTTCCGTCCGGGTGGACGCTCCGTCCGCCGCCTGCCGACCTTTCGATGCGGACCGGGACGGTCTGGTGCCGAGCGGCGGCGCGGCGGCATTGGTGCTGGAGCGCTACGATCTGGCCCAGGCGCGCGGGGCGGCCATTCTCGGGGAGGTTATCGGTTACGGCTTTTCTTCCGACGGTGAAAGCATCTCCGTTCCGAGCGGCGACGGTCTGCAACGCGCCATGCGCAAAAGTATCGCCGCCGGCCAGCTTTGCCCCGCGGATATCGATTACCTGTGCGCCCACGCCACCTCGACACCGGCCGGCGACGCCGCCGAGGCGGAAAACATCCGGGCCGTTTTCGGTCCCCGGACGCCGCCCGTCTCCTCCCTGAAATCGATGACCGGGCACGAGCTGTGGATGTCCGGCGCCTCACAGGTGGTGTATTCAGTCATCATGGCCCGCGCCGGGTTCATCGCGCCCAACGTCAATTTTCGGCAACCGGACGAGAGGACGGCCGGGTTGAACATCATTACCGAGGCGATCCCCCGGGCGCCGGAGCACGTGTTGTGCAATTCCGCCGGATTCGGCGGCACCAATTCCTGCCTGCTGCTGCGCTTTGCCGAATGAAATACGACTACGCGGTCATCGGCGGCGGTGTTGCCGGCGCTAGCACCGCACTGATTCTGGCCCGCCACGGATACAGCGTGGCGATCATCGAAAAAGGGGAGCGGATTGCCGGCCTCGTCCGCGGCTTCCAGCGCCACGGCTTGCAGTTCGATACCGGCTTTCATTATGCCGGCGGCCTGGGAGAAGGGGAATGTTTCGATCTTCTCTGCCGCTATCTCGGCATTGCCGACCGACTGGAGAAAGAGCCTCTCGACGCGGAGGCCTTCGATACGATCCGCTGCCGGCGGCCGGATTTCGAATTCCGCTTCGCCTGCGGTCCCGGCCGTTTGCAGGAAAGATTGACCGATGCATTTCCGCAAAACCGAACGGCCATCGCCGGTTATCTGCAAGAGATCGACCGCTCATGCGCCTCCTTCCCCTTCCTCAATGTCGATGCCGGTTTTAGCGCCACGCTCGATCGAGGGGAAACGTTGCAGGAGGTTCTCGATCGACTGACCGACAACCGCTTGCTGCAGGGCGTATTGACCGCGCACACCCTGTTGCACGGCGTGCCTCCACGGCAGGCTCCGTTTGCGTTGCACGCCTTGGTTGTCGGCCCATACTATCAGTCCGCCCACAAGCTGAAGGGGGGCGGAAAAAACCTGGCCGAGGCATACGCCGCAGAACTTTCCCGGTACGGGATCGACCTTTACCTGGGCCAAGGGGCGGCCGCCATTGAACTGGCCCCCGGCGGCCTGCCGGAAAGCGTCCGCATGGCCGGAGGGCGCCGCATTGCCTGCGGGGGTTGCGTGTTCACCGCGCATCCGCGCCTGCTTGCCGATCTGCTGCCGGAAGGCGTTTTTCGTCCGGCCTACCGCAAACGCCTGCGCGGGATGGCCGAGACCCCTTCGGCCGGTCTGCTTTTCGGTGGCGCCGACACCCTGCCGGAACCGCTCGCCGGCGGCAACCTCTTTCTTCTTGAAGAACCGGAAAGCGCCGGCAGCTTTGAGAACGAGGAACCGACGGGGGGACCGCTCTATCTGACCGCTGCCAGTCCGGCGGCGGGCGAGGGAAAAGGGTTTCTCGCACTGGCGCCATTTTCTCCCGACTTCCCGGAAGCCTGGGCGCAGACAACGACCGGTAAGCGGCCCGGGGACTATGTCGAAGCAAAGGCGCGAATGGTGCAGAAAATGATCTGTCGCATTACCGATTTTTATCCCGATTTCCCGGCGCGGACCCGGTGGTCCGAGGGGGCTACCGCATTGACTTTGCGCGATTACGGTCATACGCCCACCGGCAGCCTGTACGGCGTCAGCCATCGGGCGGGACAACTCGGCCTGCATTCGCCAACGCGGGTGCCCGGCCTTTATCTTGCCGGTCAGGCCTTAGCGGCGCCGGGGGTGATGGGCGCCATGACCTCGGCTTTTCTCGCTTGCGCCCATATTGTCGGCCATGAGCGCATTCAGAAGGATCTCAGAGCATGCCGTTGAGAAGAGTAGTGATAACGGGCACCGGGTCGGTCTCTCCCTTCGGCCGCGGAGTGGACTCCCTGTTGTCGGCCCTTTTGCGGGGAGAAAGCGGCATTCGCAACGTGCCGGAGATGGCGGCGCTCGGCACCTTGCGCACGCGGGTGGCGGCGACGGTGCCGGAGGTGGATGCGAAAGAAATTCCGCGCAAATTCCGCCGCTCCATGTCGAACATGTCGGTTTTTGCCACCCTCGCCTGTCAGGAAGCCCTCCTGCAGGCCGGTCTCGGTCCGGTGGAATGCGCCGACGGCCTGACCGGCGTGGCCATCGGTTCGACGGTGGCCAGCACCCGGGCGACGGAGGATTTCTTCGTCGATTATCTAACCGACCGCAGTCTGGAGCGGATGAAGTCCACCCTCTTTTTCCAGATCATGAATCATTCGTGCGCCGCCAATGTCGCCCAGGCCCTCGGCCTCACCGGCCGCCTCCTGGCCCCGGCGGCGGCCTGCGCCACCGGCTGTCAGACCATCGGTTACGGCTATGAGATGATCGCCTTCGGCCGGCAGGAGCGGATGCTCTGCGGCGGCGCCGACGAGTTTCATCCGCTGACGGCTGGCACTTTCGACATCATGAACGCCGCCTCCTGCAGGTGGAATGAGCAGCCCCGGCAGACCCCCCGTCCCTTCGACCGCGGCCGCGACGGCGTCGTCTGCGGCGAGGGTTGCGGCATTCTGCTCCTCGAATCCCTCGCTTCGGCGCAAGCGCGCAAAGCGACGATACTCGGCGAGGTCGCCGGTTTTGCCACCCTGACCGATCCGGCCAGCATCGCCAATCCGAACTCCGCCGCCATCGAGCAGTGCATGCGCCTGGCCCTCGCCGACAGCCGGATGAACAAGGAAGAAATCGATTACGTAAACGCGCACGCCACCGCCACCGAGCAGGGAGATATCGCCGAAGGGGGCGCTATTTTCCGCCTCTTCGGTGGCGAGGTGCCGGTCAGCAGCCTCAAGGGGCACCTGGGCCACGCCATGGCCGCCAGCGGCTCCCTTGAACTGGTGGCGGCAGTGGAAATGCTCCGGCGCGGCTGTCTCATCCCCACGCTCAATCTGGATAATCCGGATCCCGCCTGCGCTCCCCTGCGCCATATCCGCAAGGTGGAATCGGCGGCGCCGCGCGCCATCATCAAAAACAATTTTGCCCTGGGGGGGGTCAATTCATCGATCGTTTTAAGGAGTCTTGCATGACGGAACAACAAATCATCGAGCGGATCAATACCGCCCTGGCCGAGGAATTCGAATTGCAGCCACTGGCGATGACCGCCGACGCGACACTCTTTGACGATCTTGGTCTGGACAGTCTGGATATCGTCGATCTGGTCATCGTTCTCGAAGGCGCCTTCGGCTTCAAGATTCGCGAAGAAGAGGCGATTCGCCAGATCCGCACCCTCGGCGACATCCACCGATTCGTCATCGGCAAACAGTCAACTCTGGCCAAAACTGCCTAAGTGGGCATCCGGCAGATGGCAGTCAACGAAACAAACCCGGTGATTCTGGAGCGCCCCGGCCCAGCGGCGCTGCTGATGACGCTGGCGGTCTACCCGCTGCTGGTGTTGTGGACCGTGGTCGGGATCGCCCTCTCGCCCCTTTATCTGCTGCTGGCAAAGGTTGGCGCCGGCTGGCCGGCGGGGCGCATCGTCCGGAGTCTGATCTGGATTTACGGCCGGGGCTGGATGCTGATCGTCTCCCCCTTCGTTCGATTTCGGCGGGAGAATTTGTCTGCCGAACAGTTTCACACGCCGGGCATTTTCGTCATTAATCACCTGTCGTTTTTCGACACCTATTGCATGGCGCTGCTGCCGGTCTTCGACATCACCTTTGCCGTGCGTTCCTGGCCTTTTCGCATACCCGGCTATGCCGCCTTCATGCGCATGGCCGAGTACCTCGATGTCGAGCGGATGAATGTGGACGAAACCCTGGCGGCCGGCCGGCGCATCATCACCCAGGGCGGACATCTCCTTTTTTTTCCCGAAGGGCACCGCAGCCGGGACGGCCAGATGCAGCGCTTCTATTCGGGGGCCTTCTGCCTGGCACGCCAACTCGGCTGCCCCGTCTACCCCCTCTGTATCACCGGCACCGATCGGCTCCTGCCGCCCGGCCGGCGCTGGCTGCGGCCGACCCAGGTGCGGTTACGGGCGCTGCCGCCGGTGGATTCGACTTCCTTCGAAAGCCATGGCGATCTGCGGCGAAAGGTTAAGGCGGACATGATGGAGAATTTGCAGAAAATGCGCGCGGATCGAGGCGAATAATGTTTTCCGCCGTCGACAATCCCGAATTCGAAATGGCGCCGCTTGCCACGCTGCAGGCGCATCAGGATGCTCTGCTGCTCGATCATCTGCGCTATCTGGCCGATCATTCCCCTTTTTATCGGCGGCGCTTTGCCGAAAACGGCATTGACCTGCGGCAGATTGCCGGCTGCAGCGACCTGCACCGCCTCCCCTTCACCGACAAAGGGGATCTGGGGGCGGCCCATCGCGAGTTCCTCTGTGTCGAGCCGGCGGCGATTGTCGATGTCTGCCTGACCTCGGGGACGACCGACGCGCCGGTTCCGCTTTTGCAGACCCGGCGCGATCTGGACCGCCTCACCGCCAATGAAGCGTCATCTTTTCGCCGCATGGGCATTGGCCCCGACGACCGGGTGCTGATCGCCGTCGCCCTCGACCGCTGCTTCATGGCCGGCCTTGCCTATTTTCTGGGTCTGGCGCACCTCGGCGCCACCGCCATCCGCGCCGGCGCCAGCAATCTCGCCCTGCTGGCGGAGCTGGTGCGCCAGCAAAAACCGACGGCCATCATCGGCGTCCCGACGCTGCTGCTCGCCCTGGCCGAGCGGCTGCAGGCCGAAGGGATCGATCCGGCGGCGACCGGAGTGCGCCGTCTGGTCGGTATCGGCGAACCGGTTCGCAGCCGCGAGCTGAATCTTTCGCCATTGGGGCAGCGGCTGGTGGAGCGCTGGCGGGCCCCCCTGTTCGGCACCTACGCCAGCACCGAAATGGCCACCGCTTTTTCCGATTGCGAAAGCGGCCGGGGAGGGCATCTGCATCCGGCTCTGGCGGCGGTCGAGATCGTCGACGAGGCGGGATCGCCGCTGCCGCCCGGAGCGCCGGGCGAGGTGGTGGTCACCCCGCTGCAGGTGACCGGCATGCCGCTTCTGCGCTTTCGCACCGGCGACATCGCCGTCCTCCATGCCGAGCCCTGCCCCTGTGGACTTCTTTGGCCGCGCCTCGGACCGGTCCTCGGCCGCAAGGCGCAGATGCTCAAGATTCGCGGCACCACCGTTTACCCGCCGGCCGTCTTCGCCGTGCTGCAGGAATTCGAGTCGATTTGTGGCTACTACCTGGAGGTTTTCGACGAATATCATCTTTCCGACCGCCTGCGGGTGACCGTTGCCTGCCGCGACAATTCCCTGAGCGCCGAGGCGATCGGCGAACGACTGACCGCACGGCTGCGGGTGACTCCCGAAGTCGTGATGGCCGCCGCCGAAACGGTAACCGCGCGCACCATGCCGGAAGGCAAACGCAAAGCGGTGGTTTTTTTCGATCACCGCAAAACCCGACCATAGGCTGGCCCGAAACAATATGGATTTCCCGAGATGGACACAGGCAACGCCGTGTTTCTCCAGGTCTTCTTATCCGACAGGCTGATTTTCCGCTTCGTTTCACTCTGAAAGGTCCTCATTATGGCTGATAAAGCTACTGTCATTCTCAACGGCAACGATCTGACCATCGAGGAGATCGTCGCCATCGGCGTCGGCGACCGGCAGGTGGCGCTCGACCCGGCCGCCCTGGAGCGCTGTCGCGCCAGTCGCCGGTTTCTTGAGGAGGAAGTTGCCGCCCGCCGCATCATCTACGGCGTCAATACCTCCTTCGGCCCGATGTGCAATAAAATTATCGGCGACAACGAAACCGAAACCTTGCAGATCAACCTGATTCGCAGCCACGCTGCCGGTCTCGGCGACCCGCTCAAGCCGTACATCGCCCTGGCCGTTTTGGTGGTGCGTCTGAACACGCTGGTCAAAGGCTACAGCGGTGTGCGCACCGAGTTGTTGGAATTCATGCGGGAGATGATCAACCGGGGCATTGCCCCTTTCATTCCCGAATGCGGCAGCGTCGGCGCCTCCGGCGATCTGATCCATCTCGCCCACATGTCGCTGGCGATCATCGGCGAGGGGCAGGTGTATTATCGCGAACAGCTGCGGCCCACCGCCGACGTTTTCGCCGAAATGGGCATCACCCCGATGCGCCTCTCCTACAAGGAGGGTATCGCACTGATGAACGGCACCAGCGCCATGACCGCCCTGGCCGCCTTCGCCCTCTTCGGCGCCCGTAAGCTGCTGCGCCTGTCCTGCGTCAGCGGCGCCTTTTCCCTGGAGATTTTCGGCGGCATCGACGATGCCTTCGACGAGGACCTGCACCGGGTGAAGCCGCACGCCGGGCAAATCGAGATTGCCGATACGATTCGCCGGCTCTATGAGGGGTCGCGCAACATCACCCGCCGCGCCGACATGCACGAGTTGATCCGCAAGCAGCAGCAGGACGGCCCGGTCTACGAGACGAGCATCAACGTGCAGGACGTCTACTCGGTGCGCTGCACGCCGCAGGTGCTGGCGCCGGTGGCCGAGGCGATCGCCATGGCGGTGCGTACGGTGGAAACCGAAGCGAACAGCACCAACGACAATCCGATCATTATTCCGGAGCAAAAAAAGATCATCCATGGCGGCAATTTTCACGGCCAGAGCATCAGCTTCAGCATGGACGCCCTGTGCATCGCCGTCGCCACTCTCTGCAACATTTCCGAGCGGCGGCTGAACAAATACCTTGACCGGAAGTTGAACGAGGGCCTCCCCGAGTTTCTCATCCCCGGCACCCCCGGGCTGACCATGGGCTTTATGGGTGCGCAGTATCTGGCCACCTCGACCACGGCGGAAAACCGGCAGTTGGCCGGCCCGGTGAGCACGAATTCCATTTCCTGCAACGCCTCCAACCAGGATGTGGTCAGCATGGGAACAGTCGCCGCGCGCAAGGCGTTCAAGTCGGTCAGCAACGCCAAACATGTCGTCACCATGGAAATCCTGGCCGATCTGCAGGCCCTGTCCTTCCGCAACGCGGCCGGCCTCGGCCGCGGAACGGGACGCATTTACGAAATTCTCAGCCGGGAATTTACCGTGTACAACAACGACCGGGTCTTCCATGACGACCTGGTGAAATTGCGCCGGATCCTTTTTTCCAGCCAGATTTTCGATGACCTGTCGATTTATTGGCGATGAGGAAAGCTGCGCCGCGATGATTGATCTCCCCCTTCCCCGGCCGGCCGAAGAACTGATCCCGCACCGTCTGCCGATGCGGCTCGTCGATGAGCTGTGCGCCTGCGCCGGGGGCGGCGCCACCGTCGCCGCGACGGTGCGCGGCGACGGCCCGTTGACCGACGCCGAAGGTCGCCTGGAGGCGGCCGGACTCATCGAGATGCTGGCGCAGTCCTTTGCCGCCTTGCAGGGCTATGAAGACCAGCGCCGGGGGCGGCCGGTCAGAAAAGGTTTTCTGGTCGGCGTCAGTTCCTTCGCTTTCACCGGGACGGCGCATGTGGGCGATCGGCTGCGGATCGAATTGCGCACGGTGGCAAATCTGGGCGGATTCGCCATGGCCGAGGGGGAGATCTGGCGCAAAGAGCGATCGATTGCCAGGGGCGCCCTCAAGCTCTGGATTGCCGATGAAAGCGAGGCGACCGACTGATGCGCCGAATCGTTGTCGTACTGTTTTTGCTGCTCACCACCGGCACGGTTGCCGCCGCGGCGGCCGAACCGAACCCGGAAGCGGTCCTTGAGCGCCTGCGCCGGCAGACAGCCGACGTCGCCACTCTGGCCAGCGACTTCGTACAGGAGAAACACCTGGCCGTTTTCCAGGAGGTTCTCACCTCGAAGGGACGTTTTTATTTCCAAAGGCCGAATCGTCTGCGCTGGGAATTGACCGAACCGGTGGCCACCGGCTTCGTCCTCGATGGTGACCAGGGTCGGCGCTGGCATGCCCGCACCGGCCAGAGCGAGGATTTCAATCTGGACCGCGAACCGGTGATGAAGCTGGTGGCCGAGCAGCTTCTCGCCTGGGCCGGCGGCGACTTCAGCCGACTGCGGCAGCAATTTCGCATCGCGATTGTCAGCGAACAGCCGGCGGTGCTGCGCCTGGAGCCGCTGGCCGCCGCCGGCGGCTTTCTCGATCATCTGCGCGTCGCCTTCGCCGGCGACGGACGGCATGTGCAATCGGTGGAAGTTCACGAGATCGACGGCGATTTCACCCGCATCCGGTTTTCCGCGGCGCGCGTCAACGCTCCCCTGCCGGCCGACGCGTTCTGAACAAGTGAGTTGATTTGCAGCTTTTTGCCCATATTCACCGATTTTTGGCCCCGCGCCGCCGGAGCCTTTTCGTCCTGACAGCAGCGGTGGTTCTCCTGAGCGTTCTCGCCTTTCGCGAAATACGCCTGGAGGAGAACATCGCCGCGATGTTGCCGGACGGTCCCGTGCGCAGCGATTTCGCCCTGCTGGAGCAGGCGCCCTTCGCCCGCAAGGTTCTGCTCTCCCTTGCGCTGGCGCCGGACGCCGATGCCGCGTTGCTGGCCACGGCGGTCGACCGGCTGCGGGGCGCCCTCGGCCCCCCCTGGTTCGACCGGGTGGTCGCCGGGCCGGCCGATATGGCGCAGGGAAATATCATCGCCTGGCTGACCGCCGCCCTGCCCAACCTGGTCGACGCAGCGGAACTGGAGTCTTTGGCCGCCGGCCTGGACGCGGCGGAAATCGAGAATCGCCTGCACCAGGTGCGCGACCGGTTGCTGTCGCCGGAGGGCTGGGTGCTCAAGGACGCCCTGCGGCGCGATCCGCTGGGCCTGAACCGTCTCGGCATGGCCAAGCTGCAGCATCTGAATCTGGTGCCGCAGGCGCAACTCGACAGCGGCCGGTTCGTCAGCGCCGACGGCCGGCACGCCCTGCTCATCGCCGACACCCCGGTCGCCATCACCGACTCGGGAGGGGCCGAGCAGATGTTGCGCGCCCTTGATGCGGCCCTGGCGCAACTGCCGCCGGAGGTGCGCGCCACGGTGGTCAGCGGCCATCGCTACACCGTCGCCAATGCCGGCGCCATCCAGCGGGACCTGGGCTTCACCCTGACCGCCTCGATGCTCGCCTTGCTCCTTCTCTTTCTGGTGTTTCTGCGCCACGGGCGGGCGCTGTTTCCCTTTCTGGTGCCGATTTCGGTCCTTTGCCTGGCCGCGCTGGCCGTCGCCGTCGGTTACGGAACGGTGTCGGCGGTCACCCTCGGTTTCGGCGCGGTTCTGCTCGGCATTTCCGTCGATTACGCCGTCCACGTCTATTTCGCCCTGCGCCACGGCGGACGAATGCCGGCCGAGATTATCGCCGAGGTGGCCCGCCCGGTGCTTTTCGGCGGCTTCACCACCATCGCCGCCTTTGCCGTCCTGCTCGCCTCCGAGCTGCCCGGCCAGCGACAACTGGCGATCTTCGCCATTTCCGGCCTGGGCGCCGCCCTGTTGTTGTCGCTGGTCGTGCTGCCGCAGTTGATTCCCCCGGCGGCGGCCGGCAACGTGCGTTCGCCGGCCGCATGGCTGCGCATCGGCGAACGCTTGCCGCGCAAATGGATCATCGGCGCCTGGGCGGCGATTCTCCTGCTTAGTTTATGGCCGGCCAGTCACCTGCGGATCGATGGCGACCTGCGCAGCCTGAGCCTGGTTCCGGCCGAAATCCGGGCGGCGGAACAGGAGGTGCAGGCGGTCTGGGGAGAGATGCGGGGCATGGCAATGGCCTTTGCCGAGGGGCCGGATCTGGAAAGCGCCTTGAGCGCCAACGCTCGGCTGTTCGATGCGCTTGGCGAAAAACCAGCCATGGCGGCGGTCAGCCTGGCGCCGCTGCTGCCCCCCGCCGGCGTGCAGGAACGCCACCGGCGCGCCTGGCGGGCGTTCTGGCAAGGGGAGCAGGGGCTGCGCATCCAGGACGAGTTGCGCAGCGCCGCCGGCCGCCTCGGTTTTGCCGCCGGCGCCTTCGATCCTTTCTTCCATGGCCTCGCGGCGCCCGTCGAAAAGATTACGCCCGCAGGACTGCGGCAGGCCGGCCTGGGCGAAATGGTGGAGGCGATGGTCCTGCCCACGCAGGAGGGCTACCGCGTCCTCACCCTGGTGCCGGACGGAGCGGCGACCATTGCTTTTTTCGACGACCGGCAGCAGGATTTGCCGACGGTCCGGCTGATCTCACAGGGGCGCTTCGGACGGCAGCTGAGCCAAGCGATCAGCGCCGATTTTTCCCGTTTTCTGACCCTGGCCATCCTGGTGGTGGCGCTTTTCGTCGGCTTTTTGTTCCGCCGGCCGAAGCCGGTTCTCCTCGCCCTGCTGCCGGTGGCGACGGGACTGGCGGTCATGTTCGGAATCATGGGCCTGACCGGTTTGAATTTCACCTTGCTCAACATCGTGGCCACCGCGCTGATCATCGGCCTGGGAGTCGATTACGGAATTTTCATGGTGTGCAAATTCGGCGAAGCATACGACCACGGCACCGACCAGGCGGTGCTGGTTTCCGGCTTGTCGACCATCGCCGGCTTCGGCGCCCTGATTCTGGCCCGCCATCCGGCGCTGCATTCAATCGGCGTCACGGTGCTGCTCGGCATCGGCGCCGCCATACCCGCCGCGTTGTTGGTCATTCCGGCTTTCTATCGCGGGGAGCGTCGATGAAGAAGATCGGCTGCCTGCTTTGGCTTACTTTGCTGCTGGCCGGCGGCTGCGCGTCCCCGCCCTTCGCGCCGATGCCGGCCACGCCGACCCGACCGCTGAGCGCGGCGGAGCTGCTGGAGAATCTGTGGACCGG
Organism: Desulfuromonadales bacterium; assembly: GCA_041677125.1. Classification (GTDB taxonomy): domain Bacteria; phylum Desulfobacterota; class Desulfuromonadia; order Desulfuromonadales; family JACZKF01; genus JBAYQP01. The sequence continues at coordinate 101,098 of JBAYQP010000003.1, read as the reverse complement.
CGGCGAGCGGGTCTGGCGCATCCGGCAAACGGTGCTCTTCGAAATTCGCGGGGCGAAGGTGCCGATGAGCGGTTTTCTCCGGTTCGACACCGGCCGCCGCGAGGCGCGCCTGATCGGCCTGAACGATCTCGGGGTGAAATTATTCGATATCGCCGTAACCCCCCAGACGCACGTGGAACATTTTCTCTTCCCCGAACTGGCCCGCACCCCCGGGGTGAGCGGGGCCATTGCCGCTGCGGTGCGCCACGTGTTTCTCGATCCGCAGCCCTTGGTCACGGATCGACTCGCTATCGGCGCAACGGAGTACCGACTTACCCGCCGGGAGAAAGAACGGGTGCTTCTTTTCGTCTTCGGCGGTCCCGATGCCCAGCTGCTTGAAAAGCAGGCGCAGGGGGACGAGGAGGAGTGGCGGGTGCGCTACTTCGATTATCAACCGGCGGCCGAGACACCGGCGCCCGGCGGCATCCTTCTTGAGGACGCCCGCGGCGGCTACCGGCTTACCCTGTGGCTGGAGGAAGCAAGAGTTACCGATGAGTAAAATCACCAAAGCTATTCGAGCGGTCGCCATCGACCACCTGCGCCGGATCGCGCCGGGCGCAGTGCAGCAGCGCTTCTGTTTTCCGGCCGATTTTCCCGGCTTCGCCGGCCATTTCCCCGGCTATCCGATTTTGCCGGCGGTGGTGCAACTGCAGGCCGGCCTCTGCGTCGCCGAGGATGCCCTGGGCCAGCCACTGCGCCTGGTGGGGGTGGAAAACGCCAAGTTCCTGCAACAATTGCGGCCGCAGCAGGAAATCCGCATCGAGAGCCGGGAGCAGCACCGCGACGACCGACTCTTTTGCGCGACGCGGCTGTGGCGCGACGAGGACCTGGCGGCCTCATTCATCCTCGTTCTGACACCGGCGGAGGCGAGCCGATGCTGAAACCGTACTTCCCCCCCCGTGCCGGCGATCCGACACCGCTGCGGGCGGTTGTCGCGCGGCGGGTGCGCTTCGAGGAAGTCGATCCGCTGGGGATCGTCTGGCACGGCCGCTATCCCGGCTATTTCGAGGACGCCCGAGTGGCCTTGGGGGATCGCTACGGCCTCGGCTATATGGAGATGTACCGGCAGGGGGTGGTCGCTCCCCTGCGCAAGCTGCATTGCGATTACCACCGTCCCCTGCATTTTCAGGACGACTTCACCATCGAAGGGGTGCTGCACTGGTCGGACGCGGTGCGCCTCAACCATGAATTCATCATCCGCAATGCCGCCGGCCAGGTGACGACCACCGGCTATTCGGTGCAAATGCTTCTTGATCACGAGGAGAACGTCCTGCTGGTGCCGCCGCCCTTCATGGCGGCTTTTCGCGAGCGCTGGCAACGGGGGGAGCTGTCATGAGGCCGGTGTGGATTGTCGCCGCCGAGACGGTCACCGCCCTCGGCGACACTCTGGAGGCCAGCTGGCGTCGGCTGCTGGCGGGCGAATCGGGCATCCGCCCGGTGCGCCGGTTCGCCACGGACGGTTACATTTGCCGGCATGCGGCGGAGATCGACGGCCTGGCGGCGCAGGACGAAGCCTCCGGCGTGCGTCCCCTGCTCGACCGGCTTTTGCATGATTTCGGCCCGGTTCCCGCCGATGCCGCCGCCCTGACCGCCACCACAAAATGGGGAATCGACGCCCTGGAGCGCCAGCGGCGGGGGGCGACAGCCCACGAGGAGGATTTGCTCGCCGGCGGACTGCCCCAAGCCATCGGCCGCCGGTTCGGCCTGAGCACGCCGGGGCTGAACATCAATGCCGCCTGCGCCTCCTCGACCATTGCCCTGGCGCGGGGGGCGGCGATGATCGCCCACGGCCAGAGTGAAACGGTGCTGGTCTGCTGCGTCGATCTGGTTTCCGAATTCGTTTTCTCCGGTTTCTCCGCCCTCAAGGGACTCTCGGCCGAGCCCTGCCGCCCCTTCGACCGGCGCCGCAGCGGCCTGACCCTGGGCGAGGGCGCCGCCGCCCTGCTGCTGATGGCTCCGGAGCGGGCACGGCGCGAAGGGCGGGCGCCCCTCGGCGCGATTCTCGGCTGGGGGGTGGCCGGCGACGCCCACCACATCACCGCGCCGGCCCGGGACGGTTGCGGTCTCATCCAGGCGGTGCGGGGGGCGCTGCGGCAGGCGGATCTGCCGCCGGCCGCCGTGGCGGCGATCAACGCCCACGGCACCGGCACCATCTACAACGATGCTATGGAACTGACCGCTTTCCAACAGATTTTCGGACGCACCCTGCCGATTCATTCGGTAAAGGGCGCTCTTGGCCACACCTTGGGCGCGGCCGGCGGCATCGAGACGGCGCTGGCGCTGAAGAGCCTCCAGGAAACGATTCTGCCGCCCACCACCGGCTTCGCCGAAGCTGAGGAGAACGCGGCAGGCTGGGTCAGCGCCGAAGCCGTGCCCCTGCCAGGGGAATTTCTGCTCACCACCAACTCCGGCTTCGGCGGCATCAATGCCGCCCTGCTGCTGACCATGGCGGGAGGTGAGGGATGATCGGCGTTATTCTCGGCATCGGTTGGGTGACGACGGCCGGTTTCGGCCGGGGGCGGCAGGAGACGGCCTTCGCTCTGGAGTGCGGCGAGCTGCCGGCGGTGACCCGCAAGGACGTTTTCGCCGAGGTCGACCCGCGCTTTGGCCGCCTCGATCCCTTCTCCCGCATCGGCCTCGCCGGCATCGCGCTCGCGCTGCAGGATGCCGGCCTCGATGCCTGGCAGCAGAAGCGCCCGGTGGCTCTGATCGCCGGCAGCCGCTACGGCTGCCTGGCCACCGACAACGACTACTTCGATTCCGTTCTGCCGCAGCAGGGACGCCTGGCCAGTCCCAACCTCTTCGCCTACACCCTGCCGAACTGCTTTCTTGGCGAGGCGGCGATCCGCTTCGGCCTCACCGGCCCGGCCTATGTCGTCAGCGCCGCGGAAGAGAACGGTCTGACCCCCCTGCGCCTGGCCCTGGAGACGCTCGCCTGGGACGAGGCGGACCTGGCGGTGGCGGGCATCTGCGACTTGGCGCGGCCGGCTTCTCTGGCGCCGGCGGGAGAGGCGCCGCCCGGCGCGGTTTTCCTCGTTCTCGCCCGGCCGGGCGGCAAGCATGGTCAGGCGCTGGGGCAAATCGCCCTGCAAACGGGGAAAATACGGATGGCCGGCAAGGAGATACGCTCGTTGGCGGAGTTGGTCCCCCTTTTGCGCAGGCCTCTTTCAGAATAATGGCAGCTAACTTTTTAATGTTCTGCGCCCTCCGCGCCCTGGTCGAGCGGCGGGAGATACGCTTCTTTCGGTGAAGAAAGGAAAATCGACATGCGCATGCACCTGATCTATCCCCGCTGGCCGAAGCTCGACCGGCAGACCGAGTTCCACCTGCCGCCGCACGGGCCCGTCGTCTTTGCCGCCACCGTGCCTCCCGAGGTGGAACTGAGCTTCACCGATGAAAACGTGCAGCCCCTCGACTTTGCCGCCCCGGCCGATCTGATTGCTCTTTCGGTGATGCTCACCTGTCAACTGCCGCGCGCCTTCGAAATCGCCGATCACTACCGGCGGCAAGGCGTGCCGGTGATCTTCGGCGGCATTGCCGTCATGCTGCACGCCGAAGAGGTCGCCGACCACGCCGACGCCGTTTTCCTCGGCGAAGCGGAGGGACGCTTCGCGGCGGTGGTGGAGGATTTTCGCAACGGCCGGCTGCGCAAGACCTACGATTACATGAACAATCCGCCGGATATCATGCTGGTCGGCACCGCCCGCCGCGAGATCCTCAACCGCGACCTCTACAACTACCGCGGCGTGCAGATGCTCGATCTGGTGCATGCGTCCCGGGGCTGCAAATTCGATTGCTTTCCCTGCTGCACCGGCTTTCTCGGCGGCACCCGGTTTCGCCCGCGGCCGATCGAGCAGGTGATCGCCGAAATGGAGGCGATCCAGAACAATCGGCTGTTCATCGTCGACAATTCCCTCGCCCAGGATCGCCAGTGGTTGAAAGAGCTGTTCACGGCCATGATCCCGCTGAAGAAGAAGTGGGTCTCCCACCCGATCCTCGACGATCCGGAAATTCTCAAGCTGGCCGCCGATGCCGGCGCCTGGTATGTCTATCAGGCGGTTTTCGATACCTCCGATGTTATCCGCAACCGCATCCGCCGCCTCAAGGATCACGGCATCGGCGTCGAGGGAACGATCCTGCTCGGCACCGACGACCAGGACGCGGATGACATCAAGCGGCTGGTCGATTTCCTCATCGAGGTGGAACTCGATGTCGCCGAGTTCACCATCCTCACCCCCTTCCCGCATTCGCCGGTGCGCACCCAGATGCAGAACGAGGGGCGGATTCTGAACAGCAACTGGCACGACTACAGCGCCGACAAGGTGGTCTTCCAGCCGAAGAAGATGACCCCGGAGAAGTTGCAGGAGATGTACCATTACGCCTGGGACACCTTCTACGCCGATGGCGGCTATCAGCTCAAAATGGGGGAGCTGTTCAAACGGGTCATCGGCCGCGAGATCGCCGACGGCACCTACCGGCGCTACGATCCGCGCACCCGGCGCAGTTTTCGTGGCGAGGCGGCTAGATGAGTCGCGTCTTTCTCGTCTCCAGCAACGTCACCTGCGAGCCGTTCCCGGTCTACCCGCTCGGCATGGCCATGGTCGCCGCCGCTTGCGCCGGTCGCGGCCATCAGGTGCGGCAATTCGATTTTCTTGCCGCCGGCCGCTCGGAGACGGCGCTGGAAGAGGCGGTGCGCGTCTTCGCCCCCGAGGTGGTCGGCCTGTCGCTGCGCAACATCGACAACGTCGACTCCTTCAGCGGCGAGAACGCCTGGTACCTCGCCCAGGCGCGGCAGCTGGTCTCCCGGGTGCGGCGGGCAACCGACGCCCCGGTTGTTCTCGGCGGCCCCGCCTTCTCCATCCTGCCGGAAGAAATTCTCGCCTACGTCGGCGCCGATTACGGCATCGTCGGCGAAGGGGAGCGGCGGTTTCCCGACCTGGTGGAGCGCCTCGGCCGAGGCGAGAAGCCGGCGACGCCGGTGCAGGCGAACGGCTCGCCCCTGGCCGGCAACGGCATCGGGGCGCCGCTGCTGGAACCGGAACTGGTGCGCTTCTATCTCGAACAAACCGGCATGCTCAATCTGCAGACCAAACGCGGCTGTCCCTTCGCCTGCACCTACTGCAGCTATCCGCAGCTGGAGGGATGCGGTTTCCGCGCCCGCCCGGCGGAGGCGGTGGTGGAGGAGCTGCGGCGCATCCGCGCCGAATTCGGGGCGGACACTTTTTTCTTCACCGACTCGGTCTTCAACGACCCCGCCGGCCACCATCTGGAGATCGCCGAGGAGTTGCTGCGGCAAGACGCCGGCATTCGCTGGTGCGCCTTCTTCCGGCCGCAAGGCATGGGTCGCGCCGACCTGGCCCTGATGAAGCGCTCCGGCCTCTACGCCCTGGAGCTCGGAACCGATGCGGCCAGCGACGCCACCCTGGCCGCCATCGGCAAGGGCTTCAGCTTCGCCGAGGTCGAGGCTGTCAGCCGGGCCTGCGTCGAGGAGCGGCTGCCCTGCGCCCATTACGTCATGTTCGGCGTGCCCGGCGAAACGCCGGCCACGGTAACCGAGGGGCTGGCGAACCTGGCCCGTCTCGAGCAGTGCGTCGTCTTCGCCTTCTCCGGCATCCGCATTCTCCCCGGCACCGACCTGCACGCCCAGGCGGTGCGCGAGGGGGTGCTCGCCGCCGAAATGTCCCTGCTGAAGCCGAGCTACTACTTCTCTCCGGCCGTGGATGCCGAATGGATGAACGCCGCCATTCTCGCCTCCTTCCGCCGCCGGCGCGACCGCATCTTCCCGCCATCCGAGGGACAGGCGCGCCTGACGGTGATGCATCGTTTCGGCTTCCGAGGGATTCTCTGGGACAGCCTGGTCCCCTTCGGCCCGCCGGGAGTCACCCTGAAATGAGCGCTCTCGACCCAGGCAAGATTCTGCTGCTGCATCCCCTCGGCTACCCGGCCGAGGCGGCCGGCCGGGACATTTCCCGCCTGGCCAATCTGATGCCCCCCCTCGGGCTGGCGAGCATCGCGGCGTGGCTGGAGAAAGAAGGGCTGCAGGCGGATATCCTCGACTGCTTCGCCCACCCGGATGCCGAAGCCAGCCTGCGCGAGCGCCTGCTCGCCGAGCGACCGGCCTGGCTCGGCATCTCCTGCACCACCTCCAGCTTTCTCGACGGGGTGCGTCTGGCGGAGCTGGCCAAAAGCCTGCTGCCCGGCATCCGCGCCGTTTTCGGCGGCCCGCACGCCTCGGCCCTGAAAGAACACGTGCTGCAGGGGTATCCGGCGGTCGACTTCGTCATCGCCGGCGAGGGGGAGCAGAGCCTCACCGAACTGATGCAGGGCGGCTGGGAGGAGCCGGAAAAGGTGCCGGGCATCGTCTGGCGCGACGGCGCGGAGGTGCGCTTCAGCGGCTATCGCGGCCGGGGCATCGATCTGGACCGCCTGCCTTTTCCCGCCTACGAAAAACTCGCCGGTTTTCCGCACGTCTACAAGCTGCCGATCTTCAACTACCCGAAGGCGCCCAACACCAGCTGCATCTCCAGCCGCGGCTGCCCCTACGCCTGCAGCTATTGCGACCGCTCGGTGTTCGGCCGCACGTTCCGTTTCAACTCGGCGGAGTACCTGTACGAACATCTGCGCTACCTGCGCGAGCGCTTCGGCATCCGCCACGTCAACTTCTACGACGACCAGTTCACCTTTCATCGCGATCGGGTGGAGGAGTTCTGCCGCCGGATGATCGACCGCCCCCTCGGCGTGACCTTCAACTGCGCGGTGCGCGCCGAGCATGTCGATGGCGAGCTGCTGCGGCTGATGAAGGCGGCGGGCTGCTGGATGGCAAGCCTCGGCATCGAGACCGGCGATCCGCAGCTGCTGGCGCAGCACCGGCAGAACGCCGACCTGGACATGCTGGCAACGAAGATCCGCCTGATCAAACAGGCCGGCATCCGGGTCAAGGGATTGCTGATGATGGGGTTGCCGGGAGAGAGCGAGGAGAGCATCCGCCGCAGCATGGAATATGTGTTTTCGCTGCCCATCGACGATTTCAATCTGGCGAAATTTACCCCTTTTCCCGGCTCGCCCCTTTATGAGAAGATCAGGGATTTGGGGAGCTTCGACGAGGACTGGCCGCGCATGGACTGCATGCATTTCCTCTTCGTGCCGCAGGGGATGACCCGGGAGCGCCTGGACCTGCTGTTCAACACCTTTTACCAGCGGCACTACAGCCGACCGAAGGTGCTCCTCGGCTATGCGGCGATGCTCTGGCGCTCCCCCGACAGCTGGCGGCGCTTTGCCGGCAATTTCGGCTCTTTCCTGCGCTTCACCCGTAGCAGCGAACGGATGGAAAGCTAGGGCCGTTATTAGCACGAATACCGACGAATTTATGACTGTTTGTGTTCATTTGTCTGTATTCGTGGCGAAAAATGGAATTTTCAGGCATTTATGAACGTTCTCATCGTCATTCCCCTGTATAACCACGCGGCCAGCGTGCGCGCCGTGGCCGAAGCCTGTCTGGCCGTCCACCCCGATGTTCTGGTCGTCGACGACGGCAGCAGCGACGGCGGCGCCGATCACGTCGCCGACCTGCCGGTGCGGATCGTCCGTCACCCTGGCAACCGCGGCAAAGGGGCGGCGATCATGACCGCCGCCGCCGAGGCGCGTCGCCTGGGGATGAGCCATATCGTCACCATCGATGCCGACGGTCAGCACGATGCCGCCGACTTCCCGGCCTTCCGGGTGGCCATCGAAGAACATCCGCAGGCGATCGTCGTCGGTTGCCGGGATTTCGCCACCGCCAACGTCCCCGGATCTTCCCGCTTCGGCCGCAGGTTTTCCAATTTCTGGCTGCGCCTGCAAACGGGAAAGAGCCTGGGCGATACGCAAAGCGGCTTTCGCGCCTATCCGCTGCGGGTGCTGGAGCGCCTGCCTCTCGGGCAACAGCATTACTCCTTCGAGGTGGAGGTCCTGGTCAAGGCCGCCTGGGCCGGCGTCGAACTGCGCGATGTGCCGATTTCCGTCTATTATCCGCCGGCGGACGAGCGGGTATCGCACTTTGGCGCCTTTCGCGACAATCTGCGCCTGACGCTGCTCAATACGCATCTGACCATGCGTTCCATTCTGCCCTGGCCGCATCGCAAGATCGTGGCCGATGGCGACGGCGGCGCCAAGGTGAGCGTGCTGCACCCGCTGCGCTCCATTCGCGTGCTGCTGACCGAAAACAGCTCGCCGGCCCAACTGGCCGCCGCCGGGGCGCTCGGCGTTTTTCTCGGCGCCTTGCCGCTGCTGGCGCTGCACACCATCGCCATCCTGTTCGCCGCCGGCTTTCTGCGCCTGAACAAGGTGGCGGCGGTCAGCGCCAGCCAACTGTGCATGCCGCCCCTGGTGCCGGCGCTCTGCATCGAAACCGGCTACTTCATGCGCAAGGGCGAGTTTCTCACTGAATTCAACCTGCAGACCCTCGGCCATCAGGGGCTGGAGCGGTTGTGGGAATGGCTCCTCGGCTCGCTTCTGCTCGCACCGTTGCTGGCGCTGCTGGTCGGCGCCCTGGTCTACGGCTCCGCCCGCGGCGTACGGGAGGCGATCCGTGCCGGCCGCTGAACGGGGGAGCGCCGGCTGGAGCAGCCGCAGCGTCGGCTCCCGGCTGCAGCACCGGATTTTTTATCTTCTGATCGGGCTCGGCGGCCGGCGGCCGGCTTACGCCCTTCTCTATTTGGTTGTTTTGTATTATGTTCTGTTCCGGCCGTCGCTGCGCCGCCGCTCGTATCCGTATCTGCGCCGGCGTTTTCCCCGGCAGCCGCCGCGGCTGGTCGACAGCTTCCGGATGAGTCTGGCCCTCGGCCAGGTGCTGGTCGACCGGGCGACGGTCGGCATCCTCGGCCCGGCGGCGCTGCGAGTCGGCCTTGAGGGGCGAAAAGAGCTCATCGATCTGGTCGCCGAGGGGCGCGGCCTGATCCTGATGACCGCCCACGTCGGCTGCTGGCAGGTGGCGATGTCCGCCTTCGACTTTCTCCAGGCGCCGGTCAACCTGCTGCTGCAGCGCGAGGACGGAGACATCGACCGGCATTATTTCGAGCACGCCGGCATCGAATCGCCCTACCGGATCATCGATCCGCGCGGCTTTCTCGGCGGCACCCTGGAGATGATCGCGGCCCTGAAGCGGGGCGAGGTATTGTCGGTAATGGGAGATCGGATGCTGGGCAACGATCGCAACGGCATCGAAGCCGATTTCCTCGGCGCTCCGGTGCGTTTCCCTTACAGCGCCTACAAGCTGGCATCGGCCACCGGCGCCCCGGTGGCGATCCTTCTCTCGGCCAAGACCGGGCCGGACGTCTACGCCCTGCGCCTGTGCAGCGTCCTTCGGGTCCCCGCCGGCCTGGGACGCAAGGCGGCCGATTTTGCCCCCTTCGCCGCGCGCTTCGCCGAAATTCTCGAGCAGTACTGCGGGGAGCACCCGTATCAGTTCTTTAATTTTTTCGACCTGTGGGAGCCCTCGCCGGCCTCCCCTGCCAACGCAAGGAGCAGAAAATGAGTGTCAAAGAGAATTTGAAGAAAATCCTGATCGAGGGCTTGAACCTGGAGGACATCACCGTGGACGACATCCAGGACGACATGCCGCTGTTCGGCGAGGGCCTCGGTCTCGATTCTCTCGACGTGGTCGAGCTGATCGTGCTGGTGCAGAAACACTTCGGGGTCGAGATCAAGGATATGGAAGAGGGCCGGCCGGCGCTGCAGACGGTGAACACCCTGGCCGACTTCATCGAAAAAAGGCGGGCGGCATGAGGTCTCCCCGTCCGGTCGCCGTGACCGGCCTCGGCTGCATCTGCGCCGCCGGGACAAACCTTGCGGCCTGCCTCGACACCCTTTATCGCGGCGAACGCGCGCCGCAGCCGCCGGCGCGCTTTCATAGCGACCACCCGGTGCGCTACCCGGTCTTCGCCGCAGCGGCCGAGCTGCCCGGCGGCGAGCGTCTCGGTCGCACCGCCCGGCTGGCCATCGTCGCCGCCCGCGAGGCGGTGGCCGATGCCGGCTGGTCGCCGGCGGCCCTCGCCGGCCGACGGGTCGGAGTCATCGTCGGCACCACGGTCGGCAGCGCCATGAACAACGAAGATTTTTACGCCGACTACCTGCGGGGCGGAGAACCGCCGTTGGCCCAGATCGAGCGTTTTCTCGGCAGCAATCCGGCGACGGCCGTCGCCCGCGATCTCGGCCTGACCGGTCCCTGCCAGACGGTGGTGAACGCCTGCTCCTCCGGCACCGACGCCGTCGGCATCGGCGCCGCCTGGATTCGCGCCGGCGAGTGCGATCTGGTGCTGGCCGGCGGCGCCGACGAACTCTGCCGGATCACCTACAACGGCTTCATCTCCCTGATGATCACCGACGACGCGCCGGTGCGCCCCTTCGACCGGCGGCGCAAGGGGCTCAATCTCGGCGAGGGCGCCGGCTTCCTGCTGCTGGAGGCGGATGGCCTGCGGGCGGACCGACCGCCCCGCGCCTTCGTCGCCGGCTACGGTTCGGCCTGCGACGCCCACCATCTGACGGCGCCGCACCCCGAAGGGGCGGGATTGAAGCGGGCGCTGGCCGAGGCCCTCGACCAATGCGGCGCGGCGGCGGCCGACCTCGCTTTCGTCAACGCCCATGGCACCGGCACCCCCGACAACGACCGGATCGAGAGCCGCACCCTGGCGGTGACCTTGCCCGGCGTCCCCTTCCTGTCGACCAAGGGGTACACCGGCCACACCCTGGGCGCCTCCGGCGCCATCGAGGCCGCCTTCACCGTCGCCGCCCTCGAACGGGGGGAAGTGCCGGCCAACGCCGGCTTCGGCGAGGCCGATCCGCAGTGTCCGGCGACGCCAGTGACCGCCAACACGCCGGTGCGGGGGGAGTTCGCGCTTTCCCAGTCCCTCGCCTTCGGCGGCAACAATGCGGTCGTCGTTTTCCGCAAAGGAGGCGCCCGATGAGCCGGCTGGCGATACAGGGACTCGGAGTGGTGGGCGGCTTCGGCTGCGGCGTCGACGCGCTGCGGCAAGCTCTCGCCGGCGCTCCGCCGACGCCGCAACCGGCGCCGGCCGGCGCGGGGGGGCCGCTGCCGGTTCTGCTCGCCGCAGACGACGCGCTGGAGGACTTCGTCCCCCGCCGCGCCCTGCGGCGCGTCGATCACTTTTCCCGGCTCGCCCTGCTCGGCGCCTCGCTGGCCCTGCGGGACGCCGACCGACTGGAGACCGACCGCAGCCGTCTCGGGGTGGTGATCGCCACCGGCTGGGGCGCGATGGCGACCACCTTCGCCTTTCTTCAGTCATTTATCCAGGGGGGCGATGTCTGCTCGTCGCCGACCCACTTCTCCAGCTCGCTGCACAATGCCGCCGCCGCCAATATTTCGATCCTGCTGCAGGTAACGGGGCCGAGCCTCACCGTCAGCCAGTTTGAAATGAGCTTTCCCTCGGCCCTGCTCACCGCCCGCCGCTGGCTCGCCGAAGAGCGGGTCGATGCCGTGCTGGTCGGCGGCGTCGACGAATACTGCCCCGAATTGGGCTACTGCTGGCGGCGCTTTTTCGGCGTTGCCGATGGGCCGCTGCAGCCCCTCGCCTTTGACCGGCAGAGCGCTCTTCCCGGCGAAGGCGCCGCCTTTGTGCTTCTGGAAAGGGGCGACCGGTCAGGGCGCTACGGCTACCTCACCGCCATCGGGCAGGGAAATCTGGCCGGCTCCCCGCCGGCGCTGCCGCAACGCCTGCTTCTCGGCGCCGATGGGCAAAAGGAATGCGGGGCCGGCTATCCCCGCCTGCTGCCCACCGGGGCGCGGGTGGCCGCCTACGCGCCCGCCTGGGGCAGCCTGCCCGTGGGCCAGGCCTTCGATCTGGCGGCGGCGGCGTTGGCGGCCGGCGACAATCGGCTCTACCCCGCCGCGCCCGCCCCGGCCGGCGGCCTCGAACTGCTCGGCGGGGAATCCTTCGGCGACGAACCGGTGGGCTGCCTGAAGCTGGGACGCTGCGGCGACTACGGCCTGCTGACGGTGGCGCGCCGATGAAGCGCCTTCTTTTCTTCCTGCTGCTGCTTTTTGCCGCTTTGCCGGCGGCCGCGCGGGGGGAGGAGAAGGTGGCCACGCGCTTCGGCGGGGCGGCGGCCTTCGGCCACGCCTACGACCCGGAAAATATCGACTTCCTTCTGGTCTCCGGCGTGGCGCTGTTCGATTACGACCGCGTCTGGCCGCACCGCGCGCCGCCGCCGCTGCGCTTCAAAGTGGAGGCGACTCTGGGCTTGACCACGGCGCCACGGTCCCGGGCCATGGCCTCGGGCAACATGATCGCTCTTTATTATCTCGATTCGCTGCGCACCGAAGCTCTGCGCCCCTACGCCGAAGCGGGGATCGGCCTGATTTACACCGATTATCGGGTGGCCGGGCAGGGGCTGCGCATCAACTTCAATCCACAGGCGGGGATCGGCACGGAGATCGGCGGCGACTGGTATGCCGCCTTTCGCATCCACCACCTGTCGAACGCCAATCTGCATCGCGACAACCGGGGGAGCAATTCGCTGCTGCTGCAGATCGGGCGCTATTTTTGACCGCCGGGCCAGCGAGGCCCGGAGACGCCGAGATTTTTCGGCTCGCTGCTTTTCCCGCTGCGTCCAGCACGGTATTACTGATTTCGAGGCTTTATGCGCAAAACCGAAGTGCCCCAAGACAGCTGTCTGCTCGACGGACAACAGGAAATCTGCTACGCCCTTGACGAAAACGGCCACTATGTCCTGGCGCCCACCGCCGGTTGGGAACCGAAGAATATCGTCAATCTTCAGGCCTGGGGGCTGATCCGCGAACAGGTCGAGCGCGCCTTCGCCGAGGTGCGGGCGGGGCGGCGCAGCCCCCTGGCCTATCATATGGCCCGCCACCAGATGGACGTGGGAATGCTCGCCGCCTATACCGGCCTCTCCCGCTGGCGGGTGCGCCGACACCTGCGCCCGGCGATCTTCGCCCGTCTGAAGCCGGCGCTCCTGGAACGCTACGCCTCGCTGCTGAAGATGAGCGTGGCCGAACTGGGCGCCCTTCCCGATCGCCCGCAGCTGACCACCCCGCATCTGGGTGAGCAAAAACTTTAACCTTCGCCGCCGAGGCGCGGAAAAACAGCGGAAGTTCTTCTGCACCCCCGCTTTTTTCGGTGGCAAAAGCTCTCATAAAGGATGTTGCGTGAAAATCGATTTTCCCCACAACCAATCCGCCCATTGCGAAAGCGGCGTAACCGCCAATCTGCTGACCCACGCGGGGGTCGGAATGTCCGAGGCAATGGCTTTCGGTATCGGCTCGGGGCTGTTCTTCGGCTATGTCCCCTTCATCAAGATGAACTACCTGCCGCTGATCACCTATCGCGGCGCGCCCGGCTGCATTTTCCGCAAGGCGACCAAGCGCCTGGGCATCGACATCGAGCAGAGTAAATTCCGCCGTCCCGCTGCCGCCCGGCAGGCCCTCGACCGCCTGCTGGCCGCCGGCACGCCGGTCGGCGCGCAAACCGGCGCCTACTGGCTCCCCTATTTTCCGCCGGCGCTGCGCTTTCATTTCAACGGCCACAATCTGGTGATCTGCGGCCGCGAAGGGGACGACTATCTGATCAGCGATCCGGTCTTTCCCGGCCTCGTCCGCTGTCCGGCCGAAGACCTCGAGCGCGCCCGTTTCTCCAAGGGCGCGCTGGCGCCGAAAGGCCGCCTGTACCATATCCGCCGGGCGCCGCAGCAGGTGGACCTGCCGGGCGCGATCAGCAAGGCGATCGCCGACGTCTGCCGGGTGATGCTCAAGACCCCGGTGCCCTACGCCGGCATTCGCGGCATGCACCTGCTTGCCCGCCATCTGGAAAAATGGCCGGCCAAACTCGGGGAGGAGAAAGCGGCGGTGCATCTGGGACACATGATCCGCATGCAGGAGGAGATCGGCACCGGCGGCGGCGGCTTTCGTTTTATTTACGCCGCCTTTTTGCAGGAAGCGACCGAAGTCCTCGGCCGCCCGTCCCTGCAGCCCCTGTCGGAGCGGATGACCGGCGCCGGCGACGCCTGGCGCGAATTCGCCGTCATCGGCGCCCGCATCTGCAAGACCCGTGGGTTGCCGAGCGACACCTACGGCGCCCTCGCCAACCGGCTGCGCGATATTGCCGCGCGCGAGCGGCGCATCTATCTCGATCTGGCGGCGGCGATCCCATGAAGCTCGATCTTCGCAACGACACCATGCCCGAAGAGAGCGACCTGTCCGAGCGGTCGCCGCTGGAAGTTGCGGCAAGCGACGAGATCCTGCTCGAAGCCGGGAATCTGGTCAAAATCTACCCCGGCGCCTCCCGCCCGGCGGTGGACGGGCTCAATCTCCAGATCCGGCAAGGGGAGGCCTTCGGCCTGCTCGGGCCCAACGGCGCCGGCAAGACCACGGCGATTTCCATCCTCTGCACTCTGCTGCGGCCCACTGGCGGCAGCGTCCGCTTCGCCGGCCGCGACACCCAGTGCCACGCCAAACAGGTGCGCCGGCAGATCGGCCTGGTGCCGCAGGAGATCGCCCTCTACCCGCGGCTGACCGGCCGGGAGAACCTGCGCTACTTCGCCCGCCTCTACGGCCTGAAGGGGTTGACGCTGGAGGAGCGGGTCGCCGAGGCTCTCGCCCTGGTGCAGCTTGCCGACCACGCCGACCGGCCGGTGGAGGTCTACTCCGGCGGCATGAAGCGGCGCGCCAATCTCGCCGCCGGCCTGCTGCACCGACCGCGGCTGCTGTTTCTCGACGAGCCGACGGTGGGCATCGACGCCCAGTCGCGCAACCTGATCCTGGAGAATCTGGCCCGGCTGAAGGATGAGGGATTGACCCTGGTCTACACCACCCACTACATGGAAGAGGCGGAGCAGCTCTGCGATCGCATCGGCATCATGGACCACGGCCGGATCATCGCCGAAGGACAGCCGGCGGCACTGATCGCCGACCGGCCCGAATGCGCCTCCCTCGAAGACCTGTTTCTGCACTTGACCGGCCGCCAACTGCGCGACCACTGACCGAAAGCGCCGATGTCGAAACTTCTCGCCACCCTCTACAAAGAACTGCTGCTCGTCTGGCGCGACCGGGCCGGCCTGCTCCTGCTCTTCGCCATGCCCGCCGCCCTGGTGCTGGTGGTTTCCCTGGTGCAGAACAACATCCTGGAGACCAGCTCCGCCAGCCTGCCGGTGCTGCTGGTCGATGAAGACGGCGGCGAGGTGGCCCGCCGGGTGGAAGAGCGCCTGCGGGAGCTCGGCGCCCTCTCCCTGGTGCGGGAGATTCCCGATCAGACCCTCGATGCGGCGGCCGCCCGCCAGGCGGTCAGCGGCGGCGATTTTCAATTTGCCATCGTCATTCCGGCCGGAACAACCGAAGGGGTTCGCGCCCACGCCCGCCGGCTGGCGGAGCAATCCCTTTCGGGGGCGGAGGATGCCGCGCCGGCGACCGAAGAGGCCGCCGAACTGGCGGTCTACTTCGATCCGACCGTTCAGGGCGCTTTCCGCACGGCGGTGGTCAGCTCCCTGCGGCTGGTGATCCTCGGCGTGGAAACGGAAGAAAAGCTGCATTTCATCGCCGAATTGCTGCCGGGAGAGATGGAGCGGCAACTCGCCAGCCAGTTCCCCTTCGGCATGCCCGAGACGGCCAAACCGCAGCTTCGCCTGACCTGGAGCGATGCGCCGGTTCTCGCCATCCGCGAACAGGTCGCCCTGATCGGCGAACTGCCCAGCCTGCCGACGGCGGTGCAGCAGAATGTGCCGGCCTGGGCTCTGTTCGGCATGTTCTTCATCGTCGTCCCCCTCTCCGGCACCCTGCTGCGCGAGCGGCAGGAAGGAACCTTGCTGCGCCTGCGCACCATCGCCGTTTCGCCGCTGCTGCTGCTCGCCGGCAAGGTGGCGGCCTATGTCCTGGTTTGCCTCGGCCAGTTTCTTTTCATGCTGCTGGTGGGCGCCGCCATTCTCCCCCTGTTCGGCACGCCGGTGCTCGACATCGGCAATCAGCCGGCGGCCGTTTTCTTCCTCGCCCTGTGCGCCGCCCTGGCGGCGACGGGCTTCGGCATCCTGGTCGGCACCCTGGTCGGCTCCTACGAGCAGGCCTCCATGGTCGGGCCAGTGGCGGTGGTCCTCGCCGCCGCCCTGGGCGGGGTCATGGTTCCGGTCTACGTCATGCCGAAAGCGATGGCGGCGATCAGCGTGTTTTCCCCCCTCGCCTGGGGGCTCAACGGTTTTATCGAACTGTTCGTGCGCGGCGGCGATTTTTCCGCCGTGCTGCCGAACGCCCTCGGACTGCTCGCCTTTTTCGCCGCCACCCTGGGGATCGCCTGGCTGGCTTTCCTCCGGCGAAGCCGTAGCGGCGTCTGAGGCACGGAATATAAAAGGAGAAGTTTATGGAAAAGACGAACACCCTTGACCTTGAGGCGCAGCTGCAGAAGATGATCGTCCAGTCCTGCAACGTGCTCAATCCGCCCACGGAAACTCTCGCCGACGCCCCGCTCATCGGCCCGGACTCCCCCTTCGGCCTCGATTCCCTTGACGCGGTGGAAGTGGTGGTGCTGGTGCAGAAAAATTTCCAGGTCCGCATCGCCTCGCAGGAGACCAGCCGCGAGGTGCTGCAGTCGCTCAGAACGCTGGCGGACTATATCCGGAAGGAGCAGGGGGAGTAATATCCTTCGGCAAAAACCCGTCTTCGACAACGCAAAAAGGCCCCGGCACTGTTAAGTGCCGGGGCCTTTGCTTTTAGTGGCGCGCCTCGAGAGATTCGAACTCCCGGCCTTCTGATCCGTAGTCAGACGCTCTATCCAGCTGAGCTAGAGGCGCGTGGGGTGAAGAGATGAATTTATCTCTTATTTTGATCTTTTTGTCAAATGATTTTATGCGGGATTCGGGATCGGGGTTTTGAAGTTTTAAAAACTGGCGGAGAGGGAGGGATTCGAACCCTCGGTACGGGTTGACCCCGTACACTCGCTTAGCAGGCGAGCGCCTTCAGCCGACTCGGCCACCTCTCCGTGCTTTTTGCCTTTTCGAATGGGGCAAAGATTACACTTGAGCTGCCCCGAATGTCAATTTTAATTTGGCGGAGGAGGTAGGATTCGAACCCACGGAACTTTCGTTCAACGGTTTTCAAGACCGCCGCCTTAAGCCACTCGGCCACTCCTCCGCATGCAATCAGTCTATTTTTTCCATCCCGCCCATGTAGGGGCGCAGCACTTCGGGGATGATGACCGACCCGTCGGCCTGCTGATAGTTTTCCAGTATGGCCACCAGCGTCCGGCCGACCGCCAGGCCGGAGCCGTTGAGGGTGTGGACGAATTCGGGTCGCGCGCCCTCTTCGCGGCGGAAGCGAATCGCGGCGCGCCGCGCCTGAAAGTCGCGGAAATTGGAGCAAGAGGAGATTTCGCGATAGGTTTCCTGCGCCGGCAGCCAGACCTCGATATCGAAGGTGCGGGCGGCGGAAAAACCGATATCGCCGGTGCACAGATCGACCACCCGGTAGGGCAGCCGCAGCCGCCGCAGCACCTCTTCGGCGTTGTCGAGCAGCGCGGCCAGTTCGCTGTCGCTCTCTTCAGGGCGGACGAACTTGACCAGCTCGACCTTGTTGAACTGGTGCTGACGAATCAGCCCGCGGGTGTCCTTGCCGTAGGAGCCGGCCTCGCGGCGGAAACAGGGCGTATAGGCCGTGTAGCCGAGGGGCAGGTCGGCGGCGGCGAGGATTTCGTCGCGATGGATATTGGTCACCGGCACTTCGGCGGTGGGGATGAGGAAGTAATCGGGTCCCTCGGTATGAAAAAGATCGTCTTCGAACTTGGGCAGTTGGCCGGTGCCGGTCATCGACTCGCGGTTGACCAGGAAGGGGGGCAGCACTTCGACATAGCCGTGCTCGCCGGTGTGCAGGTCGAGCATGAAACTGATCAGCGCCCGCTCCAGCCGCGCGCCGGCCCCTTTAAGCAGGGAAAAACGGGCGCCGGTGATCTTGCCGGCCCGTTCGAAATCGAGAATGCCGAGCTGTTCGCCAATTTCCCAGTGTGGCCTGGCGGCGAAAGCAAAGACGGTCGGCTCGCCCCAGCGCCGCACTTCGCGGTTTTCTTCCTCGGAAGCGCCGACGGGCGCCGCCTCGTGCGGCAGATTGGGGACGGTGAGCAGGATTCCCTGGAGTTCTTCCTCGACCTGCTTCAGCTCGTCTTCGAGCCCCTTGATGCGGCCGGAAACCTCCTTCATGCGGGCGATTTCGTCCCGCACCTGGCTCTTGTCGCGGGTCTGGCCGATGAGCAGCGACACCCGGTTCTTTTCGGCCTTGAGATTCTCCGATTCCCCGAGCAGCTCGCGCCGGCGCCGGTCGAGGTCGCGGAAGCCGGACAGGTTGACCGCACCGCCGCGGGTGGCCAGGCGCTGCTCGGCCGCATCGAGGTTTTCGCGCAGATATTTGGCATCAAGCATGACAGGCCGTCCGTTGGCAGCGGCGGCGGGGAGGTGCCCCGACGCCTGGAGAAGAAGATAGTTTATTTAGCATTAACGCCCCGGCGCGTCAAGGCTCCGCCGGTCCTGCGAGGTCCAGTTTCCCCTTGACCCACCATTCGCTGTCGTCGTCGAACCACCAACGCGTCGAGTCGGTGTTCCAGATGGTCGCCGCCAGCTGCTGGGCGGCCTCGGTCCGCAGGCGGCGCACGGCGAAGGGATACCATTCGTCGGCGTAGCGGTTGCCCAGGTCCTTGTACTCCTTCAGCGCGAGAATCATCTCCAGCTGGTCGGCGTCGTGGGCGATGAGCGACTCGCGGCTGGCGCCGGCGACAAACTCCTCGATCGATCCCTGGTAATCGTCGCCGAAGGGCAGGGTGCGCGCCAAATCGGCCACGGCTCGCTTCTCGTCGGTCTTGACGTATTTTTTATTGACGTAGTTGAGATCGCCGGTGCGCGCCTCCGGGATGTCGTGAAACAGACAGAGCTGCAGCACCCGGCCGACGTCGGCCGCCCCGTCCAGCCGGGCCAGGGTGTAGCCGATCACCGCCGTGCGAAAGCTGTGCTCGGCCACCGATTCCGCCCCCGAACCGAGAAACTGGAAGCCGGTGCGCGGGGTGCGCTTGAGCATCCCGACTTCGAAAAAGAAATTGGCCAGATTTTTCATTTCCATCCTTGTTTGTGTTGGATTATCCCAAACGGATCATAAACACCCCGGCGAGAATGAGCAAGACGGCGGTGCAACGAATGCGGCCGCAGGTCTCGCCGAGGAACACGATGCCGATCATGACCCCGACCAGAAGGCTGACCTGGCGCACCGGAACGGCGTAGCTCATCGGCGCCAGCTTCAGCCCGTAGCGAAAGGTGAGAAAGGAGCCCATCATCACCGGCCCGGAGCACAGAATAAGCGTGCGGCTCCGCCGCCATTCCTCGCAAATCCGGCCGCGATAGCGGCGACGCAACAGGTTGGCGGTCATGAACAGCAGCATGAACATGACCAGCAGGTAGGTGAAGTAAAAGGGGGGATAAATACCGACCCCGACCTTGTCCACCACCGCGCCCACCGAGTAGATGAAGCCGGCGGCGAGCGCCGCCCGCACCGCCGGCTCGCCAAGACCGCGAAAGGGGCGCAGCACCTCGGAGAAGGAAAACCGCCGCAGCTGGACACTGTAGGCGCCGGCCACCACCAGGGCGATGCCGGCCATGCCGGAGGCGGAAAGAACCTCTCCCAGAAGGAGCATCCCCCACAGCGGAACGTACAGCATGGAGGTCTGGGCGAGGGGATAGCTGAGGGAGAGATCGCCGCTGCGGTAGGCGCGGCCGTTAAGCAGGTGATACAGGACGAAGCAGGCGCCGCCGGCCGCGCCGAGCAGCAGAACCTTCGCCGAAACGGGCGGAAACGCTTCGGCCTGCAACGGCAGCAGGAGATTGAGCAGGGCGCCCGACATCACGAACATCCACCAGATGAACACCGTCTTGTCCCGGCTGCGCTTGACCAGCAGATTCCAGAAGGCGTGCATGACGGCGGAAATCAGGATAAGCATGAAGGCGAGACTGCTCATGGGGGTGGATTCTACTCCGGCGACCAGGGGAAGGAAAGGAAAACCCGGTGGCCGCCCCGGAGGCATTGACAAGGGGGCCGGGGGTGAGCAGAATACTGGCGCACCTTAAGTCTTTTCAACGAGAACCCTGCCCTGCAAATCCGCAAGAAAAGGAGAACCGTCATGGCGAATACCCGCGTTGAACGCGATTCGATGGGAGAGATGCATGTGCCCGCGGATGCCCTGTACGGCGCCCAGACGGCGCGGGCGCTGGCCAACTTTCCCATTTCCGGCTGGCGCTTTTCGCGTCCCTTTCTGCGCGCCCTGGGGATGATCAAGGAGCGGGCGGCCCGGGTCAACCTCGAACTGGGGATGCTCGACCGGCATGTCGCGCTGGCCATCATGGAGGCCGCCGAAGAGGTGATCGAGGGCAAGCTCGATGCGCACTTTCCCCTCGATATTTTTCAGACCGGATCGGGGACGAGCACCAACATGAACGCCAACGAGGTGATCGCCAACCGCGCCATGCAACTGGCCGGCGAGGCGGCGGGGCGCATACACCCCAACGACCATGTCAACCTCGGCCAATCGAGCAACGACGTCATCCCCACCGCCCTGCACCTGGCCACCGCCGTGGAGATTCGGCAGACCCTGATGCCGGCGCTGCACGCGCTGCAGGAGGCCTTCGGCGAAAAATCGGAAGCCTTTGACGATATCGTCAAAATCGGCCGCACCCATCTGCAGGACGCGGTGCCGGTGCGCCTCGGACAGGTGTTCTCCGGCTACGCCCGGCAGATCGCCCTCGGCAAGCGACGCCTGGAGGCGGCCGTCGAGGGGCTGCTGGAGCTGCCCCTGGGCGGCACCGCCATCGGCACCGGACTGAACACCCATCCGGAATTCGCCGGCCGCACCATCGCCGGTCTGGCCGAGGTCAGCGGCCTGGCGTTTCACGAGGCGGTCAATCACTTCGAGGCGCAGGCGGGCAAGGATGCGGCGGTGGCGGCCAGCGGCGCCTTGCGCGGGGTGGCGGTGGCGCTGTTCAAAATCGCCAACGACATCCGCTTTCTCGGCAGCGGGCCGCGTTGCGGACTGGGGGAATTGGTGTTGCCGGCGGTGCAGCCGGGCAGCTCGATCATGCCCGGCAAGGTCAATCCGGTCATGGCCGAGAGCCTGCTGCAGGTCTGCGCCCAGGTCGTCGGCAACGACGCCGCAGTGGCGTTGGGGGGGCTTTCGGGAAATTTCGAACTCAACGTGATGATGCCGCTGATCGCGCACAACCTGCTGCAATCGACGGCCCTGCTCGCGGCGGCGGTCACCCAGTTCACCGAACGCTGTGTGCGGGGGCTGGAGGCGGACCGGCGGCGCTGCGAGGCGTTGGTGGAGCAAAGCCTGGCCATGGTCACCGCCCTGGCTCCGGCCCTCGGCTACGACCGGGCGGCGCAATTGGCGAAGAAGGCTTTCGAGACGGAGAAGACGGTGCGCCAGGTTGTCCTGGAAGAAGCGGTTCTGCCGGCGGCCGAACTCGACCGGCTGCTCGATCCGCGGCCGATGACCGAGCCGGGGATACCCGGCAAAACACGCTAGTCCGGCCCCCTGGTTGTTCGTTGCGCGCCCGGGGAGGAACCGGGATCAGGGACGGTCGGCGGCCGGGCGGTTTGCCGCCGGTGCGAGCGGGTTTTCCCGCGGCTCGGCGCTTTCGGCGGGCGGCGTCGGCCGGCTCGCCCGCTTGCGCCGCCGGGCGATATCTCTGTTGCCGATTTCCAGACGATTCTCCTTTTCCATTGGCTCCTCGGAGGAAAAGCCGCCCGCCCGGCGCGGCAAAACCGGAACCGGGAGGCTGGTCTTTCCCCCTGCTCTAGCAGAACTCGTACCAAGTTTATAATTATCTGTTTTTAAGACGTTTTCCACCCACCGACTGCCTGCCAAATGAGGTCTGTAAGTTTTTCCGATAGCCGCAGCGCTTCGGCGGTTGCCTTTCGCCCCTGGCCATCTATTCTTGTATGGCGCACCGGTGGCCAGTCGCCGCCCACAACGAAAGGGAGGCCATAAATGGCATTGATCGATTGCCCGGAATGCCAAAAACAGATTTCCGAGCAGGCGGTGGCCTGCCCCCACTGCGGATTTCCCCAAAGGGATGCCAAACGCGCGGAAAAATGGACCATGCCGCTGCTCGATCCCCTGGCCGAAGTCGCCGGCTTCATCGAAGAAATGGCCGGGGCGCTGCGCCGCTCCCTGCGCACCGAAGGCGAAAAGGAGCCGCCGGCCAAGCCTCCCCCGCCCGATGCTGCGGGCGGGGAAAAAGAGAACGCCGGGTGATCCGACGGCGCGTCGGCCGCTTAACCAAAGGAGCGAATCGGAATGTATGGCGAGGAGCGAATCTACAAGAAGGTGGAAGTGATCGGAGTTTCCCGCACCGGCATCGAAGACGCCATCCAGAGAGCGGTGAGCAAGGCGCGGGAATCGCTGGACGGGCTTTCCTGGTTCGAGGTCGGCGATATTCGCGGGCACATCGACGACAAGGGCAAGGTCAACGAATATCAGGTCGTCCTGAAGCTGGCTTTCATCGTCCAGTAATCACTGCAGAAGCAGCTTAAGGGCCAGAATCAGCACGGTCAAGGACACGACTTTCTTGATCCAGTCGTGTCCTTTTTGCACCGCCAGCCGCGAAGCCACCAGTCCCCCCATCGAGTTGCCGGCCGCCAGGGCGAACCCGAGCGCCCAATCGACCTGCCCATGCGCGATGAAAACCCACAGGGCGGGGATGGTGAAAAGCAGAATGACGAGAATTTTCACCGCGTTGGTCCGCACCAGATCGATGCCGTGCACCATCAGCGCCGGAATGATAAGAAATCCGACTCCCGCCTGCACGAACCCCCCGTAAATGCCGATGAAGAAAAAAGAGACCAGGAGCACCGCCAGGCGCAGGGTGGAGAAGGCGGCCGGTTCGATACGCAGGCGTTTGGCCGGATCGACGAGAATCACCACCAGCACGCCGATCATCACGCCGGCGAGAAGACGCTGAAAGAGCTGCTCGTCGATATCCACCGCCAACCGCGCGCCGATATAGCTGCCGGCCAGGGAAGGGGCGGTGCACATCAGGGCCAGCCGCAAGGGCAGGACCCCCTGGCGACGAAAGGAGGCGACGGCAAAAATGTTTTGCCAGAGCACCCCCACCCGGTTGGTGCCGTTGGCCACCGTCGCCGGCAAACCGAGGAAAATCAGCAGGGGAAGGGTCAGCAGCGAGCCGCCGCCGGCCAGAATGTTGAGAAAGCCGGAGACGAAGCCGACCAGCAACAGCGCCGGGAGGTGAAGATATTCGGGCATCAGCGCTCCTGCCCGAGAAGGGCGCGCACCACCTCGCCGGCCATGGTCAGACCGAATAACGGCGGGATATAGGACGAGCTGCCGAGAATGACCCGTCGATCGGTGCACCGCCAGGTGGCATCTTCCTGGTTTGGGCAGATGCAGTTTTCGGCGCAGCCGGCGCTGGCATTCGTCAGCGGGCGAAATTCCTCGGTCGAATAGACCACTTTGATACCGGTGCCAATTCCCCGCCGCCGCAGTTCCTTGCGGATGATGCGCGCCAGGCGGCATTTCTGGGTGTGGAACAGATCGGCGACGGCGATCTTGGTCGGATCGAGCTTGTTCGCCGCGCCCATGGAAGAGATCACCGGCAGCCCCCGCTCTTTGCAGGATTGCAGCAGGTGCAGCTTGCCGGTGATGTGGTCGATGCAGTCGAGCACGTAATCGTAACCCCGGCCAAGCAGCTCCGGCGCATTTTCGGCGGAGTAAAAGGCCTTGACCGGCTCGATCCGCAGGTCGGGATTGATCGCCCGGCAGCGTTCGGCCATGACCTGCACCTTGGCCCGGCCGATGCTGCCATCGAGGGCATGCAACTGCCGGTTGACGTTGGTCAGGCAGATATCGTCGAAATCGATCAGGGTCAGGCGCCCCACCCCGGCCCGCGCCAGCGCTTCGGCGGCGAAGCTGCCGACGCCGCCGACCCCGAAAACCGCTACGGAGGCGGCGTTCAGCCGCTCCAGGCCGCCGGCGCCGACCAGCAATTCAAACCGGGAAAATCGATGTTGCCTGCTCATACCTCGCGCCGTTTCCTGAAAGTGAGATTGATTTAGGGCTGGGGAGCGCCGTTTATATGCCGATTTTCAATACCCGCCGCGCGTTTTCCGCGGTAATCCGCGCCGTCTCCTCCAGACTCCAGCCGCGAATCGCCGCCACCCGGCCGGCAATCAAGGGCAGCCAGGCCGGACGGTTTTCCGAGGTGCGATGCGGCTGCGGCGCCATGTCCGGCGCATCGGTCTCGAGAACGATCGCTTCGGCCGGCAACGCCCGCAAGACATCCGGCGCCCGCCGGGCATTGGTCCAGGTCAGGGCGCCGCCGAAACCGATGGCGAAGCCGAGATCGAGGGCGCTCCGCGCGGTTTCCCGGCTGCCGGAGAAGGCGTGGAAGACCCCGCCGACCCGGTCGGCCCGTTCTTCGCGCAAAATCTTCAGCAGACGCGCCGTAGCCCGCCGGCAATGGATCAGAATCGGTCGGCCGGCGGCAACCGCCAGTTGCACCTGGCCGCGAAAGGCCGCCTCCTGGGTCGCCGCCGCCGGGAAATCAAGCAACCGGTCGAGGCCGATCTCCCCCAGCGCCACGCAATTCTCCGCGGCGAGAAGCTGCCGCAGCTCCGTCGCCGCTTCGTTGTTCCACTGGTCGGCCGCCTGCGGATGCAGCCCCGGCGCAAACAGAACACCCGGAATCTCCCGCGCCAGGGCGGGCAAACCGGCCCATCCTTCGCGGCGCACCCCGGGCACGATCCACTGCCCCACCCCCGCCGACCGCGCCTGGCGCACCGCCGCCGGCGCATCCGGTAGATAATCAAGATGGACGTGGGTGTCAATGAAAAGAGGTGGGTTCGGCATGTCATTCATGTTAGCACACGCGCCGGTCGGGAGGAAATCGCCCATCCACTGCGGCAATTGCCCGCCGGTTGCAATCGCGCGCCGCATCTGCTAAAGAAAAAGACGCAATTCTCGCCAGTTCGGCATGGAGATCGCCTTTTCCAGCCGCAGCCTTTACCTGCGCGGTCAGGAGCAGGACATGGTCCCTGCCCGACCGACGTCGGGCTGGCCGCGGCGGCGGCGTTCGTTGCGGGAAAGGGCGGCGCAACCAACGGCCCATCAGCTTCTTAAGCTTTGCCTGGGGGAAAAATCCAGATAGAATTCAAGCTTCATTCATTTCAAGGCCACAGGTATGGACGATCAAAAAGATCCCGCTCGGCAGGAATCGGAACGTGAGGTCCAGATCTGGCGACGGCTCCGGGATGCGGAAAAGGAGCGGGACGAGGCGAGGAAGGCCGCCGAGATCCTGCGTGCCGTTTTCGACAGCAGCCAGGATTCGATCGTCATCCATTCCCTGGACGGCCAGATCCTGGAGGTCAACAAAGCCTTCGAGCGCCTGCACGGGATCAGTCGGGAGGAGGCCGTGCGCCTGACCATTGCCGACATCTCGGTTTCCTCGATGTCGATGGATGAGGCCAAAGCCATCTGGGCGAAGGCGATAGCGGGCGAGGAGCAGCATTTCGAATGGAAGGGGCGGCGCTACCGGACGGGGGTGGCGTTCGATGCCGAGATCTCCCTGTGCGGCGTCCGGCTGAACGGAAAGGATGTCATTCTTGGCCATGTGCGCGACGTCACCGAACGCAAACAGGCCAAGGCCGAGATCCGGGACAGCCGGGAACGCCTGCGGCAGGCGCATGAACTGCTGGAGGGGGTCACCGAGGGGACCAAGGACCAGATCGCCGATCTGGATCTCGATTTCCGCTACACCCTCTTCAATCGCGCCTACCGCAAGGAATTCCAGCGGCTCTTCGGGACGGACATTCAACTGGGCGACAGCATGCTCACGGCGCTGGCCCATCTGCCCGCCGAACGAACCGAGCCTCTGATACGGCTCTGGCGGCGGGCTTTGCAAGGC
The DNA here is from genome assembly GCA_041677125.1 of Desulfuromonadales bacterium. GTDB lineage: Bacteria > Desulfobacterota > Desulfuromonadia > Desulfuromonadales > JACZKF01 > JBAYQP01. The sequence goes on along the minus strand of JBAYQP010000003.1, from coordinate 75,121 downwards.
GAGACGTTCACCGCGATCGAGGAACTGGACGGCGCCGGCCACGGGGAAAAATTCTTCGAAATGCGCTTCAACCCGTTGCACGACGCCGATGGCCATCTGATCGGCGCCGCCCAAATCGTCCGCGACGTGACCGCCAACGTGCAGGCCCTGCGCAAGCTGTGCAAGAGCGAGGAGCAGTTCCGGGCCTTCTTCCAGAATGCGTCGGTCGGCGCGGGGCAGATGGATCTCAACGGCCGGTTTCTGCGGGTCAACGATCGGCTTTGCCAGATCCTCGGCTACACGCCGGACAAGTTGGCGGGCAAATCGATTTTCGAGATCACCCATCCGGAGGACCTGCAGCGGACCCGGGACGCTCTTCGTGAACTCGTTTCCGGCGAAGCCTCCGCCTGCCGGCTTGAAAAGCGATATTTCCGCAGGGACGGCAAGACGATCTGGGTGTATGTGTCGGTCGGGGTGGTGCGTGATGCTGAAGGAGCGCCTTCGCACCTCGTCACCGTCGTCCAGGACATGACCGAGCGCAAGCAGATGGAGCAGGAACTGCTTGCGGCCAAGATGGCGGCCGAGGATGCGAATCAGGCCAAGAGCCAGTTTCTGGCCAACATGAGCCATGAGCTGCGCACGCCGATGACCGTGATCATGGGCGCCCTGGAATATCTGGAGAAATCCTGGGACGCCCCGGAGCGCGAGCAGCTCCTGGCGATGATCGATACCTCCGCGCAGCGACTCCTGGGGATCATCGAGGACCTGCTCGATATCGGCAAGATCGAATCCGGGCAATTGAAGATCGAGGAGGCGTCTTTCGACCTGCGCGAGTGCGTCCGCCAGGCGATGGAGATGTGTGCGACGCCGGCGCGGGAGAAGGGGCTGCATCTTGCCTGGAGTGTCGATCCGCAGCTGCCGCAACAGGTGTGCGGCGACGCCTCCCGTCTTGGGCGGGTGTTGGTCAACCTGGTCGGCAACGCCGTGAAATTCACCAAAACCGGCGATGTGACCGTAAGGGCGGTGGAGATGAACAGGAAGCTGACGTTTATCATCCACGATACCGGCATCGGCATTCCGCCGGATAAAATCGACCTCCTCTTCCAGCCTTTTACGCAGGTGGACAGTTCGCTGACGCGCCGCTACGGCGGCAGCGGCCTGGGGTTGGCGATCAGCAAAGAACTTGTGGAGATGATGGGCGGCGACCTCGCGGTGGAAAGCGCGGTCGGCGCAGGGAGCACTTTCACCTTCCACCTTCCCTTGCGGCCGGGAAAAGCGCCCGCCCCGCCGCCACCGGCGGCAGCGGCGGGAAAATGCGCCTTGCCAATGCACGTTCTGCTGGCCGAGGATGATCCGGCGGTGCGGGAGTTGGTGACGATGGTCCTCCGGAAGCGGCAACTTGCCGTGTCTGTCGCGGAAAACGGGCGCGAAACGGTGGCCCAGTGGCGGGCCGGCGGGATCGATCTTATCCTGATGGACCTGCAGATGCCGGAGATGGACGGGCTGGAAGCCACCCGGCAGATCCGCCGGCTGGAAGGTGGCGACGGAAAAAGGACCTGCATCTTTGCCCTCACCGCCCACGCCCGGGCGGAAGACCGGGAGGAGTGCCTGGCGGCGGGCATGGACGGTTTCCTGGCCAAACCCCTCGATATGGACGCCTTGACCAGAGCTATCGAAAGTTGCCCTTGCGGCGCGAGAGCGCGGATGCCCGGAAACTGATCTGGCGCGGCCGCGCAGGGGTTGTCGGCATGCCCCTTGCAACCGAACCAGACAACCGCAGCGAGAGAGAGTGGATGGATTCTGTCATTCAAGTGGAAGCGCTCATCAACGACTTCTGGGCAGCCGCCTCAAGTAACCGCCTGCACCTCGAAACCGGCGAGAAGGCTTGGGCAAAGCCGCACGTTGCCATCGCGCGGGGAGATGATCGCCTGTTTCTTCGCAACAAAGAGCTGATCGGCCCCTTTCACTGGACACCGGAAGAGGCTTACGCCCTTGCATTTCCCGCGTCCCCGGCCCCTGCCTGCGAGTTGCGGGTCATCAGCTATGTTTTGCCGCAGACTCCGGAAACCCGTGCGGACCAGCGCCGGGAACAGACCGTGCCCGCCGAACGCTGGGCGCGTTCGCGGTTCCATGGCGAAAAGTTCAACTGCGACCTGCGGCTGCACCTGGCGGAGACTCTCACCAGGGCAGGATATCCTTCGGTGGCGCCGGAGTGTTTGCCCGATTTTAGCTATCAGCAGTCGGAGCGCTTCGGCCTGGCCTCCAACTGGTCGGAGCGCCACGCGGCCTTCGTCGCCGGTCACGGGACATTCAGCCTCTCCGATGCGATGATCACCCGCTGGGGGAAGGCGGTGCGCTTCGGCTCGGTGGTGTCGCGCATCGATCTGCCGGTTACGCAGCGAATCTACGGCGATGACCATCACGCCTGGTGCCTCTGGTATGCCAAGGGAACCTGCGGCGCCTGCGCCAAACGCTGCCCGGCCAACGCCATCACCACCAGCGAGGGGCACGACAAGCAGGCCTGTTACGCCTACATTCGGACGACCACCGCCCCCTACGCCACCAAAACCTACGGCACCGGCGCCACGCCCTGCGGCCTGTGCCAGGTCAAAATCCCTTGTGAGGCCCAAGTGCCGCCGGCTTTGCTGGAAAAAGGTTGAGCTCTTATCTCGAACCTCAAGCGGATCTTTCCCGAATACGGCGCGGAGGACGCAATGCCGCTGGGCGCCTACGCGGTGCTGCTCGGCATCCACCTGAGCGCTTTCGCCGTCCTCAAGGACCGCTTCCCCGAACGCTTCGCGCCGCAGGATCTGCTCGTCACCGGGCTGGCGACACACAAGATTTCGCGCAGCGCCACCCTGGGGAAGGTCACCAGCCCCCTGCGGGCGCCGCCCCCCGCCTCACCCGCATGATCGCCACCACCTTCGCCGCCGCCGCGCCCTCCGATTTCCTCAACCAGGCGTACATTGTCATGAAACGCAAGGCGAAGGGGTGAGGAAGCCGGGCTCGGCGATCGGGCAGGAAGGGCGCCCGGCGTGAACGACGGGCTGGGATTACCGATTGTTCTGCATTACAATTATCGCCATGGACGAAGAAATCCCCGAAGAAATCATCCTGCCCATCGACGGCGTCCTCGACCTGCATCATTTTCGCCCGCGCGACCTGAAGACGCTTGTTCCCGATTATCTGGACGAATGCCGCCGGCGGGGGATCCTGCAGGTGCGCATCATTCACGGCAAGGGAACCGGGACGCTGCTGCGCAGCGTGCATTCCCTGCTGGCGCGCCTTCCCGAGGTCGCATCCTTTCGCCAGGCCGGGGAGGACGCCGGCGGCTGGGGCGCAACGCTGGTGTGGCTGCGGCCGCCGGATCCGGTTCGAAATCGTTGAACGCGCCACTTTAATTTTGACATTTTCGTCGTCGATGAGGTATTTTCAGGCACTTACATTCCTTTAAACCGTTGTTTTACTTTTTCCGGAGAAGAGAAGAATCCCAACGGATTCTCCGCGGAAGCGCCATGAAAAGAAAGATCACCATCTCCCTGGCTTTTCTTTTTCTCTTCTTCGGCTGCGGCGGACTTGTCGCTGCTTTCCAGTTTGCCACCACCACCGCGCTCTTCCAGAACCTGATCAAACTGCACCAGATCGAAGACCTCCGGCACACCCTGGTGCAAAACACCCTGAAAGCTCTAACCGCTCTGCATACGGTGCGCACGCCGCTGGACCTGGGCCTCGACGCCATCGTGGAGAATGTCGGCAGCCTGGAGGCGACCGCCAGCGCCTGCTTCGCCTGTCACCACCAGCCGGAGATTGCCGGGCAACTGGGGGAAATGCGGACGCTCATCCGCGACTTCGAGGACCGGCTGAGTTTCTATATCACCACCGCCGCCAACCGGGAGCTCATCGACAGCCTGAAAATGGAGGCGAGCCTGGCCGGCAACCGCCTTCTGTCCCACGCGGAAAAAATGTCTTTCACCGCGGCGAACAATGTCAACAGCCGCACCGACCTTGCCCTTTCCCGGGTTGCGCAGGCCAAAACCCTCCTCGCCCTGACGCTTGTTCTTTCTTTTCTGTTCAGCGTCGCCATCGCGGTTCATCTGAGCAAATCGATTACCCGTCCCGTTTCCACCCTGGTGGACGCCACCCGAAAAATCGCCCAAGGACGGCTTGGCTATGCGGTGCAGGATCGATTTCACGCCGAATTCGGCGAGCTGGCGCAAAATTTCAACGACATGAGCCGGTCCCTTAAGGACAGCTACGCCGCCCTGCAGCGTGAAATCGGCGAGCGAAGGGAGACCGAGGCGGCTTTGCGGCACAGCGAAGAGCGCTACGCCCTGGCCGCCCGCGGCGCCAACGACGGGTTGTGGGACTGGGATTTGAAGAGCAACGCCATCTACTTCTCCCCGCGCTGGTTGGCCATGCTCGGACTGGCGGCGATGGAAAGCGGGCGCGGCCCGGAGAACTGGCTGCGCCTGGTGCATGCCGACGACCGGCAGCGGCTGGCGGCCAAAATCAGCGGCCATATCGAGGGCTTCTCCGACTGCCTGGAGGACGAGCACCGCGTCGTGCTCAAGGACGGTTCGTGCCGCTGGATGCTGGTGCGCGGCATTGCCGAGCGCGATGCCGGCGGCGTCGCATGCCGGATGGCCGGTTCGCAGACCGACATTACCGAGCGCAAGCGCGCCGAAGAACGACTGCTCCACGACGCGTTCCACGATGCGCTGACCGGGTTGCCGAACCGGGCCCTGTTCCTGGACCGCCTGGACCAGGCGCTGAAGACGGCGCAGCGCCATGCCAGCTATCGCTTCGCCGTGCTGTTTTTCAATCTCGATCGCTTCAAAAACATCAACGATAGCCTCGGCCATCGATTAGGCGATCGCTTGCTGGCCACCGTGGCGACGCGCCTTTCCGGCTATCTGCGGCCCAACGACACGGTGGCGCGCATGGGCGGCGATGAATTCGCCATCCTGCTCGAAGATATCCATGGCGAAGAGGACGCCAGGGGGATTGCGCAAAGAATTCAAGGGGAGCTGCCGCAGCCGATGCGGATCGAAGGACAAGAGGTGACGGTTACCGGCAGCATCGGCATCACCTTGAATACACCCGACTATCAGCGTCCGGATGAATTGCTGCGCGATGCCAGCCTGGCGATGTATCGGGCCAAGGGCAACGGCAAGGCCCGCTGCGAACTCTTCGAGCCCTCCATGTACGCCGGCGCCATGCGCCGGTTGCAGCTGGAGACCGATCTGCGCACGGCGGTTGAGCGCAACGAGTTCCACCTGGTTTACCAGCCGATCGTCTCGCTGCGTACGGAACGGATCAGCGGTTTCGAGGCGCTCATCCGCTGGGATCATCCGACCCTCGGCGTGGTCAGTCCGGTGGAGTTCATCCCGCTGGCGGAGGAGAGCGGACTGATCGCGCCCATCGGTCTGTGGGTGCTCAGGGAGGCGTGTCGCCAGGCGAGCCGGTGGCAGAAGGATTTTCCGCCGCCGCTGCCGACGATCAATGTCAACCTGTCCAGCCAGGAGTTTACCCCGTCCCTGCTGGACGAGATTAAAGCAATCTTCGCCGAGACCGGGATTGTCCCTGCGACCTTGCGCCTGGAAATCACCGAACGCACCCTGATGCACGATCCGCTGACGGCGGCGGCGCTGCTCCTGCAATTGCGCCAGTTGGGGATCGGCCTGCATATCGACGACTTCGGCACCGGCTATTCCTCGCTGAGCTATCTTCACCAGTTCCCCGTCGATACGTTGAAGATCGACCGCTCGTTCATCGAAAAAATGCATGTCGAAAAGGAGCATTCGGAGATCGTCAAGACGATCATTGCCTTGGCTGGCAGCCTGAAGATGCAGATCGTCGCCGAAGGGGTAGAGACGGGGGAGCAGCTGCAGGCGATCAGCGATCTCGGCTGTGAACTGGTGCAGGGCTACGTTTTCTACCACCCGATGCAGCCCGAGGAAATCGCCGCGCTGCTGCGGGCCGATGCGCCGCTGGTCATGCCCGGGAAGAGGAAGGAGATTGCGGGATGAGGTTCTGGCAAGTTTGCCGATGCGCCGTTGCGCTGCTGCTGGCCATCGTCATCGCGCCCCTCGCCGGTCACGCCCAGGCGCCGCCGAAGCAGCTGCGCATCGGGCTGATTCCGGAAATGAACGTGTTCAAGCAGATGGCGCGTTACAAACCGGTTGCCGACTACCTGTCGGAACAAACCGGGGCCGAAGTGAAGATGGTCATCCTCAGCCGCTACGGCAACATTCTGGAAAGTTTCGGCAAGGGGGAGTTGGACGGCGCCTTTTTCGGTTCCTTCACCGGCGCCCTGGCGCTGCGGCAACTGCGGCTGATGCCACTGGCCAGGCCGGTCAACCTCGATGGCGAATCGACCTACCGCGGGTTGCTGTATGTGCGCAAGGACAGCGGCATCGCCGGCGTCGGCGACATGCGCGGGAAAAAGTTCGCCTTCGTCGATAAAGCGACCACGGCCGGCTATCTTTTCCCCCTCGCCCTCCTGCGGAAAAACGGCATTGATGACTTCGCCGCCTTCTTCGGCGAATATTTCTTTTCCGGCAGCCACGATGCGGCCATGGACGCGGTTCTCAACGGCAAGGCCGATATCGGCGCATCGAAGAACACCGTGTACGAATTCGTCCGGCTGAACAATCCGCGCATCGATCGGGAGCTGCTGGTTCTTGCCACTTCCGCGCCGGCGCCCTCCAACGCTCTTTGCCTGCGCGACGACCTCGATCCGGCTCTGCTCGCCCGGCTGCGCCAGGCGCTGCTGGAGATGGAGCGCTCGGCACGGGGCAAGGAGGTGCTGGAAAAGCTCGGGGCGCTGCACTTCATCGCCACCAGCCGCGAGGATTACCTGCCGGTTTTCGCCATGGCCGAAGAGGCCGGCATCGATCTGCAAAGCTATCGCTACCTGAACGAATAATTCCGCTCCGGTCGCGTGGCGCGCCTCAGCGAAGGAGAAACCAGAGCACCCCGATCAGCGCCAGGGCCGAGACGATCCAAGCCGGCCAAGGCCTTTTCCTTTCCGCCGGCGCGTCTTCGAGCAGCTCCGCCACCACCGGAAACCGCTCGATGACCGCCCGCACATGCGGCGCCTGCGCCAGCTCGGCCGACAAATCGCACCCCGCCCGGTGCCGGCCGGCATGGTTGCCGGCGCGCCACATATTGCTGTCGGTGAAATCGTAGATCTTGCCGTTGACCGCCACCCAGGCGCGGCGCCCTTCCTGCCCGTCGCACCGGGCCAGTTCCTCCTTGGTCATCGTTTTCCTCCAGGTGAGGGTTAGTGAAAAGGGCTGCAAACGCAACGATTTTCCCCCAGTTGATTGACAGAAGGCAACCAAAAAGGGTATTTTTCACCTGCTCCCGGAGCAGCCCATCGCTTATTCGAGGCAAGCATGCCCGACCTGCAAAACCGCATGCGCGTTGCAATGAACCGCCGATTCGCCGCCTGTTGACGACGATCAGCGGTTTTCGTTTTCCGGTCCGGCTTGCCGGCCGGCAGAATCGCCCGGGGTTTCGGGAGCGATCGCAAGGAGGATCCATGGACAAACCGCAGTACAATATCGGCATCGTGCGCAGCTTTATTCACTGGAGCATTCTCTGGGGGCTGGTTTCCATTCTGCTGGGGGTGTTGATCTCCTTCCAACTGGTCAATGCCGATCTCAACCTCGCCCCTTACCTCACCTACGGCCGGCTGCGCCCCCTGCACACCAATGCCGGCGTTTTCGGCTGGGCCATCGGCACCTTTTTCGCTCTTTTTCTCTACATGGTGCAGCGGCTCTGCCGCGCTCCTCTCTGGAGCGACAAACTGGCGCGGGTTCAACTGTGGCTCTTCAATGCGACCATTATCGCAGCGGCGGTCACCTTGCTGCTCGGTTTCAACCAGTCGAAGGAATACCACGAACTCGAGTGGCCGGTCGATCTGATGGTGGTGGTGCTCTGGGTGATCTTTTCCATCAATATCGTCATGACCGTCGTCCGCCGGAAGGAGGAGCAGATGTACGTCTCCCTCTGGTTCATGCTCGCCTCGCTGGTCGGCGTCGCCGTGCTGTATCTGGTGAACGGCGCGGCGGTGCCGGTGTCCCTGTTCAAATCCTACTCGGCTTACGCCGGCGTCAACGACGCCAACGTGCAATGGTGGTACGGGCACAACGCCGTGGCGATGGTGCTGACGCTGCCGCCCCTCGCCATTTTCTATTATTTCCTGCCTAAATCGACCGGCGTACCGATCTTCAGCCATCGCCTGTCCATCGTCGCCTTCTGGAGCCTGATATTCATGTACCTGTGGACCGGCGCCCACCATCTTCTCTGGACGCCGATCCCCGACTGGGTGCAGACCCTGGCCATGGCCTTCTCGATCATGCTGATCGCGCCCTCCTGGGGTTCGGTGGTCAACGGCTATCTGTCGATGAACGGCCAGTGGCACCAGATGCGGGAGAACTATCTGGTCAAATTCCTGATCCTGGGCATCACCTTCTACGGCCTGCAGACGTTGCAGGGGCCCTTGCAGGCGGTGCGCTCCTTCTCCGGCTTCATCCACTACACCGACTGGGTGCCGGGGCACGTGCACATGGGCACCCTCGGCTGGGTGTCCCTGGTCCTGTTCGCCGCCATCTATTACCTGGCGCCGCTCCTGTACGGCCGCGAGCTGTACAGCATTCCCCTGGCCAATATGCAATTCTGGCTGGTTTTAGCCGGGCAACTGCTCTATTCGGTGAGCATGTGGGTGGCCGGGGTGCAGCAGGCGGGCATGTGGCACGCCATGAACCCGGACGGCAGTCTGATGTATTCCTTCATGGAAACGCTGGTGGAAATGTATCCCTATTACTGGGCGCGCGCCCTGAGCGGCGTTATCTATCTGGCCGGGATTGCGCTGTTCATCTACAACCTGGCCCAGACCGCCCGCGGCAAGTCCCGTGACGCGGCCGGCAAACCCGCTGCCGCCACCGCCGGCGTCTGAGAGAGGAGGGATACGATGTCCGCACCCTTTTGGGAAAAGAAACCCGTCGTCTTTCTGCTGCTGGCCACGGCCGCTATCCTGGTCGGCACCATCGTCACCATGGTGCTCCCCTTCGCCTGGGTCAACACGGCGGAGGACCGCATCGAGGGCGTCAAGCCCTACACGCCCCTCGAACTGGCCGGGCGCGACGTTTATATCCGCGAGGGCTGCAATAACTGCCACACGCAGACCGTGCGGCCGCTCGTTGCCGAGGTGGCGCGCTACGGCGATTACTCCAAAGCCGGTGAATTCGTCTACGACCGGCCGCACCTGTGGGGATCGCGGCGCACCGGCCCCGATCTGGCCCGCATCGGCGGCAAATATCCGGACGCCTGGCACATTCAGCATATGACCGCGCCGCAGAGCATCGTGCCGCGCTCGAACATGCCCGCCTACGCCTTCCTAACGGCGCGCCCGCTCAAGAGCGAGGTCATCCGCCGCGGCATGGTTGTTCTCGATTTCCCCTTCGAGGAAGGGCAGATCGTCGCTCTGGGCGGCAAGAACGAGATGGACGCGATGGTCGCCTACCTGCAGAAGCTCGGCAATGACATCCCCTGGCGGCAGGCGGCGGCGAAGAGCGCCGCCCCCGTCGAAACCGCCAATCCCTTCACCGGCGATGCGACCGCTGTCGCCGCCGGCGCTGCGCTGTATCAGGAGCATTGCGCCGGCTGTCACGGCGCCGATCGCAGCGGCGGCATCGGCCCGGACCTGCCGGCCGGCGGCTGGGATGACGCCGATCTGTTCGCGGTGATCGCGCAAGGCGTCGAGGAAGGCGGCATGCCGCCCTTCGCCAGCCTCGGACGGGAAAAGGTCTGGAAAATCGTTGCCTGGCTGCAGTCCGGAGCGCCTTGATGGATGCGCCGGGCTATCTATATCTGGCGGTGACCGGCGGGCTTTTCCTGGTCTTTGCGGCCATCGTCGGCTATACCTGCAGCCGCCGCCGCAGGGACCGTCTGGAAGAGCCGAAGCACCGCATTTTCGATGACGATTGACAGGAGAGCCGCCGCCATGACCATGCTCGAACAGCCCAAAGAGAAGCATCCGCAGGCCGCACACGATTTCGACAGCCCGATTGAGCTGCGCAGCAATCCGGTGCCGCGCTATTTCGCCTTTTTGTTTTACGGTTTGATTCTCTGGGCCGTTTTGTTCCTCGCCTATTATTTGTTCAGCGGCTGGAGTTCGCAGGAGGAATTCCGGCAGGACCTGGACGCACATCGGCAACAGGTGCAAGCGCAGCAGGCGGCCGGTGGCAGCGCAGGCGTTGCAGCGGTAGCCGCCGACCCGGAGAAGCTTCGCGCCAGCGCCGCCAAACTGTACGCGGAAAATTGCCTCGCCTGCCACGGCGCGGCGGGTGAAGGGGGCATCGGTCCGGCCCTGGCGGCCGCAGAGTACAGCTATGGCAACGATCCGGCTTCGGTGCAAAGCAGCATTGCCGATGGCCGGCCGGGGGGAATGCCCGCTTTCGGCAACCAGTTTTCCGCCGAGCAGGTCGCCGCGTTGGCTTCTTACATCCGGTCGCTGAACCCGGCCCGCTAGGGACCGGCTCGCGACCATGAAAGACCAATCGGCAGCAGAGAAAGGGCCTCATTTGCTTGCCCCCTGGCGCAATTTCTGTCAGGGACTGCTTACCCTGACCCTGCTGCTGATTCCCTTCGTCCGCGTTGACGGCGGTTCTTTGCTGCGCATCGATCTGCCGACCCTCTCTCTTTTTCTCGGCGGCCGCGCCTTTGCTATCGACGAGCTGTACCTGCTGCTGCTTGCCGGCATTTTGCTGATTTTGCTGTTTCTGCTGGTTACCCTCGTCTGCGGCCGCCTCTGGTGCGGTTGGGGCTGCCCGCAGACGATCCTGACCGATCTCGGCGACTGGTTCGCCCGCCGGCTCGGTTGCAAGGCGAGCGCCGGCCGGATGGCGGCAACCGGTGGGCAAAAACTGCTGCTGCACGGTTTTTCCGCCGTCCTGGCGCTGCTGGTCGCCTGCAACCTGCTCTGGTATTTCATTTCCCCTTACGCCTTTTTTCCGGCCCTGCTCCAGGGAACCTTGCCGCCCGCGGGGCTGTGGTTTCTCGCCCTGGTCGCCATTCCGGTTTTCCTCGATCTGGTTTTCGTCCGGCGGCTGCTGTGCCGGGAAATCTGCCCTTACGGCCGCTTTCAGAGCGCCCTGGTCGATGCCGGCACCCTGACCCTGCGGTTTCACCCCGACGCGGCCCCGCGCTGCATCCGCTGCGGCGCCTGCGTCCGTTCCTGCCCCACGGGAATCGATATCCGCGCGGGTTATCAGATCGAATGCATCAATTGCGGCCGCTGTCTCGACGCCTGCCGCCGGGTGATGGCGGCTCGCCGGCAAACCGGGATTATCCGCTACACCTTCGGCCTGGACGACCGCGGTCCCCGGGCGCTGCTCAACAGCCGGATGCTTTTTCTCGCCCTCGCGTTTCTCACCGCCGGCGCGGTGCTCATTTTTGCCATCGCCAGCCGCACTCCGGCCACCCTCAAGGTCGAACGCCCCGCCGCCGCGCCGGTGCGCATCCTCGCCGACGGCCGCTCGGTCAACCTCTTCAGCGTGGTCGCCGGCAACCGGCAACGGCAGGCGACGCGCCTGTCCCTGGTCGGGCTGGACGCTGCGGGGCGGCCTCTTCTGCTGCTTGGACCGATCGACGATATTCTGCTGCAACCCGGCGAGCGACGCCGCCTCGATTTCAGCGTCGTGCGCCCGGCCGGGGCGCCGCGCACCACCCTGCGCCTGCTGCTGCGCGATGCGAGCGGCAAATCCCTTGCCGAAGCCGAAGCCCGGCTGATCCCGCCGCCGGCTGGAGACCCTCATGACCAATGAACCGCGCAAATCCGCCGCCAACCGCTGGCCGCTGCTCCTTTTCGTCCTCGCCGGCTTTTTCCTGGCCCTTTCCTCCTGGTCGGTCTACCGCGCCGCCCACGATGTCAGTGCGCCGGTGGGCGCCTATCCGCCGGCGGCCGATGCCGCCGCGCTGCCACAGGCGGGCTGATTTTCGATGCCTTTTTTCGCCGCCACCCCCGGCGCCGTGTGCGCGCATTGCGGCCTGCCGCTGCCGCCGGGGGCGCCGATCTGCGCCGGAGAGGGGGCCGAACGAACATTTTTCTGCTGCGTCGGTTGCCGCGGCGCCTGGCACATTCTGCGCGAAGCGGGCCTGGGCGGCTATTACATAAATCGCACCCTAACGCAGACGGGACTGCCGGAAGGCGCCTTTCGCGAGGAATTCAATGCCGCCCATCTGCAGCATTTCGTCACCCCCGAACCAGACGGCTCCGCGCGGCTGCTGTTCCATATCGAGGGGATCCGCTGCGCCTCCTGCATCTGGGTCATTGAAACCCTGCTCGCCCGCCTCGATGGGGTGCTGGAGGCGCGTCTCAATTACGGCACCCAGCGGGCCGCCATCCGGTTCGCTCCCGACCGCAGCGACCCGGCGCAGATTTTCGCCGCCGTGGTGCGCCTCGGCTATCGGCCGCGTCCCCTCGGCGCCGATCTGGCGCAGCGCCGGGCGCAACAGGAGCGGCATTCGCTGCTCATTCGTTTCGGCACCGCTTTTTTCTTTTCCATGCAGCTCATGGGCTACTCGCTGGCCCTGTACGCCGGCTATTTCAGCGGCATCGATGCACAGACCAAGGCGTTGCTGCACGGCTTCGCCGCCGTGGCGGCGACCCCGGTGGTCTTTTACGGCGGCGCGCCGTTTCTGCGCGGCGCCTGGCGCAGCCTGCGCAACGGCCGGCCCGACATGGAGTTGCTGATCGCGCTCGGCGTGCTCGCCGCCTACGGCGTTAGCCTGCACGCCCTGCTGGTCGGCGGCGAGATCTATTTCGACACGGCGGCGATGATCGTCACCCTGATTCTGGCCGGCCGCCTGCTCGAAAGCGGCGCCCGCCAGCGCGCCGGCGCCGGGGTCGACCGGCTGCTGCGCCTGGCGCCTGAAACGGCGCAGCGGGTGACTGCCGACGGCAGCGAGGAGGTCGCCAGCGCGCAACTGGCGGTGGACGATCGCATCCGGGTGCGCCCGGGGGAGCGCTTCGCCGTGGATGGGGAAATCATCGAAGGGGAGGGGCAGATCGACGAGGCGGCGGTCACCGGGGAAGCCTTTCCGGTTCGCCGCCGGCCGGGTGAGATGATCCGCGCGGGCACGGTCAACCTCGACGGCGTTTTGCTGGTGCGGGTGGCCGCGACGGCGGCCGAATCGTTCGTCGCCCGGGTGGCCCGGCTGGTGGAGGAGGCGCAGATGCGCCGGGCGCCGGTGCAGCGTCTGGCGGACCGGGTGGCGGCTTTCTTCGTGCCGGCCGTCGCCCTGCTGGCGGCCGGCGCCTGGTTGTACTGGCGCCTGGTTCCCGATCCGCTGGTTCAGCCCTGGCTGGCGGCGGTGGCGGTGCTGGTGGTGGCCTGCCCCTGCGCCCTCGGCCTGGCGACGCCCACCGCCATCCTGGTCGCCAGTGGAGCGGCCGCCGGGCGCGGCATCCTGTTTCGCGGCGGCGATATCCTGGAGGCGACCGGTCGGCTCACCACGGCCGCTTTCGACAAAACCGGAACCCTGACCGAGGGGCGCCCCGAAATCGTCGCCGTGCAACCCGCTGTCGGTGTCTCCGCTGCCGAGTTGCTGGGCAAGGCGGCCGGCGCCGAGATCGGCTCGCTGCACCCCTTGGCGCAGGCGATAGTCGCCGAAGCGCAGGGGCGGCGGCTGCCCATCGAAACCGCCGGCAAGCGCACCGCCCAGGCTGGTCTCGGGGTGCTCTACCAAAGGGAAGAGGACGGGGAAGCGGTCTATATCGGCAGCCGCGAATTTCTGCGCCGCAACGGTTTGCCCGTCCCCGCGACGCCGTCGGCAGGCACCGAGGTGCACGTGACGCAAGGAACCCGTTACCTCGGCTGCCTGCTTCTCGAAGACCGCCCGCGGCCCCAGGCCGGCGCCTGTTTGGAGGCGCTACGGCGGTCGGGCGTGCGCACCGTTCTGCTTACCGGCGACACCGAGGTTGCCGCCGAACGCCTGCTGCGGCAAGTGCGCCTGGCGGAGGCGCATGCCAACCTCGATCCGGCCGGCAAGGCGCTGTGGATAGCCGAAGCGCGCCGCGCCGGGGAAACCGTGCTCATGGTCGGCGATGGCATCAACGATGCGCCGGCCCTGGCCGAAGCCGATGTCGGCTGCTCGCTCGCCGGCAGCACCGATATCGCGCTGGAAAACGCCGATCTGATATTGACCCGCCCCGACCTGACGCTGCTGGCGGAAGCAACGGCACTGGCCCGACGCACCTTGACCATTATCCGCCAGAACCTGTTCTGGGCGTTTTTTTACAACCTGCTGGCATTGCCGCTGGCGGCCAGCGGCCGGTTGGCGCCCATTCACGCCGCCGCCGCCATGGCCCTGAGTTCGATCTGCGTGGTCGGCAATTCGCTGCGTTTGGCGCGGTGTCCGGTTACGCGCATCGGCGAGGAAAAACCCACTTCCAACCAGAAACCTCAATCCTGAAACCTGTTCCCATGCTGCAATCGACCCTGATCCTCATTATCCTCTCCCTCTTCCTTGGTGCCGGCGTCTGGCTGGTTTTCCTCTGGGCGGTGCGCAAGGGGGAATTCGACGACATGGAGGGGCCGAAGCATCGCATGCTGGAGGAGGACGCTGATTTTCCCCAAACTGGGCCAGGCCCCGGAGTAAACGATGACGACTGAACCTCTTTTCGGCATGGCCTTGTTGACGGGTCTTCTCGGCACCGGCCATTGCCTCGGCATGTGCGGCGGTATTATCTCCGCCCTCTCCCTTTCCGCCGAAGGACGCCGCGCCGGCGCCCTGTTTCCGGTCCTCTATCATCTGGGACGCCTGCTCACCTACACCCTGATCGGCTGGGGCGTCGGCTGGCTCGGTTCGGCACTCGTCCTGCGCTCCTCGGTGCGGCCGTACACCCTTTACCTGCTCCTCGGCTCGGATCTCTTTGTCATCATGGTCGGGCTGGCAAGCGCCGGCGTCTGGTCGCGCCTCGCCCTGCTGCATTTCGAATTCCCGGGAGCCGTGCGCCTGCTCGGCTCTTTCGCCGGCCGCCTGCGCCGGTTGCCGGCGCCCTTTTCCGCCCTTACTCTTGGCTTGGTGCTCGGTTTCATCCCCTGCGGTTTTCTCTACGCCATGGCCCTTGCCGCCGCGCAGAGCGGCGCGCCCTGGTCGGGGGCCGGGGTAATGCTCGCCTTCGGGCTGGGAACGCTGCCGGGGCTGCTGATCGTTGGCGGATTGGCGCAATGGCTGGGGCAGCGCGGACGGCTCTGGATGGTGCGCAGCGCCGGGGTGATGGTGATCTGCATCGGCGCCTGGAACCTTTGGCGACACCTGCGGATGTTCTGAGGACAACGCGGGGGGGGAATGAAAACGGCGCGCCGGGCGCGCCGTTTTGCGGGAAAAAGTGGCCGGAGAAGGCCGTAAGCCGGGTCCTGTTCCCCGCCCCGGTTACCCGCTGGCGGGGCGATGATCATTCCTCTAGGACCGCCGTTGCCGACGGCCTCAAGCAGCCGAACCCGGGAGCTTCGGACGGGCCGCCCTCAAACGCTCCCCTATTTGGCCTTGCACCGGATGGGGTTTGCCGAGCTTCCGACGTCACCGCCGGAACTGGTGAGCTCTTACCTCACCGTTTCACCCTTATCTGCCTTCGCCGAAGCTTCGGCAGACGGTCTGCTTTCTGTGGCACTTTCCCTGGGGTCGCCCCCGGTCCCCGTTAAGGACCATCCTGCCCTTCGGTGCCCGGACTTTCCTCCCCCCGCCGTTACGGCGGGCGGCGATCATCTGTCCTTCTCCGACCACACTCAATTATATACCGGCCGCGCCCGGGGCGAAACCCCGGTCGCCTCTCAAGCGGAGGGCAGGACGAAAAGCAGGCGGCTGCAATGCGGACAGCTCTGCATTTCCCCGGCGCGAAACAGACTGTTGTAAAGCTGCGGCGGCAGCTGCATGTTGCAGCCGAGACAGGCGCCGTTGCGGGCTTCGACGACGGCGACGCCGCCCCGTCGCTCCATCAGCAGTTGGTAGCGCTTGCGCAAAGGAAGGGGCAGCTGCTCGAGAAGAGCGTCCCGCTGCTTACTTTTTACCGCGACTTTTTTTTCATCTTCGCCCCACGCTGCGGCGATCTCTCCCTGTCGTTCCCGCACCCGGCTACCGACCGTGGCGAGTTCGCTCTCCTTCTCTTCCCGGTCGCGATTGAGGGCATCGATTTCCCCCGTTTTTTCCTCGATCCGATCAAGAAGATCCTTATTCACTTTTTTGGCGGTATCAATTTCCTTGAGTACCGCCACGTATTCCTTCTGGGTTTTGATCGCCGGCAGCCGGCCCTCGGCCTTTTTCACGTTTTCCTGCTCCAGGGCAAGCCCCTGGCTCAGCTCGCGCTGCTGCGCCTGCAGTTGCTCGATTTCCGCCGCCAGACCATCCACCATGGACTGCACCCGGTCCAGTTCGTCCTGCAGGGCTTTGTTCTCGATCTCCAGTTTTTGGTGTCCCTGAACGAGATGATTCAATTCCTGGTCCAGCCCCTGCAAATCCTTGAGCAGCGAAATTTTGTCTTGCACTTTTACGCCTCCATGCGGTTTCCGTTATGACCGTCGGCTCGGGAGCCGGCAAAGGAAAAGGGGAATCAGAAAACCCTGAACGGCTCTGTTTCCCCTTCCATTTCGATGATTTCCATGGCGAGTCCACGCCGGGGGATTTCGTCGCGCAGCACCTGGGCCAATCCCCGCACCATCAGGTGCTCGGTGGCGAAGTGACCGGCATCGATCAGCGCCAGTCCCTGCGCCTGCGCACTGCGCGCCTCGTGATATTTGAGGTCGCCGGTGACCAGGACATCGGCCCCCTGGCGAATCGCTTCGGCAAGCAACGAGGCGCCGCTGCCGCCGCATAATGCGACTTTGGCAATCCGCGCCTGTGGTTCTCCCACCAGGCGCAGGCTGGCGGCGCCGAGGGACGTCTTCACCCGCTCGGCGAACAGCTCAAGGGTGGTTGCCTCGGGCAGCCGGCCGATGCGCCCCAGACCCATATCGGGCCGCTGGTTGGACAGGGGGAGAAGGTCGTAGGCGACCTCCTCGTACGGATGCGCTTTGCGCATATTCTCGAGGGTGCGGTGCAGGCGATGCCGGGGCACGATGGTTTCCAGGCGCACCTCGCTGGCGCGCTCCATCTCTCCGCTGCGGCCGAGGAAGGGGCGGCTCTTTTCGCCGGGGCGGAACGTGCCGATGCCGGCGCTCTGGAACGAACAACGATCATAGCCGCCGATCTGCCCGGCGCCACCCTTGAACATCGCTTCGGCAACCGTATCCTCATACCCTGCGGGAACGAAAACGACCAGCTTCAGCAACGCGTCGTCCCCGGCGGCCAGGGGAAGCGCCGCCGGCACCCCCAAGAGGGCGGCGAGCCAGTCGTTCAGGCCATTCGGCGCCCGATCGAGATTGGTGTGGGCGCAGATGACGGCGATTCCGGCGCGGGCGGCGGCCAACACCAGGCGTCCGGTTTCGTTGCCGGAAGTAATATTTTTCAGTGGATTGAAGATAAGCGGATGGTGCGTCAGTATCGCCTCGGCCCCGGCCGCCCGCGCCGCGTTCAGGGCCATCTCGGAGGGATCCAGACAGAGCAGAACACGGTTCAGTGGCGCGGCGGGATCACCGATATGCAGGCCGACATTGTCCCACGATTCGGCAAAGGCGGGCGGATACAGGGCATTGAGGATGCCGACCAGGTCCTGGATGCGGGCAGGGCGTTCCGTTTTCATTCTCCGGGGCGGGTGGAAAAAAAAGAGTGCAACTCTGGTATGGTTGCACTCCCGTTCCAGCTGCTTTTATTTGGGTATGAGCTGATGACTCATTTCCGTCTGTTTGGTGGGCCCACCAGGATTCGAACCTGGGACCGACCGGTTATGAGCCGGTGGCTCTCACCGCTGAGCTATAGGCCCATGCGCAAAGAAGACAGTTTAAAACCGATTTTATTCCCCTGTCAACGTCTTTTTCCCGGTTGCCAGCCGTCCCGCCGTTTTTCTCACGGGGTCTCGATGAAACCCTTCAGGCGACGGGCGCGGCTCGGGTGCCGCAGTTTCCGCAGGGCCTTGGCCTCGATCTGCCGAATACGCTCGCGGGTCACGGCGAAATCCTGTCCGACCTCCTCCAGGGTATGGTCCGATTTTTCGCCGATGCCGAAGCGCATGCGCAGCACCTTTTCCTCGCGCGGGGTGAGGGTGGAGAGAACGCGTGCGGTCTGATCCATGAGGTTGCCCTTGATCACCGCCTCCAACGGGGAAACCACCCCCTTGTCCTCGATGAAATCCCCGAGGGAGGAGTCTTCCTCTTCGCCGATGGGCGTTTCCAGAGAAATCGGCTCCTTGGCGATTTTGAGCACGCGGCGCACTTTCTCCAGCGGCAGCTCCATGCGCTCGGCGATTTCCTCCGGCGACGGCTCGCGCCCCATCTCCTGCACCAGCTGGCGGCTGGTGCGGATCAACTTGTTGATCGTTTCGATCATGTGCACGGGAATGCGAATGGTGCGCGCCTGATCGGCAATGGCGCGGGTTATCGCCTGCCGTATCCACCAGGTGGCGTAAGTGGAGAACTTGTAGCCGCGCTGGTATTCAAACTTGTCCACCGCCTTCATCAGGCCGATGTTGCCTTCCTGAATCAAGTCAAGAAACTGCAGACCGCGATTGGTGTATTTCTTGGCGATGGAAACGACCAGGCGCAGGTTGGCCTCGACCAGCTCGGATTTGGCGATTTTCGCCCGCTGCTCGCCTCTTTGCACTTCCTTCAGCGATTCGAGCAGCTCCTCCGGCGCGAAACCGGATTCTTCCTCCACGCGCTTGAATTTGCGCTGGGCGCTCTTCAGGCGTTTCTCCACTGCCAGCAGCACATCCATCGGCGCATTCAGTTCCTCCGAAACACGGTGCGCCTCTTCCTCGCTTTTGCGCATCCGCCGCAGCAGGCGCTTGATCTCTTTGTGCGGCTGCTTCAATTCGCTTTCGCAGGCATCGACTTCGGAGATCCCTTTTTTCACCTGTTGCGCCAGCTCTTTCAACCGGTCGACGATTTTCGCCACCTGAAAATCCTTGAGTCGGATCTGCCGCATCAGCTCGCCGATGCGTCCCTTGAGATCGCGGCTTTCCTTCTCCAGCCGCTTCTTCTCGTCGCGAGCCAGTTCTCCGGAGAGCGCCTCCCGCATGGCCATCAACTGCCCGTCCATCTCCCGGATATGGCCCACCAGATCACCGATGCGCTGGCGCTGTTTTTCCTCCTGCTCGCTCCCTTCCTCCTCCTCGAACTCCTTGGTTATCTCGGCGACGCTGATCTGCCCTTTTTCCAGGCGCTCGCCCAGGGAGATGATCTCCTTGAAGGCGATGGGGGACTTCATGATGACGCTGGTGACCAGCGCCTCGCCATCCTCGATGCGCTTGGCGATTTCCACCTCCCCTTCCCGGGTAAGGAGCGAAACCTGTCCCATCTCGCGCAGATACATACGCACCGGATCGCTGGTGCGGCCGAGAACGCCCGCCTCGAATTCCGATTCTTCCTCTTCCTCCTCCTCTTCGGCTTCGCCATCCCCGTCGAGGGTCCGATCCTTGCGCAGCGAAATTTTCGCTTCGGAGTCAACGACTTCGATGTCCATTTCGCCGAACATGCTCATGACATCGTCAAGCTGGTCCGAAGAGATCATGTCCGCGGGCAGGATGTCGTTGACCTCGTCGTAGGTGAGGAACCCCTTTTCCTTGCCCATG
Source organism: Desulfuromonadales bacterium (assembly GCA_041677125.1). Classification (GTDB taxonomy): domain Bacteria; phylum Desulfobacterota; class Desulfuromonadia; order Desulfuromonadales; family JACZKF01; genus JBAYQP01. The sequence goes on along the minus strand of JBAYQP010000003.1, from coordinate 55,407 downwards.
TCGATGAGTTGCTGGACCTCTTCCATGCTGGTTTTCTTGGCCATGCCTTCTTGTCTCCTCTCGGTTTCCCGCACTGCGGGAAACCTGACTTTATCTCTATTGCTAAAGGGTGAGCACCCGGCTTTTCAATTGCCGGTTCAACTTTATTTTTTCTTCGCCGTAGGTTATCCGGCCCTGCTGGTCGCCTTCTTTTTCCGCTTGCCGCAACAAGGTATCCAACTCCTCAAGCCGCTGTTTCAGGCGCTCGCGTTCGACAGCCTGGCGACAACCAAGAAATACCTGCTCCGGATCATCGGCAAAAACCTTTTCATCCTTTATTAGAATACCCGACAAAATTGTTTTTTGTTCTTCCGCCAAGCCATCGATAAGAAGCGTTTGCGTCCCCTCGGCGTCGCCGATTTGCACCACCCGCTCCGCCAGCTGCTGGTACACGGCGGTGCAAAATAGTTTTTCCACCCCTTCCGCGGCAACTCGGCCGCGCATGGCGGTATCGAACAGCATCAGGTGCAGCAGCCACTGTTGGGCCTTGGCCCCGGCGCTGATCTCTTTCGGCTTCGCGGGCGACGGCGAACCGGCCTTTGCCCGGGGCGCCGCTATCGCCCCCTTGTCTGCGCCGGGAACGTTGCGGGCAGAAGGAGAAACCGCTGCGGAATGCCCTTTAGGCGCTTGCGCCTCGGCCTGGCGGCGCACCAGATCGGTTTCCACCCCGGCCCGCTCGGCAAGGCGCTTGAGGTATAGCTCCCGCTCGATTTCACTGGACAAGCGGCGCAGACGGGGGATAACCTCATCCACCGCCCGGACTTTGCCTTCGATGCTGTCGCCGTGCTCCTTCAGCACCAGATCGATAAAGGCCTCCAGCACCGGCTGCGCCGACGCCAGCCGCTGCCGAAAAACATCCCCCCCCTGCCGGCGGAGAAAAGAATCGGGGTCCTCGCCGGCGTCCAGGGTGACCACGGCGGCGGGCACTCCCTCTTCGAGCAGCACGTCCATGGCCCGGAATGTGGCCTTCTGCCCCGCTTTGTCCTGATCGAAAAGCAGTATCACCCGCTGCGCATAGCGCTTGAGCAGCCGGGCCTGTTCCGCCGTCAGGGCGGTGCCGCAGGTGGCGACCGCATTGCGGAAACCGGCTCGATCGAGGGCCATCTGATCGAAATACCCCTCGACAAGGATGCCTTCGCCGCCCTGCCGCATCCCCTCGCGCGCCTGATAAAGACCGAACAACAGACGGCTTTTGTGGTAAATCCGCGACTCCGGCGAATTGAGGTATTTCGGCAGAGAATCGTCGAGAACGCGGCCGCCGAAGGCGGCCACCTGCCCGCGCAGATCAAGAATGGGAAACAGCAGGCGCCGGCGAAACTGATCCCGGTCGCGGCCACCGTTTTCCTCTCGCAGCAGCCCCAGCTCACGTCCCCACTTTGGATCGAATCCCTTGCCGGCCAGGTGCTCGGTCAGCGCGCGGCCGCCGGGAGCGTAACCGAGGCGGAAGCGGCGCGCCACCTCGCCGTCATAACCGCGCCGTTTCAGGTAAGCGCGCGCCGGCGCCGCGACTTTGTCCTCCAGCAGCACCCGGTGGTAGAACTCGCAGGCGGCCTCGTTGATGCGCGCCAGGCGGTCTCTTTCTTCCCGCTCCCGCACCTCGGCCGGGGACAGCACCTCTTCCTCGACTTCCACCCCGACCCGTTCGCCAAGCCGCTTGGCCGCCTCGGGAAAGGCGAGGCCTTCCATCCGCATGAGGAAAGAGAAAACATCCCCTCCCGTGTCACAGCCGAAGCAATGAAAAATCTGCCGGGCCGGATTGACATTGAACGAGGGCGTTTTCTCAGCGTGAAACGGGCAGAGACCCACATGATTTGCGCCGGTGCGCCGAAGCGACAGATAAGAGGAAATCACCGCCACAATGTCGGTGCGTTCGCGAATTTCACGGATCTTGTCTTCGCCAATGCGACCGATCATGTTTCCCTCAGCTCCACCGTGGTGACGTTCTCCCCGCCCTGGGCCATATCGCCGCCGCGAAAGGCCGCGACTCCCTGGTGCCGGGCGAGAAAATCGCGCACTCCGCGGCGAAGGATTCCCTCGCCGGCGCCGTGCACCACCTCGACTTCGCGTATTCCGTGCAGCAGCGCATCGTCGAGAAACCGGTCGAGCAGCGGCAGCGCCGCGTCGATGCGCTTGCCGATCAGAATCAGGCGCGGCTGGAAACCGTCCCGAACCACCGAGCTGCGCACCATCCCGCCCTTGCGCCGGGCGGCGAAACGGCGCGGTGAAAATTGCTCCAGATCCCGCAGGGGCAGCCGCAGTTTTTTTCCCTGCACCGACAGCTCCACCTCGCCACTGGCCACCCGCACCACCTCCCCTTCGGCGCCAAGGGCCGGAACGCGCAAAACCTCGCCGACCTGAGTTTCTTTGGGAATTTTGCCGCGCGCCGGCGCCGGGCGCAGACGGGCCACTTCCGACTTGACCGACCGCAGCTCGCCGAGCAAACCGGCCCTCTCCGGCGGCGCGATGGCGGTGGTCTCTTCAGCCTTGCGCAGCAGCGTGGACAGTTTCCGCTCCGCCGCGCGCACCTGCTCCTCGCCGCGGCGGGCCGTTTTATCCAGCAAGCTCTTGCGCTGCTCCTCTAATTCCCGCAGCAATTGTCGCCGCCGATCGCGCTCGCGATGCGCCTCGGCGGTCGAACGCCGGGCCTCCTCCCGTTCGGCGGCGAGTTCCTTGCGCAAGCGATTCAGTTCTTCAATGAGCGACAAACCTTCCTGTTCACCACTGCCGAGATAATCGGCGGCGGTGGCCAGGACCTTCTCGGGGATGCCGAGCAAACGGGCGATGGCGAAAGCGCTGCTCGTCCCGGGGATTCCATAGTGCAGTCGATAGCTGGGCGCCAGGGTCCGGCCGTCGAACTCGACCGCGGCGTTCTCCACTCCCCTGTTCAGATGCGCGTACCCCTTGATCAGATTAAGATGCGTCGTCAGGATAACGCGGGCGCCGCGCGCCCGTAACGTATCGAGAACCGCCAGCGCCAGCGCGCCCCCTTCGGCCGGATCGGTTCCGGTGCCGGCTTCGTCGAGCAGAACCAGGGAATCGCCATCGGCCGCCGTCAAAATTTGCCGGATGCGGGTCAGGTGCCCGGAGAAGGTGGATAGATTCCCCTCGATGCTCTGCTCGTCGCCAATGTCCGCAAAAATCCGGCCGAAAAGATGCAGACGGCTGTCCGGGGCGCAAGGGATCGGCAGGCCGGAACGCACCATCAACAACAACAGGCCGACCGTTTTCAGGGCGACCGTCTTGCCGCCGGTATTCGGTCCGCTCACCACCAGGGTGTCGCAACCGGCCCCGAGAAGCAGATCGATCGGCACCACCTCGCCGCCGCGCGGTTCGCCGTTCGGCTGAAACAGCAGGAGAGGATGGCGCGCCGCCCTGAGCTCGACCAGCGGCTCGACCGTCAACTGCGGCACCGTTCCCGCATACCGGCGGGAAAACTGGGCGGCGGCGGCGTTATAATCGAAACAGGCCAGAATCTCCTGATTGCCGGCAAGGTCGGCGGCATCGCGCCGCACCAGGGCGGAAAGACGACGCAGTATCGCTTCTTCTTCCCGCCGCTCTTCCCGCAACAGGATCTGCAGACGATTGTTGCCCGACAGCGCCGAGGTCGGCTCGAGATACAAGGTCTGGCCGCTCGCCGACTCGTCGTGGATAAAGCCTTTCAACTGGCTGCGACGATCGGCCCGCACCGGCAGCACATAGCGGCCGCCGCGCTCGGTGATAATCCGTTCCTGAAACACCGCCGCCAAGCCTTCGGCGGCCAGCAGCCCCTCCAGAATGCGTTTGATCTGATTGCGGGCCTGAAGAATTTCCCGCCGAATTTCACCCAGCTCAAAAGACGCACTGTCGAGGATTTCGCCGCGGACGCCGAGACTGGCACGCAGGTTTTGCCGCAACTCCTTCAGCGATGCCAATGCCTGCGCCCGCCGGGCGAGGCGCGGAACCTCCTGCCGTTCGGCGAAAAAGCGCCGGCACTCCTGGGCGGCTTCCGCGCTGGCCAGAACCTCCAGCAGATCGTCCGCCGGCAGCCAACTGCCCTCGGCGCGCAATTGCCGTAGCGCCCGCCGCAAATCGCGACCGCCGACCACTGGCGAGCGGTCAGCGGCGGCAAGCACGGTTTCCATCTCCTGGACTTCGGCGAGCGCCGCCGGCGCCTGCTCGGGGGGCAGCGGGTGCAAGGCCAAAACCCGCTCGCGCCCGGGGGCGCTTACCGTAAACCCGGCGAGCAGATTGCGAACCTTTGCGAATTCAAGGACCCGGAGAATTTCTTCGCTCATCGACTGCCGCCGCCGTCGATCAACGCCAGTTCGCCAGCAAGATCCGGCTTCCCTGAACGGCCGCTTCCCCCAGACCGACAAAAGGCGGCGCCAGCTGCGAATGACGGTAAATGCCGGCCACGCCGGTCGGTAAAGGCCTGGCCGATGCAGCGAAAAGCAGAATGGCCAGCAGCAAAATTCCTTGCGCCAGCCCAAAAAAACCTCCCACCAAGCGGTTCATCCCACTGAGGAACACCAACTTGACAAAACGCGTGAGCAAAAAACTGATGAGGGAAAAAAACAAAACCGTGGCGAGAAACAGAACCACGAAGGCGGTTGCAACGCAAAAGCCGGCGGGTAGGTGAAACGCTTCGCTCATCAGCTCGGCGAGGGGCGCATGAAAACGGAATGCCAAGGCAGCACCGATGACGAGTCCCAGCAGGGAGCAGCATTCCTTGAGCAAACCCCGGAGCAGCCCCTTGACCACAAAGGCCACCAGCACCACCAGAATGGCAATATCGAGAAAATTCATCCGGTTCTTGCGTACGGATTCCTGATTTCCGCCCCTTAGCCCCTTGTCAGCCGAGCTTTGACCAGTTCGCTTACCTGGCGACCGTCGGCTCGTCCGGTTGTGCGCGCCGTGACAATTTTCATCACCTGTCCCATGTCTTTAATGGAGTTCGCCCCGGTATCCGCCACCGCCGCCTCGATGAACCCCTCGATTTCCGCTGGGCTCAATTGAGTGGGCAGGAATTCCTGAATGACCGCCAGCTCCAACTCCTCTTTTTCCGCCAGATCGACCCGGTCGTTTTCGCGGTACATCTGGGCCGATTCCCGCCTCTGCTTGACCAGCGATGAAAGCACGACAACGATTCCCTGGTCATCCAGGGGCTGGCGCGCCTCGATCTCGCGATTTTTGATTGCCGTCCGGACCAGACGAATGGCACTCAGGCGCAAGGCATCTCTCGCCCGCATGGCCTCTTTCATCGATTCGTTAAGCCGCTCGTGCAGGCTCATGACCATACCTCAGTTGAAAAATGGACGAAATTGCACATAGTACTAGGAAAGTGTGTTCATGGCAAGAAAGGAATGCGTGGGCTGGCTGGTTCTCCTGGGGGGCTGCGCCTTCAGTCCCTGGGCACCGCCAGCATCCGCTCCAGCGCGCCGCGGGCGCCTTCGGCCACCGCCGCCGGCACAGTGATGCGCGGCGACATCGTTTGCAGACAATGCAGCACATCCTCCAGAGAGGTCAATTTCATGTTGGGGCAGATAAGACGGGAGGTGGGAAGAATAAAATTTTTCGTGGGATTTTCCCGACGCAGGCGATAGAGGATGCCCGCCTCGGTGCCAACAATGAACGTACTGGCGGAACTGGTGCGCGCATAGTCGTACATGCCGCTGGTGGAAGTGATGTGGTGCGCCAACGCCAGAATCTCCGGAGGGCATTCGGGGTGCGCCATGAAAACAGCATCCGGATGCTCCGCCATCGCCCGTTGCACATCCGCCACCGGCAACCGCTCGTGGGTGGGACAGTAACCCGGCCACAGGTGGCATGTTTTTTCGGTGTTTTGGGCAATGTAGCTGCCGAGATTGCGGTCGGGAACCAAGATGACTTCCGGGGATTCCACCGAATTGACCACGCGAACGGCGTTGGCGCTGGTGCAACAAATATCGCTTTCAGCCTTAACCGCGGCGCTCGAATTCACATAAGTGACGACGGTTGCGCCCGGATGACGGGCCTTCATTGCCCGCAAAGCTTCGGGCGTCACCATGTCGGCCATCGGGCATCCGGCGTCGGGACGCGGCAGCAGGACGGTCTTCTCCGGGGCGAGAATGGCGGCACTCTCGGCCATGAAGTGAACACCGCAAAAAACGATCACATCCCGGTCGGTCCGCGCCGCCTCCATCGATAACCCGAGAGAATCCCCCGTTAAATCGGCGATCTCCTGGATTTCGTCACGCTGGTAGTTATGAGCGATCAGGAGAGCATTGCGCTCCCGGACCAGACGGCGGATTTCCTGCTTGATTTCTTCCTGCGGCATAGTGTCTTCTCCGCTCCATTATTTGCGACGCATCCTAGTTCAAAAGTATTGATATGTCAAACTCTTATAGGCCCCCTGCATGCTTGACAGAGACCCGGGTTAAGGCTATTCTGGCAACCTCTCTTTCCCTGCGAGGTAGTTAATGTTCGGTATCGGTATGCCGGAAATGTTGCTGATCCTGGCTTTGGCTCTTATCGTCATCGGCCCGAAAAAATTGCCGGATATCGCCCGGGCGCTGGGTCGTGGATTGGCCGAATTTCGCCGAGCAACCGACGAATTGAAAACTTCCTTTCAGGAGGAGAATCGAAACGAGGTACGGGAAAAGCTGATTAAAGAGGGCAAAATCAACCCGCCGGAAACCGAAGGCACGGCGAGCGTCGCCTCGGAAAAGCCGGACGCAGCGGCAAACAGCGCGCCTCGGTCCGAAGGGAACCAAGCATGAGCGAGACGCAGGCGCCCTTCACCACCCATCTGGAAGAATTGCGCCGGCGCTTGATGATCGCCGGCGGGGCTTGGCTGGTCGGCTTTCTGGCATGCTACGGTTTTGCCGAACGCTTTTTTCAGTTGATTTCGCAGCCGGCCCGCAACGCTTTGCCCGCGGGCAGTTCACTGGTTTTCATCAATGCCACCGAGCCGTTTTTCACCTATTTGAAAATCGGCGCCATCGCCGGCCTGCTCGTGGCGCTGCCGGTCATTCTCTGGCAAATCTGGGCCTTTGTCGCACCTGGTCTTTATTCCAACGAAAAAAGGTTTGCCGTCCCTTTCGTTTGTGCCAGCTGCCTCTGCTTCGCCTGCGGAACCTATTTTGGCTTTCAATTTGTTTTTCCAACCATTTTTGCCTTTCTGATCAAGTACGGCACCGCCAGCGGCGAAATCTCCGCCATGCTTTCGATGGGCGCCTACCTGTCTCTTTCCAGCAAGCTTTTATTCGCCTTTGGCCTCGTATTCGAGCTACCGGTGGTTATCTTCTTCCTCGCCCGAATGGGGGTCATCGACCACCTGTGGTTGCGGAAAAACCGCAAGTACGCCCTCATCCTGGCATTCGTCATCGGGGCTATGTTGACGCCGCCCGATGTTTTTTCCCAAACCGCCCTGGCTGTCCCGTTCATTCTACTTTACGAGGTCGGCATCTGGGTCGCCTTCTTTTTCGGTAAGAAAAAACCGATCGAAGCCGAGGAGACGGCGGAAACCGCCGCGGTCCAATGACTCCTTCCTTCATCCTTCGCGGTTCGCCATCCGGGTGGCTAAACCAATGATCATTTTATCGCGATGACCCCTGCCCTGAAAATTTGCCACTTGCAGAAAAGCTTCGGCGGCGCTCCGGCCGTTCGGGATTTATCCTTCGATATAGCGCCGGGCGAAATATTCGGGCTTTTGGGCCCCAATGGCGCCGGCAAAAGCACCACGATCAACATGGTCGCCGGCGTCGTCCGCCTCGGCGGCGGCAACATCGAGGTTTTCGGTTATGATAATCGTCGCCAGTACAGCATCACCCGGCGCCTGGTTGGCGTTATGCACCAGGAGTTGGTTACCGATCATTTCTTCACCATCGACCGCGCCCTGAAGATTCACGCCGGCTACTATGGCGTGCCGGCGGATCCAGCCTGGCGCGAGCTGCTGATCGAACGGCTCGGCCTCGGCCCGCATCTGCACAAGTCGATGAATAAGCTTTCAGGCGGACTGAAGCGCCGGCTGATGGTCGCCAAAGCGATGATTCACAAACCCCGCCTGCTCATTCTTGACGAGCCGACCGCGGGCGTCGATGTCGAGCTGCGCCACTCTCTTTGGGAATTCGTCCGGGAAATGAACCAGGAAGGGACCACCGTCCTTCTCACCACTCATTACCTGGAGGAGGCGGAGCAGTTGTGCGACCGCATCGCCATCATGAATCATGGCGAGTTGATCGCCCTGGAAAAAACCTCCGTTTTGCTCGCGCGCTTGCGCGAGCGCCATATCGAATTCCAACTGGGATGCACCTTGGAGCGCCTGCCGCCGGAGCTTGGTCCTTTTGCCCCGCGCCTGCTTGATGGAGGAACGCGCATCGCCTTGAGCCTGTCCCCGGGCCATACGGCCGGCGATGTGCTTGCTTTGCTTTGCCGTCTGGATTTGCCGGTCCACGAGATCGAGACGCGCAAACCAGGGTTGGAGGATATTTTTATCGAGCTCACCGGCATGAACCGGCGACCGCATCAGGAGGGGCTTTGAACAAAGAGCAGCTTCCCCCTTTTCGCCCCTGGCTCCCCTTCCTTACTTTGTTGCAAAGGGAAATCCTCCGTTTCTTGCGGGTTTCCGTGCAAACGGTGCTCGCTCCCATCATTACCGCTTCGTTATACCTGTTCGTTTTCGGCGCCACCCTGGGCACCCGCCTCAGTGTGGTCGAAGGATTTTCCTACGCCCAGTTCGTCATTCCCGGCCTCATCCTCATGGGGGTTATCAACAATTCTTTCGCCAACACGTCGTCATCGCTTTTCATGTCACGCTATCTGGGACAGATCGTCGATCTGCTGGTGACTCCGCTTACGCCGCCGCAGATTATCTTTGCCTATACTTTGGCTTCCATGCTTCGCGGCCTGCTCGTGGGCCTGGCGGTCGGGCTGATTTCCCTTTTTTTTGCCGAACTGCCATGGGTTCATCCCTTGTACGGCGTGCTCATGGTCTGCCTGGCCAGTTTTCTGTTCGCCCAACTGGGTTTGATCGCCGCCATCTATTCGAACACCTTCGATGCCCTGTCCATGTACAGCAACTTTATAATCCTGCCCCTGATCTATCTGGGCGGGGTCTTTTATCCGATTTCCATTCTGCCCCCCTTTTGGTCCTCTCTTTCCCGCTTCAACCCCCTTCTGTATCTTATTGATGGCTTTCGCCACGCCATTCTCGGCACCGGAGACGTTCCGCTGGCCGTCTCCTTTGCCGTTACCGGCGGCCTCGCCCTGGGACTCTTTTTCTGGGCGGCATTCCTGATCGCCACCGGCCACAAATTGCGCTCATAAAAAAAACCGGCGCAAGGAGAAATGTTCTCGCGCCGGTTTCGATTGTCGCATTGGCGGTTCGCCGATTAGAAGCGGGCCTGAAAGCCCGCTCGAACTCCGTCATCGATAAGCCAGGTGCCGTGGTCGTCGAATTTTGCCCTGACTTCTTGATATTCAAGCGTGAGCCGCACCCGGGGCGTCATCGAATAGGCCACGCCGAAACCCGCTTCAAGCATCCGCTCGGTATCGAGAAAGGAGAGGATCCTGGGCGCATAGATGATCTTGGCCATGGCCCCGAAGCCGCCCAACGTTGGCGGGAAATATTCGCTGCGACCGCCAATGCCGAGGGCAAGGATATCCTGGCTTGCATCGGTGACCCCGCCGTATACTTGCACTCCGATGCCGACCTCCAAACCCGGAAGATTACCAGGCTCGCCGACAAAATCGAAACCGACGGAACCAAGGCGGGTATCCTCATCGTCATTGTAAAGAAAGCGGCCATGCGCCACCGAGCGGCCGAAATCGTCCTCCACAAGGAGGTGACGATAATCCAGTTGCACGCTGTCGTCGTTCAGACTCAGGCCGAGGGTGTCGGCCTCCGCCTGCAGCGTCAGCAAACTGAAGAGAAGGGTCAGACAGATCAAGCGCTTCATTGCATTCCTCCGTTTCGATTCATCCCTTTTTTGCCCAGGGCAATATGGCACAAAGGGCGACCCGACGCAACCCTCGGCGAAAGAAATTTACTTCGGATTACAGCCGCTTAAAGGAGGGGAGGGGAGAAAATGGGGAACCGTGAGTAGAAACTTTGCGCAGGCGGCGGGTTCTTCGGCGGCGGCGCTTGCCGGGCGGGATCCGTCGTGGGGGATTCATTTTTTTCAGATGTCGATCATCCGTTGCAGGACCGAACCTTCGACCCGCCGTCCTTCCTCGCGGGCCATGCTCTGGATCAACACCTGACCGCCAAAGGCGGCTGACTTACTGACCGTCTTATCGGCTTTTTCCCCATCCTGCTCGCGGAAGGCCTGGATTATTTTCCGGTGTTCCTGCACCGAAATCTCCATGCGACCGGGCAGGGAAAGGGAGGCCATCCGCAGCCGGTTGAATTTCATCATCAACTGGCCGATCAAATCCGCCAATTTAATATTGCCGGCGGCTTTGATAAAAAGTTCGTGAAATTCGTTGTGCACCCGAAAGAAGGTTTTCACATCCCCGTCATGCGCCAATTGACCCAATCGGTCGTTTATCGCCTCCAGACGCTCGACTTCTTTATCGGTCAGCCGGGTTGCGGCGATGCGGGCGGCGTACCCCTCAAGGATGCTCTTAATGGCATAAAATTCTTCCACATCCCGCTCGGACAGAGAGGTCACCACCGCTCCCTTGCGCGGAATGACCGTCAGGTAGCCTTCCGATTCAAGTTGCCGGAAAGCCTCCCTGATCGGGGTGCGGCTGATACCGAAGCGTTCGGCCAATTCCGGCTCGGCGACCTTTTCGCCGGCTTTCAAAGTACCTCGAAGTATCGCTTCCCGGATGGTTTCCAGGATTTTTTCACGCAGAGTCTGGTGATGCTCAATTGGTTTTTTCTTCACGCCAATCCACCCCACTTCATATAGGCATCTGCCGCTTATTGTATACAGTATACAAATGATGTCAAGTTTTTTCTCCGCGCTTACCCCTCTGCAAGTTCCTGAAAATCAAGGCTTTTTCTTGATAAACATGGGTGTCCCATCGGCGTTGCGCGAGGCTGCAGGGGTCGTCTGTCCCATGGAACGTACGCCGCCGGATCGGCCGTTTTTTCCGTCCCCTATCGTTTGTTGCCTCGCTTGATCGATGCTTCGTCGTCCAAAAGGGTGGCGCGACATACCGCTTTGCCGCCGAAACGCGCTTGTACATTGTCGATGGCGTGATCCAGCGCTTGCAGGCGCTGCCGGTCCTCCTCTGCAAACAGATCCTGCTGCCCTTTGCCGCCCAACCCCAACCGCCCGAGGGTGAGACCCAGCAGGCGCACGGGCCGTCGCCCCGCTTCGGTTCGCCGGAGCATTTCCTCTCCGTGCCGGAAGATGGTCATTGCGTGATCGGTGCCCTCCTCCAGGGTCTGGCTCCGCGTAACGGTGACAAAATCGCCGTAGCGCACCTTCAGGGTAAGTGTCGCGCCAACCAGACCGCTTTTGCGCAGACGCCCAGCCACCCGTTCGGCCAAGGCCAGCAGCGGCCTGCGTAGTTCCTCCACGGATATAACATCGCAATCGAAAGTTTCTTCGTGTCCCACCGACTTCGCCCGCTCTTGGGCGATCACCGGCCGCTCATCCTTCCCGTACGCCAGGCGAAACAGGTGGTCGCCGGCATTGCCCAAGCGGCGCACCAGCAGCTCGCGCCCCGCTTGCCGCAGATCGGCGACGGTGCGCAGGCCCAAGCGTTCGAGACGTGCGGCGGTGACCTTTCCCACCCCCCACAGGCGCGCCACCGGCAGCGGCAACAGAAAGTCATTTATCCGATCAGCCGTCAACTCCAGCAACCCATCGGGTTTAGCCGCCTCGGAAGCGAGCTTGGCGAGAAACTTGTTCGGCGCGATGCCGGCGCTGACCGAAAGATCGAGTTCCTGCCGCACATCCAGCCGAATTTGTTCGGCGATCCGCCGCCCAGAACCGAAAAGCTGGCGGCTGCCGGTGACATCGAGGAATGCTTCGTCGATGGAGAGCGGTTCGACGGCGTCGGTATAGCGATTAAAGATGGCGAAAATTTGCTGCGAAACCTGCTGGTAGCGTTGCATGCGCACCGGCCGCACCACCGCCTGCGGACAAAGGCGGACCGCCCGCGCCATTGCCATGGCCGAATGCACGCCGTAGCGGCGGGCTTCGTAGGACGAGGCGCTGACCACTCCCCGGTGGCGATTGCCGCCGACGAGCACCGGTCGGCCGCGCAATTCCGGATAATCCCGCTGTTCCACGGCGGCATAAAACGCATCCATATCGAGATGCAGGATGGCGCGCTGCTCAGCCATTTCGATCCTCCGCGCTGGATGCCCTTTTGCTCTTAGCAGGAAAAGATTATTCAGGAATGACGAGGGCGAGCCAAACGAACCCACCGGCGACGGGAAACATTGCAATTTCGGTGTGGATCAAAATACTGCTGCGGGGTGTCTTTAATCTGCACAATAGAAAAGGGCGACTCGAAGGCCGCCCCTTTTTGGTTCCGTTCGACTGATTTTACGATTTTTCCTTCTGCCATTCCTGCAGCCGCTCCTTGGCTTTTTTCGCCTCCTGCGACAGAGGAAAGGTATCGACCAACCGCTGCAGAATCACCCTGGCGTTCTTTTTGTCGCCCAGCATGGAAAAGGCAAATCCCTGCTTTAGAAGTGCGGCAGCCACCTTCGGGTGTTCCTTGTATTTTTGGATAACGTCCTGGAACTGGAGGATGGCGTTTTCGTATTTTTTTTCGCCGTAATAGGACTCGCCGATCCAATACATGGCGTTTACGGACAGGGCGCCCTGCGGATTGCGCTGGAGATACTCCTGCATCGCTTCACGGCCTTTGACGAACTGCTCCTTCTTCTGGATCAGTTCAACGCCGCGCTCGTACAGGCTCTCTGGAGCTTCGGCGGCCGCCGGCGGCAAGGCCGGAGCACGCGCCGCGGCTTCGAGTTTGTTCAACCGATCTTCCACGGCGGTGATCTTGAGCGCCAGATCGTCGCGCATCAAGGTCAGCTCATCGCGGGTTTCGGCCCGCTCGCGCCCCAGATCTTCGAAGCGACCGGTGATGGCTTGCAGTTCGACCCGCAGGCTGTCGAGAATTGCCTGCTGATCGGCCTGGGCGCGAACCAGTGCATCGAGGCGCTGCGCCGACTCCCGGTTACCGTCTTGGCGCGATGCCACCGCCGAGCGTTCCACCTCAGCCAAACGCCGCTTCATTTCACCGAGGTCGCGTTCCATCACCAGTTGCTGCTGCGTGGGAATGCAGGCACTTAACGAAGCGCCGAGAATCAGGGCCGAAAACCCTTTCCGCCAGATGGTCAAGGATTTATCCTCCTGACAACGAGGGCCGCACGGATGGTGCGGCCCTGTTGTGTCTATCCTTAATCTTTAGAATCAGCGGCCAACAAAATCGGCCCGCCGGTTTTTGGCCCAGGCTTCCTCGTTGCTGGCCGAATCGACGGGACGCTCTTCGCCGTAGGAGATAACCGACAACTGGTCGCCAGCAACCCCGAGGGAAATCAGGTAATCGCGAGTGGCGCGGGCGCGGCGCTCGCCAAGAGCCAGATTGTACTCGTCGGAGCCGCGCTCATCGGTGTTGCCCTCGACGCGAACAGGCTGTTGGATATTTTTGAGAATGGCGGCATTTGCCGCCAGGGTCTCGCGAGCCTGGGGCGTCAGGGTGTACTGGTCGAACTCGAAATAAACCGGCTGCAGCTGCGAGATGTCTTGCGCCGCCACTGCCGCAGCGGGTTCTTCGACCACCGGCGCTTCCGTCACCGCCGATTCGGCGACTTCGTCCTCTTGAACGCCGCTGATTTCTTGCTGAGCCGGGGTTTCGGTGACCGCCGGTGCTTCTTCCATCGCCGGCGCCTCGGTGGCCGGTTGTTTCTGGCAGCCGGCCAGCAGCAGGGCGGCAAGGGCGGCGAGTATGAGCAGGCGCAGGGAGATAAACTTTTTCATGGGATTCCGCTCCTTCTTTGGATAGGCAAAATGCAGGATTTTCGACCAAAAATGGCGAAAACGACTTTGATTATACAAAAAGCGAATTAAAAGGACAATCTATTTACCACCGGGCCGACCAGGCCGGGTGGCTGCTGTGGCCGCCGGCCGGAGAGATCCGCCTTGCGCCGCTGCCATCGGCGCGCATCAGGTAAATGGCTTTGGCGCCCCCCTGATCCGAAGAGTAGACGAGAAATCGCCCATCCGGGCTCCAGCGCGGATGCTCCTTGTTTCCCGATCCGAAGGTCAGACGGCGCTCGTCGGTGCCGTCCGGCCGAATCGTATACAGGTCGAAGCGTCCCCCCTCCATGCGACTGAAGGCGATCCGGTCCCCCTTGGGGCTCCAAGCCGGGGTGGCGCTGTATTTCCCCTCGCCGGTCAGGCGGCGCACCGTCCCGCTGATCACGTCGGCAACAAACAGGTGGGGATTGCCCTGCCGATCCGACACGAATACCAGCGCATCGCTCTTCGGGCTCCAACTGGCATCGACGTCAATTCCCCAGTTATTGGTCAATTTCTTGTGCAGCAGCCCGTCGGTGCCGATCAGGTAAATTTCCGCATTCCCCTCATGGGACATGGTCAGCGCAATCTCCCGGCCATCCGGACGGTAGCGCCCGGCAATGTTCAAGCCTTGACGATACGACAGTTTCGCCTCGCGCCCGGAATAAATCTCCTTGCGGTAGAGATCGGGATTGCCGGCGCGGTAGGAAGTAAAAATCAGCTCCTTGCTAACCGGCGAAAAATCGGGGTTCAACACGATGGAACGGTGATCGGTAATGCGGATCGGATTTTTTCCGTCCACTTCCATCAGGTACAGCTCTTTGTGGCCGGTACGGTTGTCGATGTAGGCGATACGGCTGTTGAAGGGGCCCTCCTCGCCGGTCAGGCTTTTCAGCACCTGGTCGGCGAAGGTGTGGCCGATGCGCCGGACGTCTTTGACTTTGCCGAGGTAACGACGACCGGTGAGCAGACGGCGGCTTACCGTATCGAACAGCCGGGTTTCGACGGTCAGCTCGTCCCCCCGCACCCGGTAGACGCCCTTGATCACCGCCTCGGCGCCCAGCATCCGCCATTGGGCGAAATCGACTACGGCGCTGGTCAATCCGGGGCGGCGGGCATCGGAAAGAAAGGACGCCGGATCCACCAGCGAAAAAAGCCCCGACAGATCGAGGTCGGCGTTGAGGACCTCGGCTAATTCCCGCGCAATCTCCGCCGGCGCGCCCGGCTCCTGGGGGAGAAACGGGGCAATGGCCAGGGGGATCGTCTGCTGCCCCGGAGCGCGGACCTCTATCTGGGCCAGGGCGGGTGCGGTCAACAAAAGGAGAAAAAGAAGGCTGCTGAGGATTCGTTTCGTCATTTATTCCAGAAGGTCCTTTAGATTGAATTCGGCCTTGATTTTCAGTCGGCGCTCAGGCTGGAATGGCAGCTGCTTCGCCTTGAGAATCGCCCTGCGCACAGAATCGTCGAAGGTGGCGTCGCCAGAGGATTCGAGAATTTTGTAATCGAGGAGTTGCCCTCCCGCATCGAAAGTAATCTCGGTCTGCGCTTTGAGGTCGCGCCGAGTCACCTGATATTTCGAAAGATTCCAGCTCTCCTTCAGGTATTTCCTGATCCATTCCCGCTCATCCGGCCCGGCTTCGGTTCCTTGCCCGGCCTGCACGCCGAGGGGCGCCTCGGTAGCTTCGCTCGGCCGAGCGTCGGTTGCGGCCATGGCCGCAAGATCCGCCTTCAACTTGGCTATTTCCTGTTCACGCCGCAGCTTTTCAATAACATTGAGCGTATCACTGTAATTTTTCTCGGTCCGCGGTTCGGCTTTGGCTTGCGGCGGAGTGGCTACGGGAGGTTTTTGGGTGGCCGGCTTCGCCGTTGCCGCCGGCGGCGTTTCAATCTTCGGCGCCGGTTTCGCCGGCGCTTTGGGGGGAACCTCGGGGGGCGGCGGAGCAGGAGGCTTGATTGCCGTCGGTGCCGGCGTCGGAGCGATGTCCGCCTTTTTTTCCGTCTTCGGCCGCCCGTCGGGCCGACCAGCCTGGGGATTGCGCACCGGCAGGTTGGCCAAATCGATGTAGTAGAGGGGCTCCAACTTCTTGGGGGCGCGCGGCAGAAGTCCGCCGGCAAAGAGTACGATCAGCACCAGATGCAGCCCGAGGGAAAAGACGAGCATGCGGCCGAATCCCGCGCCTGGTGTGCGGTTGCGCAACTGCGGTTGGAATGGTTTATCCTGCATGGGATTGATGGCGTCGTCGGTCACAATTTGGGTGGCTGCGAAACCATCCCCAACTTCTCCACTCCGGCTTTTTTCGCGGCGGCCATCACCTGCACCACCCGGCCATAGGGAACGTCGCGATCCGCTTCGAGAAAAACCTCCTTTCCCTGCCGCTCACGAAGGATCTGGCCGAGAACCGGAACCAATTTTTCGGTAGTTTCCACCCGTGAACGCCCCACCATGATGGCGCCGTTCTTTTCGACGGTGATCACCAGCGGCTCCTTTGCCTGCTTCAGGCCCGGCGCATCGGCCACCTCGGGAAGATTGACGTCGACCCCGGTTTCAAGCATCGGCGCGGTTACCATGAAAATGATCAACAACACCAGCATGACGTCGACGAAGGGGGTGACGTTGATCTGGGAAAGGGTTCTGCGGTTGCCGCTGTCGCGCCGGCCGATTTCCATATCATCCCCTCCGCGTCTGCCGCTCTATGATGTTGAGAAACTCCTGGCAGAAGTTGTCCATTTCGCCGGTGAGAATGTTCACTTTGTTGACGAAATGATTGTAACCGACAACGGCCGGGATTGCCGCCACCAGGCCGATGGCGGTCGCCACCAAAGCCTCGGAGATCCCTGGGGCCACCACCGCCAGAGAAGCGCTGCCCGTCTGACCAATGCCGTGGAAGGAATCCATAATCCCCCACACCGTGCCGAAGAGCCCGATGAAGGGGGCCGTCGAGCCGGTGGTTGCAAGGAAGGTAAGGAATTTCTCAAGCCGGTGCGTTTCCCCCGTGGTGGCACGGCGCAAAGCGCGCGCCACCGTATCGGTCATCGGCAGCTCGGCGGCGAAGGTCTCTTCCTCGCCCTCGCGTCGCCGCTGGGTTTTGATCATTTCCTGATAGCCTTCGCGAAACAGGATGGTCAGCGGCGAATGAGGATATTTCTTCAGGCCCTGGCCAATGAGGTCGAAACGTTTTTTCGCCCAGAAGAAATCGAGAAAATCATGGGAATCGCGCATCGCCCGGTGGATGGAGACGGACTTGTAGAAAATGATCGCCCAGGAAACTACTGAGAAATAAACAAGAACCATCAAGACCAACTTGACCACCGGCCCGGCGTTGAGTACGAGTTCCAAAGCTTCTGCCTCCCATGCACGATAAAAATCCCTTGCCGCCCAACCGCCGTTCGGGGCGAAGAGCCTGCGAATTATCGACCATCGATCCGTCCAAGTCAACCGCTATCGGGTTTTTCAAATGGATTAATGGTCGATTTTTCAATCAGTTGGAGCAAAAACTCCAGGCCGGGGAAGCCCATTATGCCCAAACGGGGTGGCTGCCCCCATTAGGCGAACGGCCATTTGCGCCGTTGCTGAATTGGGCGAACGGGTCAGCAGACGTTGCAGGGAAGCAAGGTCGTCCATGTCCTCCCACGGTTCGACCTCGGTGCTGGCAATCCCCATCTCCAACGCACGACTTCGGGTGACCGGCAGCACTTCGGGCGTACTCCAGGAAATATCGCGAAACAGGGCCGGGTGGTGAATGCGTTCGCCGACAAGAACATAGCCCCCGTCGGCAGCCGGAGCGATCACAAAATCGCGTTGCATCAGGGCGGCAAAGGCATGCTGCAGGTGTGTCAATGGCAAGTCGGGCGTATCTGAACCGATAAGGATGGCGCGTTGACCAATGGTCAGCAGGTATTGCATAGCCACCCCCATGCGCTGGCCAAGGTCTCCGCCGGCCTGTTCTTTAAGCCATGCGTCGGGAAACTCCTCCCGGAAAAACCCCCGATCGCCTGAATAGAAAACCACCGTATGCCAAGGTCCTGTGGTTAATCGGGTGATGGTCTCCACCAGGCTGGTATGATAAAGGGCAGCTGCCTGTTCCGGGCTCAGCGGAGGACAGAGCCGGGTCTTCACCCTCCCCGGCAGCGGTTCCTTGGCGAAAATCCCCAGCACATGCGTCTCTTCGAAAAAACTCGGTTGCCGGCCAAAGTTTTCCACCGTTTCCACAGGTTTATCCACAACGACGCCTTATTTCCGAGCGGTTTCGACCAGAGCATAGGCGGAATGCTTGTGGATCGACTCGAAATTTTCACATTCCACCCGGAACCAGGATATTTCGGGCATGCCGAGCAATTTTTCCGTCACCGCCCGCACGATATCCTCGACAAACATCGGGTGGTCGTACGCCTGCTCGGTAACGGCCTTTTCATCCTCGCGCTTGAGCAGGGAATACACCGGGGCGCTGCCGCAAGCCTCTATGCAGGCAATCAGATCCTCGATCCAGATAAACCGATCCATCCGGACCTCTACGGTAATGGCGCTACGCTGGTTGTGCGCTCCGCGGTCGCTGATTTCCCGGGAACACGGGCATAATGAGGTGACGGGGACGGTCACCCCGAGAACGAAGTCTTTTTCCTCGCTGAGGGTGCCGCAGATGCGGCATTGGTATTCCATCAGGCCACGGGCGCGGGTAACCGGGGCTTCTTTTTCGATAAAATAGGGAAAACCCAGCTCCATGTGAGCGCAGGAGGCCTCCAGGCGATCTTTCATCTCCTGCAGGATTTTCCCCATGTTGCGCACGGTGATCTCCCCCCGGTACTGATTGAGAATTTCAATGAATCGGCTCATGTGGGTCCCCTTGAACTGATGGGGCAGATCCACATACATGTTGATGCGCGCCACGGTGTGCTGGCGCACCTTGTTTTTATCCATGACGATAATCGGATAGTGGATGTCTTTGACGCCGACCTTATCGATGGCAATATTGCGGGTGTCGCATTCCCTTTGCATGTCGGGCATCGATGCCGCGGGGGCGGAAGAGGGGACTGCAAGGTCTTGTTCGTTGCTCTTCATTTTTCTTCTAATTCCTTTTCAGCAACCGGCAGGTAATTGATGGGATCCTGCAAACCGGCCTCGCGAAATCCCTTCAGACGCAGGAGACACGAATCGCAGGCGCCACAGGCAAGCCCTTCGGCGGTGGGATCGTAGCAGGAGAGGGTGTGGGAATAATCGACTCCCAGATTCAGGCCGGTGCGGATGATTTCTCCCTTGCTGAGGCTTATCAGTGGTGTATGAAGCCGGTAAGTGCCCTTTTTTTCCACGGCCGCCCTGGTGGCCAGGTTGGCCAGATTTTCAAACGCGGCGATGTATTCCGGCCGGCAGTCGGGATACCCGGAATAATCCAAGGCATTGACCCCGATAAAAATATCGAAGGCGCCCAGCACCTCCGCCCAGCCGAGGGCAAAAGAGAGAAAGACGGTATTGCGCGCCGGAACATAGGTCACCGGAATCGAATCGTCGATTTTTCGGCCCTTGGGCACGGCCAACTCGGCGGTCAGGGCGCTGCCCCCTATTTGGCGCAGATCGATATCAACGACCAGATGCTCGATGGCGCCCATGCGGGGGGCGTTTTCCCGCGCTTTGGCCAATTCGACCGCATGCCGCTGTCCGTAAGCGAAACTGAGTGCATAGGGCGCAAAACCTTCGGCGCGAGCGATGGCCAGACAGGTTGTTGAATCCAGCCCGCCACTGTAAAGAACTACTGCTTTTTTCGTCATAACAGCCTCTGTTGCCACATCAATTATGGGTTTTTTGCACTTGAAGTTGGGCGCCGACCGGCGTTCCCATTAATGCACTTCGTAAAATTCCCCGGTGCCGATCCGATGCACTTTGAGCAGATTGGTGGTGCCGGGGGCGGAAACCGGACTGCCCATGGTGATGACCACGACATCCCCTTTTCGCACCACGTCGGCGGCGAGCACCGCTTCTTCGACGGAGCGGATCTGCGCCTCGGTATCGCCACAGATATCCACCCGAACCGATCGCACGCCGGCATACAGCGATAGTCTGCGGCGCACCGCCTGCGACGGGGTCACAGCGTAAATCGGCATGCCCGGCCGGTATTTGGCCACCAGGGCGGCGGTGCTGCCCGTCTGGGTGAAGGCGAGAATCGCCATGGCGCCGACATTCTCCGCCACCCGCACTGCCGCCTGTCCGATGGCCGCCGGCAGACTGCGATAGCCGCGCAGCTCCGGAATGCGGTGAAAGACCCGCTCTTGCAGAAGGGGCTCGCGCTCGACATCGAGGGCCACCCGCACCATCAGCGAAACGGCTTCAATCGGATACTTGCCGGAAGCGGTTTCGGCCGAAAGCATGATGGCATCGGTGCCATCGAGAATAGCATTGGCGACATCCGACGTTTCGGCGCGGGTGGGGCGCGGATGTTCGATCATGCTCTCCAGCATTTGCGTGGCGGTAATAACCGGCTTGCCCGCTTCGTTGCATTGCCGAATGATTTTTTTCTGGATCAGCGGCACTTTTTCCGGACTTATTTCCACTCCCAAGTCCCCGCGCGCCACCATGATGCCGTCGGACACCCCGAGAATGGCGTCGAAATCTTCCACCGCCTGCGGCTTCTCGATTTTGGCTATCACCCGGATATCGGCGTTTTGCTGGAGCAGAATATCTTTTACTTCAACGATGTCCTCGGCCCGGCGGACGAAAGACAGGGCGACGAAGTCCACTCCCTCCGCCATGCAAAAAGCGAGATCCCGGCGATCCTTGTCGGTGAGGGAGGGTGCGGATACGCTGACCCCGGGAAGATTGATGCCTTTTCGATCCTTCAGAATTCCGCCCAGCTCCACCCGGCAGATCACCTCTTCCGCATCGACGTGCAAAACCGACAGCTCCATCAATCCATCGTCCAGGAGGATGCGATCTCCCGCCTGCACATCGTCCGGCAGTTGCCGATAGGTGGTCGGGATAAGATCACCTTCCCCCAGCACGTCGCGGATGGTGATGGTTACCTCTCGTCCGGCAGTGAGTTCCAAATGTCCGCCTTTCATCAGACCGGTGCGGATCTTAGGACCCTGTAAATCGCCGAGAATTCCGACCGCCCGTTGGCGACGTCGGCTGATTTCGCGAATGCGGCGAATCAATGCGGATTTGGCTTCGGCGGTGCCGTGGGAGAAGTTGAGGCGGAAAACGTCCACTCCGGCTTCCATCAGATTCTGCAGGCGTTCTTCCGAATCGCTGGCCGGACCCAGGGTGGCAACGATTTTGGTTCGGCGGAACATGGTATCTCCTTTGGTCACCGGCCTTTAAACGGCAAAGGGACCCACTTCCGACGAAAGAGGGTCCCTGCGGCCGGTGAACGCATGCTGGTCAATGATGATAGCGCCCCTTGTATTCGACATGCGCCTTATCCGGACCTTTATGACAGCGAAAGCAGCGCTCTTCGGTAATTTTCCTCTGCTCCAGGGGCGAGGCCGGCGGCGGCAGCAACGAGTCGGGACGCTGCCATGGCTCCCGGCCCGTTTCGCTGTGCAGGGTGGGGGGTGTGTAGGCCACCTCCCAGTTGGCGCTGATCTTCTGTCTGTGACACTGGTCACAGCCACCCGGCGGCGGTATTGCCTTCCACGATCCGAACATTGCGCAACCGATCAAAAAAATCGGAACGACTGCCAGGCCGACCACTCGGTTCATGGTAATTCGATTCTCCTTCATTGCAAAAGATGCAGGTCAAACTATACCATACCCCTCCTCGCCGGCAAAAGGTAAAGCGTTGCCAGTCGGGCCCTAAATATGCTAGTTATAGCCCTCTTGCACTTGGAGTTTTGCCTGACATGTCGTTTCGTTCTCTTCTCCGCGCCGCCCTTTTCACCAGCGTCGCTCTTGTGCTGCTCGCCGGTTTCGGACTGGTTGCCGCTTATTTTTACGTCGCCTCCTCCCTGCCGCGGGTGGAAACCCTGCAGGATTACCGGCCACCGATAATCACCCGCGTTTTCAGTAATGATGGGTCCGTCATCGCCGAGTTTTCCCGGGAACGACGGATCATCGTCGCAGTGGATCAGATGCCCCGGCAATTGGTGCAGTCTTTCGTCGCCGCCGAGGACAGCAAGTTCTTTGAACATCAGGGCATCGATTTTCCTTCGATCTTTCGCGCGGCGGTGAAAAACGTCCTCGCCGGCGGCATCGTCCAGGGGGGGAGCACGATCACCCAGCAGGTCGCCAAAAGCCTTCTGTTAACCCCGGAAAGAAAATTTTCGCGCAAGTTCAAGGAAGCCATTCTCGCCTGGCGGATGGAGCAGACCCTTTCCAAGGATGAAATTCTCTTTCTTTACCTGAACCAGATTTATCTGGGACACGGCGCCTATGGCGTGCAGGCGGCCGCGGAAAATTATTTCGCCAAAAACGTGCAGGAACTTACCCTGGCCGAATGCGCCCTGCTCGGTGGCTTGCCGCAGGCGCCAAGCCGCTATTCTCCGTATCTGCACCTCAGCCGAGCCAAGGAACGGCAAAAATACGTTCTCGGCCGGATGGTTGAAGACGGCCACATCAGCCCTGATGCCGCCGCAGCCGCGATGGTGGAGGAGTTGACCATTCATCCGAAGGTCAACGCGCATATCGCCGAAGCGGCCTATTTTACCGAACAGGTGCGCCGCTACCTGGAAGACACCTACGGCGCCGAGCTGCTTTACACCGGCGGATTTGAGGTGCACACCACGATGAATCTGCGCCTGCAGCAGGCGGCGCAGAAAGCGGTTCGCGAAAATTTGCGCGAGCATGATCGCCGCCGCGGCTATCGCGGCCCCGGGCGCGTATTGTCCGCCGACGAGCAAGCCACTTTTTTGGCGACGCAAGAAGAGACGTTAAAGGGCGGCGCACCCGAACCGGGCAGCCGGCTGGAAGCCATTGTCAGCGGCGGCACGGCGAAGACGTTGCAACTGCGCATCGGCTCCCGCCTCGGAGAAATTGCCCTCGGCAACACCCAATGGGCCTCTCCGGTGCGGGTCACCAAGAAGGGGAAACCTCGCGGCAATGCGGACGGCGCCGAAACCGTACTTCCCCTTGGTTCCGTTGTTCTGGTAACCGTGGACGAGGTCACCGCCAACGGCGCCTTGCGCCTTTCGTTGGCCCAGGAGCCCGAGGCGCAGGCCGCCTTGATCGCCCTGGATCCCCACAGCGGACAGGTCCGGGCGATGGTCGGCGGTTACGACTTCGCCACCAGCCAGTTCAATCGGGCATTGCAGGCGCGCCGCCTTGCCGGCTCCGCGATCAAACCCCTCATTTACGCCGCGGCCCTTGACAAGGGATATTCGCCTTCGACCATCGTTTTCGATACCCCAGTTATCTTCAAGGAGAAAACCGAAAGTGGCGAAGATAGCGAATGGAAACCGAAAAACTATTCAGCCCGTTTTTCTGGACCGACCTCCGTTCGCCAAGCGCTGACCCACTCGAAAAACGTCATCACCATCAAAATTCTGGAAGACATCGGCGTCGGTTATGCCGCCCGGTACGCCCGCAAACTGGGAATCGAGTCGCCGCTGGCGCAAGATCTCACCCTCGCCCTCGGCTCTTCCGCCCTCACTCCGCTGGAACTGGCGACCGCTTATTCCGTGTTTGCCAATGGCGGCGTGCGTGTCGATCCCGTCTATATCACCCGCATCGTCGATCGCGATGGCCATGTGCTTGAATCCACCGACCCCGCCGATTTTCCGGCCGGTCCGGCCAAGGGACAACGCCTCATTCGGCAATCGCCTGAACGGGTGATCTCCCCTGAAACCGCCTATCTCATCACCAACCTCATGGAAAGCGTCGTGCAGTCGGGCACTGGCCGCCGCGCCCGCGCTCTTGGACGGCCGGTTGCCGGCAAAACCGGGACCACCAACGATCTCAAAGATGCCTGGTTTGCCGGTTTTATCCCGCAACTGACCGTCGTCTCCTGGGTCGGTTACGATCAGGAGCGCCCCCTCGGCGATAAGGAAACAGGCGCCCGCGCCGCTTTGCCGCCATGGATGGCGTTCATGGAGGAGGCGGTTGCCGATTTCGAACCGACCGATTTTCCGGTGCCCGAGACCATCGAATTTCGCGCTATCGAACCAAGCACCGGCCTTCTTGCGCCGGAGGACAACCCCGAAGCCTATATCGAGGTTTTTGCTCCCGGCACCGCTCCCTCCCGCTACGCCATCGACGAGAAGCCGCAAGCCCGCGATTTTTTCCGTCTTGATCTGGAGGACGCCGGCTCCAGCGTTCAATAGAATTTCTTCGCCAGGAAAAAAGCCGCCGATTTCTGTTGCGATCGGCGGCTTTTTACGTTTTAGCGGAATTTTTCGACATTGATCTGCGGGCAGTACATGCGCACAGGACAGATTGAGCAGTGCGGGGTGGGTGCCCGGCATATCTTTCGGCCGTGCCAGATCAGCAGATGACTGGTTTGATTCCAGCGCTCGCGGGGAAGCAATTGGCCGAGTTCCGCCTCTATCTTTTCGGGATCTGTTTTGCTCGTCCAGCCAAGACGGCGGGACACCCGCCGGACATGGGTATCTACGACCATCCCGGGAATGCCGAAGGCGTTGCCGAGGACCACATTCGCCGTCTTGCGCCCGACTCCGGCCAGGGCCACCAACTCCTCCATGGTGCGCGGCACATTCCCGCCATGCTTACGTAAAATGGCGTCGGCCGCGGCCACGATATTTTTGGCCTTGTTGCGGAAAAACCCGATGGCGCGGATATCCTCCGCCAGCTCGGCGCAGTCGGCCTGCGCATAGGCCCGGACATCCGGATATTTACGAAATAGAGCCGGCGTCACCTTGTTGACCTGCACGTCGGTGCACTGGGCAGACAGGATGGTGGCAATAAGAAGTTCGAGATGATTGCTGAAATTTAAGGCGATTTGGGCGTCCGGGTAGTGACATTCCAGAATATCGAGAATGGTCAAAGCGCGCCGGCGTTCCTCAGTTTGTCCTGCAAGTAATCCGGATCCCATGATTTATCCCGGGGCGATTTTCATCTGATTGGCATTCATTTTTTCCAGGCGCAAGTAGGATCGCGGATCTGCCACCTGCACCGTCAGGGTCAGGGGCAGGTGGCTGGAGGCTTGGCGGGCGGTGGGGGAACGGCAGATGCTGGAATCGACAATATGCAACTCGCCACGCAGGTAGGCCCGGTCGCGGCCGGCAAGCGGAAAGGAGGCGGGATAGGTGGAACTCCACAGGGGCCGGCGGGCCTTGCGCAAAACCAGGGTCAGGTTCAGGTTTCCCGCGCCCCAAAAAAGGTCGCCGAAATCGCCCAGCACCATGGTTGGGCAGGCCAAGGAAGAACTGCCGAGCAAATCGGGCCCGAGCAGGGCGGCAATCTGCCGCCGGCGGATCAGGGGAGCGGAGTCGAGACGCAGGTTGAACAGGTGCACGCGCTGATTGTGGATATCGGCGTCGGCGCGCAGACAGCAGCCCCCCTCGGCGAGTTCGAATTCCTGCACCCCTTTGAGCGGGAAATGGGAGAGAAATGCGTTGGCGCCCCGGCGCGGCAGCCCATAACGGCGCATGCGCAGACGCTCGGCCAGGATCCCGACCTGGTCATTGTCGGGCGTGGCGTCCACCTGCTGCAAAGCGACAATGTCCGGTCCGCTTTCGCCGATGACGCGCACAATGCGTTCGGGATCCACCTGGCGGTCCCCGCCACGGCAGCCTTGAACATTGTAAGTCATAACGCGGATGATGGTCACTTGCGCCTTTATCGGGCCGGGAATTCATGCCGGCCCCGCCATGAATCACCAAAAGGTTGCGCCGTTGGCATACCTCATTTTTCCGCCCGCCGGATTTTGCGTATGATTACCGTTTCGGCGGGAAGATCCTGAAACGGACCTCTCTTCCTGACCGTCTTCAGTTTACCAATCGAATCAACAACGTCCATGCCCTCCACCACCCGGCCGAAGACGGCATAGCCGAAATCGCGCGGACTGTCCCCCCGGTGGTCGAGAAATGCGTTATCCTTCAGGTTGATGAAAAACTGGCTCGTCGCGCTGTCGACCACTTGCGTACGGGCCATGGCTATTGTACCACGTTGATTCTTCAACCCGTTTCCCGCCTCGTTGCGAATCGCGCTGCCGGGGTTTTTTTCTTCCAGGGCTTCGTCGAAGCCGCCACCCTGGATCATGAAATCAGCGATGACCCGATGAAAGATCGTGCCGTCGTAAAAACCGGCGTCGGCGTAGTGCAGAAAATTCTTCACAGAAATTGGCGCGAGCTGCTCGTTGAGCTCAAGCTTGATGTTTCCTTTGCTGGTCTCGATGACGGCATATTGGCTGGCGCTTGCCGTTACCGGCAGCAGCAGAAGCAACAAGCAGAGAAAAACACGCATATTCAACTCCTTTTCAGAATGCTTCCGATTTCAATTCGCGCAGCATGAGATCGCCCACCGCCTGCCGGGCGCTTTTTCCCGCATAAAGGATGCCGTGCATCTGTTCGGCGATCGGTGTTTCCACCTGCAGTCGACCTGCCAACTGAAACGCCGACAGGGTCGTTTTTACCCCTTCGGCCACCATTTTCATCCCGGAAAGAATCTCCTCCAGGCTTTTCCCTTGCCCGAGGGCCATGCCGACGGCCCGATTGCGGGAGAGGTCGCCGGTGCAGGTCAGCACCAGATCCCCCATTCCCGCCAGACCGGCGAAGGTGGCCGGAACAGCCCCTTTAGCCAGACCGAGGCGGGTCATCTCGGCCAAGCCGCGGGTGATCAACGCGGCTCGCGTATTGGCGCCAAAACCGAGTCCGTCGGAAACCCCGGCCGCCAGGGCGATAACATTCTTCAGGGCGCCGCCCATTTCCACCCCGATGATATCGTCGTTGGTATAGACGCGAAAGGCGGCGGTACTGAAAACTTCCTGCACCAGTTGGGCCAGCTTCAGGTCGCGAGCGGCGGCGACGACGGCGGTAGGCATGCCGGCCGCGACCTCGCGGGCGAAGGAGGGTCCGGAAAGAAAGGCGGTTTGCTTGGCGAACCGTGGCGGGAGCACCTCCTCCAGCACCTCCGACATGATGAGCAGGCTGTCGTTCTCGATCCCCTTGGCTGCCGATACGATCAACGTATCCGGAGCGACATGCGGCGCCATGCTCTGCACCACCGAGCGCATCGATTGGGAGGGCGGAACCAGCAGGAGGAGCTCTTTGCCGGCGGCGGCCAGCGGCAGATCGGCAGTAAAAGTCAGGTTGGCCGCCAGGGGAAAACCAGGCAGATAGAGGTCGTTTTCGCGGCAAAGGGACAGTCGTTCGGCCAAATCGGCCTCGTAAACCCACAAGGTGACCGCGTGGCCTTTACGCGCCAACAAATCCGCCAGCGTTGTTCCCCAACTGCCGGCCCCAATCACTCCGATATTCATGCGCCGATCCTCAGATAGCTTTCTTTTTTTTGCGGATACGCTCGCCCACCTGCTCGGTCTTTTTCGCCAGAGCCTCAGTGTTCGGATAGCTTCCCACAAGTTCTTCCAACACCTTCAGCGCCTCGCGCAACTCCTCCCGCTCCTCCAGAACGGAGGCGAGACCGAAGGCCGCTTCCAGGGCATAGGGGCTGTCGGCAAACTTTTCCCTGACCAGGCGAAATGTATTTTCCGCCTCCAGCAGCTCGCCATCCAAGGACAAGGCGACGGCGATCCGGTAGTGAACCTCGGCCAACAGCGGACTGTCGGGATAGTTCTTTCGCAGACTCTCGAATTCTATGCGCGCCTGTTCGAAATTCTCCAGGCGAAAATAGGCGTCCGCTATTTCATATTGCAACCGATCGCCATTGACGGCGCCGGCATCGAGAATTTTTTGGTAGGCGATAATGGCCCGGCCGTAATCGCGAACCCGGTACTTGTAAATTTCCGCCACCTGCATCTGCGCTTTGCCGGCCAACACCGTTTTCGGATAATTTTTTTCCACCAGCAAATAGGCGAGAAGGGCCTCTTGATATCGCTTCAGATGAAGATTCAGCACTTCCCCAGCCTGAAAAATACTTTGTCCGGCCAGGTGAAAATTCGGATGCCGCTCGAAAATTGTGCGGTACAGATCCGCGGCCTCCTCATACCGCCCCTCCTCCACCAGCTCTTCGGCCCGGGCGTATTCTTGTTCCGGGATCTTATCCAGATTCGCCACATAAAAGATCATTCCGCCAAAAAGAGTGAACAGCAACAACAAACCGCCACTGACCAGGAGACGGAATTTCTTGGATTTATTCCTCCTCCTCCTCAGTTCCTCCTGCAAGAGCCTCTTCTTCAGCTTCTGTATCTCCATTCTCCTCATCCTTCTCGGCCAGCTTGGCCACCGCTACGATCCGCTCCCCGGTTTCCAGAACCATGAGCCGCACCCCCTGGGTATTGCGGCCGATGACGGACAGGGAGGAAATCGGCATGCGCAGCACTTTGCCGCGATCGGTAATCAGCATTAGATCGGAATCGTCGTCCACCAATTTTATATCGACCACATTGCCGTTGCGCTCGGAGGTTTTAATCGTGATGATCCCCTTGCCGCCCCGGCTCTGCACCCGGTATTCCGCCAAATCGGTGCGTTTTCCGTAGCCGTTCTCGGTGACGCTCACCAAGGTGGCGGCCGTGGCGTCGGAAACCACTTCCATTCCGATCAACTGGTCGTTGCCCTCCAGCATCAACCCGCGCACCCCGCGCGAAGTACGCCCCGTCGGTCGAACGTCCCCTTCGGAAAAGCGGATCGACTTGCCATTTCGGCTCGCCAGCAGGATGTCCATTTCGCCATCGGTCAGGCGGGTGGACACCAGCCGGTCCCCATCATCGATGGTGAGAGCGATAATCCCCCCGGCCCGCGGGTTGGCGTAGGCCATCAATTCCGTTTTCTTGACGATGCCCTTACGGGTGGCGGTGACGATATACCTGTTTTCGACGAATTCCTTCACCGGCAGGATGCTGGTGACGTTTTCGCCATTGGCCAACTGCAGCAGATTGACGATCGCCTTTCCACGGGTGGCCCGTCCGCCCTGCGGGATTTCGTGAACCTTCAGCCAATATACCTTTCCCAAATCGCTGAAAACAAGGATGTAGGAGTGGGTCGAGGCGATGAAGAGGCGTTCGACGAAATCTTCTTCCTTGGGGCGCATCCCGGTTTTTCCTTTGCCGCCGCGACGCTGGGCCCGGTAGAGGGAAACGGCGTTGCGTTTGATGTAGCCGGAATGGGAAACGGTTACCACCATGTCTTCTTCGACAATCAGGTCTTCGAGACAGAATTCACCACTTTTGGCGATGATTTCGGTGCGCCGCGGATTGGCGTATTTCTCGCGCATCTCCAACAGCTCTTCGCGAATGATCCGGTAGATTTCCACTTCGCTGGCGAGAATTTCCTTCAGCCGCTGAATCAGGGCCAGCACCTCCTGGTACTCCGCCATGATCTTGTCGCGCTCCAGCCCGGTGAGGCGGTGCAGACGCATGTCGAGGATCGCCTGGGCCTGCAGATCGGAGAATGAAAAGCGCGCCCGCAACCGGTCCTTCGCCTCGGCCGAGTTGGCGCTTTCCTTGATCATCTGGATAACCTCGTCGAGATTCTCCAGGGCGATCGTCAGACCTTCCAGGATATGCGCGCGAGCTTCGGCTTTTTTCAGGTCGAAAATACATCGCCGGGTGACGATCTCTTTTCTGTGCTCGATGAATTTATCGAGAATCTCCCGCAGAGTCAGCACCCGCGGCTGGCCGGATACGATAGCCAGAAGGATGATGCCGAAGGAGGATTGCATCTGGGTCATCTTGTACAGCTGGTTGAGAACCACCTGGGGCACGCTCTCTTTTTTCAGCTCGATGACGATGCGCATCCCTTCGCGGTCGGACTCGTCCCGCAGGTCCGATATCCCCTCGATCTTGCGTTCCTTCACCAGGTCGGCGATTTTTTCGATCAGTCGCGCCTTGTTCACCTGAAAGGGAATTTCGGTGACGATGATGCTTTCCCGGCCGGTGCGGCGGTCTTTTTCGATCAGCGCCCGCGCCCGGGTCTGAATAATTCCCCGGCCGGTGGCATAGGCCTGACGGATTTCCTCCCGCCCGAGGATAAACCCGGCAGTGGGAAAGTCGGGGCCTTGCATCTTTTCGAGCAATTCCTCGAAATCGATGGTCGGATTGTCGATGACCGCCACCAATGCATCGACCACCTCCCCCAGGTTGTGCGGCGGTATCTTAGTGGCCATGCCGACGGCAATGCCTTCGGACCCATTCACCAGCAGGTTGGGAAACTTGCAGGGAAGAACCAGCGGCTCCTGGAGCGAATCGTCGTAGTTCGGACCGTGGTCCACCGTCTCCTTGTCGATGTCGGCCAGCAGCTCATGGGCAAGGCGGGCCATGCGCACTTCGGTGTAACGCATGGCGGCCGGCGAATCGCCGTCCACCGAACCGAAATTCCCCTGGCCATCGACGAGGGGATGGCGCATGGAAAACGGTTGCGCCATGCGCACGATCGTGTCGTAAACCGCCGTGTCGCCGTGCGGGTGGAACTTGCCGATAACGTCGCCGACGACGCGCGCCGATTTTTTGTACGGTTTATTCCACTCATTGCCCAGTTCGTGCATGGCGTACAGCACCCGGCGATGCACCGGTTTGAGACCATCGCGGACATCGGGCAGAGCCCGGCCGATGATGACGCTCATGGCGTAATCCATGTAGGACTTGCGCATTTCGTCTTCGATGCTGACGCTTATTTTATTTTGCTGTGTAAGCATTCGGATTTCCTCCGGTTACAGGCTCGGTTCCAGGGACGTCACGGTCCGCTTCTTCGTCCCTTTTTGCAGCCGATACCCAACCTGCCTGTTTTTAGATATCGAGATTGGAAACGTTGAGGGCGTTGGTTTCGATGAATTCGCGGCGTGGTTCCACCTGGTCGCCCATCAGGACGGTAAAGACCGCGTCGGCCTCCACCGCATCCTCGATCTTGACCTGGAGCAGCACCCGTTTTTCCGAATCCATGGTGGTTTCCCACAACTGCTCGGGATTCATTTCCCCCAGTCCCTTGTACCGCTGAATATATTGGCCTTTTTTCGCCCTGGCGTAAAAGAAATCGAGCAGTTCCTGGCGGTCTGAAACCGTCGCCTCTTCTTTGCTGTCGGCGGAAATTACCGCCTGTTCGTCCTGGCAGACATCTTCCACCTGGCGATACGCTTGCAGCAGAAGTTTATATTCATGCGACGAAAGCGTTTCCAAAATTCCTTGATCGATTCGGGCGCGAATGTTGCCCAAGGTGAAGAGAATTCGTGCCGGCTCCGTCAACACCTGGAAGTCGGCTCTCGGTTCGATGGCCTTCAGTTTTTGCGCCAAAGGCTCGATATCGAGCATGTCGGCGAAGCCGTTCAGGATTTTTCCCTGGACGAAAATGCGCAGTATCTCCCGGTTTACCCCTTTGTGTACGATTTTTTCAAAATGCGTATTGTAGTCGATGATATTACGCAGGGTCGGGATGATCTGACGACCGCGCAGGACACGGCCGCTCTTTTCCATTGTTATGGTTATTCCCTCAACCCCTTCGTTCAGCAGGTAATCGAGAAGGGCCCCATCGTCTTTCAGGTAAATCTCCTTTTTCCCCCGTTTGGCCTTGTAGAGCGGGGGCTGGGCTATGTAAAGATGCCCGCGTTCCACCAGTTCCGGCATCTGGCGGAAAAAGAATGTCAGCAGCAAGGTGCGGATATGCGAGCCATCGACATCGGCGTCGGTCATGATGATGATGCGGTGATAACGCAACTTGTTGATGTCGAAATCGTCCTTGCCGATGCTCGTACCCATGGCGGTAATCAGGGTGCGAATTTCGTTGGAGGTCAACATTTTGTCGAATCGAGCTTTTTCCACATTCAGGATTT
This sequence comes from Desulfuromonadales bacterium, assembly GCA_041677125.1. Lineage (GTDB taxonomy): Bacteria > Desulfobacterota > Desulfuromonadia > Desulfuromonadales > JACZKF01 > JBAYQP01. The sequence continues at coordinate 23,601 of JBAYQP010000003.1, read as the reverse complement.
TGCCCTTGAGCGGCAAAATGGCCTGGTATTTGCGGTCTCGCCCCTGTTTGGCGCTGCCACCGGCCGAATCGCCCTCGACCAGGTAGATTTCGCAAAGTGACGGATCTTTTTCCTGACAGTCGGCCAGTTTCCCCGGCAGGGAAAGACCGTCCAGGGCGCCCTTGCGCCGGGTCAGGTCGCGAGCCTTGCGCGCGGCTTCCCGGGCGCGGGCCGCTTCGATCCCTTTATCCAGAATCTTGCGCGCCACCTGGGGGTTTTCCTCCAGATACATGGCCAGTTTCTCGTTCATCAGGGTCTCGACATAACCCTTGATCTCCGAATTGCCCAACTTGGTTTTCGTTTGACCCTCAAATTGGGGATCGGGGATTTTAACGGATATTACGCTGGTCATCCCTTCGCGCAAGTCATCTCCGGAGATGCTGCTTTTGAAGTTTTTCAGGAGATTATTGACCGTGGCGTAATTATTCATGGTCCGCGTCAACGCCGCCTTGAAACCGATCAGGTGCGTTCCGCCCTCCTGGGTATTGATATTGTTGGCGAAGGAGAAGATTTTTTCGTCATAGCCGTCGTTGTACTGAATGGCCACCTCGATTTCCACCCCCTCCCGATGTCCCGAGAAATAAATGGGTTTGGGGTGCAAGGCGATCTTGGCCCGGTTGAGATACTCGACGAAGGAGACGATGCCCCCCTCATAGTGAAAATCGTGACTCTTTTCCGTGCGTTCATCGAGAATGTGGATGCATACTCCGGCGTTGAGAAACGCCAACTCACGCAGTCGCAAGGAAAGAGTTTCAAATGAAAATTCCGTCGTTTCGAAGATCTGGGGATCGGGCCAGAAGGTGATACGCGTCCCTTTTTTGATTGTCTCTCCCTCTTTGAGCAGGGGAGCATCCGGAACGCCGCGTTGATAGTACTGGCGGTACAAGGAACCGTTGCGGCGAATTTCCAATTCGAGACGGGCGGACAGGGCATTCACCACCGACACGCCAACTCCGTGCAATCCGCCGGATACTTTATAGCTGTCGCTGTCGAATTTTCCGCCGGCATGAAGAACGGTCATGACCACTTCGGCAGCCGACTTTTTCTGCGTCGAGTGCATTTCCACCGGAATGCCCCGCCCATTGTCCTCTACGGTCACCGAACCGTCGATGTGAATTGTCACGCTCACTTCGTCGCAATGTCCGGCCAGTGCTTCGTCTATCGAATTGTCCACCACTTCATACACAAGGTGGTGTAGTCCCGCCGGCCCGGTTGATCCGATATACATCGCCGGCCGTTTACGAACGGCCGCAAGCCCCTCAAGCACTTTGATGCTATCGGCGCCATATTCCTTTGCAGGTTGATTCATTTGATTTCACCTTTGGCTGTCGTCATGCAATATTCCCCTTTTCAATGCAGAAAAACTTTGCCTGGGGCATTTTTTCGGTCAAAAGGGGTGCACTATCGGTGGTGGTAATAAAAACCTGGCCTTGCCGCTCGTTTAAATATTGAAAGAAGACCGTCTGACGCTTGTTATCCAACTCGCTTGTCATATCGTCCAGCAAAAGTATCGGTTTTTCGCCGGTGGTGTTTTCAATATCGATCAATTGAGCTGCCTTGAACGCTAGAATGAAGGATCGCTGCTGGCCCTGTGATCCATACATACGCAGAGAAACTCCATTCACCAAAAATTCCGCATCATCGCGTTGCGGCCCTGCCAGAGACTGACCCAGGCGCTTCTCGCGTTCACTTACCTTGTTAACTTCCGCGGTCATTTCCGTTACCAGCTGTTTTTCGTCCTCGCCTCCCGCTGCATAGGTAATGTCGGCTTCTTCCACCCCTCCCGAAATGCGCCGATACGTCTCCCGTAGAACAGGAAGTAATCTTTGCACGTAACGGTATCTTTCGCGGCGCAGTTTTGCGCCACTGCGGATAAACCCTTCATTCCATGGCAGCAATTCGCTAACCGTGCATTGCTCGCGCAACAGACGGTTGCGCTGGCGCAGATGCCGTTCGAAATCGCGCGCCAAGTGCAAAAAGGCGGTGTTCGTCTGAAAAATGCCCCGATCAAGGAGGGCTCTGCGACCTGCCGGCGACCCTTTGGCTATGCCGATTTCTTCTGGGGCAAAGAGGACCGTCTGGAGGATTCCGAAGTATTGGTCGGGCCGGCGCACATCCTTTGCGTCGACGCGGACCTTTCTTCCCTGTTTGGCAATGGTCAATTCCAACTGGCGTTGGCCTTGGCGCGAATCGGTTTCCGCCAATATGCGGCAGGATTCCGCCTCCGATCCCACCATTTCCTCGTTTTTCGAACCGCGAAAGCTTTTAAGATTCCCTAACAGGTAGATAGCTTCAAGTATGTTGGTCTTGCCTTGGGCGTTATCGCCCCAGAGCACATTGAAGCCTCCAGCCGGCAGCAGCTCGACATCCCGCAGATTACGGAAACGACGCAAAATAAGACGAGAAATTTGCATTTATGGTTTATGCCGGCTTTTTTTATCCTCTAAATACGCATGGGCATGACGACGGCTAAAAAGTCCTCGCCATGTTCCGAACGAATCATACCCGGAGAAAGGTTGTCTCGAATCATAAAACGGATATTTTCGTCATCCTGTCCTTGCAGAATGTCGATCAGATATCTCGCGTTGAAACCAATCGTAATATCCGGCCCATCATAAGATACATCCAAATCCTCTCGCGCTTCTCCCAACTCGGGATTGGACGAAGACAATTCAAGAGTATCTTTTTTGATGACTATTTTTACCCCACGCGATTTTTCGCTGGATACAACCAACATTCGCCGAAGAGCATGAAAGAACGTATCTCTTTTGATGACTGCAATATGCTCATTCATTTTTGGAATAACTCTGTTGTAATCCGGAAATTCTCCATCGACCAGGCGCATGGTCACAACAGTTTTTCCCTTTAATATAATCGCTATATTTTCGTGGAAATATAAATTAACGATTCCTTCGCCGTCTTCAGCAATTTTCTTGAGTTCGAAAATTCCTTTTCTTGGAAAGATAATGCCTTTTTCCAATTGAGCAGCGGTGGAGGTTTTCAATTGTTTTTGAATCAGTGCCAATCGGTGGCCATCCGTCGCCACCAGACGCAAATAGCTATTTTGATTTTCCTCTACGAATTTGAAATAGATTCCATTTAAATTATATTTACTCTCATCTTGCGACATCGAAAATGATGTCTTTTCAATCATTTCCTGGATTACCGAGGATTCGATCTCTATTGAGCTCTCTCTGTTTGGTTCGGGAAAAAATGGAAACTCCTCCGCCGATAAGCCGACTATATTAAAAATGGATTTACCGCTTTTGATTTCAATCCAACAATTTTCTTTCGTTTTAAATGAAACTTCTTCGTCGGGTAATTCTTTCACGATCTCGTACAGTTTTTTAGCGGAGACGGTTATTTTCCCTGGAACCAGGGTAGAGGCTTCATAGCAGGATTTAATACCGACCTCCAGATCTGTCGCTGTGAGAAACACCTCTCCGTCATTGGCTTCCAGGAGGACATTCGAAAGAATGGGGATGGTATTGCGCTTTTCCACTACCCCTTGCACGCGTGAAAGTCCCTTAAGAAAAACTTCTTTGGCCATAGTGAAATGCATAGATTATCTCCTCTCCACAGCGCCTGCTTCTTTTAGTTTTTAGATCTTTAAAAACCAGTAGTAGTAGTATGAGCTGTCAATATGTCAAAACAGGACCTAAGCTATTGATTTAATTTTGGTTATCCCTGTGGATATTATGGTCATGCAATTGTTTGCCACCGGGGACAAAAAGCAATTTACCTATATTTTTTTCTAATGATCGAAACTGCCAACAGTTTTCCTCACAGCAGACCAACAACCGCTCAATTCAGCAATGCGGTTTTGAACGCGTTTATCGTGGACCGCAATTGGAAATCATCTTCCAGTTTTGCCTCTATTTTTTTAATCGCGTGGATGATTGTCGAGTGGTCTTTGCCGCCGAATCTTTCGCCTATCTCCGGATAGGAGGAGGAGGTTAGCTGGCGAGCCAGATACATGGCGATCTGGCGAGGTAAAACCAGAGCTTTTAGTCGTTTTTGTGATTTGATATCCGATATTTTAAGGTTGTAGTGTGAACTTACGGCTTTTTGTATTTCTTCTATGGTTATTTCCCGGTTTTTCTCCACCAGGATATCTTTTAGTATTCCCCTTGTCATGGCCAAGGTTATGACCGCCGATGTCAGGCTCGCATAAGCCCCTATGCGAACGAGATAGCCTTCGAGTTCTCTGATATTGCTGGATACTGAAGTCGCCAAAAACTGAGCTACATCCTCCGGCAGAAAGATGCCATTTTGTTCCGCTTTCATTTTCAGGATTGCCTGTTTTGTTTCCACGTCAGGAGGCTGAATGTCAGCAATCAAACCCCATTCGAACCGTGATCTTAATCTCTCCTCCAAGCCGGGAATTTCTTTTGGGAATTTATCCGATGTGACGATAATTTGTTTGTGCGCTTCATATAATGCGTTGAAGGTATGAAAAAATTCTTCCTGTGTTCTTTCCTTGCCTGCGATGAATTGAACATCATCAATCAAGAGGACGTCCATTGATCTGAATTTATTTCTGAACTCATCCATTTTTGCGTATCTGAGAGAATTTATGAGTTCATTCATAAACTTTTCAGAAGTGCAATAACATATATTTGTTTTATGGTTTTTTTGCAGTATGTGGTTGCCTATGGCGTTTATAAGATGCGTCTTGCCTAAACCCACCCCGCCGTATATAAAAAGAGGATTGTAAGTGGTCGCAGGATTATTAGCTACGGCCATTGCCGCAGCATAGGCGAACTGGTTGGAAGAACCAGCGACGAATTCTTCAAACGTGTATTTACTATTTAGGCTGCCAATTTTTATGGAATCCCTGATGGTGGACTCACTTTTGTCAGGGGTGGGCAGTACCGTTTTCACATCCTTGTGCCCCGATCCCGCGTTGTCTTTCAGACGGGGAGCAACCAGAAGGTGAACACGGTAGGCTACCGCCCCTATGTGCGAGAGGGATTCCTGTATTCGGGCAAGGTAATGGTCCCGGATCCAGTCATGAACAAAACGATTGGGGACTTCCAGTTGCACCATATCCTTTTCGACTTGAAGCAAACGAATAGGTTTGATCCAGGTCGAAAAGTGCTGGGGACTGATGTCCTTTTCCAGGTGTTTAAGGGTTTCCTGCCAGAGTCTGTTCATTGAATGAAAAATAGCGCCTGAAAGAAAACTGCGCCTTAGGGGGAAAAAGGTGACCTGTCGAGAAAAAATATCCACACACTTATTAACAGCTGTGGATAGTCTTTCAGGTGCCTTTTTATGCGGTTTTGCACGAAAAATAAGGAGAGAATGCCAGTGGCGTAAAGTAGCAGACACGACCCTGATTTGCAAGAAATTTTTATATTCCGGGTTTTTTGGCTTTTCATGCCTGTCTTTTCGGGTTGACACCTGGGCTAATATGTGGTTTAAAGAGCGCTTCGTCAAAGCTGTTAATTCTAAGTCTGGAGACTTATACACATGAAAAGAACTTATCAACCCAGCAAGATACGGCGCAAAAGAACCCACGGTTTCAGAGTGCGGATGCAGACTAAAAATGGTCAAAACATTGTTCGCCGCCGTCGCGCCAAAGGACGGAAGAACCTCAGCGCTACCATTCCCAGTAAGTAATCTCCGGTGAATACCGGGGGATCATTTCCTGGCAGCCACAGAATTAAGAAATCCCCTGATTTTCGCAGACTCAGAAAGTCTGGCCGCAGGATGCATGCGCCCCACTTCACCCTCTATGTCGAGAGGCTTACCGCAAAACCCTCCCGATTGGGCATAACGGCAAGCAAAAAAATAGGGGGAGCCGTACAGCGAAACCGGGTTAAACGATTAATCAGGGAATTTTTCAGGCTGAACCGTGAAAATTTCCCTGATTTTATTGATTTGTCAATCGTCGCCAAACCAGGGGCTTCGGACCTGTCTTATCGACAAGTTTTCGAGGAATTGGCTCCCCTCCTCCATGCCGTCGGACGGGGAGTTCAATGATCGAAAAAACTATTCTTATCTGCATAGATGCCTACAGATATTTTATATCCCCGCTGACCCCACCGTCCTGTCGCTTTTATCCCACATGCTCGAATTACGCCCGTGACGCGGTCCGACGGTTTGGTCCTGTAACCGGCAGTTGGATGGCTGTACGCCGCTTGTGCCGTTGCCACCCCTGGCATCCCGGCGGCTATGATCCTGTACCGTAATCAAGTACTTACCTGGAGTGCCCCATGGAAAACAAAAATACGGTCATTGCTATGGTGCTCATGCTGGTGGTCTGGGTAGGATTCAGCATCCTTTATCCGTCCCAACGCCCGCTTGCACCCACTGCCGATAGCCCCGCTGTCGCTCAGAACACCACTGCTGAAACGAGTCCCCCGGCAATGCCTTCTGCGCCGACGCCAGAGCAAGGGGGGGTGGATCTCCTGGGTTCGGATATAGTGGTCGGCGGCAGCGAGGAGGAAGTTGTTGTTGAACATCCTTTTTTTCGCGCCGTCTTCACCAATATCGGCGCGCGGCTGAAATCCTTGGAGTTGAAGCAGTATACGGCCACCTCAGATCCCGGCGACGGCGGCGTCTCGCTTGTGCATGCCGATTCGGCCCGGTTTGCCACTTTGGCCAGCAGCGGTGGTGGTGATTTCGACCTATCCGCCGACACCTATTTTTCCGTCGACGGCGGTAAAGACGGACTTCGCCTCGATGCCGGCGAAGAGGGCGAGCTTGTTTTTCTAACGCGCCTCCCTTCCGGCCTGATCGTCGCCAAAAGCTTCTTTTTCAACGGTGACCAGTACGAGATACGGGCCGAGATAAAAGTTCACAACCAGGGCGCAGGGAAACAACGCGGCGCCATTGATTTTTCTTTGGTCGAACCTGAAATCGATCCCGATTCGGCCGGCGCTTATGACTTTGTCGGCGCTTCGACCATGACCGGCGGAAAAGTCGAGAAGGTCTCCGCCGAGGATATTGGTGAAGAGGTCAATGTTTACAAACAGGATCCGGTTTGGACCGGGTTCGGAAACAAATACTTTCTCTCCGCTATCGTGCCGTTGCAAGGCGCGGTCAAATCCATTCGACTGGAAAAGGACGGCCCGATCACCAGAAACATCGTCGAGGCGCCCGAACAAATCCTTGCTCCGGGCGAAGCCGCATATTACCAGTATGTCCTTTATTTTGGTCCCCGCGATCTCGATATATTGAAGCAGGTTGGGCACCAACTGTCCGAAGCGGTCGATTTCGGTTTCTTCTCGCCCATTGCCAAACCCCTGCTGCATGTCCTCAAATTCTTTTACGGTTTTCTCGGCAACTACGGTCTTTCCATTATCCTTCTCACCGTTATCATCAAACTGCTTTTCTGGCCGCTGACGCAAAAAAGCTATTCTTCCATGAAGGCCATGCAGAAACTGCAACCGCAGATGCAGAAGATCAGGGAAAAATTCGGCAAGGATCGGGAACGCCTGAATAAAGAAATAATGGAGTTATACAAAACCCACCGGGTCAATCCGCTCGGGGGATGTCTGCCGATGCTCGTACAAATTCCGGTGTTTTTCGCCCTTTATAAAACCTTGATGGAAGCCATCGAGCTGCGACACGCCCCTTTCTACCTGTGGATTACCGACCTGTCGGCGAAGGACCCTTACTACGTTACGCCGCTTATCATGGGGGCAACGATGTTCCTGCAGCAGAAAATGACACCCAGCACGCTGGACCCCATGCAGGCCAAACTGTTCCTGATGATGCCGATTATTTTTACTTTTATGTTTCTCAATTTCCCATCGGGCTTGGTCCTTTATTGGCTGGTCAACAACCTGCTCACCATCGGCCAACAATATTACATAAACAAAAAAGCGTAGACCCTATAGGATCAATGCCTGCGAAAATGGCCGCAAATAACGAAAATCCAATAGATACCATAGTCGCCCCCCTTACCCCTCCCGGTGTGGGGGGCGTTGGCATTTTACGTCTTTCCGGCCCGAACGCCGAATCCCTGCTTTCTCGTTTTTTTTCGCCGAGCAGACCGACTACCCGGCTGAGCAGTTATCGCCTATACCATGGCCGGATGATTGGCACTCAAGGTGAGATTATCGATGAAGTCCTTGCCGTGGTCATGCGCCAGCCGCACTCCTATACCCGCGAAGATGTCGCCGAGGTGCACTGCCATGGCGGCCGGCAAGTCATGCGTCGCATCCTCGACTTATTCATCGATGCGGGCGGCCGGCTGGCCCGGCCCGGCGAATTCACCGAACGCGCCTTTTTGAATGGTCGGATCGATCTCGCTCAGGCCGAAGCTGTGATGGATGTGATTCACGCCGCATCGGACCGAGCCCGGGAAGTTGCAGTGGGCCAATTGGAGGGGAAGCTTTCTGCTGTCGTCTATCAAATCCGTGCGAAGGTTGTCGAACTCTTAGCTTTCGTCGAAAGCCATATTGACTTTCCCGATGAGGATATCGACTTCCCGAGCCGATCTTTTCTCGAACAAAACGCCCAAAAACTCATGGTGCAAATTGACCATCTTTTATCGACCTTCGATTCGGGTCGGACCCTGCGCGAAGGTCTTTCGCTGCTAATTATCGGCAAGCCCAATGTGGGCAAGAGTTCGCTGATGAACGCTTTGCTTGGCGAGGCCAGGGCAATTGTGACCTCTACGGCAGGAACCACCCGCGACACCATCGAGGAGAACCTCCTGCTTGCCGGTATCCCTCTGCGGCTCATCGATAGCGCCGGCATCCGCGAGACCAGCGACCCCGTCGAATCGGAAGGAGTCCTTCGCGCGAAAAAAATCGCCGCTTTCGCCGACCTGATTCTTTTGGTCGTTGACGGTAGCGCTCCGCTGGATGACGACGATCTGCTGGCGGCCGATGTATGCCGTGGCCGAAAAACCCTCCTCGTCGTTAACAAGGCCGACCGGCCAGCTCTATGTTCTGTTGACGAGCTCTCTTCTCTGCCGCAGGTCAGTGTGTCGGCGCAAACAGGCCAGGGGTTCGATGCATTGCAGGAAATGGTCGTCGAGCTTTGCCTGCCGAGCGTGAGCAACGACTTTTCCGAATCCATCCTTATCTCGGACCGGCGGCATCGTGAGTCCCTGGTGCGATCCCTCGACTACCTCAAACAGTTTATGGAAGCTTTTCACCAGGAAGCTTCCCCTGAAATTCTCGCACTCGAACTGCGCGGCGTTTTGGCGGCTCTCGGCGAAATTACCGGAGAGACCGCGCCCGACGAAATTCTCGAGACAATTTTTTCCCGGTTTTGCATCGGCAAATAATATAATGTTCCACGTGGAACATCCCTCTAAGTAACGGAAAGCACGAGAGTATTAGAAATAAATGGCCAGTTACGGAAAGATCTACGATGTTGTCGTTGTTGGGGCGGGGCACGCAGGATGCGAGGCCGCTCTGGCCGCCGCAAGAATGGGATGCTGCACTCTGTTGCTGACTTTGCATCTTGACAACGTGGCCCAATTGTCCTGCAATCCGGCCATCGGTGGGTTGGCAAAAGGGCACTTGGTGAAAGAGGTGGACGCGTTGGGCGGGGAGATGGGGCGCGTTATCGACGCGACCGGCATCCAGTTTCGCCTGCTCAACACCAGAAAAGGCCCGGCAGTGCGCGCCTCACGCGCCCAGGCGGATCGTCGGCGCTATGCCGCCCACATGAAGCATGTGGTTGAGACGACGCCCGGGCTTGATCTTAAACAGGGCGCCGTGGCCAGTCTGGTGATCGGCAGCGGTAGGGTTCAGGGAGTGGTCACGCGGGAGGGGGTCACCTTTTCGGCAACCACGGTGATTTTAACCACCGGGACGTTTCTTGCCGGTTTGATTCATGTTGGGTTGCAGAGCTATCCGGGTGGGCGGGCCGGGGAACCTTCGGCGGAGAAGCTTTCGCAGGACCTGCGCGATCTCGGTTTGCGGGTCGGGCGCCTGAAGACGGGAACGCCGGCGCGATTGGATCGGCGCAGTATTGATTATTCCCGACTGGAGCCACAGTTCGGCGATGATCCGCCCAAACCGTTCTCCCTCGACACCAAGTCGATAACGCAGGCGCAGGTCCCCTGCCATATCACCTGGACAAATGCGAAAACGCACGAAATCATCCGGTCGGGACTCGACCGCTCGCCGCTCTACAGTGGGGTTATAGAAGGCGTGGGCGCGCGCTATTGCCCTTCCGTCGAAGATAAGGTGGTGCGGTTTCCGGAGAAGGAGCGGCACCAGGTTTTTCTGGAACCGGAGGGGTTGGGCGTGGCAGAAGTTTATCCCAGCGGAGTTTCTTCCTCATTGCCTCCCGATGTGCAGCTGAATTTTTTGCGCACGATCCCGGGATTGGAGCAGGTGGAAATCATGCGTCCGGGATATGCGATCGAGTATGATTATGTCGATCCGATTCAGTTGCTGCCGACGCTGGAAACCAAGGCCCTTGCAGGGTTATTCCATGCCGGGCAAATCAACGGCACTTCGGGCTATGAAGAGGCGGCAGCCCAGGGCCTGCTCGCCGGAATCAACGCCGCGCGCCAGGTTAAAAGGCTTGACCCGGTGATCATTCGCCGTGACCAAGCCTATATCGGTGTATTGATCGACGATTTGGTCAACCTGGGCACCAGCGAACCCTACCGCATGTTTACTTCTCGCGCCGAATACCGATTGCTGCTGAGGGAGGACAACGCCGATCAGCGGTTGACAGAGCTTGGCCGGCATGTTGGTTTGATCACCGAAGAGCGTTGGCGGGCATACAACGGAAAGATGGAGCAGTTGGCCGGTGGGCGCGAGCATCTGCGCTCTGCGCGCGTCCGATCGGCCGACATTAGTGTCCAGGAGATGCTGGGCGTTGCCAATCTGCGCAGCGGCGCCACTTTCGAAGAATTGCTCCGGCGTCCGGAGATTGGGATTGAGGATCTGGCGGCCATCGATCCTGCATTGGCGGCGATGAGCAGTGAGGTGCGGGAGCAGTTGGAGATTTCGGTCAAGTACGAGGGTTATCTGCGGCGGCAGGAGGAGGACGTGCAAAGATTTCGGCGCATGGAGGAACAATCGATTCCCCCGACCTTGAATTATGACCAGCCTTCGGGGTTGTCCATGGAGGTGCGCGAAAAGCTGAAAAAAATTAAACCGCTGACCCTCGGCCAGGCCTCGCGCATACCGGGGGTCACCCCGGCGGCGGTGGCGATTCTCTCCGTGTTGCTGCGCCGGCGCTGACAAGTGAACCGTCAGGAGCGCCTTGCCGACTTGTTGTCCCGGCTCGACTTGCCGGTGGCGTCGACCGCCTTGCCGCATCTTCTGTGGTTTGTGGATGAAATGCTGCGCTGGAATCGCCGCCTGAATTTAACCTCGATCACCGATCCGGCGGAGGTTTTGGAGAAGCACCTGGTGGACTCCCTCACCGTCCTCCCGGCACTCGGCGGTCGGGAGCGGCTGCTCGACATTGGCTCCGGCGCCGGCTTCCCGGGCATACCCCTGGCGCTGGCATTGACGGATTTGTCAGTCGTCTCGGTGGATGCGGTCGAAAAGAAAATAGGCTTTCAGCGCCACGTCAAACGGCACTTACAACTGCAGCGGTTTTCTCCCCTTGCGGCACGCGTGGAAGACTTGGCGTGCGAAAAGGAGCTGGTCGGCAGTTTCGACGTGGTTGTGTCGCGCGCATTTTCCTCTCTTACCGACTTTGCACGCCTCGCCCGGCCTTTCGTACGGGCGGCCGGGTTTTTGCTGGCAATGAAAGGGGCGGAAGGTGAAAGGGAAATGTCCGCGGCCGACGGCGATATCCGGGAAGCTTCGCTGCAATGCACCGACATTCGTCGCTTGCGTTTACCCGTGTCCGGAGCCGAACGCACCTTGATCATTATGCGTCCCCTTTGATCGGTCTGAATGCGGTTTTGCTGAGCGAAGGACCTGCTTGGCGGTGTATCGGCCGGGCTCGCGGCAGCGAAATTCATGCAGATGCCAGAATTACTCTTTATACCCTGGGATTATGGTCTTTTTGCTTCCCAGATCCGCCAAGGGTGTGCTAATTATGCCCACTGTCCTGAAGGAGTTCGGTGCAAGATGAGCCAGATTTTTGCCATTGCGAATCAGAAGGGCGGGGTGGGCAAGACAACCACCGCAGTCAACCTTGCCGCCTCTCTTGCTGCTGCGGAAAAACGCACCCTGCTGGTCGACATGGATCCCCAGGGAAATGCCTGTAGTGGTCTGGGGCTTGACCGGGGAGCGCAACGGCAGACCATTTACAATGCTTTGCTCGGGGAAGCAACGACCGCGGAAATTCTCATTCGCTCGGCTCTGCAGCACCTCGATATCCTGCCGGCGAACAGCGATTTGATCGGGGCAGAGATTGAGCTGGTTTCCGCTCTTGCCAGAGAAAAGAAATTACGCGGCATTTTGGCAGAAGTTCGTGACGAATACGATTATATCATCATCGATTGCCCCCCCTCGCTGGGCCTGTTGACGGTAAACGCCCTGACCGCCGCCGATTCGGTGGTTATTCCTTTGCAGTGCGAGTTTTACGCCATGGAGGGTCTGAGTCAGCTGTTGAAAACAATACGCCTGATTCAGAAGGAGTTGAATCCGAAATTGAGTGTGCGCGGTATCGTCCTGACGATGTTCGATGGGCGCAACAATCTTTCACACCAGGTGAGCGATGAAATTCGCGCTCATTTCGACGGACAGGTGTTCAAGACGGTTATTCCGCGCAACGTGCGCCTTTCCGAATCGCCCAGTCATGGGCTTCCGGTTCTGCTTTATGATATAGCCTCCCGCGGGGCGATCTCGTACCTGGAACTGGCCAAAGAAATCATCGAATCAGGGAATTAGAACATGGCTAAGCGACCCGCTCTCGGCAGAGGCATCGGCGCCTTGCTGAACTCGGCGACCCAGGAGGGAGGCCGAAAATATTTTCTTTGTCCCATCGAGGAATTGCGTCCGCATCAGGGCCAGCCGCGAAAATTCTTCGACGACGAAAAGTTGGCGGAGCTGGCCGCCTCGATCCGGGAAAAGGGGATTATTCAGCCGCTTGTCGTACGACTGCAGGACGACCATTATCAGATAATCGCCGGCGAGCGACGCTGGCGAGCGGCGCAGAAAGCGGGGCTGCGCGACGTGCCCGTGGTCATCCAGGATGTTTCGGAAGACTGGGCGCTGGAGATGGCGCTGATCGAAAACATTCAGCGCGAAGACCTCAATCCCATCGAGGAGGCCGAGGCCTACCGCAATCTGATGGACAATTTCGATTTGTCCCAGGAAGAGGTTGGGAAAAGGGTAGGCAAAGAACGATCGACGGTGGCCAACGCCTTGCGTCTGTTGCGCCTTCCGGAAAAAGTCCGCGAGGACGTCGTCGTTGCTCGTCTTTCCATGGGACACGCCCGAGCGCTTCTTTCCCTTGAGAATGAGGACGACATTCTCGAGGCCCGCAGCCAGCTTTTACAGAAAAAATTGTCGGTGCGCGAAACCGAGGCGTTGGTAAAGAAAATCCGCACCTTCGGGGTGAAGCCAAAAACGAAAAAAGACAGCGATCCACAATTGGTTCATTTGGCCGGAGAACTGAAGCGCGCGCTGGGAACACAGGTAAAGATCAACCAGGGAAGCAAAGGAGGCAAGATCGAGATTTCCTACTATTCGGCGCAGGACCTCGATCGCCTGCTGGAACTTCTCGGAATAAGTGGTTAATACACATGCGCACCACATCGGCAGCCGGAAACGGGCAAGATTAGTCTTGGTAAAATTTTAATTCGCAGAAACGAAGGGAAGGGCAGAAGATGAAAAAGGAAACTCCCATGGACAAAAGTGAGATCAAAGCGTTTCTCGGACCAGGCAGCCAGTTCGAAGGCAAACTGCTGTTTGATGAAATTGTTCGCCTGGACGGCACGTTTCGCGGCGAAATTACCTCGAAAGACACCCTGATCGTCGGCAAAACTGCGGATTTGCAAGCCGAAGTCAGTGTCGGCACGCTGATCCTGAGCGGCCGCTTCAAGGGGAACATCAAGGCTGCCACCAGAGTTGAATTGCGAGCTCCGGCCACCGTCGAGGGCGCTATCGATACTCCGGTGCTGGTGGTTGATGAAGGCGTACTGATGAACAGCACGTTGACCATGAAGCGGGAGGGACCGGTGGTGGTCGAGGCGGAAAAGAAAACGGTTCTTTTTAACCGGAAGTAGGCGAATCAAGGGGAATTTTAAAAAAAGGATTTGACAAGATTAAAGGCCCTGTGATACCTATTTGCTGTTTTGCCCTGCGTTTCGGGGTTTTTTTAATCATCCCGCAATTTGTATACAGTATACCAGAAACCTTTTTTCTCCCGTCTATCAAGAGGAAATAAGTCGTGATTGAGCTGAACTGGACCCTTTTGCTGCAATTTGTTAATTTCGTGGTCCTGCTCGCGGTGCTGAATGTCATTTGTTACCGTCCTTTCCGTCGCCTTATGCTTGAGCGGCAACAGACGGTGGATGGCTCATACCAGCGTGCCCGCGAGTTGGAAGTAAAGATCAATGAGAAGATGGAAAATTATCAGCTGCGCCTTCAGGAAGCCAAAATGAAGGGGCACCAGGAAAAAGCCGAGCTTCGCAAGGGCGCCCTGGCCGATGAGAGTCGGGTGCTCGGAGAATCGCGCCGTCTTGCTGGCGAGCAGGTGCAGGCACTCCGGGACCGTATCGCTGCGGAAGCCGCCGACGCCCGCCAGGCCCTGCGGCAAGAGTCGCAGGTTCTCGCCGGGCAGGTCGCCGGTCAGATCCTGGGGAGAAAGATATGATGAATTTTTCGATTCTCATCGGCAAGCGGCAGTTCGCCACCGTAACTTGCGGCCTGCTCATCCTCGGGTTGGCCGCCACCGCTTTTGCCGCCACCGGAGAAGGTCATCATCCGGACAGCGGTGTTCTGCTCAAAGACTTTCTGTTTCGGGTGTTCAACTTCACCGTGACCTTCGGTCTGCTCGCGTATTTTGTCCACAAACCGATCCGCAGGGGCTTGAGCGCCAGGCGGGACGGCATCGCCAAAACTTTGCAGCAGGCGGAAAGCGCCGGCAAAGAAGCGGAAGCGCGATTTGCCGAATATGACGGCAAGCTGACGCGGGCGGCCGACGAAATTGAAGAAATTTACGCAGAAATTCGCCGGGAAGGGGAATTGGAGCGGGAGAGAATTCTTGCCAACGCCAAGGAAATGGCCGAGAAGATCCGTCTGGAAGCCGAGCGCGCCGCGGCCAGTGAGATAGCCAACGCGAGAGCCGAACTGCGCCGGGAAGCTGCACGCATGGCGGTGCAGCTTGCCGAGGATCTGTTGCGCCAGCAGGTCACGGCCGAGGACCAGGAGCGGCTGATGAACGAATATATGCTGAAGGTGGGAGAACTACATTGAGCGCGATATCCAGGCGATATGCCAGAGCAATGGTGGATCTCGGCGCCAAAGGAAAGATGTTGGAGACCTTTGGCGAGGAATTGGGCAAAGTGAAGGGCGTCTTTGCCGCTTCCGATCCCTTCCGGTTGCTGATGGAAAGCCCCTCTTTTCCGCTGGAGAAAAAACGGGCGATGTTGACGGACCTGGCGTCCCTGCTCGCTCTCTCCAACGGCATGGGGAGCTTTCTCGGATTGCTTCTGGAGAAGGATCGCATCGCTTACCTGCCGCAGATAGAAGCCGATTACCGGCAACTGGCCGACAAGCTTTCCGGGATCATGCGCGCCGAGGTAACCGCAGCCGTTGAGCTCAATGACGTCCAGCGGCAAGCGATACTGGCCGCTCTCGAGAAGCAGACCGGTAAAAAAGTGGAGGTCAAGGCCGAGGTCGATCCCTCGCTGATCGGCGGCCTGCGGGTGGAAATCGGCGGGCGCGTCTTCGACGGGAGCCTGAAAACCCAACTCAAACGCATTGAAGATACCTTAAAGAAGGGGTGAGAAGGTCCTATGGAAATCAGAGCGGAAGAAATCAGCGCAATTATCCAGAAGCAGATCGAGAACTTCGGTCGCGAGGTGGAAATCAGCGAAACCGGAACCATCATCTCCGTCGGCGACGGCATCGCCCGCATTCACGGCCTGGATAAAGCCATGGCCGGCGAGTTGCTCGAATTCCCCGGCGACACGATGGGTATGGTGCTCAACCTGGAAGAAGACAACGTCGGGGCCGCCATTCTCGGCGAGGCGCACCATATCAAAGAAGGCGACACCGTCAAGCGCACCGAGCGCATTGTGCAGGTTCCCGTCGGCGATGCGCTGGTTGGCCGGGTCGTCAACGGCATCGGCATTCCCATTGATGGCCAGGGCGACATCGACTCGAAGGACTTTCGTCAGGTGGAGATCAAGGCCCCCGGCATCGTCGCCCGGAAATCGGTGCATGAGCCGATGCAGACCGGTCTCAAGGCGATCGACGCCATGGTTCCCATCGGCCGCGGCCAGCGCGAGCTGATCATCGGCGACCGCCAGACCGGAAAAACCGCCGTCGCCACCGATACCATTATCAATCAAAAAGGGCAGAACGTAATCTGCATCTACGTTGCCATCGGGCAGAAGCGCTCCACTGTCGCCCAGGTGGTTGACAAGCTGAAACAGTTCGGCGCCATGGATTACACCATCGTCGTCGCCGCCACCGCTTCGGACCCGGCGCCGCTGCAGTTCATCGCCCCCTATACCGGGGTCACCATGGGCGAGTTTTTCCGCGACAACGGCAAGCATGCCCTGATCATTTACGACGACCTCTCCAAGCAGGCCGTGGCCTACCGCCAGCTCTCTTTGCTGCTGCGCCGGCCGCCGGGCCGCGAGGCGTATCCCGGAGACGTTTTCTATCTGCACAGCCGCCTCCTCGAGCGCGCCGCCAAGCTCAATGACACCCTCGGCGCCGGCTCCCTGACGGCTCTGCCGATTATTGAAACGCAGGCCGGCGATGTGTCCGCTTACATTCCGACCAACGTTATTTCGATTACCGATGGCCAGATCTTCCTCGAGACCGACCTCTTCTATTCGGGGGTGCGTCCGGCAATCAACGTCGGTTTGTCCGTTTCCCGCGTCGGCGGCAGCGCCCAGGTCAAAGCGATGAAGCAGGTCGCCGGCACCCTGCGCCTGGCCCTTGCCCAGTACCGCGAGATGGCCGCTTTCGCCCAGTTCGGTTCCGACCTCGATGCCGCCACCCAGCGGCAGCTGGCTCGCGGCGCCCGGCTGGTTGAAATTCTCAAGCAACCGCAATACAAACCGATGCCGGTCGAGAAGCAGGTGATGGTGATTTTCGCCGCCAACAACGGCTACATCGACGAGTATCCGGTCACCGCGATCCTTCGCTATGAGAACGAACTCCAATCCTTCCTGGATAGCCGCCACGGTCAGCTCCTTGGCGACCTGCGGCAGAAAAATGCAATCGACGGCGAGATGGAAGCCCGCATCAAGGGCGCTCTTGACGAGTTCAAGACGCAGTTCGTCGCTTAATTCGCAATCAGCAGAAGGCTTGGACCGATGGCAAATTTGAAGGACATCAAAAAGAGGATCTCCTCGGTTAAGAACACCAGGCAGATCACCAAGGCGATGCAAATGGTTTCGGCCGCCAAGCTGCGGCGCGCCCAGGAAGCCGTCGTTGCCGCTCGACCCTATGCGGCGAAAATGCAGGAGGTCCTCTCCAGCCTCGCGCTGCGTGAAGACGCCGAGGCCCATCCCCTGCTGCAGGAGCGCGGCAAGGGACGGGCTCTGGTGGTCCTGTTGACCGCCGACCGCGGTCTGTGCGGCGGATTCAATGGCAATATTTCCAAGGCGACCGAGCGCTTTATCCGCGCCAACGAAGCGCAACGCGAAGGATACGACCTGCTGATCATCGGCCGCAAAGGCCGGGACTACCTGCGGACCCGGGCCGGCATGGAAATCGTCAAGGTCTACGAGAACATCACCGGCAGCATCAACTACAGCACGGCGTCGTTACTTGGCCAGGAGCTGGTTTCCTGGTACGAAGAAGGGAAATACGATGCCGTGTATCTGGTGTTCAATGCTTTTCGCAGCGCCATCGCTCAGGATATTACCTTTACCCAACTGCTGCCGATCGTCCCGAAAGAAGTCGCCGAGGGCACGCACGTCACTGAATTCCTATATGAACCAAATCGGGCGGCGGTTTTGGACCAAATTCTCTCCAAGCACATCGAGGTGCAAATCTTCCGTGCGCTGCTCGAGTCGGTTGCCTCCGAACTCGGCGCCCGCATGAGCGCCATGGACAGCGCGAGCAAGAACGCTTCGGAGATGATTGGCAAGCTGACCCTGCAATATAACCGAGCGCGCCAGGCCGCCATCACCAAAGAGTTGATGGAAATCATTTCCGGCGCCGAATCGATAAAGTAACGATCTGAACGATGTTCCACACCTGACGCAGGGTGGAAAAAGGAGGAACGGATCCCCATGAATAAAGGAAAACTCACCCAGGTTATCGGCCCCGTCGTCGACGTGGAATTTGAAGCCGGTAAACTCCCCGAAATTTATCACGCCCTCAAGATCACCAACCCCGCCTTGGGCGAGGGGGAAGGCAACCTGGTCGTCGAAGTGGCCCAGCACCTCGGGGAAAACACCGTGCGCGCCATCGCCATGGACTCGACCGACGGTCTGGTGCGCGGACAAGAGGTGATCGATACCGGCAAGCAGATCGTTATGCCGGTGGGGCGCAAGACCCTTGGCCGCATCCTCAACGTCATCGGGCAGCCGGTGGACGAGATGGGGCCCGTCGGCGCCGATGCCGAATGGGAAATTCACCGTCCGACGCCCGATTTCGTGTCGCAGTCGACCAAGGTCGAAGCGTTTGAAACAGGAATCAAGGTTGTCGATCTGCTCGCGCCCTATGCCCGCGGCGGGAAAATCGGTCTTTTCGGCGGCGCCGGTGTCGGCAAAACCGTTCTGATCATGGAGCTGATTCACAACATCGCCAAGCAGCACGGCGGTTTCTCCGTATTCGCCGGCGTCGGCGAGCGCACCCGCGAAGGGAACGACCTCTGGCATGAGATGAAGGACTCCGGCGTTCTCGACAAGGCCGCCCTTATCTACGGCCAGATGAACGAGCCGCCGGGCGCCCGCGCCCGCGTCGCCCTCTCCGCCCTCACCGTTGCCGAGTATTTCCGCGACGAGGAAGGGCAGGACGTGTTGCTCTTTGTCGACAACATCTTCCGCTTCACCCAGGCCGGCTCCGAGGTCTCCGCGCTTCTCGGCCGCATCCCTTCCGCCGTCGGTTATCAGCCGACCCTGTCCACTGAGATGGGCGAGCTGCAGGAGCGGATCACCACCACCAACAAAGGCTCCATTACTTCGGTCCAGGCCATCTACGTCCCCGCCGACGACTTGACCGACCCGGCGCCGGCTACGGCCTTCGCCCACCTGGATGCCACCACCGTTTTGTCCCGGCAGATCGCCGAACTCGGCATCTATCCCGCGGTCGACCCGCTGGACTCGACCAGCCGCATTCTCGATCCGCAGGTTGTCGGTGAGGAGCATTACAAAATCGCCCGCGACGTGCAGTTCGTGCTGCAACGCTACAAGGACCTGCAGGACATCATCGCCATCCTTGGCATGGACGAACTGTCCGAGGAGGACCGGCTGGTCGTCGCCCGCGCCCGCAAGATTCAGCGCTTTCTTTCCCAACCGTTCCACGTGGCCGAAGTGTTCACCGGCTCGCCGGGTAAATACGTCGAACTGAAAGACACCATCCGCGGTTTCCAGGAAATCGTCGAAGGCAAGTACGACGACATCCCCGAGCAGGCTTTTTATATGGTGGGCACCATCGAGGAAGCCCTGGAGAAAGCCAAGAAACTGGCCGCGTAAGGCTACCGGTGAGGAGCAGGGAGCCTTCCCTGCGCGGACACAGGGCGCAGCAGGAGCGCCCCTACAGGATGGTTCAATATGGCTGAACAGCTCAAACTCGAAATGGTCACCCCCTACAAGCACGTTCTCTCCGCGCAGGTGGAAGAGGTCACCGCGCCGGGCAGCGTCGGGGAATTCGGTATTCTGCCCGGGCACACGGCGCTGCTGACCACCTTGAAGATCGGTGAACTATCGTATCGCCAGGGTGCCGAAATCTTTCATGTCGCCGTGAACTGGGGATATGTCGAGGTGGAGGACGATACCATCACCGTACTGGTCGAAACCGCCGAGCCGGCCGATGAAATCGATCTGGAGCGGGCCAAGGCGGCTCTCGGGCGCGCGGAAGAGGCCCTGAAAAAGCTGACTTCCGAAGATAAGGAGTTTCTTGCCATGCAGGCCGCCCTCGACCGGGCGATGATTCGCATTCAGGTGGCGTCCCGCCGGGCACGCTGAAATCCGGTAAATAAGAGAATTGTATTTAAGGGCGACCCTTCGGGGCCGCCCTTTTTGCATGTGCGCCAGACATGGCGCGTAGCGCCTTGACTGGCGCTGTTCGATTTGGGGGTGCAAGTCTCCTGCGGACCGTGATGACGGGAACCGCTAGCCGAACGGCAAAGGTGTCCATCGCGCGGTGGAATCCGAAGGAAGCCGCAGGCCAAATCCCGGCCCGACGAACAGAAATCTCCCAGGGGGGGGCCATCATCGAATTGACCTTTTTCGACCCCTCTGGCATATTTGCCTCATTATTTTCGACTTATAACCGAAATGCGCCGAATGGCCAATCTGAGCTCCCCGAATCTGATCGCACTGTTCCTCGGCCTCGGCATCCTGCTGCTGGCGGCAAGGTTCATGGGCGAAATCGCCAGGCGGCTGAGCCTGCCGTCGGTCTTGGGGGAGATTCTTGCCGGCATACTCCTGGGGCCGACCATTTTCGCCGCCGTAGCGCCGGAGCTCAGCGCCTTTCTTTTTCCCGACACCGGCAGCGGCGCCGTCGCCTTTGAAGCACTAACCACTCTGGCGATTACCCTGTTTTTGCTGGTGGCGGGTATCGAGGTCGATCTGAGCACCGTCTGGCGCCAAGGCAAAGTGGCGATATGCGTTGCGGTGCCGGGCATGCTCTTTCCCTTTGCTTTCGGCTTTGCCGCCGCCATCCTGGCGCCAGACTTTCTCGGCTTCCCGCCGAGCGGGGACCGATTGGTTTTCGCCCTGGTCATGGCCACCGTGCTGTCTATCTCAGCCCTGCCCATCATCGCCAAGATTCTGCTCGATTTAAAAATATACCGCAGCGACTTGGGGGTCATGCTGATCGCGGCGGCGGCGGTCACCGACTTGCTCGGCTGGCTCGTTTTCGCGGCCATTCTCGGTACCACCGGCGCCGGCCACGGCGCTTTGCCGGTCGCCCACACCTTGTGGATTACCGGTGTCTACACCGTCGCCATGCTAACCGTTGTCCCCTGGATCATTCACCGGCTTCTCCCTTGGATTCAGGCCTATACCAGCTGGCCGGCGGGGGTTCTCACCTTCGTTCTGTCGATGGCGTTTTTTTCGGCCGCTTTTACCGAATGGCTCGGCATTCACGCTATTTTTGGCGCCTTCCTGGCGGGGGTGGCGATCGGCCATTCCGCCCACCTGCGCGAGCAGACTCGCACCACCCTCGATCAATTCATTTCGTTTATCTTTGCTCCCCTGTTCTTCGCCGGGATCGGGCTACACATCAATTTCGCCGCCCATTTCGATTTGCCTTTGACCGCGATTCTTCTCGGCCTGGCCCTCAGCGGCAAGGTGCTGGGGAGTGCGCTCGGCGGCCGATGGGGCGGTCTGCCCTGGCGCGAGGCCTGGGGCGCTGGTTTCGGCATGAGCGCCCAGGGAACGATGGGCATCATTCTCGGTGTGCTGGCCTTGCAGGTAGGGCTGATCGGGCAGAATGTCTTCGTTTCCCTGGTGGTGATGGCGTTGGTGACCACCATGCTGAGCGGCCCGATGTTGCAGCGGATTCTGCGGTTGAAACGACCCCGACGGTTTACCGACCATCTCGCCCCGCACGGGTTTATCGGTCACCTGCAAGCGGTGACCCGGGAGGACACCATAACCGAGATGTGCCGGGCGCTGGCCGAAAAGTCCAATCTCGATAGCGAAGAAGTTATCGCCGCCGTACTCGCCCGGGAGCGGATCATGGCCACCGGCCTTGGCGGCGGGATTGCCGTTCCCCATTCGCGGATGGAAAATCTACCGGCGCCGTTGATCGAGGTCGGATTGTCGCCCGCCGGCATCGATTTCGATGCCCCCGATGGCCACCCGGTGCATATCATTTTCCTGATTCTGACGCCCGTCCGCGACAATGGCGCGCAGCTGGAAATTCTCGCCGATATCGGCGCCACCTTCCGGAACGAAAATGTCCGTGCCCAGGCCATGCAGATTAGCGGACAGACGGAATTTCTGGCACTGGTCAACAGCGAACGCTGAGGGTAGATGCCCCGCGAAACCGAAACACCACCGAGAATACAGGCGCGGAGGGAAAAAAACTTTACAGAGGCGTGCAGTTCAGGTGCGAAGAATTCCGTCGCCGGGCTGAATCGTTCCCCCGCGCAGGACCCGGGCGAAGATCCCCTCTTTCGGCATGACGCAATCGCCGGCCTGATGGTAAATGGCACAGCGCATATGGCATTCCTTGCCGATCTGCGTCACCTCAAGCAGGGACTCGCCGACCAGCAATCGCGTGCCGACCGGCAGCGAAACCAGGTCGATGCCTTCGGTGGTAATGTTCTCGGCGAAATCGCCGCTGTTCACGTCGAGACCCAACGCACGCATTTTGCCAATGCTTTCCCGGGCGAGAAGACTCACCTGCCGGTGCCAGTCGCCGGCGTGGGCGTCGCCCACAATGCCATGATTTTCTTGCAAATCCGCTGCCGCGACCGGTTTTTTGCGTTCTCCCTTGTTATCGCTGATGCAAACGGAAACCACCTGCGCGCTCATGCCTGCTCCTTCCGGTAAGTATGCGTTATCCACCCACCTGAGCCATGGAAAAGGATTCAAATCCGGGATTTTCGTTGCCCAAGTGGTGACTGGCCGGTTTGCCAAGAATAACGTGTTCCAACGCCCGGCGAACCTCGGATAAATTTCCCGAGCGCAGAACGGGCTTCAGATCGCAGGCGGTCGGGCCGAACAGGCAGCTGCGAGCAGTGCCGTTGGCCGCAATCCGGATGCGATTGCAGCTGGAGCAGAAATGCCCGCTGACCGGAGTAATCAGACCGAGATGCCCCAGTGCGCCGGGAATCTTAAAAATCCGGGCCGGCCCGGACAGAGGTTCCGGGCAGGCGGGGACAAGGGAATGATTTTTCGCCAACCGATTCACGATTTCGTCGCTGGGGACGTGGCGTTCGCGCCAATCCTGCAATTGCAGGTTGGGCATGTATTCGATAAAACGAACGGATACGGGCATTTCCGCGGTCAAGGCGGCAAAATTCTCAACCTCGTGGTCGTTGATGCCGCGCATGACTACGACATTAAGTTTGACCTTGATGTCGGCGCTCAGCGCCGCCGCAATCCCGCGAAAAACCTCCCGGACATCGCCGCCCCGGGTGATTTGCGCAAAAGTGCGCGACGAGAGGGAATCGAGGCTGATATTGATCCGCTTGACGCCGGCGGCGGCAATGGGCCGGGCCATTTTTCCGAGCAAGGTGCCGTTGGTGGTCAGCACCATGTGGCGCAGCCCCTCTATCTTGCCTAGGTCCTGCAGAAAGTTGACCATTCCACCCCGCACCAGCGGCTCTCCCCCGGTCAGGCGGATTTTCTCGATACCGATACTT
>JBAYQP010000002.1:0-126883 GCA_041677125.1 Desulfuromonadales bacterium | reverse complement strand
TCTTTAATAACTTTAGTGCAACAACAGATATCAAGAAGATACGAAGTGAAACAAAAGTTGTTGATGGTAAATATTGTCGAAATTTGGCATCTTCTAAAATTATAATTAATATACCAATGCTTATTGTAGTTGTTTTATTTATGCAAATGCCATGTGCATATATTTGTGATATTATTTATTACAAAATAAATTTGATTTTTAATAGTAAAAATAAAAAGAATATATTTTTAAAATTATTATCGTTGTTAATTGTATTTTTAGTTTTGCTGATAAGCATATTTGTTTCTATCACAATGTGTTTTGTTGATGTTGTTCTACCTGCGTCTGTATTGAAATATAAATATATAATTTCCCTTCCATTTATATTGTCATTGTATGTGATAGTTTTTGCTTTTGGAAAAACACGTGGCTTGTTTGGGAAGTGAGCCTAAGATGGTGCGGGGGATCTGAGGGGGAAAGGCACCTTTTGGTTTGATTGACCGTTGCTGTAGCGGGACAGACAACTTTTAAACTGCAAAAGTAGCCAGTCCCTGAGGAGAAAGATATGCCAAGGGCGACGAGAGGTTGGTAGATCAGCAGGTTTACCATGTTTTGAACGTGGTAATGGGCGTGCCGAGGTATTTCACAAGCCTGCGGATTTCGCGGCGTTCATCAAACTGATCGGCGTGGCGAAGGAGCGCTTCCCCGTCAAGGTGATCGCTTACTGCCTGATGTCGAATCATTTTCACCTGCTGGCGAAACCGACCGAAGGCGAAGATCTGAGCAGGTGGATGCAGTGGCTCATGACCACACATGTGCGCCGCTACCATCGGCACTACGGCACCAGCGGTCATGTCTGGCAGGGACGGTTCAAGAGCTTCATTGTGCAGCAGGACGACCATCTTTTGACGGCGATCCGCTACGTGGAGGGAAATCCGGTGCGTGCCGGGATGGTGAGTTCGGCCAAAGAGGGAAAATTAGGGTCAGGTTAACCTTTCTGCCATTCTCTGCGACTCACATCCGTCTCAACCAAGGGCTCAAATCAAAAACGCCGCAGCAACCTGCATCTTGATGCTGTCGGAAGGTAAGGGAACCGACCGAAATGCCTGACCCGTCTTCTGGATGCTGAGGCGATATGCGTCGGCGGCTGGTGAGGGAGCGCCATCGTGCTGATTCTCACCCGCATGGCCACCGGCTCGGGCGCCCACGGCGGCTTCTCCCATGTCGGCTATCTGTTCCGCTTTTACTTCTTCTACCCCTCGCCGGCGCTGAAAATCCTCTCCTTTGCTTGCCCCAAAATATGCTAACCTGCCCTTGCTTTTTTTCCTCCGGTCTGGACTTCAAGCGTTTGGAAAATCGAATGAGCGTTGAAAACCATCTTTTCCCCGACGTCACCGGCGTTATCCTCGCTGGCGGCAAAAGTCGCCGCATGGGGCGCGACAAGGCGACGCTGGAGTTTCGGGGGCGCACCCTGTTCGCCGGCGTGCTGGCGATGATGCGCACCCTTTTTCCCGCCGTCCGCATCGCCGGCGACCGTCCCGACCTGGCGCTGCCGGATGTGCCTTGTCTGCTCGACGACTTCCCCGGCAGCGCCCTCGGCGGGCTGTACACCGGCCTGCGCACGGCGGCAACGGAGTGGATATTCGTCGCCCCCTGCGACCTGCCCGCCCCCGACCCCGAGTTGGCGCGGCGCATCCTGCGGCAACGGACCAACGTGGACGCCGTCGTTCCCCGCACCGGGAAAGGCTTCGAACCGCTGTTCGCCGCCTATCGCAAAAGCTGCCTGCCGCCGATGCGCGACTTGCTGGAGGCGGGAAACTTCCGCATTTACGATTTTTATCCAAGGGTGCGCGTCGCCTGTCTGGAACCGCCGGAACTGCCGCCCGACTGGCGGCAGTCCCTGTTCAATGTCAACGCCCCCGAGGATCTCGCCCTGTTGCGAAAAACCTTCCCAAAATTCAAGGAGGACTGATTATATGCTGAGCTGCGATGAAGCGGTCCGGACCATTCTGGAGACCGTCCGTCCCCTGCCGCCGGTGGAGTGCGCTCTGGACGAGGCTCTCGGCCGGGTGATGGCGGCGCCGGCGGCCGCCCGCTGGGATCTGCCGCCGGCCGACAACTCGGCCATGGACGGCTACGCCTTTGCTTTTGCTGGCCAGACGGTCGGCGACGAATTGCCGGTGCACGGTTTCATCCCCGCCGGCGTCTGGCGGGATTCGCCCGTAGCGCCCGGACAGGCGGTGAAGATCATGACCGGGGCGCCGCTGCCGGTCGGCTGCGACACCGTCGTGCCGGTGGAGGACACCAGCGAATCGGCGACCGGCATTCGCCTGGAGCGGCAACCGAAGGGGGGGCAGCACGTGCGCCGGCGCGGCGAGGAGCTGCATCTTGGCGAAGAACTTCTTTGCGCCGGGACCCCTCTTTTTTCTGGTGAAATCGCCCTTTTGGCGGCGGCCGGCGTCGACCGGGCGCGGGTGTATCCCGCGCCGCGGGTGGCGGTTCTGTCCACCGGCGACGAGCTGGTGGAACTGGGGCAACTCCCCGGCCCCGGGCAGATCGTCAATTCCAATTTCCACCTGCTGGCGACCCGCCTGCGGGAGGCCGGCTGCACGGTCGTCCCTCTCGGCATCGCCCGCGACGAGCGGCAAGATCTGGCCGAGAAGATTGGCCGCGGTCTGCGCGAAGCCGACCTGCTGCTCAGCACCGGCGGCGTTTCCGTCGGCGATCGCGATTACGTGCAGGAGATTCTCCGCGAACGCGGTTTCGCCCTCGGCTTCTGGCAAGTCGCCATCAAACCGGGGAAACCGGTGCTTTTCGGCACCGTCGGCGCCACGCCGGTGTTCGGTCTGCCCGGCAATCCGGCCGCCGCGGCGGCCACCTTCGAGATGTTCGTCCGCCCCGCCCTGCGCCGCCTCGCCGGCTTCGTCGATCCCCTGCATCCCCGGCTGCGGGTCATTCTGGCCGGCGCGATCAGCGGCGGGGAAAAACGCCAGCGCCTCATCTGGGGAACGCTGGAGGAGCGCGACGAGCGCTATTATTTTCTGCCCGCCGGTCGCCAGGGTTCGGGGCAGAACCGCAGCATCCAGGGGGCGCAGGCGCTTCTTCCGGTGCCCGGCGGCAGCTCGGGAATCGCCGCCGGCGCCGAGATGGACGTCCTGCTGCTGCGGCTGCCGCCCGGCCTGTCTCCGCCGGCCAGATGATTGCTCTTTTTCGGAAACAGGTGTATTGTTTTGCCATTCGCCAACCCCGCAGAAGGAGTTAAGTCACCATGTTCGGTCTCGGCACCCAGGAACTCATCATCATCCTCGTCCTTGTCCTCATCGTCTTCGGCGCCGGCAAGTTGCCGCAGGTGGGCAGCGCTCTCGGCAAGGGAATGCGTAATCTGAAGGAAGGACTCAAGGAAGGGGAGGAAGAATCTGCGGAAGCGAAAAAACTCGAAGAGGAGAAAAAAGTCTGAATCCATTGGCCTGCTCGACGCCGATTACCGCAAAGCCCGCCTGTCCGGCGGGCTTTTTTATTGCCGAAAACCCGCTGCGGCTCATGCCCGCAAGCAGGCGAAGCCCTCTTGCGACGATATAATTCTGCCAAAGGGTTTTCTCACGGGAGGCGCGCATGGCGCAAAAAGAGGAGCTGTACTGGCGGGCGCCGGACCAGGCGGAGCGGTTGCGGGAATTGCTGGCGGCGGAGGAGACGGCGAAGAGCCTGCCTCTGCGGCGCGACGTGCGCTCCCTGGGACGCTTGCTGGGGACGGTGATCCACGAGCAGGCAGGCCGGCAGACCTACGAGACCGAAGAGGCCATCCGCCACCTGGCGATCCGCCACCGGGAGTTGCATGAGCCACACGGCGATGCCGACCTCGATCCGCCCGGCGAACAGGAGCTGCTGGGTGAGGCGGAACGGATCGTCGCCGGCCTCGCCA
Organism: Desulfuromonadales bacterium; assembly: GCA_041677125.1. Taxonomy (GTDB): domain Bacteria; phylum Desulfobacterota; class Desulfuromonadia; order Desulfuromonadales; family JACZKF01; genus JBAYQP01. Next base: position 122,985 of record JBAYQP010000002.1, on the reverse strand, counting down.
CCGCCGAGGCGCACCAGATCGTCAAGGCCTTCGCCACTTTTTTCGAACTGACCAATCTGGCCGAGACCAACCACCGCAAGCGCCGCCGCCGGGCCGAGCGCCTGGTTTTGGGGGCGCCGGACAAACCGGGGTCGCTGCGGGGCACCCTGCGCCGGCTGCGGGATGCGGGCCTCGACGCGGAGCAGGCGCTCGAACTGCTGCGGCGGGTGGAGGTCATTCCCGTGTTCACCGCCCACCCGACGGAAGTCGCGCGGCGGGTGGTCCGCTACAAACGGCGGCGCATCGCCCGCATCCTCGAAGAGCTGGACCGGCTGCCCCTCGGCGAGGCCGAAGCGGCCTGCGGCCAGCGGGCGATCTTGAGCGAAATCACCGCCCTCTGGCAATCGGACGAGGTGCGCCGGCGCCAGCCGCAGGTCGGCGATGAAATCCGCATGGGCCTCGATCACTACCCCGGCTCCCTGATCGAGCCGCTGCCGGCGTTGTACGAGGAGATGGCGCTGGCGTTTCGGGAGGTTTACGGCATCGATTTGCCGGCGCGCGAGTTGCCGACGGTCATCCGTTTCGGCTCCTGGATCGGCGGCGACCGCGACGGCAATCCCTTCGTCACCACCGACGCCACCCGCGAGGCGCTGGCGAAGGCGAGAGAGACGATTTTCGCCCATTACCTGACGGCGACGGCGGATTTGCGCGAGCTTCTCACCCCGTCCACCTGCCGCGTCGCCGCCAGCGACCGACTGGCGGCCGCCGTCGAAGATTACACGCGCCGCCTGACCGCCGGCGGCGAAATGATCTCCCGCTATCCCGCCTGCGAGCTGTACCGGCAGTTTCTGCGCTTGGTGCATTACCGCCTGCGGCAGGCGCAGAGCGGGGCGGCAACGCCCGATGCCTATCCGCACGCCGCCGCCTTCGACGCCGATCTGACTATCGTGGAGCAGAGCCTGCGCGCCGGCGGCGGCGAACGTCTGGCCGAGCAGTATGTCGTGCCGCTGCGCCGGCGGGTTGCCACCTTCGGCTTTCATCTGCACACCCTGGACATCCGCCAGCATGCCGCCATTCACGCCGCCGCCGTCGCCGAACTGGCCGCTGGGGGCGCGGGCGGCGACGCCCTGCCGGCGGCGCCTTCCACGCAGACGACGGAACTGCTCGCCACCCTGCGCGCGATCGCCCAGTTGAAACAAGAATTTCCGCCGCAGGCGATCCGCTCTTTCGTGATCAGCGGCGCCGCTTCGGCGCAGAACGTGCGCCACCTGGTCTGGCTGGCGCGGGTGGCCGGCGTGGCGGTGGAAGGGGACCCCGAACGCGGCGATCCCGGCCTGATGCCGGTCCCTCTTTTCGAGTCGATCGCCGATTTGCAAGGCGCGCCCGAGATCTGCCGCGAGCTGTGGCGCTCTGCCGATTATGCGCCGCTGCTGGATGCCTGGGGGCGACGACAGGAGGTGATGCTCGGCTATTCGGACTCGAACAAGGACGGCGGCATGCTGACCAGCACCTGGGAGATCTACAAAGCGCACCGGGCGCTGCACCGGGTGGCGGCCGAATGCGGCGTCCGCTTGCGGCTGTTTCACGGACGGGGGGGAACGGTAGGGCGCGGCGGCGGGCCGACGCATCGGGCGATCGTCGCCCAGCCGGCGGGCGCCTTCACCGGTTCGTTGAAGATCACCGAGCAGGGGGAGGTCATCAATTTCAAATACGCCGACCCGGTGCTCGCCGAGCGCAATCTGGAGCTGATGGTCGCCGCGGCAATGGAGGCTTTGGCCCAAACGCCGGCGATCGAATCGCCACCGCTGCGGGAGGCGGTTATGGAGACGCTGTCGGCGGACGCCTTCGCCTTTTATCGGCAGCATATCGCCGAGAACCCCGACATCCTCCTTTATTTCGAGCAGGGAACGCCGGCCCGCGAATTCGATCTGGCCAAGATCGGCTCCCGCCCGGCCCGCCGCAGCGAGAGCCGCAGTCTGGCGGAGCTGCGCGCCATCCCCTGGGGGTTTGGCTGGATCCAGTCGCGACTGGTCGTCCCCGGCTGGTTCGGCGTCGGCCACGCCCTGGAGCGTTTCGCCGTCGATGCAGGCACGCTGCAGCAGTTGCGCGACCTGTTTCGGGATTTTCCCCTCTTTCGCGACCTGCTGCGCAACGTGGAACTGGCCCTGACCAAGGTCGATCTTCCCCTTGCCCGCCTGTACGCCGCCCTGGTCGAGGATGCCGCTCTGCGCAGGCGGGTTTTCGCCATGATCGCCGACGAATACCGGCGCACCCTGCGGATGCTCCTCGCCGTCACCGGTCAGTCGCAGCTTCTGGAAACCAGTCCCGGCCTCGCCCGCTCCCTGCGCCTGCGCAACCCTTATGTCGACCCGATGAGCCTCATCCAGATCGAACTGCTGCGGCGCAAGCGGCGGGGGGAGACGGACGCGGATCTCGATTACACCCTCGCCGCCACCATCAACGGCATCGCCGCCGGGCTGCGCAATACCGGGTAGTCTCCTCCCCACAACCTGCGGGCGCTCCGCTGCGGTCGGCCGATGCCGCAACCTTGGCTAGCATGCCCAACGGAACACGGCAAATGGACGCAACTAGGCGGATAAGGGAATAATTTACACGGCACTGCGGCCCGTGCTATAGAGAAGAGGTATTTGCAAATTGCCTACAAGCCTGCGGGGACTTCAGAATGCGCGAAGACAGCCAGCCCTTCCTGACGGCAATCCGGGCGACCAAAGCGCCACGGCGGCGGCAGCGTCTGCTGCCGGGCCGTGCCACCGGCTTGCCTGCCTTCACCCTAATGCCGGCTGGCGGCAGCCGCTGGCTGCTGCTGGGGTTGGCTTTTCTCTGCGCCCTGCCGGCGGCGTTCCTTCCCGGCTCGGCCCTCGGGGAGGAAGTCGTCGATTTGGGCGGCTGGAGCCGGGGAAAAATCGAGCGCCTGCTGGCCGATGCCGGACGCATTGCGGAGCCGGGGGGCAAAATCGCCTTCATCTCCGCAGCATTTCTCGACACCCCCTACCTGGCCGACACCCTGATCGGCAGCGCCGAAACCACCGAGGTGTTCGCGCTCCGGCTGGACGGGGTCGACTGTTTCACCCTGCTCGACTATGTGGAAGCGCTGCGCCGAAGTTCCGATTTCGACGGCTTCAGGAAGGCGGTGCGCAGCATCCGTTATCGTGATGAACGGGTCGATTTCTTGCATCGAAACCATTTCTTTGCCGAATGGGGAGAGACGGCCGCCGATCATCTGCGCGATGTCACCGCCGCGGTGGGGGGGCAGGGGGTGCGCCGGGTGGAGAAGCTGTTGAACAGCAAGGAGGACGGCGGGCTTTATCTGCCGGGATATCCGGTGAAAAACCGGGAGATGACCTACATTCCGCCCGAAGCGGTGGACGCGTCCGTTCTGGCCCGGTTGCAGAGCGGGGATTACGTCGGCATCTACACCCCTCGGCCGGGTCTGGATGTGACCCACTGCGGCATTGTGGTCAAAAAAGAGGGAAAGGTTTTCCTCCGGCACGCCTCCTCACAGCCCCAGTTGAAAAAAGTGACGGACCAGGAGCTGACCGCCTACCTGGGAGGAAAAAAAGGACTGGTCGTTTATCGGCCGATTGCCGAGGCATTGAAAAAACAAAGCAGAACCGTTCTCACGCCCGTTCGCTCCGCTCACTAGAGGCGCAGAGGCCGCAGAGAATAGACAACCCGGATTCCTCTGCGTTCTCTGCGTCTCTAGCGACTGTAAGGAGCGGGCGTGAAATGCTTTTCATACCAAACCAGTCACCAGCCCAAAGCGGGCGGTTTTCGCAAGCACGGAGATTTTTTCTCTTGAAAAATGTCTTTATTGTCACGCCGAGTTATCTGATCAAGAAAAAAAGTGATTTCACCAGTGGCATCAAACAGCTGGCAAAGCTGGGTTTCAATGTCCTGAATCCGGAATTTCCGACGGCCCTGCCGTCGCCGCAAGAGAAGGCCGAGCAGCTCCATCGGGCGTTCGCCGATCCCGGCGTCGATATGCTCCTGGCCCTGCGCGGCGGCTACAGCGCGATGAAATCGCTCCCCTACATCGACTTCGAACTTATCAAAAAACACCCGAAACTCCTCGCCGGTTTCAGCGACCTGAGCGCCCTGCTCAATCCGATCTTCGAGCGCACCGGGCTGACGACCCTGCACGCCCCGATGGTGATCAACCTGGACACGCCAACGCCCTTCACCCTTAAATCGTTGCGGAACGCCGTCAACGGCTTTCCGGAGAAAAATCTGCTCAAAGGCGCCCCCTGCAAGGTCTATCATCCCGGTGCCGCCAACGGCGTGCTGAAGGGGGGCAATCTCATTACCCTGACCGCGCTGATCGATACGGACTGGGAGATCGAAACGAGCGGTTCGATTCTTTTTCTCGAAGATGTCGATGAAAAGCTGCACCAGGTGGATCGCTACCTGACGCAGTGGATTCTCGCCGGTAAATTCAAGGGGGTCAAAGGGCTCGTGCTCGGCGATTTCCGCGGGATCAGAAGCAAGCAGGTCTATGACATCCTGGTCTCGCAGATGGCGCTGGACTTCCCGGTGGTGCATTGTCCTTACATCGGCCATGTCGCCAACAAGATCACCTTGCCGGTCGGCGCCGTGGTCGAGCTGAATACGGAGCGCAAGCAGCTCGTGATTGAGAAAATGTGTTTCCCGGTGAACACCCCGTGAATATCCTCTGGCTGCTCCTGATCTCCGTCAGCATCGTTTTCGCCATTTTCACCGGCAACCTGGAAGCGTTCACCAAAGCCCTGTTCGAAGGCGCAAAATCGGCGGTGGAGATATCGCTCTATCTCCTCGGCATCGTCTCGGTCTGGCTGGGAATCACCCGGATTCTCGAAGACTCCGGCCTGATCTACCGCATCGCGCATCTGTTCAGGCCGATCATTTCCCGACTGTTCCGCAACATCCCCGGCGACCATCCCTCCATTACGGCCATCACCCTCAATGTCCTGGCCAACCTGTTCGGCCTCGGCAACGCGGCGACGCCGCTGGGGATCAAGGCGATGCAGGAACTCGATGGGCTCAACGAGGACCCAGGGACGATCACGCCCGAGATGATGATGTTCATCGTCCTCAACACCGCCAGTCTCCAGCTGATCCCGTTCTCGGTCATCGGCATCCTGGCCAGTTACGGGCACCGGAATCCGGCCGCGGTCGTGCTGCCAGTGCTCATCGCCACCGCGATTTCCGCCATGACGGCGCTGCTGCTCCTGGCCGGGTTCAGAAAGATTTTCCGATGATGCAGACCGTTGAATACATTTCGCTGCTCATTATCCCGCTGTTCATTCTGCTTGCGGTTTTGTATGGCGCCTTCAAGAAGGTCCGCGTGTATGACTCCTTCGTCGCCGGGGCCAAGGAAGGGCCGGGCGTCATCCTGAAAATTTTTCCCTATCTCATAACCATCTTCGTCGCCATCAAGGGTTTCCAGGCATCGGGCGCTTTCGACGTTTTAAGGGACGGCTTTTACCGCGTGTTTGCTTTCCTCGATATCCCGATCGAAGCCGTCTCCATGGCAATCGTCAAGCCGCTCTCCGGCAGCGCCTCGACCGCGCTGTTTACCGATATTGTCAAAACCGCCGGCCCGGACTCCATGGCCACCCAGATGTCGGCGGTGATCATGGGCAGCGCCGAGACCACCTTCTATGTGCTGGCGGTGTATCTGGGCGCCGTCGGCATCAAGAAAACCCGTTATCTGGTGCCGGTCTGTCTGCTTGCGGATGCCGTCGGCATCGTGGTGGCCGTTTCCGTTGCGAGGTGGTTTTTCTAGATGTGCAGAGTTCTCGGCATCACCAATTTCGATTATGTCAGACACCAGGGCATCGTGGAAAATTTCATCCAGCTCGCCCGTTGCGGCATGGTCATGGCCGGCGACCCGCCCGGCCATGAGGACGGCTGGGGATTGGCCTTCTACGCGGAGGGGCGTCTGGTCGTTCGTAAAAGCGGCGTCAGCCTGCTGGAGGAAGCGGAAAAGGTTCTGCGGCTATTGCGCACGGCGAAAATCTCCCCGCTGATGATTCTGCACCTGCGCAAATCCGCCTGGGGGGACCGCTCCAGCACCCGGCACGCCCACCCTTTCCACCTCGGCGGCAGCGTCTTTTTTCACAACGGCGTCGTCTACGACTACCAGAAGCTGCTTCCCGCCATCACCCTGCCGGGCCTCGAGGCCGACGCCCTCGATACGGAGGTTTTCTTCTACCGCGTCATGAGCGGCGCGGCGCCGGATATGGGTCGGAATTTTCTCGATACCGCCGCGCTGATCCAGCGCGAATACCGCTATTCGGCGCTCAACTGCCTGTTCAGCGATGGCGCGAAGCTGTACGCCTATCGCGATTACGCCAAGGAGCCGGATTACTACTCGCTCTACAAAGCTTGCGCGGAAAACTCCTGGTTGGTTTCCTCCGAGCCCCTCGATGAGAACATCCGCTGGGAGATGATGGCGAAGGAAGAATTTCTGGCGATCGAGCTGGGGAATGCGGCCGGATCACCTCCACCACCCGTTCGGCCGGACGGTTTATCGCCCGGGGATGATCGAGGTTGAATTCCCCTTCGCGCAACGGCAGCGATACCGGGTCCAGCGAAAAGGCGCCGGACTTTTTCAAGTAGCTGGACGCATACCGGAAGACACCACGCCCCCGACCGCCGGAATCGATCTCGCAGACCATCTCGCCAGCGGGAACACCCTCTTCAGCCAGAGCGATCCAGACCTCGATGCGATAGATCATTTGCCGCCCTTGCGTGAAGCGCGCTGACGCTTGGGCTTTTGCGTCCGCTCGTATTTATCAAAGAGGTTTTCCTCGGGCGCCAACAGCCGATCAAGATCTTCGGCTCGACCGAGAATGTCCAATGCAATGGCCCAGTGGCCAAGCTGTACCCTGTGATCTCCATTTCCATTTTGTAGAGGGTCGGGACGCTCACGCCGATGCGGGAGGCGAAGACCTGCTGCGTCTCGTTACGCCGCAAGCGCTCCTCGCGCAATCTTGCGCCAAGAGTTTTTAAGCTGTCCGCGACTTTCCCAGAGACAATCATGCTCCTGCCTTTAAGCAAGGATTTCGAGGAGTCTGGCAGTTTCCATTTTTTTCACCGACGAACAGGAGGTTTTCTAAGACATAATCACCTATATACCGGTCAGTCATCCGCCCCCTCCCCCACCAGAAACTCGAAATCCTCCCGCGTCAGGGGAACGCCGCCGCCGTCGCGGCCTTCGTCCAGCAACGCCCGGTAGAGCTGTTTTTTGCGCTCCTTGAGCGCCATCATTTTTTCCTCCACCGTATGCCGCATGAGCAGGCGCAGCACGGTGACCTTCTGCGTCTGGCCGATGCGGTGCGCGCGGTCCGAGGCCTGGTTTTCCACCGCCGGATTCCACCAGGGATCGAGATGGATGACGTAGGTCGCCCGGGTGAGATTGAGGCCGCGGCCGCCGGCCTTGAGGCTGAGCAGAAACACCAGCGGCTCTTCGCTGTTCTGGAAGCGCTCCACCAGCTGCTTGCGGGCGGCCACCGGGGTGCTGCCGTCGAGGCGCAGATAGGGCATGCCGAGGGCGGTCAGCGCCGGTTCCACCAGATCGAGAAAGCTGGTGAACTGGGAAAAAACCAGGACGCTGTGCCCTTCGTCGCGCAGCTCCCGCAGATGCTCGCCGAGGGCCTCGATCTTGGGCGACGGAACCGCCTCGGCGTCCGCCACCAGGCGCGGGTCGAGGCACAGGCGGCGCAGGCGGGTGAGGGCGGCCAGGGCGGTGATCCGCGCCTGACCGGCGCTCTGCCGTTGCCAGGCGGTGGCAACCTCGGCACGGATGTCGGCCACGGTCTGCTGGTAAAGGACTTTTTGCACCGCGCTCAGTTCAAGATGCAGATCGATTTCGACCTTGTCGGGAAGTTCGGCGGCGATCCGCTCCTTGCTGCGGCGCAGCACGAAGGGGCGGGTGCGATCGATGAGCCGCTGCAGCTCGCCGGCATCGACCTCTTTGCGGCGATTTTCGAAGCGGCGGTAGGAGCCGAGCAGCCCCGGCAGCACCAGATCGATGATCGACCAGTATTCGCCGAGATGATTTTCCACCGGCGTGCCGGTCAGCGCCAGTTTGAACACCCCCTGCAGGCGACGCACCGCGCCGGTGGCGGCGGCATGGACATTTTTCACCGCCTGCGCCTCGTCGAAGACGATGACATGAAACGGGATGGTCGCCAGTTCTTCGATGTCGCGCCGGATAAGATCGTAGCTGGTCAACACCACGTCGGTCCCGGCAAAATCGGTGCAGCGGTCCTGGCCGCGATAGACCAGGGTGCGCAACTCGGGGGCGAAGCGGGCGATCTCGCTCTCCCAGTTGAACAGCAGGCTCGGCGGCATCACCACCAGATGCGGCAGGGCTTGCGCCGCTCGCGGCGGAACGACCTTCTGCCGCAGGGCGGCGAGCAGGCCGATGGCCTGGATGGTTTTGCCCAGCCCCATGTCGTCGGCCAGACAAGCGCCGAACTTGTGCCGGTAGAGAAAGGCCAGCCAGTGGTAGCCCAGACGCTGATAGTCGCGCAAAACCGCGTTCAGCTTCGGTTCGGCCACCGCCGGCAGGGTGGCGAAATTCGCCAGGCGTTCGAGAATTTCCGCATCCTCGGCGGCCAATTCGAGGGTGGCGCCACAGCGGCGCAGGGCGAGCAGGTCGAGAATGTGCAGCCGGGGGATGCGCACCACCTCGCGCCGCCGCTTTTCCGGAGCGCCGCCCAGACCCGCCAGGATGGCCAACGCCTCGCGATCCTTCGCGTCGAGCAGGTAGAGCCGGCCGTCGGCCTCGATGAGTCCCTGCGCCAATCCCTGACGCCAGTGCGCTTCGTCGAGCAGCGCTCCTTCGCAGCGGATCTCCGAGCGCAGCTCGAACCAGTCGATGCCCCTGGCGCCGCCGGCTACGTGGATGTCGAGGGACGCCGGCATTGCCGCGCGACCGCCGAACAGCAGCTCGACGCCGACACTTTTCAGATCCGCAAGCAGGGCCGGCAGGGCAACGAAAAAAGCGGGGCCGCCGACGCGCTGCTCGCCGGGCATTTGCGCCTGGCGCAGGGCCGGTTCGCCGAAATGCCGGTAGAGGATGGCGAGAATCAGCGCCTCGCGCCGGGAGTCGCGGCGCAGCAGCCGCCAGCGTTCATCGGCAAAGGGCACCACCCAGGTGGCGGTTTCCGCAAAGGCCAGAAAACGCTCCAGCAATTGCCGCGCTTCCCGCGCCACCTTCCGTTTGGCGAAATTCGGCCCCTTCAGCGCGGCGCGCAGAAGGCGGGTGCGCTCGGTTTTGGTCTTGGCCTCCCGGGCGGCGAAATAGGTTTCGTACAGCACCGTTCGCCGCTTGAAGGCGCGCAGGGGCGTGCTGCAGCTCTCCAGCATCGCCTCGGTGAACAGCGCCAGCGCCCGCGGGTCGAGGGGCAGAAGGCCATCGCCCGCCACCGCCACCGGCTGCAGCCGGACGCCGCCAGCCGCTTCCATGGTCGCCTCCACCCGATAATTCTCCAGGGGGGCGCCAAGGGGGGACTGTTCCCGCCCCGCGCAGCGAAAAACCATTTCCTCCAGGGACGGGGTCTCGCCTTCGGGCACGCTCAGTTCGAGAGCGGAGAAGGACTTCCAGTCGATGCGATAGCCTCCGTGCTCGGGCTGCCGGCTGGCCATATCGAGCAGCCCGGGCCACAGGCTCCACGATTCGGGGGCCGCCAGCCGCAACAGGCGGTGCGCTTCCCGGTCGATGACCCAGGAGCCGATGCGGATCAGGTGTTCGCCCAAGGCGTTGCCGTCGTCGAGGACCCGCTCGACCCAGACGCCATCAGCGCGGGCGTCGAAACTCAATAGACCGCGCCGAATGGCCGGCGGCTCCACCGTCAGCGACGCGACTTGGCCGTACAGGTCGCGCAACAGCACCGGCCAGGCCATTGCCCCCGCATCGAGCAGAGCATTGAGGCTTGCCGCCGGCGCGGAGGCGTAGCCATAAGGTTGGGGGAGCAAGGATTGCAGTTCCGCCGGCAGGTGCGCGTCGCCGGAACCGACCGCAATGCCCCGGCGCACGACCTGGATGATCGGATAGCCGTATTGCACGGAGATTTCGACCGCGTAATCCGCCGGTGGCGCGTCCACTTTGCGCGCGCTTCTCGTTGCGCCATTCTTCCTGGCTCTGGCGCTTGGCCCGTCGATGACGGGGAGGTCGAGGAGGGCGACACGGATGGCCGCGAGACCTTCTTCGTCCGGCCGCCAGCCGCTGATCGTGGCGGGCGCCAGAGCTTTCTTCAGGGTCAACAGCGTCGCCATCCGGTGGGCACAGCTGCCACTCAGGGCATGGCCGCATTCACAGTCGACCTGAAGGCTGCCAGCGGCGTCAAGGCTGAGAGAGACCTCAAACACCCGGCCGCTTACCACATCGACGCTCAACACCGAGCGACCCCGCTCCCAATGCGGCGGGCGCACGGCTTCGTTCTGACACAGGCGCAGGGCGGCCATCAGTTGGGACTTGTCGCCCAGGCCGTAAAGCGAGCCGGTTGGCAATTGCCGCAGCGCCGCAAGCAATGGCGATTCAGGAGTGAAATTCGTTTTCATCGGTGGAAACGTCTTTGAATAAATATGGGTGGCGGCGTCGGGGGACGTTTGCGAGGTCGATAGTCTACCATGAAATGGACCGGCGGAAAAAGGCGGTTTTGCCCCCTCTTCCGCCGGATGTCTCATTCGTTGCGCAGATAGGGCGCCGGTCTTTTGCCCAGAACGCGGGCGGTTCCGGCCAACCCGAGGACGAGCGTGACGGCGGCGCCGGCAAGGACGGTAAAGATCGGGATCGCCGGCCGGAAGACAAAGTCGACCTGCATGAAGCCGCCGAGCACGCCCCAGGCGAGAAGGGTGCCGACCACGGCGGCGATCGCGCCGGCAGTCAGGCCGGCGAAGAGAAATTCGGCGGCGAAGGCGCCGAGGACATCGCGCCGGGTCGCGCCGCAGACCTTGAACACCACCGCGTCATAGAGCCGGCGGTGCTGATCGGCCGAAAGCGCGCCGGCGAGGACCAGCAGGCCGGCGAGCAGGGCAATCCCCCCCATCAGCCGGAAAGCGGCGCCGATCCGGTCGAGGAAGCCGGTCAGATTGGCGAGCACCTCGCGCAGCCGCAGCACCGAAACGTTGCCAAAACGTTCGGTGACCGCCGCGAAGACTGCTTCCTCCTGGGCCTGCGGCGCCGAAACCGTGGCAATCCAGGTGTGAGGCGCATTGCGCAGCGGCTCGGGGGAGAAAATCAGGGCGAAATCGAGTTGCAGGGTCGACCAGTCCACCTCCCGCACGTTGGCGATTTGCGCGGTGATTTCGCGGCCGAGGACGTTTACGGTCAGGGAATCTCCGATTTCCACCCCGAAGCCCTCGGCAAGATCGGCGCTCAGGGACACCTGCGGCGCGCCGCCGTAGTCCTTGGGCCACCAGGCGCCGGCGACGATTTTCATAGCGTCCGGCGCCTGCGCGGCGTAGGTCAGATAGCGATCGCCGCGCACCGCCCATTCGACCTCGCTGTCGATGGCCGCCTTTTCCACCGGCACTCCGTCAATAGCGGTAATCCGGCCGCGCAGGGTGGGTCGCCGCTCGACCTTGCTCACTGCCGGGATGGCGGCCAGCACCCGGTCGAAATCCGCCCCCTGCGCCTGCTGAATGTCGAAGAAGAAAAACGAGGGCGCTTGCCGCGGCATGTTCTCGGCGACCAGACCGTCCAGCCCGCTTTGCACCTGAACGATGAGGACCAGCGCGGTCAGCCCCAGGCCGAGAGAAAAAACCGCACGGCTCCCCGGCCCGCCCGGCCGCCGCAGGTTGTCCAGCGCCAGGCGCGGCGCCGGCCGGCGCGGCGGGGGCAGGCGACCAGCGGCGCGCACCAGGGCGGCGGCGAGCAGGCGAAAGAGGAGGAAGCAGACGGTCGCCCCGGCGACGAACCACAGGGCCAGGCGGCGGTCGCCGCTGGTGGCAACGGCCAGCAGGGCGAGCAGCAGCGTCAGTGCGGCGACGGCGAAGGCGATGGTTCGCCCCGGATGTGTCGGCAGCCCCGCCGCACCGCGAAACAGCACCGCCGGCGCGACGCGCCGCGCCGCCCCCAGGGCGGGAAGGGAGAAGAGCAGCGCCACCAGCAGCCCGAACAGGGCGGCCAGCGCCAATACCTGCCCGTCGATGGCCGGCTGCAGCGGCAGGGGAAGCCACTCCCCGGCCAGGGAGGCGATAAGAAAGGGGAGCGCCGCCCCGGCCGCCAGACCGAGCAGAGCGCCCAAGGCGCCGAGGAAAAGGATTTGCAACAGATAGGCGGTGAAAATGAGGCGGCTTTCCGCGCCGAGGCTCTTCATCGCCGCGATGTGCCGCACCTTGCCGGCCAGATAGCCGCGCACCGCTCCGGCGATCCCCAGGCCGCCGACCAGCAACGCCACCAGTCCGACCAGGGTCAGGCTGGTGTCCATGCGGTCGAGAAAACGGCGCACCTGCGGCGCCGCTTCGGTATAGCCGCGCACCCGCCAGCCGGCATCGGGAAAGCGCGCCTGCAGGTCGGCGATGAACGGTTGCGGCTCGTCGCCGGCGGGCAGCCGGATCCGGTAGTCGTGGCGCACCAGGCTCCCCGGCGCCAGCAGGCCGGTTTCGGCCAGGCCCGCTTGCGAAACCAGCAGACGCGGCCCGAGGGAAAGGGCGCTGAAGGTCCGGTCCGGCTCGGCGGCGAGGATCGCCCGCACCTCGAACTCCCCCTCCCCCAGAAGCAGCCGGTCGCCGGGCTGCAGTCCGAGCCGTTGCAGCAGGGCGGCGTCGGCAACCGCCCCGTGGCGTCCCTGTCGCTGGGCCAGCGCCTGCGCCAGGGGAACGGCCGGCTGCAGCCGCACCTCGCCGTACAGCGGATAGGCGGCATCGACCCCCTTGACCTCCGCCAGTTCGGCCTTGCCGCCGGCCGCCGGCCGCGCCATGCCGAGAATGCGCGTCACCGCCGACAACTCGCCCCGCGCTTCGATATATTGCCTTGCCGGCGCCGGCAGCTCCCGGTGCACCAGCGCCACCTCCAGGTCGCCGCCGTGCAGGGCGCGGGCGTCGGCGGCCAGCCCGCGGCGGGCGGACGAGGCCAGGGAGCCGACGGCGCTGAGCGCAAAGACGCCCAAAAACAGGCAGGCGAGAAATACACCGAAGCCGCGCAGGCCGCCGCGCAGTTCGCAGCGGGCCAAGTGCAGCGCCGGGCGCAGATGGGCAAAGAGCCTCACGAGGCCGCCCCCTCGACAATCCGCCCGTCCGCCAGATGCAGTTGGCGGCTGCAGCGCCCGGCCAGCTCCGCGTCATGGGTGACCAGCACCAGGGTGGTGCCGTGCGCCGCCTGCAGTTCGAAAAGCAGATCCATCACCCGGCGGCCGGTTTCCCGGTCCAGGTTGCCGGTCGGCTCGTCGGCCAGAAGCAGCGCCGGGCGCGGAACGAACGCGCGAGCCAGGGCGACCCGCTGCAGTTCGCCGCCGGAGAGCTGCGACGGATAATGTCGACTGCGTCCGGCCAGACCGACCGCGTCGAGCGCCGCCGCCGCCCGCTCGCGGGCATCGGCGCAGCCGGCGAATTCGAGGGGCAAGGCGGCGTTTTCCAGGGCGCTCATGGTGGCGATCAGATGAAAATTCTGGAAGACGATGCCGACCTGCTCGCGCCGGAAACGGGCCAGCCCGTCCTCGTCGAGGCGACCCAGGTCCGCTCCCGCCACCCGCACCGCTCCGGAGGTCGGCCGTTCCAGTCCGGCCGCCACCATCAGCAGCGAGGTCTTGCCGGCCCCGGACGGACCGACCAGGCTCACCGTTTCGCCGCGTCCGACCGCCAGATCGACCCCCCGCAGGATGTGCACCTCGCCGCCGCCACCGGTCAGGCGCAGATGCAGATCGCGCATTTCCACAACTTTTTCATCAACCTTCATAGATTGCCCCTTGGGATTACCTGGCAACAGGCTCTCGCGAGCGAAGCGAACGGGTGGTGAAAGGCTTCTGGTCTTTTTACTTTTCTTGCCGTCTGCAACGGTTTGATGTTAGGTTTCATTCCCCAATTCCCGGCTGAAAGAGGATACCCTTGCCCCCGACCGAAACGCAACCCGCTTCCATCTCCCGCACCGCCACCCTGCTCGTCGTCTGCACGGCGCATTTCCTCATGCCCTTCATGATGTCGGCTGTCGGCATCGCCCTGCCCTCCATCGGCCGCGAATTCGCCGCCAGCGCCAGGCAATTGGGTCTGGTGGAAACCACCTACGTCCTGTCCGCCTCCATCTTTCTCCTCGCCATGGGGCGGCTCGGAGACATCCACGGCCGCCGGCGCGTTTTTCAGACCGGCCTGGCGGTGTTCACCCTGGCCGCCGGACTGCTGTCCCTGGCCTGGTCCATCGAATCGATCATCGCCCTGCGTTTTCTCCAGGGGATGGGCGGCTCGATGGTGATGGCGACGACTTTGGCCATCGTGGTATCCGTCTTCCCCCCCAACGAACGCGGCAAGGCGCTGGGGATCTCCGTCGCCAGCGTTTACGCCGGCATCTCCTGCGGACCCTTCGTCGGCGGCGCCTTGATCGCCGTCTTCGGCTGGCGCTCGATCTTTTACCTGTGCGTACCGCTGGGGACGGCCGTTTTTTGCATCAGCCGCGCCCAACTACGAGGGGAGTGGGCGGAGGCGAAGGGCGAGCCCTTCGATTGGCGGGGCAGCCTGATCTACGCCGTCGCCATCCTGCTGCTGATCGCCGGCGCCTCCAACCTCGATCAGGGGATCTGGGCCTGGCTGCTGGCGGCCGGCGGTCTCGGCGGCATCGCCCTGTTTCTGGCGGTGGAGGCGCGCACCGCCCATCCGGTCCTGAATATCGCGCTGCTGCGGCACAACCGCATCTTCGCCTTGAGCAACCTTGCGGCCCTGCTCAATTACGCCGCCACCTTCGGCGTCACCTTTTTTCTCAGCCTCTACCTGCAATATGTCAAGGGGATGAGTCCGCAGGCGGCCGGCGGCGTGCTCATCGTCCAGCCCATCGCCCAGACCCTGCTTTCCCCTTTCTGCGGCCGACTGGCCGACCGGTTTCCAGCGGCGCGGGTGGCCACCGCCGGCATGAGCCTGTGCGCCATTGCCCTCGGCTTCGCCGCCACCTTGACCGCCGCCACCCCCATCGGTTTTATCCTGTTTATGCTGATCGGTCTCGGCATCGGCTTCGCTCTGTTTTCCTCCCCCAACACCAGCGTCATCATGGGCAGCGTCGCGCCGCGCTATCTTGGCGTCGCCTCCGGACTCAATTCGAGCATGCGCACCCTGGGCATGCTGACCAGCATGACGATCGTCACCGTCATCTTCTCCATGCTGATGGGCGGCCATGCCGTCACCGCGCAAACCCAGCCGGCCTTTTTGCACAGCATGCGCATCGCCCTGTTCGCTTTCTGCGGCCTGTGCGTCCTCGGGATCTTCTGCTCCCTGGGCCGGCTGCGCGCGCCGAAACCCGCCACCTCCGCTTAAGTTTTCCGCGTTCTTGCCCGAAAATAAAACACCCGGTTGTCGCATTGACCAACCGGGTCGCATAGGGGAAAAAGCATTCACCGCAAAGGCGCAAAGAAAGGCCTTGGCGGGTTTCTCTTGGCGTCTTTGCTCCCTGAGTGAGCGAAGCGAAGGGGCGGTGAACCGTCTTTGAACTTCAGTCTTGTCTCAATGCTCCGTCCGCAGCGGCTTGTGCCAGATGTTCATGCATTCCAGGCAGCCGGAGATCTGGGTGTTGCGGGTCAGGGTGCCGCCATAGCGGAAACCGCGCCGGGCGAAAGTGATATTCATCCCGAAGGAGACGGCGCGGGCGATGGTGAACAGCGTGTGCAGCCCCCGTTTTTCCATCTCCTGCTCCATGACGGTCAGCAGGCCGGTGGCCAGTCCCTGCCCCCGGTGTTCGGGCAGGGTGGCGAAATCGGTCATCTCGGCGCTGCCGGCGGCCAGATCCATCTCCGCCGAAGAGAGGGCGACCAGCTTTTCCCCCTGCCAGACGCCGAAATAGACAATGTTCTCCCGCATGGTCCGCTCCAGATACGCCGGATCGTGAATGGGAAACGGGTAGGTGGCGAAGACGCGGCGGTACACCTCGGCCATGGCGGCGCTGTCCGGCGGCCCGGCCACCCGGCAGCTGAAACCGAACTCCGGCGTGCTGTCCTCCGGTTGGCCGGCCTTGCTGCGGGCCGCCGCCAGTACCTGCCGAAGTTTTTCCGGATCTTCGGCCCGGCGCCGTTGCGGGTCGAGGTACTTGGTCAGAAAATGGGCCGCTTCCCGGCCGCCGTAATAGCGGGGTATCTGCGCCTCCGATTGAAATCCGGCGGCGGCGAAAACCTCTTTGGCGGCGGCCGGCACCTTGGCGATGATCTTGCTGTAGCCGCGTGTCGCAGCCAGTTTCTCCAGACGCGCGGCGGCTTGCGCCGGATCCCCGTTCAGCTTCATCAGGTAGGCGCGGTCGTTGGCCGGTCCGTGGTGGACGACGGAACCGGAAATTTCAGTTATCACATCAGTCATTATCGTCACTGTTCCTCCGTTCCAGACGCTCGTTGTTCTCCGGCGTCAGGGAATCCAGGCCGTCGTCGCACAGCAGGCCGGCAATTCCCACCGAGGTGAATTCCTCCCCTTCGGTCAGATCAAGCTGCAGGTGACAATCGGTGCAGTTGCGGTCGCAGAAGACCGGCTCGTAGGAATCCGGTTCCTTGTAGGTGGTGATCACCCCTTCGTAATTGCGCAGCACCACCTTGTTCGTCGACCAGGAAATCAGGTAATTCGGCATGACCGGAATTTTGCCGCCGCCATGCGGGGCGTCGATGACGTAGGTCGGCACGGCGAATCCGCTGGTGTGGCCGATGAGGCTCTCGAGAATTTCGATTCCCTTGCCCACCGGGGTGCGAAAATGCGACAGGCCCTCGGAGAGGTCGCACTGGTACAGGTAATAGGGCCGGATGCGGTTCTGCACCAGCTTGTGCACCAAAGTTTTCATGATGCGCGGGCAGTCGTTGATGCCGGCCAGCAGCACCGACTGGTTGCCGAGGGGAATGCCGGCGTCGGCCAGCCGAGCGATCGCCGTGCGCGCCGCGCCGGTCATTTCGCGCGGATGGTTGAAATGGGTGTTGATCCACAGCGGATGGTGTTTTTTCAGCATCCGCACCAGATCGTCGGTGATCCGGTACGGCAGGACCACCGGCGTGCGGGTGCCGATGCGGATGATTTCGACATGCGGGATGGCCCGCAACTCCCCCAGAATCCAATCGAGATACGCGTCGGAAAGCATCATCGGGTCGCCGCCGGAGAGCAGAACATCGCGGATCGTTTCGTTCTCCCGCACGTATTGGATGCCGGCGGCGATCGCCGCCCGGTCCGGCACCGAATCGACATCGCCCACCTTGCGCTTGCGGGTGCAATGGCGGCAGTACATGGCGCAAACGTTGCTGACCCGCAGCAAGACCCGGTCCGGATAGCGGTGGGTGATCACATCCACCGGACTGTCCTCGTCCTCGGCCAGCGGATCGGCCATGTCGCAAGATTGCACGTCCAGTTCCGCCGGGTCTGGAAACGCCTGCTGGAACACCGGATCCAGCCGGAAACTCTCCCGGTCGATCAGGGAAACGTAATAGGGGGTAATGGCGAGGGGGAATTTCTTCAGAGTCTCCTCGATCTTCTTTCTTTCCTCCTCATTGAAGTTGATTCCGACAATTCGCTCGAAGTCGGCGAGGCTTCTTATCGAGTTTTTCAACTGCCATTTCCAGTCCTGCCAATTACCCTTCAATGTTTTTGTTTTGATATCTTCGAACGAGCGCCTTTGCAACCGATTGATTGTCATAAATGCCTTCTCCATTATGTTCAACTATGATATAGATCATCGGATATCGAAATGACTTATTTTCTTATCAGCATGAAAAAGTTTTGTCAATGCGCGTCACCCTCGAACATCATCTAACTCACCATAATCAAAGAGCAAATTTCCATAAAATTTTATTCTTCACATTTAAAGCTCGCCTGTTTTCACTGAATCAGCCAAGCCCCGCTTCTGCGGACGAAAATAATTCCCGCCCGCCACCCCGATAAAAAAAAACCCGCCCTGCCTTGCCCATTTTTCCCTTGACAGGCAAGGTGCGTTTCGCTATTACTTTGCATCGCCCGCCCAGGTAGCTCAGTCGGTAGAGCAGAGGACTGAAAATCCTCGTGTCGGCGGTTCGATTCCGTCCCTGGGCACCAGAAAAAAGTAAGGGGCTGCGCATCTGCGCAGCCCCTTTTCTTTTGCCCGATTCCCCTTCCACCGCACCCCCCCCAATGTAACGCGCTTATTCACCTCTTCGCAGATGTTCCACTTTAAAAAACCGCCATAATAAATAAATTCCGCTTATAAAGAATATTTAATATTTTGGCAATCTGCTTAAAGATAAGCTTGCGGGTTGTATTTTGTTTACCGGAAATAGTATAGTTTTGTATTTCGATCGTTCGATCATCTTTAAAATATATTGATAATCTACTTTCGACCATTGCCCGCGCACTTATTTACAGGAGGAAGGCATGTCCCGAATTGACGAATTGAACAAAACGCTCTCCAACCTGCAAGCCAGTTCCAGCGATATGGAAGCTTGCGCCATCGTTTCCGAGGACGGACTCATCATCGCCAGCTCCCTCCCGCAGGGGGTGGAGGAGGAACGCATCGCCGCCATGAGCGCCGCCATGCTTTCCATGGGGGAGCGCATCGCCCACGAACTCAAACGCGGGGACCTGGAGCAACTCTACGTCAAAGGACAGCAGGGGTATTTCCTCAGCATGCACGCCGGAACCCATGCCGTCCTCATCGCCCTGGTGCGACAGAATGCCAAACTCGGCCTCATCTTTTTCGACCTGAACAAGGCCGCGGAAGCGATTAAGGCGATTCTCTCCTGAGCACCCACTGCGGAAAGGCGAATACCATGATCACTCTGTTTGATTCCGGCGAGCATAAAAACGTCTTCGTCAACAATCTCAGCACCGGGCACATGATCCAGGCCAATCAGCACGTTATTGTCATCAACGGCGAAGGCATCATCCTCGATCCCGGCGGCCATAAAATCTACTCCAAGCTTTTTTCCATGCTTTCTTCCGAAGTGAAGATAAAAGATCTGAAATACATCTTTTTCTCCCACCAGGATCCGGACATCATCGCCGCCACCAACGGCTGGCTGATGGTCACCGAAGCCAAGGCTTTTTTGTCGGCGCTGTGGATGCGCTTCATCCCCCATTTCGGCGTCGACGAAATGGTTGTCGAACGGATTCAGCCGATACCGGACCAGGGGATGCGCATCACCCTCGGCGGCAAGCCGCTGATTCTGATCCCTGCCCATTTCTTGCACTCCTGCGGCAATTTCCAGCTCTATGACCCCACCGCAAAGGTCCTCTACAGCGGCGACATGGGCGCCTCCCTCGGCCAGGACTACGATCAGGTAAGCGATTTCGATGGGCACATCCGATATATGAAAGCTTTCCATGAGCGCTACATGCCCAGCTCCAAAGCTCTCCAGATGTGGGCCAATACCGTCCGGCAACTCGATATCGATATTATCGCGCCCCAGCACGGGGCCATCTTCCCGACCAAGGAACTCAGCAACCGATTCATCGATTGGGCCGCCTCCCTCGAATGCGGCCTCGACCTGATGGGAGACCGTTTTGAGATACCGGCATAGTTCCGCAACAGGGGCGTCGGTCGCGCCGGCGCAATTTCCTTCCACCTTCGCGTGTGCCTGCAATGACCAACAGACGTGAACAGGGTTCGGCCCTGGCCAACATAACCGACCGGCAGAAACAGGTTCCGGAGGATCGGCTGGCTTTTTTCAATCGGCATTTTCTGACTTCGCCGCACGCCATCTGCATCACCGACGACAACGGCAGCATCCAGGACGCCAACCGCGCCTTTCTCGATCTGTACGGATACACCATCGAGGAGATTCGCGGCAGCAATCCGCGCATTCTCAAATCAGGGCGGCAATCCCCCGAGGCGTACCGGGACATGTGGCTGGCGATTTCCGAGCCGGCGGCCGGCCACTGGACCGGGGAGGTGATCAACCGCAAGCGCGGGGGCGAGGAAATCACCGTCCTGCTCACGGTTTCGGCCGTGCGCCGCCCCAACGGGACCCTGACCGGCTTTGTCGGCAGCGCCATCGACATTACCCTGCGCAAGCAGATGGAAGCGGAACTGCGCAGTCGCAATGAGCAGTTGGGGGAACTGAGCCGGCTGAAAAGCGATCTGATGGCCGTAACCTCCCACGACCTCAAATCCCCCCTCAACGCCATTATCAGCCGGGTGCTGCTGATGCAGGAGGATCTGCCCGACCTGCCACGGGAGAAGATCGCCGAACACCTGGAGCGGATCGTCGAGCAGGGCAAAAGAATGTCGCGGTTCATCAGCGAGATTCTCGATCTGGAGAAGATCGAGGCGGGCGGATTCGAACTGCAGACGGAGAAAACCCATCTTGAATCGCTGCTCAAGTACTGCATCGAAGTCAACCAGCCGACCGCCGCGGGCAAAGGCATCGAGTTGCGTTTCGATGCCGGCGAGGACGGCGAGCCAGTGCGCATCGACGTGATGAAAATGGAGCAGGTCGTCAACAATCTGCTTTCCAACGCCATTAAATTCTCGCCGGCGGGGCATCCCATCGACATCTGCTGCCGCAATGCGGGGCCGAACGGGCCGAAAAGCTTTTCCATCCGCGATCGGGGACCTGGTGTGCCGGCGGATGTCCGGGAAAAGATATTCGACCGGTTCTATCAGGTGCCGGGCAAGGGGGGGATCACCACCCGCGCCTTCGGCGCCGGGCTCGGGTTGAGCATCGTGAAGAATATCGTCGAATTTCACGGCGGCCGGGTCACGGTCGATGCGCCTGCCGACGGGGGGTGCATGTTCAGCGTGGAAATCCCCGGCACGGGAAAGATCGCTTCGGCGCGCGACATCTCCGTTCTTCTGCTCGACCCGGAAGAGGACTTCATCCGCGACCTGCAACCGCTGCTCAAGGGCATGGGAATCTCCCATTTCATGGCGGCCGCCGAAGGGGAAGCCGGCCGCATTCTCGCTTTCGAACGCCCCGAAATCCTCTTCTTTTCCGCCCCGGCGGAAGAAATGACCCATCGGTTTCTCTCCGCGCGCAACCGGGAAAAAGCCGCCTTCCCCCTCGCCGTGCGGGTAAACAACCGATCCGCTGCGGCAGCCGCGCCCACCGTCTGCGAACACAATCTGCAGCTCCCGGCAGGCGAAGCGGCTATCGAGGAGTTGCTCACCGCCTGCCGAACGCTTTCTTCTCCGGATGGGATTACGGGATGACCGGATACTCTTTGCTGATTGTCGATGACGATGCCACCACCCACGAAATCCTTGGCGAATACCTGGGGCTTTCGGGTTATGCCGTGCGCCACGCGCAAAACGGCAAGGAAGCGCTGGAGATGCTCCGCGCCGAAGCGCCGGATGCGGTCCTGCTCGACATTCAGATGCCCGAAATGGATGGTTTTCAGCTGATGGAGAAGCTGCGGCGGGAGAGTTCGCTGGCAACGCTGCCGGTGGTCTTTCTCACCAGCCTCGGCCTCCCGCATCTGAAGGTCAAGGGGCTGGAGCTCGGCGCGGAGGACTACATCACCAAACCCTTTCACAAGGCGGAAATCCTCGCCCGCATCAAAACGGTGCTGCGCCGGACGGGCCGCTTTCAGCGTCTTTCCGCCACCCTCTCCGGACAACTGGCGGACATCGGCCTGCCGGAGCTCCTGCAGACGCTGGCGATCGGCCGCAAGACGGCCACGGTGGATTTTCCCGAGATGAACGGCGAAATATCCCTGACCAGAGGGGCGATTGCCGCCGTCCGGCAAGGCGCTCACACGGGAGAGGACGCGTTCTCCCGCCTCTTTTATCTCGGCCGGGGCGGGTTCGGCGTCCGCTTCGAGGAGCTGGCTGCGCCTGCGCCGGAGGGCCGAACGTTGGGGATCCAGTCGTCGCTGATGGAGGCGGCCCGCATCGCGGATGAGGTGCGGCGTCTGCTGGAGGCTTTCCCGACCGACAATCCCCTCATCGAACCCGGCGCCGGCAGTCCGGAAAATTTCGATCTGGCGCGCTATCTTCCCGCGCTCCTCGAAGATCTGCTGGTGGCGTTGCCGGGGAACTTGCAGGACAATGCCGAACTGCTGATCGATGCCCTGAAGAATCAAGTCATTGTGGCCGTCGCCGCTGCCGGACCGGCCGGGCAAGGAGTCGAACATGGGTAGAATTCTCACCGTCGCCAGCCAGAAGGGGGGAGTCGGCAAGACCACAACCACCCTCAATCTCGGCTTTAGCCTGAGCAGACTCGGCAGCCGCGTGCTGCTCATCGATGGCGATCCCCAGGGGGGAATCGCCATCGCCAGCAATCTGAAGAAAAGGACGCAGCAGGGGCTGGTGGATGTCCTCCAGGGGCGCTGCGCCGCCGCCGACATTGTCATGACCACCAAGGATCAGGCCTTGTCCATCGTCGGCATCGGCCACCCGGCCCCCGAGGAGGTTTTCGCCCTGGAGGATGCCGCCCGCGACGGCCGCCTCGGCCGCCTGATCCGGGAGATGGCCGAAGGCTTCGACTACCTTCTCATCGATGCCCCGGCCGGCATCGGCGGCCTGGTCGCCGCCCTGCTCGAGGTCAGCGACGGCGCTATTTTGGTCGCCGTCCCCCGCATGCTCTCCCTCAAAAGCCTGCCCTCCTTCTTCGCCCTCACCCAATGGGTGCGGGAGAACCGGCATGCCGGCCTCGGGCTCGAAGGCGTGGTGCTGACCATGACGGACGAATCGAGCGAAGCCGAAAACGCCCTGCGCAACGAGTTTCGCGGCAGCCTGCCGGATGAAATCTTTTTCCGCACGCAGATTCCCGCCGACCAGCTTTTCGAGACCGCCAGCAATCGAGCCATTCCCGTCGCCATGCTCTCCGGCGGGCAGCGGGCGGCCAAGCCCTACCTCGATCTGGCTCTGGAATTGAAGGAGCGTGAAGTTCTCCATTCGAAGGAAGGAGCGGACGATGACGCTACTGTCGGACTCTTCTGAAATACGGGAGGCTGCGCGGCTGGTGGCGCAGATCCTCAAACCGGTCGCGGCGAGCAGCCCCGAAGCGCCGGCCTCGCCGGAGGCCGTCCGCCAGGCCGACGCCACCCCGATCCCGGCGACGCCAGCGGTGACGACGGCGCCGGAGGCATCGGCGGCCAACGCCGAGCCCGTCCCGGAATTTCGCCAGGACCGGCTGGAACTCTGTTTGGCGGCCATGTGCCGCCGGGGCGGTCTTACCGGAGCGGTGGTCGCCGACGACAGGGGATTTCCCCTCATCGTCCACAACAGCCCGGTGGGCGACGACGTGCTGGCCGCTTTCACCACCGTACTCGGCGATGCCCTGGAAAAAGCCGGGACCATTCTCGGCCAGCACGGCGCGGAAACCATTTCCATGGACATCAATTACGCCGAGAAAATCGTTCTGCACCGCTTTGTCATCGCCGACCACCCGTATTACATGATGGTGCTCTGCCCGCAGGATGCCGAGGAACGCAGCGAAGTCGTGATGGCCATCGAGCAGATCACGGCCATTCTGACCGGCGACTGAACGGTGGAATCAGATTAAACGTCATCCCCAAGGATTGCCCGAGGACATGTTCCTCGTGAAGAGGTTCCGATGATTGTTGCTGTAGACGACCAATCCGAAGTACTCGATATGATCACGGAAATCCTGAACCCTGCAGGATATGCCGTTCAGACCTTCAACAGCGCTCCCCCGGCGCTTGAATTTCTGGCGGAAAATGCCCCCAGCTTGATCCTTTCGGATATTCTCATGCCGGAGATGGACGGTTTCGCTTTCCGGGAAGCCTACTGCCAGGCCCATCCCCTGCGACTGACGCCTTTTCTCTTTCTCTCCTCGCAGAACGAACCGGACACCATTGTGCGGGGTCTCGACGCCGGCGCCGACGATTTTCTGGTCAAACCCGTGCACCCGCAAATTCTCAGGGCCAAGGTCCGCTCCATCCTGGAGAAACGAAAAACGCCTGACAATCCCACCTTCCATGGCGATCTCGGACGCTTTCCCCTGGTCAAAATCATGCAGTTTTGCGAAGCGAAGGGGCTCACCGGCACGGTTGAAATTCCCGTCGGCAATCAGGTCGCCCGGCTGCGCATGACCGGCGGCCAGGTCGATCTCAACGGCACCCCCGAGGAAAACAACATCCTCGACCAGCTCTACGAAATGGTCGAGGGGACCTTCCGCATCATTCCGGAACAGATCGATTTCAGCTCCATCGCCGATGTCGCCGTTACCCAGCCGGCGCCGCAGGAAGACCCGCTCGAAAAACCGATGGGCAAACTCTCCGGCATCCAGATCAATAAACGGCTGATCCAGATACAGACCGAATTCGTCACCTACCCGGAAAACCAGATTCTCTCCGTCGCCATTCTCGATGGCAAGGTCCTGATGAAAAAGGGGCTCCCCACCCGGGAAAGGGATCGCATAAAACTCGCCGCCCTCATTGAAAAGCAGCACACGATCATCGAGGAGGAGGTCCGCCGCAAGACCGCCGACCTGATGCGCAGCAAAGCGCCGGCCGAGGCGCCCCCGGCTCCCGAGAAGAGCTTGAACCACCTCATCGAGGAGGGTTTCGAAAAGTACCGGGGGAGGGATTACGCCGGCGCGCTGAAGTGCTGGGAAAAGGCGATTGCCATCGACCCCGAGAGCAAGACGCTGCGGACCAACCTCGCCATTGTCCGCCGCAAAATCGACCAGTCCTGACCCCTTCCCGCCCCATTTCCGCACATCAAAAGAGCGGCGTTCTCTTTTCGCCATGCCGCTCTCCTTTTTGCTTTTTTTTTGCTCCTCTGCTAATCTTGACGAAGCTCGCAAATCTCTATTCCGGCGATCTTTTTCCTTTTTGGAGAGCGCATGTTCAATGTCCTTGAAAACGCAATCCTCGCGCCCGGCCTGCACCGGATGACCCTGCTGGCGCCGCGCGTGGCGAGCGCCCGCCGCCCCGGACAGTTCGTCATCGTTCGCGCCCATACCGGCGACGAGCGCATTCCGCTGACCATCGGCGACGCCGACCCGCAGCGGGGAACGATCACCTTGTTCATTCAGGCGATCGGCGCCGCGACTCGCCGGATCGTCGAGGTTCCGGCCGGCGGCGCCCTGCGCGATGTCGCCGGGCCGCTCGGCATGCCGACGCATATCGAGAATTGGGGGCGGGTCGTCTGCGTCGGCGGCGGCGTCGGCGCCGCCGTTCTTTACCCGTTGGCCAAGGCGCTGGCGGCAGCCGGCAATAAGGTGACGACGATCATCGGCGGGCGATCGGCCCCGTTCATCATTCTGGCCAATGAGCTGGGGGCGTTTTCCGAGCAGGTGCTGATTACCACGGAAGATGGCAGCCTGGGACGGCAGGGTTTCGTCACCCATGCCCTGGCTGATCTGATTAACGATCCGCAGCCGTCGCAAGCGGTCTTCGCCATCGGCCCGGTGCCGATGATGAAGGCGGTCGCCGACCTCACCCGAGCGCCGGCCATTCCCACCATCGTCAGCCTCAATCCGATCATGATCGATGGAACCGGCATGTGCGGCGGCTGTCGGGTGGTGGTCGGCGGCGAATCGAAATTCGCCTGCGTCGACGGGCCGGAATTCGATGGCCATCAGGTCGATTTCGACACGTTGGCCGACCGGCTGACGATGTATCGCGAGCATGAGGCGGCGTGCCGGGTCGGGTTGGAGACGTGAAAGACTAAGACAGATCTCTGCCACGAATAAACACGATATAAATAAAGACCCTCTCTGCTTTGTTTTTAAATTCGTGTCGATTCGTGGGCATTGGTGGCTGAAGAAAGAACAAAGGAAGGAAATTGTCAGATGGCAAATGACTTCACGCCAAAAGAACGCCTCGCCATCGACCGGGTGAACATGCCCGAACAGGATGCGACGGCGCGCAGCCGCAACTTCGCCGAGGTCAACCTCGGCCTGAGTGAGGAGCAGGCGATCCGCGAGGCGCGGCGCTGCCTGCAATGCAAAAACCGGCAGTGCGTGGCCGGCTGCCCGGTGCGCGTCTCCATCCCCGAATTCATCGACCGACTGGCTGCCGGCGATCTGCCGGCGGCGGCGCGCCTGCTGCAGCGCGACAACGCTCTGCCCGCGGTGTGTGGGCGGGTCTGCCCGCAGGAGACGCAGTGCGAGATCAAGTGCGTGCGCGGCGTGAAGGGGGAGCCGGTGGCGATCGGCTACCTGGAGCGCTATGTCGCCGACTGGGCTCTCGCCCATCCGGAACAGCTCCGCGAGGAGCCCCTGCCGCCCGCCACCGGCAAAAGCGTGGCGGTAATCGGCGCCGGCCCGGCCGGCTTGACCGCCGCCGGCGAACTGGCGCGGATGGGGCATGCGGTCACCGTTTTCGAGGCGCTGCACGCCACCGGCGGCGTGCTGCGCTACGGCATCCCGGAATTTCGCCTGCCGAAGCGGATCATCGATATCGAGGTTTCGCGGCTGGCGCAGTACGGGGTGAAGATCGAGACCAACGTCATCATCGGCAAGACGATCACCCTGAAACAGCTGCGCGAGACCTTCGATGCCGTCTTCATCGGCAACGGCGCCGGCCTGCCGACGATGCTGAACATCCCCGGCGAGAATCTGAAAGGAGTCTATGCCGCCAACGAGTATCTGACCCGGGTCAACCTGATGGGCGCCGGGCAGAGCACGGAGGCGACCACGCCGATCCTGCGCCCCCGCGAGGTGGCGGTCATCGGCGGCGGCAATACGGCGATGGACTGCGTGCGCACCGCTCGCCGCCTGGGCGCCGAGCGGGCGATGATCGTGTATCGCCGCAGCGAGCAGGAAATGCCGGCGCGGGTGGAGGAGATCCACCACGCCAAAGAGGAGGGGGTGGAACTGGCTCTGCTGGCCGCTCCGCTGGAGGTGGTCGGCGACGAGAACCGCTGGGTCACGGCGCTGCGCTGCCAGAGGATGGAATTGGGGGCGCCGGACGCCTCCGGGCGGCGGCGGCCGGTGCCGGTGGCCGGAAGCGCCTTCGACCTGCCGGCGCAGGTGGTGATCAACGCCCTCGGCACCCGCGCCAATCCCCTGCTGACCGCCAGCGAACCGGACCTGCGGCTGAACAAGTGGGGAAACATCGAAATTGGCGAAGCGGGCGACACCAGCCTGGCCGGCGTGTTTGCCGGCGGCGACATCGTGCGCGGCGGCTCCACCGTCATCCTCGCCATGGGCGACGGCAAGCGGGCGGCGGCGGCGATTGACGCCTGGCTGGGTGCGCGCTGAACCACTCGCCAGAGGGGCGGTTGCGGTGCGCCGGCGACAGGTTTTCCCCGGCGGAATCGACCAATCCTTTTCGCCTCAGCCCTTCTTCAGGATTTTGCTGAGCGCTTCGGGAAAAGGGTGCAGGGACAACCCAAGAGCCTCGGCCCAGGGGCGGGGATCACAGACATTGCCCGCCAAAAGCATCGTCAACTGGGTGCGGGTGATAGGGAAGCGCGGCAGTTGGTCGAACAGGGCGATGACCGGCCGCACCAGAAAAACCGGCTGGTGCAGCTTCGGCACCCGGCGGCGGCCAACAGCGGCGCCGACCAGATCGAGGACTTCGTCGTAGGCGTAGTCGGCCGGCCCGCAGCAGTGATACGTTTGGCCGACGGCCGCCGGCGTCTGCAGGGCGGCGACGAAACCGGCGGCGACATCTTCCACCGCCACCGGAGTCATCCGGTACCGCCCGTCGCCGATCACCGGCACCACCGGCAGCCGACGCACCAGATCGGCCAGCATGCCGACGAATTCGCTCCCCTCACCGAAAATCAGGGAGGGGCGGAAAATGGTCCAATCGAGATGCGAGGCGCGCACCTCTTCTTCCGCCCGCCACTTGGTCCGGTGGTAAGGCGATTCGGCGTTCTCCCGCGTCCCGTTGGCGCTCATGTGCAAAAACCGGCGCACCCCCTGCGCCGCCGCCGCCGCCAACATATGGCCGGTTCCTTCGACATGCAGCCGCTCGAAGGTCACCCCCCGGGCGGGATTTTCGCGGATGATTCCCACCAGGTGGATCACCGCCTCGCAGCCCCTCAGGGCGCCGTCCAGAGTCGCCGGATCGGTAACGTCGCCGCGGCGGATCTCGATTCCCTCGCGGATCGCCAGCCCGCTCTCGGAGCCGGGCCTTACCAGCATCCGCACCAGGTGTCCGGCCTCGATCAGCTGCCGGAGTATCTCGCCGCCGACGAATCCGGCGCCGCCCGTCAAAAAAACCCGCATATTTGCATCCTCCCGCCAAACAAATCGAAGCCGTTGCTTCCGCCCCGGGTCTAGCCTTTAATCACCGCCATCGGCCGCAGACGCGCGACGATCTTGCCGATTCCCGCAGCCTGCACCACCCCGACCACCTCCATCACATCTTTGTAGGCCGCGGAAATCTCCTCGGCGACGGTCGCCCGGCTGGCGGCGCGCACCAGAATGCCGCGGGCGGCCAGATCGGCGAGGATGTCCTGGCCGCGCGCCGCTTTTTTCGCCGCATGCCGGGAGAGCACCCGGCCGGCCCCGTGGCAGGTGGAGCCGAAGGTTTCGGCGAAACCGCCGGCCGTGCCCACCAGCACGTAGGAGTAACGCCCCATGTCGCCGGGGATCAGCACCGGCTGGCCGATCTCCCGGTACGGCGCCGGCGTTTCCGGGTGCCCGGGGGGGAAGGCGCGGGTCGCGCCCTTGCGGTGCACGCAGAGGCGGCGCTGCCGGCCCGCCACCACATGGTCCTCGAATTTGGCGATGTTGTGGCAGACATCGTAGACCAGATTCAGGCGCAGATCGGCCGGGCCGAGGCCGGTGACCTGCTCGAAGGATTCGCGCACCCAGTGGGCGATCAGCTGCCGGTTGGCGAAGGCAAAATTGGCGGCGCAGGCCATCGCCGCCAGATATTCCTTCCCCTCCGGACTGGCCAGCGGCGCGCAGCACAGCTGCGGGTCGGGCAGTTCTATGCCGTATTTGCGGCTCGCCTGGCGCATCACCCGCAGATGATCGTCGCAGACCTGATAGCCGAAACCGCGGCTGCCGGTGTGCACGGTGACCGTCACCTGACCGGGGAAAAGGCCGAGCACCCGGGCCGCCGCTTCATCCTCGATGGTTTCGACCTCCTGCACTTCGAGAAAATGGTTGCCGCTGCCGAGGGTGCCAAGTTGCGCCCGCCCCCGTTCCTGCGCCCGTTCGCTGATCCGGTCCGGATCGGCGCCGGCAATTGCCCCCCGCGCCTCGATATGCTCCAGATCGCCCGCCGTGCCGAAACCCTGCCGGATCGCCCAGCCGGCGCCCTGCGTCAGCAGCTGCCGGTAATCGCCGGCGCTCAGGCGCAGATCGCGGCGGCTGGAGCCGACGCCCGAGGGAACGTTGCGAAACAGGACGTCGGCCAGTTGCGGCAACAGCGGCCGCAGCTGCGCAGCGTGCATTGCGGAACGCAGCAGGCGCACCCCGCAATTGATATCGTAGCCGACGCCGCCGGGGGAAACCACCCCCTCGTCGGGATCGAAGGCGGCCACGCCGCCGATGGGAAATCCATACCCCCAGTGGATGTCGGGCATGGCGATGGAAGGGCCGACGATCCCCGGCAGGGTGGCGACATTGGCCACCTGCTGCAAAGCGTTCTCCTCGCGCAGCAGATCGACCATCGATTCGCTGGCGAAGACCAGGCCCTCGGTGCGCATCTTCCCCTCGCGCGGAATGCGCCAGCGGTTCGGGCCGCATCTCTCCAATTTAATGGCCATCGGCCACGCTCCTTTACAAATCGACGAAAACCCGCGCCCGCCAGCGGCCGTTTTGCTCCTCCACCCGCAACTGATGGTAGGTGACCGCTTTGACCTCGCGTTCCAGCCGGTGGCGTTGCGGATCGAAGGGCTCGCCTTCGAGCCGGGCTTTCAGCCGCCTGGCGCCGACCTCCTCGATGTGAAAAACGGCGGGGAAAAACCCCTTTATCTCCAGCAGGAAAAGAACCTCGTTCAGCCAGTTGACCAGCAGTTCGCCCAAGTCCTCGCCTTCGATTTCGATGCGCCGCATCTGCCGGATCTCCGGCTTTTCGCGGCCGGCCACCACCGCCATCAGGCCTTGCGCCGCCTGGAGGAAAAAATCGGCGAGATCGTCCCCCTCGATTTCGATGCCCATATCGGCGGTATGTTCAAGCAGGCGGTGGCGTCCCACTATTCGCGCCGCTCCCAGGTCACCCGGCAGAGGGAATGATTGTCGCTCCAGTCGATGTTGAGTTCGCCCTGATGCGCCTTGTGCAGCGCCCGGCCGATGTGTTCGGCCAGTTTCTCTTCCGTCGTCTCCACCAGCAGGGCGTCGCCTTCGGGCTTGATGCTCATGATGCGCCCAAGCGGATTTTTCGCCATGGCATTGTTTTCGGTGTTGCGCAGAATGTTGAGAATTTCCTCCTCGTGCTGCCACAGGTAGTCCCCCTTGAGGGTGACGACCCCCTCGGGATACAAATCGCTCATCTTCCGGCAGGCGGGGCACACGACCTCGGTGGCCGTCTCGTGCTCCTGAATCTCCACGTAATCCTTCTCTTTCAGGTACCACCTCTTGTTGCGGTAAATGGCATGACAAACGGTGCAGAGCGCCGGCTCGGGCAACCCCTCGTCGAAGACGTAGGGATCGGTGGTGCGCTGGTTGCGCCCGCGCTGATTGTTCGGATCGACTTCAAAGCGGCGAGGGCCGCGATCCATGTTCTGGT
Organism: Desulfuromonadales bacterium; assembly: GCA_041677125.1. Classification (GTDB taxonomy): domain Bacteria; phylum Desulfobacterota; class Desulfuromonadia; order Desulfuromonadales; family JACZKF01; genus JBAYQP01. The sequence continues at coordinate 92,322 of JBAYQP010000002.1, read as the reverse complement.
CTCGTCTGGTCGGCATGAAATCCCCCTGGGCAAGAGGTTGTTAATCCATCTTTTCTTTTCCCAGTATAGCACCGATATCCGGGGATCATACCTCGCCGCGCGCACGGCCCGAGCTCTGCGATCCCGGCGGGCGGTGCAAAGTTTAAAAAGCTCTTGACATCGCAACTTTAATCAAGATATGAACACAGTTATATTTTTGCCAAATCTCATTTCTATTAATCCAGCAAATCCTGCAATTTTTTCGTGGAACATTGTTTTATCGATTCTCGCAAAGGAGGTTAAGCGAATGCCAAGTGAACCGCTCCCGCCGACGTCGAAGGTCTCCGAAGAATGCCTGCAGAAATGGGAAGCCCGCGGGGTGACCCGTCGGGATTTCATGAAGTTCTGCTCGGCGATGACCGCTTCGCTGGCCCTGCCGATGAGCTTCATCCCGCGGATCGCCGAAGCGCTCGACGCCGACAACCGGCCGCCGGTGATCTGGATGGAATTCCAGGGATGCACCGGCGATACCGAAGCGCTGCTGCGCGCCAACGCGCCTACCGCCGCCGAAATCATTCTCGATCACCTCTCCATCGAGTACAACGAGACGATCATGGCCGCCGCCGGCCACCAGGCGGAAAAAGCCAAGTGGGATGCGGTGGAGAAGTACAAAGGCAAATACATCGCCATCGTCGAGGGGGCGATCCCGATGGCCGACGGCGGGGTGTACTGCACGGTAGGCGGCGAGAGCGCCCTGGCCATCGCCCGCAAAGTATGCGGCAACGCGGCGGCGACCATCGCCGTCGGCAACTGCGCCTCCTACGGCGGCTTGCCGGCGGCGGCGCCGAACCCGACGGGCGCAGCTTCGGTCTCGCAGGCGGTTCCCGGCATTTCGGTGGTGAATCTGCCGGGGTGTCCGCTGAACGCCACCAACCTGACGGCGGTCATCGTCCACGTCCTCACCTTCGGCAAACTGCCGGCCACCGACGCCTTCGGCCGACCGAAATTCGCCTATGGCAAGCGCATCCACGATAACTGCGAGCGGCGCTCCCATTTCGACGCCGGCCAGTACGCCGAGGCCTTCGGCGATCCCGGCCATCGGCAGGGATGGTGCCTGTACAAGCTGGGGTGCAAGGGGCCGGAGACGTTCCATAACTGCCCCACGGCGCGCTACAACGAGGGGACGAGCTGGCCGGTAATGGCCGGCCATGGCTGCATCGGCTGCTCGGAGCCGGGCTTCTGGGACACCATGAGCCCCTTCTACCGGCGGCTGCCGCAGGTGCCGGGTTTCGGTATCGAAGCGACGGCCGACAAGATCGGCCTCGGCCTGGCGGCCGGCACGGCGGTGGCTTTCGCCGCGCACGGGGTGGCCAGCGCCTTCCGCCGCGGCGACGCCATGGAATCGGGCAAAGTGAAAAGGGAGGAGTAACCGATGAGCCAGAAAATAGTTGTCGATCCGATTACCCGTATCGAGGGGCACCTGCGCATCGAGGCGCAGATCGCCGACGGCCGCATCCAGAACGCCTGGAGCTCCTCCACCGCCTTTCGCGGCATCGAGACGATCCTCAAGGGGCGCGACCCGCGCGACGCCCACCATTTCACCCAGCGCTTCTGCGGCGTCTGCACCACGGTCCATTCGATGGCCAGCATCCGCTGCGTCGAGGACGCCCTCGGCATCCGGGTGCCGGACAACGCCCGGCTCATCCGCAACCTGATCATGGGCATCCAGAGCGTGCATGACCACGTCATCCACTTCTATCATCTGCACGCCCTCGACTGGGTCGATATCGTCAGCGCTCTTGGCGCCGACCCGGGCAAGACGGCGCAGCTCGCCCAGTCGATTTCCGATTGGCCGAACAACAGCGCCGGCTATTTCAAGCAGGTGCAGGAGCGGATCAAGGCCTTCGCCGGCACCGGGCGCCTCGGTCCCTTCCAGAACGCCTACTGGGGGCACAGCGCCTACCGCCTGCCGGCGGAAGCCAACCTGATGGCGGTGGCCCATTATCTTGAGGCCCTCGAATGGCAAAAGGACGTGATCAAAATCCACGCCATCCTCGGCTCGAAAAACCCCCACCCGCAGACCTTCCTCGTCGGCGGCATGTCCATCCCCGTCGATCCGGACAGTCAGAACGCCCTCAACGCCGACAAGATCGCCTACATTGGCAAGCTGTTGAAAAAAGCGCGCACCTTCGTCGAGCAGGTCTATATCCCCGACCTGCTGGCGGTCGCCTCCTTCTACAAGGAGTGGGCGGGGATCGGCGAGGGGGTGGGCAATTTTCTCGTCTACGGCGATTTCCCCATGGACAACAGCGGCTCGGTGGAGAGCTTCTACTTCCCGCGCGGCGTGGTCATGGCGAAAAACCTGGCCCGGGTCGAGGCGATGGATCAGGACAAGATCACCGAATACGTCACCCACTCCTGGTACACCTACAGCGGCGGCGACAGCCAGGGGCTGCATCCCTACGACGGCGAAACCCGGCACGGCTACACCGGGCCGAAGCCCCCGTATGATTTTGTCGACACCGACGGCAAATACAGCTGGGTCAAGGCGCCGCGCTACAAGGACAAGCCGATGGAAGTCGGCCCCCTGGCGCGGATGGTTGTCGCTTACGGCAAGGGGCACAAGGAAGTACAGGCGACGGTTAATTTTGTCCTCAATAAGCTGGGTGTCGGTCCCGAGGCGCTTTTTTCCACCCTCGGCCGCACCGCCGCCCGCGGCATTGAGACGCTGCTGCTGGCGCAGAAGAACGAACAATGGCTGAACCAGCTGGCGGACAACATGGGGCGCGGCATTCTCGAGGTGCACAACGGCGAGAAGTGGGATCCGGCCACCTGGCCGCGGGAGGCGCGCGGCTTCGGCTATCACGAGGCGCCCCGCGGCGCCCTCGGCCACTGGGTGCGCATCGAAGATCAGAAGATCGCCAATTTCCAGGCGGTCGTCCCCTCCACCTGGAACGCCGGGCCGCGCGACGCCGCCGGCCAGATGGGGCCCTACGAGGCGGCGCTCATCGGCACGCCGGTCGCCGATGCGGAAAAACCGCTGGAGATCCTGCGCACTATCCACTCCTTCGACCCGTGCCTGGCCTGCGCGGTGCATGTACTCGACGGCAAGGGGACGGAGATCGTCAAGGTGAAGGCGCTTTAGGCACCGTGACGCGTGATCCGTGACACGTGCTCTGCTCAGATCACGGATCACGGATCACGGATCACGGCTTACGGAGGTCATATGCTCGAAATACGCTACGTCTGGGAATGGCCGGTGCGCCTGACGCACTGGATCAACGTGCTGTCCATCGTTGTCCTGTCGTTCACCGGGTTCTATATCGGCTATCCGTTCATCACCGCCCCGGCGACCGCCGGTTGGGTCATGGGCTGGAACCGCTTTCTGCATTTCGTCTTCGCCTATCTGCTCACCATTTCGCTGGCGACGCGCATTCTCTGGTTTTTCCTCGGCAACCGGCACGCCTCCTGGCGCGCCTTTGTCCCCTGGGCAACCACGGAGGGGCGCAAGAACATGGTCGGCACCTTCCGCTATTACACTTTCCTGAAGAAAAAGGTGCCCTACGTCATCGGCCACAATGCCCTGGCGGCGGTCGCCTATTCGGGGATTTTCGTCCTGATCGCCCTCCAGGTGGTCAGCGGTTTTGCCCTGTATGGCCAGTTCCAACCCGGCGGTTTCTGGGACGGCCTGTTCGGACCGCTCCTCGTCGCCTTCGGCAACCAGGGGCTGCGCCTGACCCATCATGTGATCATGTGGCTGCTGATCGGTTTCGCCATTCACCACATCTACAGCGCCTGGCTGATGGACATCAAAGAGAAAAACGGTACCCTTACCAGCATCTTCAGCGGCTACAAATTCATCGATCCGGAGGATATCGGATGAGTATTCTCGTTCTCGGCCTGGGCAACAGCCTGATGACCGACGATGCTTTCGGCCCGCTGGCGGTCGCCGGCCTGCTTGAGCGCTTCGCCTTGCCGCCGGAAGTGGCGGTGGTGGACGGCGGCACCTTGGGCCTTGATCTGCTCCCCCGCCTCGAAGGGGTGGGAAAACTTCTCATCCTCGATGCCGTCGATCTGGGGGAAGCGCCGGGAACGGTATTTCGTCTACACGGCGAAGAGGTGCCGCGCGCCTTCGCCAACAAACTCTCGGTGCATCAGATGGGGCTGCAGGATCTGCTGGCGGTGGCCGAACTGCAGGGGCATCTGCCGGCGGAACTCGTCGTCTGGGGAGTGCAGCCGGCCTCGGTCGACATCGGCCTCGGCCTGTCGCCGGCGGTCGCCGCCGCCCTGCCGGAGGTGGTGCGCAGCGTGGTGGAGGAACTGCAGGGCTGGGGAGTAGCGCCGCAGCGGGTCGCCTGAGCGGGCGGTCGCGCAAAACGCATCAGCAAAAAGATCCACCCCTCGGTCTGGCAGCGCTGCGGCGAAATATGAACGGCATCGATTCAATTCCTTCGGATGTTTTCGATTTTCCTTTTCTCTTGTGATTAAATTTGCCAAAGATTGCTTTCCGCTGAAAACACCGGGGAAAGCCATCTCGCATTTGTTTATTATTCTTATAAGTAACCCTGTGGCGGCTGGAGCGAGCTTATCCATCAAAGGTGATGACCATGATTAATGCCAAGGACCTGGGACTGAAGAGTGTCGGCACGATTTTCCACAATCCGAGCCACCAAGAGCTGTTCGAGCACGAACAGGAGAAGAACGAGGGACGAGTAGCCGCCAACGGCACAATGATGGTCGATACCGGCAAATTCACCGGCCGCTCGCCGAAGGACAAGTATTTCGTCCATCAGAGCCCGTCGGCGGCCAACATCGCCTGGGGAAATGTCAACGTGGCGATGGCGCCGGCCATTTTCGACGAACTGCACGCCGAAGTCCTTGAGTACCTCGCCGGCAAGGATCTCTACGTCACCGACGGTTTCAGCGGCGCCAACGTCAAAACCCGCAAGTCCGTGCGCTTCGTCACCGAGTTCGCCTGGCAGTCGCATTTCGTCAAGAACATGTTCATCCGCCCCGATCAGCGGGATCTCGCCGATTTCGCCCCCGATTTCACCGTCTACAACGCCAGCAACCTGGCCAACAAGGATTGGGAGCGGCACGGCTTGAACTCGGAGGTGTTCGTCGCCTTCAACATCGAGAAGAATGTCGCCATCATCGGCGGCACCTGGTACGGCGGGGAGATGAAAAAGGGCATCTTCACCATGATGAACTATTGGCTGCCGCTGCAGGGGATTCTTTCCATGCATTGCAGCGCCAATGTCGGCAAGGGGGGCGACGTCGCCCTGTTTTTCGGCCTCTCCGGCACCGGCAAAACCACCCTCTCCACCGATGCCGCCCGCAAGCTCATCGGCGACGACGAGCACGGCTGGGACGATGAGGGCATCTTCAACTTCGAAGGGGGCTGCTACGCCAAGTGCATCAACCTCGCGCAGGAGAGCGAGCCGGAAATCTACGCCGCCATCCGCCGCGACGCCCTGCTCGAAAACGTGGTCGCCGACGAGGACGGCGTCATTGACTTCAACGACCGCTCGAAGACGGAGAACACCCGCGTCTCCTACCCCATCGACCATATCGACAACCATGAACCGAGCCTCAAGGCAGGCCATCCGAAGAACATCATTTTTCTCACCTGCGACGCCTTCGGCGTGCTGCCGCCGGTCTCCAAGCTGACCCGCGAGCAGGCGATGTACTACTTTCTCTCCGGCTACACCGCCAAGGTGGCCGGCACCGAACGCGGCGTCACCGAACCGCAGGCGACCTTTTCCGCCTGCTTCGGCGAAGCCTTCCTGCCGCTGCACCCGACGGTCTACGCCCAACTGCTCGGCGAGAAGATGGCCCGGCACGGCGTCAACGCCTATCTGGTCAACACCGGCTGGACCGGCGGCGGCTACGGGGTCGGCAAGCGCATGAGCATCAAGGCGACCCGCGCCTGCGTCAACGCCATCCTCGAGGGCGGCATCGAGAAGGCCGAGTTCGAGCAGACCCGCTGGTTTCGGCTGAACATCCCGAAGGCGCTGCCCGGCGTCGACAGCGCCCTGCTCAATCCGCGCAACTCCTGGGCCGACAAGGAGAAATACGACGCCACCGCCAACAAGCTGGCCGGCATGTTCATCGAAAATTTCAAAAAATACATCAAAACCAGCGACGGCTTCGATTTCACCCAGGCCGGACCGCAGATGTAACAGATTCCCATCGCTCGCGGCGACACCAGGGGCCGCTCCCACCGGAGCGGCCCTCGCAACCGAGTGCTATCCCATGTGCCTGATCCTCTTCAGTTGGCGCCAGCGCGCCGACTATCCCCTGGTGTTGGCGGCCAACCGCGACGAATTCTATGACCGGCCGACGGCGCCGGCCGCTTTCTGGCCCGAGACGCCGCAGCTGCTGGCGGGCCGCGATCTGGTCGGCGGCGGCGCCTGGCTGGGGATGACGCGCGGCGGGCGGTTGGCGGCGATCACCAATTTCCGCGCGCCCGACGAAAAACGCCCCGGCGCCCCTTCCCGGGGCCGACTGGTGCGGGATTTTCTCGCCGGCGATCTGCCGGTGACCGACTTCCTGCGCCAGCTCGATCGGCGCGTCGGCGATTATTCCGGCTTTAACCTGCTGGTCGGCGACGGGCGGCAGCTCGGCTATTACGCCAGCCGGACCCGACAGGGGCGCATCCTGCCGCCCGGCCTGTACGGTTTGAGCAACCATCTACTCGACACTCCCTGGCCCAAGGTGACCACGGGCAAAGCGGCGCTGGCGAAGGTGCTCGGCGCCCCCGAAATCGATCCGCAGGCGCTGTTCGCCCTTCTCGCCGATCCGGCCCGGGCGCGAGACGACTTGCTCCCCGACACCGGCATCGGCCGCGATTGGGAACGGCTGCTGTCCTCCCGGTTCATTGCCGGCGCGACCTACGGGACGCGCGCTTCGACCCTGTTGCTGATCGACGCCGCAAAACGGGCCACGTTTCTGGAGCGGACTTTTCATCCGGGCGACGCCGCCAGCGAGGTGCGGCGGCGCTTTCAAATTTCCTGAACTCTCGTAAGCTTCTGGACTTTATCTGCCGCTTTTTGTATCTTTCCAGCACGCCGTGCATCCGCGCGGCGGCACCGCCGCGACCGCGGCCCTTTACCCGGAGGCATTTTGGACGGACCGAGTGAACGCAAAGACCTGCACATCCCGGAGGTGCTCCCTCTTCTGCCGGTGCGCGATGTGGTCATTTTCCCCTACATGATTCTTCCCCTGTTCATCGGCCGCGAAAAATCGAGCGCGGCGGTGGATGCCGCCCTGGCCCGCGATCGGCTGATATTCCTCGCCACCCAGAAGGATGTGGGGGACGAGGACCCCGAGCCGGAGGACATCTACGCCATGGGCACGGTGGCGATGATCATGCGCATGCTCAAGCTGCCCGACGGCCGGGTGAAAATCCTGGTGCAGGGGCTGGCCAAGGGACGGCTGCAGGAATTCGTCGACCATGATCCCTACTTTTCCGTCCGGGTGCTGCGCGTTCAGGAGCCCCGCGTCGCCGAGATCACCATCGAAATCGAGGCGTTGATGCGCACGGTGCGCGCGCAGCTGACCCAACTGCTCGGCATGGGCAAGGAGTTGCCCGCCGAGGTCATGGTGGTGGTGGAAAATATCGAGGACCCGGGCAGTCTCGCCGACCTGATCGCCAGCAACATGGGTCTGAAGGCCGCCGAAGCGCAGGCGCTGATCGAGGTGATCGAGCCGCTGGAGCGTCTGCAGCGGGTGAAAGACCTGCTCGCCAAGGAGCTTGAGCTGGTGACGGTGCAGAACCGCATCACCTCGCAGGCCAAGGAGGAGATGGGGAAGAGCCAGCGGGAATATTTTCTGCGCGAGCAGTTGCGCGCCATTCAGGCGGAACTGGGGGAGACCGACGCCCGCGCCGAGGAGGTGGCCGAACTGCGGGAGAAGCTGGCCGCGGCCAAACTACCGAAGGAGCCGCTGGCGGAGGCGGAGAAGCAGCTGCGCCGACTGGAAACGATGCACCCCGAAGCCGCCGAATATTCGATGCTGCGCACATTTCTCGACTGGATGGTGGATATCCCCTGGAGCCGCACCACCCGCGACAATCTCGACCTGAAAAAGGCGCGCAAGGTTCTCGACGAGGATCATTACAATCTGGAGAAGATCAAGGAGCGCATTCTCGAATTTCTTGCCGTGCGCAAGCTGAAGAAGGACATGAAGGGGCCGGTCCTTTGCTTCGTCGGTCCGCCGGGCGTGGGCAAGACCAGCCTGGGCAAATCGATCGCCCGCGCGCTGGGACGCAAGTTCGTGCGCATCTCCCTCGGCGGGGTGCGCGACGAGGCGGAGATTCGCGGCCATCGCCGCACCTATGTCGGCGCGCTGCCGGGGCGCATCATCCAGGGGATGAAGCAGGCCGGCACCGCCAATCCGGTGTTCATGCTCGACGAGCTGGACAAGATCGGCGCCGACTTTCGCGGCGACCCCTCCGCCGCCCTGCTGGAGTTGCTCGATCCGGAGCAGAACCACGCTTTTTCCGATCATTACATCAACCTCCCCATCGACCTGTCGCGGGTGCTGTTCATCGCCACCGCCAACATCATGGATCCGATCCCGTCGGCCCTCAAGGACCGCCTGGAAGTCATCCGCCTCTCCGGCTACACCGCCGAGGAAAAACTCTCCATCGCCCGCCAGTACCTGATTCCTCGGCAGATGGAGAAAAACGGGCTCAAAACCACGGACGTGCGTTTTTCTGATCCGGCCATTCTCAAACTGATCACCGGCTACACCGCCGAGGCCGGCCTGCGCAACCTTGAACGGGAGCTGGGGAGCATCTGCCGCAAGGTGGCCCGGCGCTTCGCCGAAGGCAAGGCGAATCCGGTCATGATCAGCGAAACGGTGGTGGGCCGCTATCTCGGCGCACCGAGCTACCTGCCCGAAGAGGAGCGCCGGGAAGATGAGATCGGCGTCGCCACCGGACTCGCCTGGACCGAGGTCGGCGGGGAAATCCTCTATGTCGAGGCGACAACGATGAAAGGCAAAGGGGAGCTGATCCTGACCGGCTATCTGGGCGAGGTGATGAAGGAGAGCGCCCAGGCCGCCCTCTCCTATGCCCGGGCGCACGCCGCCGAGCTGGGGATCGATCCAGATCTGTTCGAGCAGAAGGCCATCCATATCCATGTGCCGGCCGGCGCCATCCCCAAGGATGGCCCGAGCGCCGGGGTGACCATGGCCACCGCCCTGATCTCGGTTCTTTCCGGCCGCCCGGTGAACAAGGATGTGGCAATGACCGGCGAGATCACCCTGCGCGGCAAGGTGCTGCCCATCGGCGGGCTGAAGGAAAAAGCGCTGGCTGCGGTGCGGGCGAATATTCATACGATTATCATTCCGCACCGCAACGAAAAGGATCTGGAAGAGATTCCGCGCCATCTGCGGCGCAAGATCGATTTCGTCCTGGCGCGCACCATGGACGAGGTGATGAAGGCCGCCCTGAAAGCCGAGGCATGAAGCTTGCAAAAATTGGGGAATTCGCCTTAATCGAACGCATTCGGCAGGCGGCGCCGGCCGCTCCCGGGCTGCGCCTGGGAATCGGCGATGACTGCGCGGCCATGGAAATCCCGCCTGGAGAGCTGCTGCTGACCAGCACCGACCTGCTCATCGAGGACGTTCATTTCCGCCGCAAGTGGTGCGATTGGCGACAGCTGGGCCGCAAGAGCGTCGCGGTGAACGTCAGCGATATCGCCGCCATGGGCGGGATTCCACGGGCGATCTACCTGGCTCTCGGGTTGCCGGCGGAGAGCGCAATGGCCGACATCGACGCCTTCATCGGCGGCTTTCTGGAAGCCGCAGGGGAATACGGAGCCGTTCTCGCCGGCGGCGACACCTGCCGCTCCCCCGGACCACTGCTGGTTTCCGTCACGGTGGAGGGTTCCGTGCCGGCGGCGGAAATGGTCACCCGCGGCGGCGCTCGCCCCGACGATATGGTTTACGTTTCCGGCACCCTGGGCGACAGCGCCCTGGCGCTGCGCCAGCTTGCAGCGGGGGAGACGCCGCACCCGCACCTGGCGCTGCGGCATCACGAGCCGACGGCCCGCGTCGCCCTGGGACGGGCACTGGCGGCGGCGCATCTGCCGACGGCGATGATCGATCTTTCCGATGGTTTGCTTGCCGATCTCGGGCATCTGCTGACTGCGGCCAATGTCGGCGCCGAAATCGAGGAAATCGCGCTGCCGCTGTCGGCGCCGTTTCGGGACGCACTGCGGCGGGATCCGCAACTGGCAGCGCTGCCGCTGACCGGGGGCGAGGATTACGAGCTGCTCTTCACCGCGCCGCCGGAAAAAGCCGATCTTCTCGCCCGAGTGGCGGCCGCGACCGGCGTCGGCATCACCCGCATCGGGCGAATCACCGCCGAACCCGAGTTGCGGTTGCTCGACCGTGAGGGGCGGCGGCAAACCCCGGCTCGTGGCGGGTATGATCATTTCGCCGGTTAGGCGCAGGCCCATCGGCCCACCCCGGCCGGTTGGCGCGGAGGGATCGTTGAAAGAAGCGTGCAGGCATTCCGCTCCCTTCGTGGGGAGCGACTTCAGCGAAGAGTCCTTCGCCGACTTGCGCGAGGTGCTGCTTCGCCGCCGTCACGTCGATCTTGCCCCCTACAAAGACAACTGCATCAAACGCCGCATCGCCCGCCGCGTGCGGGCGCTCGGGCTGGGCGATATGCACGCCTATCTTCGTTTGCTAAACGCCGATCCGAACGAATGCGAAAATCTCGTCGCCGCCTTGTCCATTCATGTTTCCCGGTTTTTCCGCAATCCCTCCACCTTCGCCGTCCTCGCAGCAGACACCCTGCCCAAGCAGCTGCGCCGGGTGCGGCAGGACAAACATGGACGGGTGCTCATCTGGAGCGTCGGTTGCGCTGGCGGGGAAGAACCTTATTCCCTGGCGCTGCTGCTGGATGAACTCGACCCGGGGCGACGCGCAGCGATTCTGGCCACAGACATCAGTAGCGATGTTCTGGTGCGGGCGCGCGAAGGACTTTACGACACCCTGCGCCTCACCGAGGTTTCGGCGGAGATTCGCCGCCGTTACTTCACCCCCGAGGCCGGCGGCTATCGCCTTGATGCCGGCATTCGCCGGCGGGTGCGTTTCCAGCAGCAGGATATCCTGTCCGCCACCGCTTACCCGGCGGCGGATTTGATCCTCTGCCGCAATGTCCTTATTTATTTCTCCCGGGAGGAGCAGGAAAAAATCCTTTGCCGTTTTTTCGCCGCCTTGCGCCCGGAAGGGGTTCTGGTTCTCGGCAAGGCGGAAACCCTGATCGGCAAGGCGCGCAGACTCTTCCATAACGACGAGTCCGGCGAAAGAATTTACCGGCGGAAGGATCTCCCGGCCGACATTTATTGCAGCTAACAGCAGGAGCGGAACATGCGCATCAGCATCAGTTACAAATTCATTATGGGCTTCATCATTGTCGTCGGCTCCATTGTCCTGGTGAATCTGGTCGTCCCTTCCCTGGGGATTCCGGCGGAGTGGCAACAGCTTTTTTCCGTCGCCTGCGCCCTGACCATCGGCCTGCTGCTGGGCTGGCTCTTCTCCCGCGCCTTTGCCGCCAGAATTCACTCGATCACCGGCGCCGCCGAACGCCTGAGCCAGGGCGATCTGTCGCAGGAGGTCTTCCTCAAACGCAGCTTCTTCCCCGATGAAACCAGCGATCTGGCCCAATCCCTGAACCAGGTGATGATCAGCCTGCGCGAGCTGGTAGGCTATGTCCGCGCCTCCTCGCTGAAAGTGGGCGAGGCGGCGCAAGGGCTCTCCACCACCTCGCAACAGACCAAAGCGTCGGCGCACGAGATCTCCAACTCCATCGAACAGATCAGCTGCGGCGCGGAAACCCAGGCGGAAATGGTCGAAAAGGCCTCCCGCCTGATCCGCGAGATGGCGTTGGCGGTCGACCTGATCGCCGCCTCGGCGAAAAAGATGTCCGCGTCCGCCAACGATACGGCCCTGACCGCCGAGAGCGGCGGCGAGACCGCCCGCGACACCCTGAGAATTCTGAAACAGGTGCTCGACGAAATCGAGACCGGCGGCGAACGGATGCTCTCCTTCAACCGACAGGTGCAGAAGATCGGCAAGATTGTCGAGGTGATCACCGGCATCGCCCAGAAAACCAACCTGCTCGCCCTCAACGCCACCATCGAGGCGGCGCGCGCCGGAGAATACGGTCGCGGCTTCGCCGTCGTCGCCGAGGAAATCAGCAAACTTTCCGATTCGACCGGCATTTCCGCCAACGAAATCACTCAGTTGATCGAAAACGTCCGGGAGGAAAGCAATCTGGTGCAAGCCTCCATGCAAGGGACGATCGAGGAAATCAATGCCGGTCGCGACGTGATCGATTCCACCGGCAACGCCTTTCAAGAGATCATCATCAACGCCAAGGACACCCAGACGAAGGCGAACAGCATCGCCGAACTGTCGCAAAGCCAGACCATGGGCGCCGGCAGTCTGGTCAAGGTCATTGACGAAATCTCGCGGGTGGTGACCGATAACGCCGCCGCCACCGAACAGGTGTCCGCCACCACCCAGCAGCAGTCCGCCGGCATGGAGGAGCTGGCCCAGTCGGCCCTTGCCCTCTCCTGCCTGGCCGAGGAATTGATCGAACGGATCAAGCAGTTTCGTCTGGAAGAAGAGGACTTCTGAGCATGGAACAGGTGCTGCTGTTTCGGATCGGCGAACAGCCTTATGGCCTCGAAGTGGCCAATCTGCAGGAAATTGTCGAGACGCCGCCGCTTTTTTTCATCCCCATGGCCCCCCCCTGCTTTTCCGGGGCGATGAACTTTCACGGGCAGATACTGCCGGTGCTCGATCTTCCCGGCTTTCTCGGCCAGAACGACGGCCGCAGGGACCGCCGGGTCATCGTCCTGGCCGCCCACCTCTGCGCCATGGCTTTTACCACCACGTCGGTGCAGCGGATCGTTTCCCTCGATGCCGATGCAATGACTCCCTATCAATCGATGGGCGATAGCAACGAACTCATCCGCTGCCGGTTCGACCGGGAGGGTGAAATGATCAATATTCTCGATGCCGCCGGCCTGGTGGCTGGTCTTGAACGTTTCTCTCAGAGGAGGAAATAAAATGGGCCTCAGGGTGCTGATTGTCGATGATGCCCTGTTCATGCGCAACATGCTGAAGGAGATCTTCCTGAAGGCCGGTTACGAAATCGTCGGCGAGGCCGGTAATGGCCAAGAGGCGGTCGAAGCGTATCGGCAACTGCGCCCGGACCTGGTGACCATGGACATCGTCATGCCGCTCAAAAGCGGCATCGAGGCGTTGCAGGAGATCTGCGGCGAGGATCCGCAAGCCCGCGTCGTCATGTGCAGCGCCCTCGGCCAGGAAACGCTGGTCATCGAGGCGGTGCAGGGAGGCGCCCGCGACTTCATCGTCAAGCCCTTCAAGGAACAGCGGGTCCTGGAAGTCGTGCGCCGGGTCACCGGCCAGACGGCGCAGGCCTGAGATGGACATGGAGCGATTCCACGAGATGTTCCTCACTGAATCAAGGGAACATCTGCAGCAAATGAATGAACTGCTGCCGGTATTGGCCCAGGCCCCCACCGACCGGAAGAATATCGACGCCCTGTTCCGGGCGGTCCATTCGGTCAAGGGGATGGCGGCCTCCATGGGCTTTGCGCAAACGACCGCCCTGGCCCACCGCCTGGAGGACACCATGTCCTCCTGCCGCAAGAGCGGCGAGCTGCCGACGGCCATCCTCGCCCCGTTGCAGGCCGGATTCGATCTGCTCGAAGGTTTGCTCGATGACATTGCAGAGCGGCGGCCGGAGCGGGATATTGCCGCTTTTGCCGTCGACCAGCCGCACTCGGCCCCCGTGGTTCCCGCGCCAGCCACGCCCGTTGCAGCCGCCGCATCCAGCGATTCGCCGCCACCGCAGACGCCCGGCACCCTGGAGGTAAAGGTGATTTTCGCCGCCGATGCCGCCGCCCCGGCGGCGCGCGCCCTGCTGACGCTCAGGGAACTGGCCCGGCTGGGAAAAATCGTCACCAGCCAGCCGACGGAAGAAGAACTGGTGCGCGGCGCGGCGGCGCCCGAACTCGCCGTTCAACTGCAAAGCGACCAACCGCCGGCCCAGATCCAGAAAAAAATGCAGGGGATGAGCGATGTCGAGCAGGTGCGGGTGCAAAAGATCGACTTGCCACCGGCGCCGCCCTTTGTCTCGCGCCGGGAGGATCGGGTGCGGTCGGTGCGGATCAACACCGAACTGCTTGATCGCTTCATCGATCTGACCGGCGAATTGATCACCAACCGCTACATTCTGCAGACCGCCCTGCGCGAGGAGCGCTGGCAGGACCTGCGCGCCGGGCTCGACCAGCAGGTGCGCCTGATCAACACCCTGCACCACAACGTCCTGCGCTCGCGCATGGTGCCGCTGGAGAGCATCACCAGCCGCTTGCCGCGCCTGGTGCGGGAGCTCTGCCGCACCACCGACAAGAAAATCGCTCTGCATCTCGAAGGTCAGGAGATCGAACTCGACCGGGCGCTCATCGAGGGGTTGGCGGATCCGCTGATGCACCTGGTCCGCAACGCCATCGATCACGGCATAGAGGCGCGCGGCGAAGTGCGCGTTCGCGCCTGGCGCGAACTGGATCAAGTCCTGATTGAGGTCGCGGACAACGGTCGCGGCATGGATCCCGCTTTCATCAGCAGGCGGGCGGTGGAAAAGGGGCTGATCTCGCCGACCCAGGCGAAGGCGATGCGCCCTGCCGATGCGCTGCAGCTGATCTGCTTTCCCGGTTTCTCCACCGCCGCCCAGGTGACGGAGATTTCCGGCCGCGGGGTCGGCATGGATGTCGTCAAGTCGGCGATGGAAAATCTCGGCGGCGTCCTCGCCATCGATTCGGCGCCCGGTCAGGGCACCCGTTTCCGCCTGAAACTGCCTTTGTCGGTGGCGATCATCAACCTGCTGCTCGTCGAGTGCGCCGGCCACCGCATCGGCATTCCGTTCACCCGTTTATTGCGGGCGCAGGAAATCGACCGCAGCGAAATCAGCACCCGCGGGCGGCAGGCGGTGGCGACCATCGGCGAAGAGGAGGTGCCGCTGCTCTCGTTGCGCAAAATCCTCGGCCTGCCGGCGCAGGCGCCCGGAGCGGCCGTGCCCATAGTTTTGACCGAAGCCCGCCATCGGCGGGTGGCCCTGGTCGTCGACCGCTTGGCCGGACAGCGGCAGGCCTTCGTCAAAACGTTGGGTTTCCCCCTCGATCATTTGCCGGGCGTCAGCGGCGCCACCGTTCTCGGCGATGGCAGCGTTATTTTCATTATCGATCCCCAAACCCTTCTGGATGGACGGCCGAGCCGGCCACCCGGCGGCAAGGAGTGCGGCCATGAGCTTCAACCGGCTGACGGCAGGGCAGCTTGACACCCTGAAGGAAATCAGCAATATCGGCATGGGGCATGCCGCTACCGCTCTCTCCCAGTTGATCGGTGAGAGCATTTTTTTGCGCGTGCCGCAGTTGAAGATCACCCCCATCGGCGACGTCCCCGATCTTCTCGGCGGCCCCGAGCAGGTCGTCGTCGGCATCACCCTGCAGATGCTGGGTGACGCGCGCGGCAGCATTCTGCTGATTTTCCCCCGGGAAAGCGCCCATCGTCTGCTCTCGCGCCTGCTCGGCGAGAAGGAAAAGACCCTGATTCTCAACGAACTCGGCGCCTCCACCCTCAAGGAGGTCGGCAATATTCTGGCTTCCGCCTATCTGAGCGCCCTCGGCAGTCTGCTGCGGATGAACCTGATCCCCTCGATTCCCCTTTTGGCCTTCGACATGGCCGGTGCGGTGGTCGATCATGTCCTTATCCAATTGAGTCAAACCGGCGACGAGGCATTGATGGTGGAGACCGTATTTTACGGCCAGGCCAATCCGAAGGAGGCCATCCGCGGACATTTTTTTCTTCTCCCTGATCCCGCTTCCCTCGAATTGCTGCTGAACGCGGTTGGGGAGCAATGATGCGGCAACTGGAAAGGGTCGGCATTTCCGAAGTCCGCATCGCCCGCGCGCCGGTCGTTCTCATTGCTTACGGCCTCGGTTCCTGTCTCGGCATCGCCCTCTACGACCCGCAAGTGCGCATCGGCGGTCTCGCCCACACCTTGCTCCCCGCGCCCCGTGCGGCGCTGCCGGAAATGCGGCCGACCAAGTTCGTCGATTCCGCCATCCGCCTGATGATCGATCGCTTGCTCGCCGAGGGCGCGGCGGCGGAGCGACTGATCGCCAAGCTGGTCGGCGGCGCCAACATGTTCGAACCGCTGTATCACCAAGCGGAGGAAGGGATCGGCGCCCGCAATATCCGCACTGCGCGGGAAACCTTGCGTAGCCTCCATCTGCCGCTGGCGGCCGAAGACGTCGGCGGCAATTACGGTCGTACGGCGGAATTCGATTTGCAAAGCGGGGAGCTGCGGGTGCGTTCGGTCCGCAGAGATGATAAGATAACGATTCTGTAAAGCGATCCCCTTCCCGGAGGTTTCCATGCGTCGCATATTCAACCTGCTGCCTTTTTTTCTGTTTCTGCTGCCGGCGGCGGCCCCAGGCGCCGAGGGCAACCTGAACCAGGTGGTCAATGCCCTGGAGGCGCCGTTCAAGGCCGATGCCGCCCGCCAGGCCATCCTCGACATGCAGGCCGATTTTTCCCAGGTGTCACGCCTGACATCTCTTGACCGCCAGCAGCACGGCGGCGGCAAGGTCGCCATCCAATTCAGCGCCGCGGTCAACGCGCAGGCGCCGCTGACCAGATTCCGCTGGGATTACGACCGGCCCACCGAGCAGGCGATCGTCTCCGATGGTCGCACCATGTGGGTCTATCTGCCGGAAAATCGCCAGGTGATCGAATCGGAAATCGACTCCGCCGGACAAAACCGCGCCGACGATCCGATGACCTTTCTTACCGGCCTCGGCAATCTGTCCCGCGATTTTCAGATTACCTGGGCGTCGCCCCATCAGGACGCCGAGGGGAATTACGCTCTCGAATTGCGTCCCCGCCGCCCTTCGCCGCTGATTGACCGAATGCTGGTGGTCGTCGATCGCCAGGCGGTGCACGCCAAGGGGCAAAAAGCTGTATTTCCCATTGTTTCCACCTCGGTCTTCGATCCGGGCGGCAACAGCACCTGGATCGAATTCGGCAACACCCGGGTGAATCGCGGCATTGCCGCCGATCGGTTCCGCTTTGTCCCCCCCGCCGGGGTGGAAGTGCTGCATCCCAGCGAAGGAGGAATGGGGTTCTGAGTCGCGACCCGACTCTTTCCCTGCGCGGGGATTCCATGCTATACATTTGCACCGGCGCACCGCGCCGCATTTTTTCCGGAGGGCGTCTTCATGCCAAGCTTTGACATTGTCTCCAAAGTCGATCTTCAGGAGATCGACAACGCCGTCAACCAGACCCGCAAGGAAGTCGAGCAGCGCTACGATTTCAAAGGGACCCACAACGAAATCGATCTGGAAACGGACGCCATCGTGCTGCTGGCGGCCGACGATTACAAACTCCAGGCGATCGTCGATATCCTGAAGGGAAAACTGGTGCGGCGCAACGTTTCCCCCAAGTGCCTCGATTTCGGCAAGAAGGAGCCGGCTTCGGCGGGCGCGGTGCGGCAACGGGTGGCGATCGTCCAGGGGATCTCGAAGGAGAAGGGGAAAGAGGTCGTCAAGACGATCAAGGACAGCAAGCTCAAGGTGCAAGCGCAGATCATGGAGGATCAGGTGCGGGTCACCGGCAAACAACTCGACGATTTGCAGGAAATCATTCAGCTGCTCAAGGGGCGGGATTTCGACATCGAACTGCAGTTCATCAACTTCCGGCAATAACCAGCGGACGCGCGGCGACCAAGGGGCGTCCGGCCCCGCCGCCCGCGATCTGCTTTCCAGAAAGAACCCATGAAGCAGAAAGTGAGTCTGGTCAGCCTCGGCTGTCCGAAAAACCTGGTCGATGCCGAAGTCATGCTCGGCCACCTGCCGGCCGACCGCTTCGAAATCGTCACCGATGAAGAACAGGCGGATATCATCATCGTCAATACCTGCTCCTTCATCAAAGAGGCGAAAGAGGAGTCCATCGAGACGATCCTCGAAGTCGCCGATTTCAAGACGAAGGGGCGCTGCCGCTACCTGGTGGTGACCGGCTGCCTGCCGCAGCGCTACGAAGAGGATCTGGTTCCGGAATTGCCCGAGGTGGATCTGTTCATGGGCACTGGGGACGCGCCGCGCATCGTCGAACTGCTCGACGCGCTGACCGGCCGGGAGCAGGTTCTGCAGGCGGTCGGCGCGGCCGAATTCCTTTACGACCACACCACGCCGCGGGTGCATTCCTCGCCCTTTTATTCGACCTACGTCAAAATTGCCGATGGCTGCGCCAATCGCTGCTCCTACTGCATCATCCCGCAATTGCGCGGCAATCTGCGCTCCCGCGACATCGCATCGGTGGTCGCGGAGGTGCGGCGGCTGGTCGCCGACGGGGTGAAGGAAATCAACCTCATCGCCCAGGACATCACGGCCTTCGGCGCCGACCGCCAGGACGGCGGCGGCCTCGAAGAGTTGCTGCGGGCGCTGGTCGGCATCGAGGGGCTGCAATGGCTGCGCCTTCTTTACGCGTATCCGGACGGCATTTCCGATGAACTGCTCGACCTGATCGCCGGCGAAGAGAAGATCTGCAAATATCTCGATATTCCGCTGCAGCACATCGACGACAAGATCCTCGGCATGATGAACCGCCGGGTCGACTCGGCCGCCATTCGCAATCTGCTGATCCGGATTCGTCAACGCATCCCGGACATCACCCTGCGCACCTCCTTCATCGTCGGCTTCCCCGGCGAAACGGAAGAGCAGTTTCAACGGCTGCTCGATTTCGTCAACGAAGGGCACTTTGAGCGCTTGGGCGTTTTCCGCTACTCCCGCGAAGAGGGGACGGTGGCCGCCGACCTGCCGGAGCAGATTGCCGAGCGGGTGAAAAAGAGCCGCTACGGCAAGCTGATGAAGGCGCAGGCCCGGATTTCCTTTCGCAAAAATCGCGCCCTGGTCGGCCGCACCGAACCGGTGCTGGTGGAGGGCCTCAGCGAGGAAACCGACCTGCTGCTGCGCGGGCGCAGCATTCGCCAGGCGCCCGACGTCGACGGTCAGGTTTACATCACCGCCGGTCAGGCCAACGTCGGCGACATCGTCCCGTTGAAGATCACCGACTCCTCCGAATACGACCTGATCGGCGAAATTGTTGAGGACTAGAAGCAGCCTGAATCCGTGTCCCCCGCCCTGAAACGCACAGCCATTATCGTTCTGCTCATCACCCTTCTGCTGCTTGCGGCCGTGTTGCGCCTGCGCTCCGCCGAGCCGGCGGCTGTCGTCCACCGGCAGCGGATCATGATGGGCACGGTGGTGGAGATCACCGCCCGGGGCGCCGACCGCGCCCGCCTGGAGCCGGCGGTGGCCGCCGCCTTCGCCGAAATGGCGCGCATCGAGGCGCTGATGGGGCCGGCGGCGGAAAGCGATGCCGCGCGCCTGTCCCGGGCCGCCGATAGCGTCGAGGTGGCGGCGGAAACCGCCGAGGTCATCGCCTTCGGCCTGCGGATGGCGGCGGCTTCCAGCGGCGCCTTCGATCTGACTTTGGGGCGGCTGAAAGCACTGTGGGCGATCGAAAGCGAGCGGCCGCGGGTGCCGGCGGCAGCGGACATCCGCGCCGCCCTGGCGGGGACCGGCCCCGGAGCGCTGACCTTGGCGGGACGCCGGGTGAGCAAGAGCGATCCGGCGCTGGCCATCGATCTTGGGGGGATCGCCAAGGGGTACGCCATCGACCGGGCCATCGAGACGCTGCGCCGGGCTGGCGTGAACAGCGCCTCGGTCAACGCCGGCGGCGATATCCGCCTTCTCGGCGACCGCGGCGAAGGCCCCTGGCGCATCGGCATCGAGCATCCGCGCCGTCCCGGCGACCTGCTCGCCGTTGTCCCGCTGGCCGACCGCGCCATCGTCTCCTCCGGCGACTACGAACGTTACTTCGAACAGGATGGCCGCCGTTATCACCACCTGTTCGATCCGGCGACCGGCTATCCGGCCGCCGCCTGCCAGAGCGTCACCGTGCTGGCGGCCAGCGCCATCGAAGCCGACGTGCTCGCCACCGCCGTTTTTGTCCTCGGGCCGGAAAAAGGATTCGCCTTTCTGCAAGCGCAGCCGGGGGTGGACGGCCTGATCATCGCCGCCGACGGCCGGCGGTTGGCAACCAGCGGCCTGTGGGAGATGATCGAATGGCGTTGACCGCCCTGCTGCGCCGTCCGACCCGCCTCGATTACTGCATCGTGCTGCTGCTCCTGCTGCTCACCGCCGCGTCTTTTTCCCTCCACCGCCCTGGCGCACCGGGGGAGCGGGTTGTGGCGGAGCGGGACGGCCGCCTGGTGTTCAGCGCGCCCCTCGCCGAAAATCGCCGCGTGACGCTGACCGGTCCTCTCGGGGAGACGCAGTTGGCGATCGAAAACGGTCGCGCTCGCATTCTCGCCTCTCCCTGCCTGCACAAAACCTGCATGCGGATGGGAGAAGCCATGCGGACGGGGGACTTCATCGCTTGCGTACCCAACCGGTTGCTGGTGCGCATCGACGGGAGCGCCGGCGAGCGCGCCGACTATGACCTGCTCAGTCGCTGAAGCGCAGGAGCTCACCCGGCTGCGCCGGCGCATCTTCCTCGCCCTGTTCACCGCCCTGGCGGTGGCGCTGCACACGCTGGAAGCCCTGCTGCCGTCGCCGGTCCCCTGGTTTCGTCCGGGAGCGGCCAACATCCTGACCCTCCTCGCCCTCTTTCTCTACGGCGGCCGCGCCGCCTGGAGCCTCACCCTGGCGCGCATCGGCATCGGCTCCCTGCTGCTCGGCCAGTTCCTTTCCCCCGGCTTTCTCCTCTCCCTGGCCGGCGGCTGCGCCGCCACCGCCCTGATGACCGCTGCCCGCGTCCTGTTCGGCCGGCATCTGGGGCCGGTCGGCGCCTCGGCCCTCGGCGCGGTCGGGCACGCGGCGGCGCAGGTGCTGGTCGCCTGGCTCGTTCTCATCCGCCATGACGGGGTGTGGCAACTGTTGCCGTTTTTTCTTCTTTTCGCCCTGGCAACCGGGGTGGTGAACGGGCTGATTGCCGATTATCTGCTGGCGCACCTCGGGCGGCATCCCGCTTTTCGCCACGCCAAAGAGGCCGGAAGGGTGGGACAATGATCGTTTTCCTGCTATAGTTTCCAGGTTTTGCCTCATCTGCCATTCACCCAAATTACGGAGGGACATCGATGAAGGTCATCCTGCCGGTCGCCGGCAAAGGAACCCGCCTGCGTCCGCACACCCATACCCGGGCCAAGTCGCTGGTCAGCGTCGCCGGCAAAACCGTCCTCGAACACATCATCAGTCGCCTGCAGCCGCTGGCGGCCAGCGAATACATCTTCATCACCGACGAAAACGGCGGCCAGATCGAAGATTTCCTGCAGCGTCGGTTTCCCGACCTGCCCTGTCGCTTCATCGTACAGAAGGAGCGCCTCGGGCCGGCGCACGCCGTCGCCCTGGCGGCCCCGCGCATCGACGCCGGGGACGATGTTCTGGTCGTCTTCAACGACACCATCTTCGTCTCCGACCTGACGGCGATTCCGCGCCTGAGCGCTGACTGCGACGGTCTCATTTATTCAAAGGAGGTCGAGGATTATCAGCGCTTCGGGGTGAACGTGGTGCGCGGGGAGTTCATCGTCGACATGGTGGAGAAACCGGAGAAGCCGGTGTCGAAACTGGCCCAGGTGGGGCTGTATTACCTCAAGGACGGGCCACGTTTCATGCATTGCATCGAGGAGACGATCCAGGCCGGCGAGACGGTGAAGGGGGAATATTACCTGCCGTCGGTCTTCATGCGCATGATCGGCGCCGGGATGAAGTTCCGCGCGCCGGAAATCGACGCCTGGCTCGACTGCGGCAAACCGGAGACGCTGCTGGAAACCAACCGCTTTCTGCTGCGCGGCCGCAATCACTGCCATGGCGAAGTGATCAATTCCGTGCTCATCGAGCCGGTGCACATCGGCGAAGGCGCCGTGGTGCGCGACAGCATTCTCGGCCCCAATGTATCCATCGCCGCCGGCAGCCGCATCGATACCAGCATCATCCGCGACTCCATCGTCAACGCCAACAGCGAGGTGCGCGACATCATTCTCAACGCCAGCCTGCTCGGCGACTCCGTGCGCCTGGTCGGCACCCCAAGGCGGATGAACATCGGCGATCATTCGCTGATCGAGATGGAGGGTTAGCGGTAGAAATCCGGGAACGGCAAACGGGCGACTTTCTTCGGCAAGTCGCCCGTTTCGTTTGCCCCTCCCGCCAGCGGTCTGCTCAGCCGCATTCCAGCGCCAGCGCCGCGTAGATCTTCGCCGCGGCGAGAACCTCGGCGAAGCTGGTCTGTTCGTCCGGGGTGTGCGCCACCTCCAGCGAACCGGGGCCAAGGATGAGGGGATTGACCCCGGCCTCGAAAAAAAGGTTGCCGTCCGAATGGGAGCGAAACGGCTCCTGGCGCAGCGGCAGGGACAGCCGGCGGTAGATGTCGGTCAGCACCTGCGCCGGCGAAGTATGGGCGGCGAGCCGGTAGCCCTGGGCAGCGAAGGCGAAGTCGACGTCCAGATCGAGCCCGCTGATCAGGTCTTCGGCGTGCGCGACACGCCGCCGGATCGCCGCCATCACCTTCTCCGGTTCCATGTCGGGGGGCAGGTGCAGATCGATCCAGCTCTCGCAACGGTCGGGAACGACGAAACCGGCCCGCCCGGAACTCATCTCCCGGATGGAATAGACGATCCCCGAATTCTCCCGGTTAAAGAGCGGATCGCGCCCCAGATGCAGCAGCACCCGCAGCATAGATTCGACGGCGTTGTGGCCAAGTTCGGGGAGGGAGGAGTGAATGCGTCGGCCGCGGGTGACGAAACCGGCCTCCAGATAGCCGTAATGGGAAAAACAGGGGTTGAGGGAGGTCGGTTCGCCGATCACCACCCAGCGCGGCCGCTGGTGGCGCAGGAAGGCGGCGCTGCCGTCGCCGTTTTCCTCCTCGCCGACCACCAGCAGCAAACCTATCGGCGGCTGCTCGGCCCGCGGCAACTCGGCCAGGGCGAGAAAGGCCTCGCACATGGCGGCGCAACCGCCTTTCATGTCGGCGCTGCCGAGACCGTGGATAAGGTCGCCTTCCTCCCGCGGACCGAAATCCTCCAGGTCGAAGGCGGTGACCGTATCGACATGCCCGACGAGGTAGAACTGCGGCTCCCCGGCGCCCAAGGTCAGACGCAGGTTGTAGCGCTCATCCGCCACCGGCTGCCGTTCGACCGCCAATCCCCGATCGCGGAAGGTCTCCTCGATCAGCAGCTGAACGTCCTCCTCCTTGCCGCTGGGGGAATAGGTTTGCAGCAGGTCCAGCAGCAGACGGCGCAGCCGCTGCGCATCGATCTTTCGCCAGATCGCCTCAACCCTGGTTGTCATGGCTTTTCTTCCTTTTTTTCGCCTTGCGCCCGAGATTCAGAGTCATGTAGACATGCTCCTGGACGTTGCCGAAACCCATTTTCTCGAAAAAGCCAATGGCGGCGCTGTTGTCGGCGTCGGTATCGATGATGATGATGCGCACCCCCTGCTCCTTCATCCGCCGGCGGATTTCCTTGAACAGCCGCTCGCCCACCTTCCCCTTCTGCACCCCTTTGCGCACGCCGAGCCAGACCAGATAGCCGTATTTCCAGGCGCTGTGGTGCTTCTCCACCGTGGTGCCGAGGGCGAAGCCGACGATGGCGTCGCCGGCCTCGGCGACCAGGCACAGCTCACTGTCGGAATTGAACAACGTGGTAATTTCGTATTCGTCCCAGGTGCGGTACAGGCTCGGGGAATACTCGGAGGTGAAAATTTCCTCGCCGATATGAAAAACGTGTGGCAGATCGTCAATGATCATCTCGCGAATGCGCATCTTCTCTTCGGTGGTATCCGGCATCTGTTCCTCCTTGTGGAACCCATGGCCTTGTTCCGCCGGGAAAATCCAGCTATGATCGGCGGAACGATCCCGGCCGCCCGGAGTAATATTACATGTCCTTTGAAACGATTTTGCCTTATCTGCTGCCGCCTCTGCTCGGGGCGTTCATCGGCTATGTTACCAACTACATCGCCATCCGCATGCTTTTTCGCCCATTGCGCCCCTGGCGGATCGGCGGGGTGCGCATTCCCCTGACCCCGGGGATCATACCAGCCAAACGCTTCGAACTCGCGGAAAAAATGGGCGACATGGTCGGCAGCCACCTGCTCACTTCGGAGGATGTCGGCCGCACCCTGGAAAAATCGAGTTTCCGCCGCGAACTGCAGCAGACTTTGCGGGAGAAACTCGACGGTTTTCTCGACCGCGATCTGGGGCCGGTCGCCACCCTGGTGCCGACCGCCTACGCTGGCCGCTTCCGGGAGTTGGTGGAGCTGCTGCGCTGGAAGGCGGTGGGCGCCATCTTCGATTACCTGGAGAGCGCCGAATGCGAGAAGAAACTGCGCGACTATCTGGCGCGCCAGGGGGATGAACTGCTCGCCCGCGACCTGGAGAGCTTTCTCACTCCAGCCCGCTATGAGCAACTGCGCGGTCACCTCGACGAACGCATCGGCGCCTTTCTGCATTCGGAGGCGGTCAGCCGCGGCGTCGGCCACTTCGTCGACGACAAAATCGAACGGTGGCTGAATTCGGAGCGCACGCTGCGCGAACTGCTGCCGGCCGATCTGGTGGAGGTCCTGCTCAGCCAGTTGGAGAAGGAAATTCCGCCGCTGCTGGAAAAATTCGGCGGCATGCTCTACGACCCCGATTTTCGCGAGCGGCTGGTGAAAAAAGGAAAGGAGGCGATCGAGGCCTTTCTCGACTCGCTGGGCGGGCTTTCCGGACTTTTGGCCGGCTTCATCGACATGAACAAGGTTTACGCCCGCATCCCCGAATTTCTCGACCGGGCGGGGGAGGAGATCGCCCGCTGGCTGCGCGAGGAGAAAACCCAGGCGCAGGTCGCCGAAATGTTGCGCGAGCGCGTGGGCGGTTTTCTCGATCGTTCGCCCGGCGCCTTTGTCGAGCGCCTGCCCTACGAAAAGGTGGCGGGAGTGCGCCGATTTCTGCGCCAGCGCGCGGTGGAACTGGTGCAGAGCCGGCGCGCCGCCGAAACCCTCCTCACCCTCGCCGAGCGCGGCATCGATCGCGTCAAGGATCGCTCCTTCGGCGTTCTGCTCACCCAGGCGCTGCCGGCCGGCGGCCTGGAGCAGGCGCGCCGGATGCTCGCCGACCGTCTGCTGGCGGCTTTGCGCTCCCCCGGCGCCCGGCAAGCGTTGACCACGGTGCTCGCCGCCAAAACCGAGCAATGGTTGTTTCAGGCGCCGCTGGGCAAGCTTTCCGCCCGTCTGCCGGCCGATGTGCGTGGAGAACTGGAGGACGGACTCTATGCCCAACTGGCGGAGCTGCTCAAACGCGAAGTGCCGCCGCTGGTCGATTCCCTCAACGTGCGGCGCATGGTGGAGGAGAAGGTCAACACCCTCGACGTGCTCAAGATCGAAGGGCTGCTGATGGGAATCATGCAGGAGCAATTCAAATACATCAACATTTTCGGCGCTTTCCTCGGTTTTTTGATCGGCTTGATCAATCTGGTGATATTGCGGTTTGCCTGACCGGGCTTTATCCCCCTGCGACGCAAACCGCCGCCAGTCTGGCGGAGGCCGGGCTGGATCGAGGCGAGCGGCGGGATGCGTTGTCGCACACAGCAAGATGGGGCGCTCCTTGCGGAGCGCCCCATCTTTTTCTTTATCCGGCTTGCCGTTTACCGTCGCAGCAGGCCGAACCCGCGCTTCTTCGCTTCGGCGGGCATCTTCCGCCCCTCAACGCCGGCGGTCTGCACCCTCGCCGCCGTCACCTCGGCCCAAAAATCGGCATAGTGTTCCACGCTGAACCGCTGGTCGCTCAAGGCGTCGGGATCGTCGCCACCGAGATAGACCGTTAACAGATGCTCAAAGCCGGTGATGCCGTCCCAGTCCTCGGCCTCCACCCATACCCAGCCGGCTTGGCCGATCTTCTGCCGATCGATCCAGCCGTCCATGGCGGCCGGCAGCGCCGGCACCTGCCACTGCGCCTTGTCGCCGGCCATAGAGGCCTCCCAGAAGGTCGGCGGCACCATCTCCTCTCCGACGAATTCGTGGCCCGTGGAGAGCTCAATGGTCACCAGATCGGGCGCCATGGAGCCGGCGCGGGTCCAGGAAATCGTCCCGTTCTGGTGCGCGAGGTTGGCGAATTGCAGATCCGGAAGGGAGAAACTCATGTTTTCGGTCAGAGCGTCCAGCCGCCGATAGGAGGAGGCGTAATTATCCCCGCTGTAGGCGCTGACCTGCGCTTCGAAGGGACCGGGGAAGTCGCCGGCGACGGCCACGGTGCCGAAGGTCGCAGGCTCGTCGAACCAATTGCGCCCCAAATCGTAGTACACCCCCTTGCGCTGCGCAGAGAAGGAAAGGTCGTCGATGGGCGCCGCTTCGCGGGTGCCGGCCAAGACCGTGTTCCAGGTGACAATCAGCGGATCGCGGTCCATGTCGATGGCGTAATTCGCTCCCGCGGTCAGGGTCTGGTCGAGGAGAAAACCGTACTTGTGGAGAGAGTACTGGGAAGGTTCATCCTCCTTCACGCCGCTGGCAAGCAGACTGAAGAGGTCGTCGTTCTGCCGTTGGGAAGAATACACCCACAAATTGTAATTGATCATATCATTGGTTAACGAAAGGAAGGGCTCCAGGTCCACCTCGACGATTTCCTGCGGCGGGCCGTCCGCCCCCCAATCCAATGTCAACGTCGCCTCGACAACCGATTGATCCTGATCGTCACGATACTCGTTGATATAGTAGACGTGGTCGCCAGCCGGCATCTCCACCAGCGTGTGCAGAGCCTTGCTGGTGGGTTCCGTCGTCGCCATGACGTGGTAACCGGAGGTTTCATAGCCGAGGGTCAAGGTAACCTTCTGCCGCCCGACATTGCCGAAGTCGGCCACGCCGTCGGCGCCGGTGACTTTGTAATCCTCCACCGCGACGTTGTCCACTCCGTGCAGCACCACATGCACCCCCGCCACCGGCTGGTCGCTGACGGGATCGTCCTTGAGCGTCACCTTGAGGCTGTTTCCGCCCACCTCGCCGCCGTAGACCACCGAACGCTCGGCGGTGACCGTGGCGCCCTTGTCGTCGGTCACGGTGAGGATGATGCGGGCCGTCCCCGCGCCGGTCGGAGCCGTCCAGGCAAAGGTCGCGCCCGCCCCGGTAGTTGGGGCGCCGACATCGGCCTGCCACGCGTACGTTATTGCGTCGCCGTCGGCATCCTGGGCCTGGGCGGTGAAGCGGACCTGTTCGCCCGAAGAGACCACGGCCCCCGGCTGGAGGGTGATCTGGTCAATGACCGGCGCCTGGTTGGGAATTTCGAAATCGACCACAACCGCGGCGGCGCCCACAACAACCGCCTGGCTCCCCACGCCGGGGGCATAGACCAAAAGATTGCCTTTGGGCACCTTCATCGCATATGCGCCCTGAGCGTCGGTCTTGGCCGTGACGCCGACATCGGTGTAGACGCTGAAGCCGGCGGCCGGCGCGCCGGTCCCTGCGTAGGTCACCGTGCCGGAGATCGCGCCGTCGTAGTTGAGGCACAGGGGGTTGGCCAAACGCAACCAGTTTTCCTGACCCGAGCCGCCCCGCAAGGTGCTCCCCTGTTCGCGGGGGACGAAAATTTCGTTGCTGGCCACGTTCCCTTCACCGCTGTCGGTCACCTCGTACTGGGCGGTGAGGGGGCCTTTTTTCGCCCACAGGGTGACGCGCTCCCGGTCCCCCTCGGCGGCGGACTGTTTCACGGTCATGCAGGCCCAGCCCTCCGCGTCGGTGGTGCCGAAGGTGGAGGCGTTGAAAGTCACCCCCCTGGCCTCCATCCGCACATTGGCGAGGGGCTGGCCCGCCTCGCAGTCGCGAACCTGCACGCAGACCACCGCGTGCTGCTCGATGGGGACATCGACGTTCCACCAGCTCAGATGGGTGACGCGGGCTTCGGCGAACAGGGTTCCCGCCACGTCGATGACCCGCGCGTCAGCAAGGCTATCGTCCTCCGGAAAGGCGTCCTCTCGCACCCAAATACCCTGCTCCTCGTCGAAGGACCACCAGGGGATGGTGTCGCCGGCGCTGTACACGGTCTGCAGCGCGTCGGGGAGACGCAGCCGCACCGTGGCCGGTTCGGAAAGGTCTTTGATCTCCTTGCCCGCGGCATCGAGGATGGTGATCTCGGTGAAGACGACGCTCTCCAGCAAGGTGTCGGCGGCGGTGTCGGCGCTCTCGGCGGCCATGAAATCGCCGGGAAAGGCGTCCAGCCCCGCATCGGTGGTCGGATCGCCGTAAAAAGCGGTGACATCGACGTTCCCCGACGCCCCTTGCAGGCTGCCGGCGGGGATCTCCAATGCAAGCACGTTCACCGCGTTCACCGCTGCGGAGACGCTCTGTGGTTGGCTGGGATCGAGGCCGGTTTCGGAGGCGTGATAGAGCGGCAGCGACACCGAAACGGCATAGCTCTCGCCAGCCGCCACGTCGAGAATCCGGGTGGCGGGCACCCGCCCGTCCATGGCGAAGTTCACCACCAGGCGCTTGTCCTCCGGCACCGGCACCGCAGACAGATGATAAAAACCATTGGCATCGGTGGTGGTCGTCTTTCCGCCCGCCGCAACGGCAACGCCGACCAGGCCGCCGCTGCCCGTGACCTGACCGGTAATGGTCGCGGCGCCCTCCTCGGCCGGCGCCTCCGGCGTGTGCTTTGTGCCGCCGCCGCTACCGCCGCAGGCGGCCAATCCCGCCGTCAGCAGAACAACAACAAGCAGCAAACAGGTTCGCTGAACGCTTCTCCACCCAGATCCCATGACAACCTCCCTAGAAAACGGTACGGCCAACGGTTCCTTCTGCGAAGCAAAAGCCATTGACTTTACTTGGAATTCTAAAGCAAACCCGGCGGATGAAGACAGTCGTCGTTTTGTCGTCCCAGGTGAAATCTTTTGCCTTTTGTGTCGTCTTTCCGTAAACTTATTTCCCATGAGAGTGCAATCCGACTTCGTCTTTGCCGCCTTCGCCTTTGCCGCCTTCGTCTGGTGGCTGCTGGCCGTGCCCATGGATGGTCCACTGCTGGCCGCGGACGGAGTCGTCGATGCCATTCCTTTCTTCCTTTTGCCCCACACGCTGAGCCTGGCGGTTATCGCCTGGGCCTGCCCGGTGCGACTCTTTCGCCGGCTGGCCCCGGCCGGCATTGTGCTGACCGTCGCCCTCACCCTGGCGGTGGCCACCTGGCCATCCGAAGCGCCCCACCTCCTTCCCCCGCTCGGCGTCTGCGGCGCCTTTGTCGCCATCCAGGCCAGCTGTCTGCTGCGCCAATCGCCCACCCCCATCCTGAGCGCCGCACTCGGCCTGGTCGCCGCCAACCTGTTGTTGATTCCCCTGCATGTCTGGCCCGGCGGCGGACCGGGGCTGGCCGCCATCATCTGCCTGCCCCTGATTCTGCTGCTGCTGCGGCGCCCCGCCCTGGCGGCGGAAGAGCCGCCACCCGTCGGCCTGTGGCGCTACCTGCCCTTCGTTCTGGTCTTTCACGTCCTCAGCGGACTGATGTACGGTTTCATCGCCCCCGCCTATAACAAGGTCGCATTCCTGCCCGGGGCGGAACTCCCTTTCTACATGGCCACGGTCCTCGGCGGCATTTGGCTGTATCAAAAGCATCGGGATCTCACCCTGGTCTGCGGCATCGTTCTGGGCATGGTCGCCTTTATCCTGCTGAAATCTCCCACCCCCCTTGCCGGCAACCTGAGCATGTTCACCATCCAGGCCGGCCAGGGCTTCGTCGATATCTTCCTGCTGGCCTATCTGCTCTCCTTCCCCCAACCGCTGCGATCCTTTGGCTTCGGCCTCGCGACGCTCTGTCTCGGCATCGCCGCCGGCCGGTGGCTCGAAAGCCTGCAGAGCGGATTGACCGAAACCATCGTCCTGACCGGACAGGTGGTCATCAACCTGTCGGTGATTGCCCTCTATCTGCTGAGCCGCCGCCCCCAACCCGCCCCGCCCATCGCGGCGCCCGCCCCGCCCATCGCCCCACCAATGCCCGAAGCCCACAGCCATATTCCCGACAACATTCGCCTGCTTTTGTCCGAGCGGGAATATCTGGTGCTGGCGCGCAGTCTCGAAGGCAGCAGCTATCGCCACACCGCGGCCGAACTCGGCATCTCCGAATCGACGGTCAAAACCTACATGAAGCGGATATGCGACAAACTCGGCGCCGTCGGTAAAAAGGATTTGCTCAGAATACTGGCACAGCAATAAAAAGGGTGAACAAGGCCGGAGCCGACAAAGCAAAAGCCGACATCCCCGTGCGGGCGTCGGCTCGCGTAACCGCGAGAGGCTTCATCAAACTCCTCGCCCACCACCCGCCCTTAATCTCCCCTGTCAATCCAAAACCCCCCAGCCCGCCCCATCCGCACCATGGCACTTGCTCCCGACCCGGTTTTCTGTGTTAAACTGTCGCCCGTTCGCCGCTTTTCCATCGGCCACCCCAACTGAAAAAGAGACCCTTTATGTATTTTCGCGATCAGCAGTTTCATTCGATCCCTCTGCCCGACTTGACCGAACTGCCGCCCCTCGGCATGGATTCCGCCAGCCTGGCCCGCGACTTTCGCCATTACTACACGCATAACCTGGGGCGCGACAAGCATTGCCGCTCCGTTCACTACGCCTACGAGGCCCTCGCCCTCGCCCTGCGCGACCGGCTGATGGAGCGCTGGAAAAATACCCGCTACGCTTATGAAGAGCGCGACTGCAAACGCGGCTATTATCTTTCCCTCGAATTTCTCATGGGCCGCACCCTGAGCAACGCCATGCTCAACCTGGGCGCCGACGAGATGGTGCGGCAGGCGCTGTACGGCCTTGGGCTGCACCTTGAAGAGCTGGCCGAGGCGGAGCACGACGCCGGGCTTGGCAACGGGGGCCTGGGGCGGCTGGCCGCCTGCTTCCTCGACAGCTGCGCCACCCTGCAGCTGCCGGTGCAGGGCTACGGCCTGCGCTACGAGTACGGCATGTTCCGGCAGCGAATCGTCAACGGGCAACAGGTCGAGGAACCGGACCACTGGCTGCGCGCCGGCCATCCGTGGGAAATCGAGCGACCGGAATACGCCCAGCGGGTGCACTTCGAAGGACGCAGCGAAAGTTATCGCGGCCCGGCGGGCGATCTGCTGATGCGCTGGGTCGACACCCATGACGTGCTCGCCATTCCCTTCGATCTGCCCGTCCCCGGTTATCGCAACGGCACGGTGAACACGCTGCGCCTGTGGAAATCGGTGGCCACCGACGAATTCGATCTGCGTGAATTCAACGCTGGCCTGTACCCCGAATCGGTGGCGGCGAAGAACGAGGCGGAGCACATCACCATGGTGCTCTATCCGAACGACAGCAGCGAAAGCGGCAAGGAGCTGCGCCTGAGCCAGCAGTATTTTCTCGCCTCAGCCAGCCTGCAGGACGTGCTGGGGCGCTGGGTGGGAACGCACGGGCGGGATCTCGGCGCCTTTGCCGACCTGAACGTTTTCCAGCTCAACGACACCCATCCGAGTTGCTGCGTGCCGGAACTGATGCGGCTGCTGATGGACGAGCACGGCATCGGCTGGGACCAGGCGTGGGAGATCACCACCCGGACGATGGCCTACACCAACCATACCCTGCTGCCCGAGGCGTTGGAAAGGTGGCCGGTGCGGCTTTTCCGTCGCCTGCTGCCGCGCCTGCTCGACATCGTTTTCGAAATCAACGCCCGCTTTCTGGCCGAGGTGGCCCTCCGCTGGCCGGGGGACATCGAGCGGCAACAGCGCATGTCGCTGATCGAAGAAGGACCGGAACCGATGGTGCGCATGGCCTACCTGGCCATCGTCGGCAGTTTTTCCGTCAACGGCGTCGCCGTGCTCCACTCCCGGCTTCTTTCGGCCGGTCTGTTCCGCGATTTCCACGAACTGTGGCCGGAGAAATTCAACAACAAAACCAATGGCGTGACGCCGCGCCGCTGGCTGGCGGGGAGCAATCCGGCCCTCTCGCGGCTGATCACCGCCACCATCGGCGAACAGTGGGTCGCCGACCTGCCGCAACTCGCAAAGCTGGCCGAGCATGCCGACGACCCAAGTTTCCGCCATCGCTGGGACGTCGCCCGGCAAATCAACAAGAAACGCCTGGCGGAGCTGGTCAAGACCGAGTGCGATGTCGATTTTCACCCCGAGGCCCTTTTCGACGTCCAGGTCAAGCGCATCCACGAATACAAACGGCAGTTGCTCAACATCCTGCACGTGATCCATCTCTACGACCGGATCAAACGGGGGGATGCGGCCGATTGGACCAACCGCTGCGTGCTCATCGGCGGCAAGGCGGCCCCCGGCTATGTCATGGCGAAGAGCATCATCAAGCTGATCAGCAACGTGGCGCACGTCGTCAACCGCGATCCGCAGGTGGGCGATCGGCTGAAGGTCGCCTTCTTCCCCGACTACCGGGTGACCGCCATGGAGATCATCGCCCCCGGCACCGACATGTCGGAGCAGATCTCCACCGCCGGCAAGGAAGCCTCCGGCACCGGCAACATGAAATTCATGATGAACGGCGCGGTGACCATCGGCACTCTGGACGGCGCCAACATCGAAATCCGCGAGGAAGTCGGCGAAGAGAATTTTTTCCTGTTCGGCCTGACCACGGAGCAGGTCGAGGAACAACGCCGGCACTACGACCCGCAGGCCATCATCGCCGGCGACGATGATCTGGGGCGGGTCATGCAACTGCTGCAGAGCAATCACTTCAACCAGTTCGAGCCGGGAATCTTCGATCCGATCCTGCGCTCCCTGACCAACCCGCACGATCCGTGGATGACGCTGGCCGATTTCCGCAGCTACATCGCGGCGCAGCAGCGCGCCGACGACGCTTTCCGCGATCGCGAGCGCTGGCTGCGCATGAGCATTCTCAACACCGCCGCCAGCGGCCGCTTCTCCACCGACCGCACCATGCAGGAGTACAACCGGGAGATCTGGCGCCTCGACCCGGTGCCCGCGTCGCCGGTCGGATAGTGCGAAAGGGCGCATCGCATGCCGCAGAGTTTCTCCGCTGGCGCCTATGAGCGGGGACGATAATATCAGGCGGGTTCCCTTCGCCGAGCATGCCGGGAGGCGACGGGAATTGCGGGAAGAGATCGCGGCGGTGAACTGGCTGCTGGTGCATTTGTCCGAAGAATTGCCGCCGGCAAGTCCCGCCGCCCTGGCTGTGGCCCGGGGCGCCGCCTGGCGGGAAATCCTGGCACTGGCCCAGTGGCAGGGCGCCGACGAACTGGTCGCCCTGCTTGAGGAAGCGTTGCCGACGCTGGGCCCCGAGCTGCCGCCCGACACCCGCGTGAAGTAGTCCCTCTCAGCCGGCGCCCTCCGGCGCCGCATCCAGCAGTTCGACGCAAAAGGTGCTGCCCCCCGCCGGGGTCTCCTCGACCCAGGCATGCCCGCCGAAGGTGTGGGCGATCTTGCGCACGGTGGCCAGACCCAGGCCGGTGCCGGGACTCCGCCGCCCGGTCGTGCCGCGAAAAAACAGTTCGAAAATGCGCTCGCGCTCCGCCAGGGGAATGCCCGGCCCATGATCGGCGACCCGCAAGCGGACCATGTCTCCGTCGCGCTCCCCGGCGATTTCGATGGGACAGCCGCCGGCGCCGGCATAATCGATGGCGTTGCCGATCAGGTTGGTGAAAATCTGCGCCAGCACCGTCTTCGGCACCCGCAGCGGCGGCAGTTCCCCCCGGACGACAACGCAATTCTCGACGATTCGGCCCCCCATTTCAGCCAGGACCTCCGCCACCACCTCGCCGACGGCAACCGGTTCGGCCGGCCGTTCCAGATACCCGGCGCGGGACAGGGCGAGCAAATCCTCGATCAGCGCCAGCATGCGAAATCCCTGCGTCTCAATTTCCCGCAGCAGATCGAGACCGTCCGGCCCGAGGATTTCGGCGTACTGTTCGCGCAGCAGCTCGGCATAGCCGATGATCGGCGCCAGCGGGCTGCGCAGATCGTGGGAAACGGTCGAAGTGAAGCGCTCCATCTCCTCGTTCTTGGCCTCCAACTCGGCAATCAGCCGCTCCCGCTCCTGTTCCGCCTGCCGCCGCTCGCTGATATCGCGGACGATCCCGGTGAAGATGCGCTGGTCGTCGACAAATGCCTCACTCACCGCCAGGTCCATGGGAAAAAGGGCGCCGTCCCGCCGTCGCCCCACCACCTCCCGGCCGATGCCGATAATCCGCGGGATGCCGGTCTGCAGGTAATTGCGCAGATAGCGGTCGTGCAGGCTGCGGTAAGGTTCGGGCATCAGCATGCTGATGTTGCGTCCGATCACCTCGTTGGCGGCATAGGCGAAAATCCGCTCCGCCGCCGGGTTGAACGCTTGCACGGCGCCCTGCTCGTCGATGCTGATCACGCCGTCGACAACGGTTTTCAGGACCGCCTCCAGGCGCGAGTCCCGCCGGTGTCGGGGCGTGCTATCGTCTGCCATGGCGTCCTCTCGCAACGGGTCCGGTTATGCTTTAACACTATATCCTATCTGCGGAATCGACGTAAAACCCCGCCCTGTTCTTGACAGCGGCGAAGAAGCTTCTAGCCTTATCGTGAATTGCCGTCCCTCGCCAAGGAGGCCGCCCTTGCACACCGAGCTCTTTACTCTTTTGCGCACCGACCATGAGCAGGTTCTTGCGATCGTCACCCGGCTTCAGGAAAGCGGCGACGCGAAAATCCGAAAGGACCTGCTTGACGATCTGCTGCAGGCGATTCTGTCGCACATGGTGGCCGAGGAGCAGGTCGTCTACCCGGCCCTGCGCGCGGATGCGGCCGCCTGGGCCAACGCCCGCGAAGGGATCGAGGAACATCATGAAGCCCAGGCCGTCCTGCAAAAGCTCGTCGAGCAGAGCGCCGGAACAGCGGCCTTTCTCGATCAACTGGAGGAGTTGCGCGCCATCGTCGAGGAACATATCCGCTTCGAAGAGGAGGCGATCTTTGCCGATCTCAAGCGGGTTCTTTCCGAGCATCACGCCGGGCAAAGCCTCGACAGCTTTCTGCGCGAAAAGGATTTGGCGCGCCAGCGCTATCCCGACCTGCCTACCGTCACCGCCGACATCGGGCAGATTCGCACCTGATGCCAAAACCGGCCAGCGGCCGGTGGCCGCCCTTTTTCCACCAGCGAAGTTGAAGGGACGACAAAAACTGGTAACGTGTGCAGCATTCGACGGGAGCACCGGCCCAGGACACCCTTGACCTCTCTGGAGAAAAGACGATGAACGACATCCTGACCGATCTGACCTGCAACCGCTGCGGGGAAACCTTTCGGCGAAAGCCCGCCCAGAAACCCGAGCCCCAGTGCCCCAATTGCGGCAGCGCCGATCTTGTCGCCGAAAAAAAATCCCCGCAGCCCGGCAGTTCCCTCCCGGTGTACTGAAGCAAAGGGCCGCTTCCGTGCGGAAGCGGCCCTTTGCCGGCGCGGAGCTCCCCTTTGCCGCGCCATTGCTTTGGCTTTACAGGCGTAAACAGAACGCAATTATCTGCCAGGCTTGGCAAAAATATCGGCGGACGGGTTGACAACAAGGAACGACTGAGGTAAATAAACCAATCACGATGTTTGCCAAATCGTTCCAGCACCTGAAAAAACCTTTCGCAAGGTCATCCCGCTCAATTGCCGAAACCACATAATAAATTAAAAAACCGATCGCTTGTGGGCGCATTGGTGCGACATCATTCCCTTTCCACCGCCCGCAAAGGATAAATTTCCCCCCTGCCCAGAGCTGCCATCCCAGATATCGACTGGTCTTTTGCATTACCGAAAAACCGGAAATCCCGCGTGACCCGACGTGCTCCCGTGCAGGGCGTTGCCGTCTTGCCCTGTCTACACCTGGTCCGTATGGCCGAGGAGAAGCCATGAACCTGAAAGAACTGAAGGAAAAGAAGATTACCGACCTGGCGGCGATTGCCAAGGAACTGCGGGTCGAAGGCGCCCCGGGCCTGCGCAAGCAGGATCTGATCTTCGCCATCTTAAATTCCACGTCGGAAAAAAACGGCGCCATCTTCGGCGAGGGGGTTCTCGAAATCCTCCCCGACGGCTTCGGGTTCCTGCGCGCGCCGGATGCGAACTATCTTCCGGGACCGGACGATATTTACGTTTCTCCGTCGCAGATTCGCCGCTTCAACCTGCGCACCGGCGACACCGTCTCCGGCCAGATCCGGCCGCCGAAGGAGGGTGAGCGCTACTTCGCCCTGCTCAAGGTCGCCGAGGTCAACTTCGAGGATCCGGCGGTCGCCCGCGACAAGACGCTGTTCGACAACCTGACCCCGCTCTATCCGGAAAAGCGGCTGCAGTTGGAGACGGTCACGAAAAATATGGCGATGCGGGTGATGGATCTGGCGGCGCCCATCGGCAAAGGACAACGGGGGCTTATTGTCGCGCCGCCGCGCACCGGCAAAACCATTCTGCTGCAGAACATTGCCAATTCGATCACCACCAACCATCCCGAGGTCTATCTCATCGTTCTGCTCATCGACGAGCGGCCCGAGGAAGTGACCGACATGCAGCGCACCGTCAACGGCGAGGTGATCTCCTCCACCTTCGACGAGCCGGCGACCCGCCATGTGCAGGTGGCCGAGATGGTGATCGAAAAGGCCAAGCGCCTGGTCGAGCATAAGCGCGACGTGGTCATCCTCCTCGACTCCATCACCCGCCTGGCGCGCGCCTACAACACCGTCGTGCCGCCCTCCGGCAAAATCCTCTCCGGCGGGGTCGATTCCAACGCCCTGCACAAGCCGAAGCGCTTCTTCGGCGCCGCCCGCAACATCGAAGAGGGGGGCAGCCTGACCATTATCGCCACCGCGCTGATCGACACCGGCAGCAAAATGGACGAGGTCATCTTCGAGGAGTTCAAGGGCACCGGCAACATGGAATTGCAACTCGACCGGCGACTGGTGGACAAACGGACCTTCCCGGCCATCGACATCAACAAATCGGGCACCCGCCGCGAGGAGCTGCTCATCGACAAAAACGCCTTGCAGCGCATCTGGCTGCTGCGCAAGGTGCTTTCCAGCATGAACGTGGTCGATTCCATGGAATTCATGCTGGAGAAGCTCTCCGAGAGCAAGGACAACCAGGAGTTTCTCGATTCGATGAACCGCTGAGCCCGAGAAAGGGCTTGAATTCGGCGGCGGGAAATGGTAATCAAGTGGGCTTGCACAAAACAATATATCGGCCTGTACCAGCCAGGCGAGGAGATCGGCAATGAAAGAAGGAATTCACCCCAAGTACCAGGCTGCAAACGTAAAATGTCACTGCGGCAATACGTTCGAGACCCGTTCCACCAAGTCGGATGGAGAAATCTTTACCGAGATCTGTTCTGCGTGCCATCCTTTCTTTACCGGCAAGCAGAAGCTGATCGACACCGCCGGGCGCATCGAGCGGTTCCGCAAGAAATACGCAGATAAATAATTGCCGGAGACGGCCCTCCGGGGCCGTTTCTTTTTTATCTTCCGCGCTTCATCCCCCTTCGCCGTCGCCGGCCGCCGACCGAAAACAGGGCCTGACCGATGCTGGTTCAACTGCTCTCGCATACCCCCGAACCGGAGCAGATCGTCGCCGCTGCGGCGCGACTCTGCTACTCTTCCGCCGGAATTGGCGAACTCCTGGAAAAAAGCCGCAACGATCGGCAGAATCTGATCGACAAGGTTCGTCGCTCCGGACATCTTTCGGTCTTTGAGCACGCCTCCTTCTCTTTCGGCGTCGAGGGGATCAGCCGCGCCTGCTCGCATCAACTAGTGCGCCATCGGCTCGCCTCCTACTCGCAGCAGAGTCAACGCTATGTCTCACACCGCGAGCCTTTCGTCGCGGTTATTCCCCCTTCGGTTGCCAGCCAGCCGGAGCTGCGCGAACGCTTCGAAACCCTGATGGCGGAGATCCACCGGGGCTACCGGAAGCTTCTCGATGCCGGGGTTCCGGCGGAGGATGCCCGTTTTCTGCTCCCCAATGCCGCCGCCACGAAACTCGTGCTGACCATGAACGCCCGCGAACTGCTGCACTTTTTTCAGCTGCGCTGCTGCCGGCGGGCCCAGTGGGAAATCCGGGCGATGGCGGTGGAAATGCTGCGCCTGGCGCGCCGGGCGGCGCCCCTGCTGTTTGCCGCCGCCGGCCCGGGATGCCTGCAAGGCGCCTGCCCGGAAGGGACGATGTCCTGCGGCGAGATGGGCGCCGTGCGCGAGGAATTTGAACGACTGTAGGGGCTCGGTTACCGCCCTGGGGCGGGGAAACCCAGCCCTGCATGGATGAATAATGTCGATTTTTAACAAACTCGAAGAAGTCGTAGACCGATTCCGGGAAGTCGAAGGCCTCCTCTCCTCCCCCGCGGCCACCGCCAATCAGGAAAATTTTCGCGCCTTGACCCGCGAGCACGCGGACTTGGCGGAAATCGTGCAGCATTACGGCGCGTACAAGAAACTCAGCGAGGATATCGAAGGCAACCGGGAACTGCTGCGCGACGGCGACCCGGAAATGCGCGAGATGGCCCGCGCCGAGCTTCCCGAGCTGGAAGCCCGGCGGGAACAGCTGGCGCAGGAACTGAAACTTCTGCTGCTGCCGAAGGATCCCAACGACGACAAGAATATCATTATCGAGGTGCGCGCCGGCACCGGTGGCGAGGAGGCATCCCTGTTTGCCGCCGATCTGTTTCGCATGTACAGCCGCTACGCCGACCGGCGCCGCTGGCGGGTGGAACTGCTGAGCGCCGCCGAAACCGACAGCGGCGGCTTCAAGGAAGTCATCGCCCTGGTCAGCGGCGACAAAGTCTACTCGCGGCTGAAATACGAAAGCGGCACGCACCGGGTGCAGCGCGTGCCTGAAACCGAAGCGCAGGGGCGCATCCACACCTCCGCCTGTACGGTGGCCGTGCTTCCCGAAGCCGAGGAGGTCGACCTGCAGATCGATCCCACCGATTTGCGCATCGACGTTTATCGCGCCTCCGGCGCCGGCGGTCAGCACGTCAATAAAACCGAATCGGCCGTGCGCATCACCCATATCCCCACCGGCGTCGTCGTCGCCTGCCAGGACGAGAAATCGCAGCACAAGAACAAGGCGAAGGCGATGAAGATTCTCAGCTCGCGCATTCTCGACAGCATGGTCGCCGCCCAAAACGCGCAAGTGGCCGCCGATCGCAAAAACCAGATCGGCAGCGGCGACCGCTCCGAGCGCATCCGCACCTACAACTTTCCGCAGGGGCGCTGCACCGAGCACCGCATCGGCCTGACTCTGTACCGGCTGGAGAGCATCATGCAGGGCGATCTCGATGAACTCATCGATGCCCTGATCACCAACCATCAGGCGACCGCCCTTTCCAATCAGGGGGCTTGAGCTTGGCGGAAGAATGGACCGTTCTCAAGCTGCTGCGCTGGACCGAGGATTTCTTCCGGGAGAAGGGGATTGCCGAGCCGCGGCTCGATGCCCAGGCGCTGTTGGCCGACCTGCTCGCTATCGACCGGGTCGGCCTGTATCTGAATTACGATCGCCCCCTGACTCCGGCGGAACTTGCCGATTTCCGGCACCGGGTCGGCCGCCGCGGACAGCGCGAACCTCTGCAATACATCATCGGCCGCACCGAGTTCTGGTCTCTGGAGTTCAAGGTCGCGCCGGCGGTCCTCATCCCCCGCGCCGACACCGAAGTGCTCGTTGAGGAAGCTCTGCGTCGTTGTCCTTCGGCCGCCCGCATACTTGACGTCGGCACCGGCAGCGGCGCTCTGGCCATCGTTCTGGCCCGCGAATTGCCGGCGGCGGTGACGGCCATCGATCTGTCGGCTGCGGCGTTGGCGCTGGCGGCGGAAAACGCCGCCGCCCATGCCGTCGCCGAGCGGATCGCCTTTTTGCCGGGCGATCTGGCGCAGTTGCCCGCCGGGCCCTTCGATCTGATCGTGGCCAATCCCCCGTATATCCCCTCCGGGGACATTGCCGGGCTGATGGCCGAAGTCTCCGCATTTGAGCCACGTCTGGCTCTGGACGGCGGTCCCGACGGCCTGGCCGCCTACCGGCATCTGGCCCGGCAGGCGCCGCATTGCCTTGCCGCCGGCGGCTGGTTGCTGGTCGAAATCGGCGTTGGACAAAGCGAGGCGGTGCGGGAACTGTTCCTGCACAATGGTCTGTCGGAAATCTTCATCCGCGAAGATTACGCCGGCAGTCCCCGAGTGGTCGGGGGCTGCATCAAATGAACAATGGGGATTGCAAAATAAAGGAACAACCTTTTGGATAAAATAATCATTCACGGCGGCAACAGATTAAAGGGGGAGGTGCGGGTCAGCGGCGCCAAAAACTCGGCGCTGCCGCTGCTCTTCGCCACCCTGCTCGCCCCCGGCGCGCACCGGGTGACCAATGTCCCCAATTTGCGCGACATAACGACCGTTGAAAAACTGCTGACCGTTCTCGGCGCCGACGTGCAGCGGGAGAACGACGTCTTTTCCGTGGACGCCAGCCGCATCGAAAGCGTCGAAGCCCCCTACGATCTGGTGCGCACCATGCGCGCCTCGGTGCTGGTGCTCGGGCCGCTGCTCGCCCGACTCGGCCACGCCCGGGTCAG
The DNA here is from genome assembly GCA_041677125.1 of Desulfuromonadales bacterium. Taxonomy (GTDB): domain Bacteria; phylum Desulfobacterota; class Desulfuromonadia; order Desulfuromonadales; family JACZKF01; genus JBAYQP01. The sequence continues at coordinate 51,708 of JBAYQP010000002.1, read as the reverse complement.
CCTTCCCGGCGGCTGCGCCATCGGCGCCCGGCCGATCAACCTGCATCTCAAGGGTCTTGAGGCAATGGGGGCGAAGATCAACCTCGACCACGGCTACGTCGAAGCCCGGGCGAAGCGCCTGCAAGGCGCCCGCATCTACCTCGATCTGCCGACGGTCGGCGGCACCGAGAACCTGATGATGGCCGCCGCCCTGGCCAAAGGCAAAACGGTCCTGGAGAACGCCGCCTGCGAGCCGGAAATCAGTGAATTGGCGGAAGCGCTGAACAAGATGGGCGGCTGCGTCAGCGGCGCCGGCACCGACACCATCACCATCGAGGGGGTCGATGGCCTGCGCCCCCTGGAGCACGCCGTCATGCCCGACCGCATCGAAGCGGGCACCTTCATGATCGCCGCCGCCATGACCCGCGGCGATGTGCGGGTGGTCGGCGCGATTCCCGGCCACCAGGACGCGCTGCTGAGCAAATTGCGGGAAACCGGGACGGAAATCATCATGGAGGCTGGGGCGGTCCGCATCAAGGGGCCGCGCAAGATCAAAGCGGTGAATATCAAAACCCATCCCTTTCCCGGCTTCCCCACCGATATGCAGGCCCAGTTCATGGCCATGATGGCGGTGGCCGAAGGGGCCAGCATCATCAGCGAAAATGTCTTTGAAAATCGCTTCATGCACGTCAGCGAGTTGCAGCGCATGGGCGCCGACATCACCATCGAGGGGCACTCGGCGACCGTCAAGGGCATCAAGAGCCTGCTCGGCGCCCCGGTTATGGCCACCGACCTGCGGGCCAGCGCCTGCCTGGTGCTGGCCGGCCTGGCGGCGGAGAATACCACCGAGATTTCGCGCATCTACCATTTGGACCGGGGATATGAGCGGATCGAGGAGAAATTCAAGGGGCTCGGCGCGATTATCGAGCGCGTTCAGCAGCCGATGTAAAGTCAACCGCCGGGGCGCCTTGCGCCCAAGGCCACCAACCAAACCAGGGCAGGCGCCAGGCCCGCCCCTGCCGAGGTCAATATGTCCGACTGGATCACCTTCGCCCTGCCCAAGGGGCGGATCATGCAGGATTCAATGACGCTTTTCGCCCGCATCGGCATTACCTGCCCGGAGATGGGGGAGGAGAGCCGCAAGCTGGTATTTGAAAACCGCGAGAGCCGCTTCCGCTTCATGGCGGTGCGCGCCACCGATGTGCCGACCTATGTCGAGTACGGCTGCGCCGATATCGGCGTGGTGGGCAAGGATACCTTGCTGGAGCAGGGAAAAGACCTCTACGAGCCTCTCGATCTGCAATTCGGCTACTGCCGGCTGGTGGTTGCCGAGCCAAAGGAATTGCGCCGGCACGACGATCCCGGCAACTGGTCGAACATCCGGGTGGCGACCAAGTATCCCAACATCACCGAGCGCTATTTTGCTGGCAAGGGCATCCAGGTGGAGCTTATCAAGCTTTACGGCTCCATTGAATTGGCGCCGCTGGTGGGTCTTTCCGAGCGCATCGTCGATCTCGTTTCCACCGGCGCCACCCTGCGCGAAAACGGCATGGTCGAGGTGGAGACGATCGCCGAAATCACCACCCGCCTGATCGTCAATCGCGCCAGCCTGAAGACCAAGCACGCCCGCATCGCGCGCCTCATCGACGATCTGGAGAAGGTGGTGTCCACCCCAGCAATTCAAGGATTTTCGTCATGATTCAATTGCTGCGTTTCGCCGATGCCGGATTCGAGGCGGCGTTCAAACAAATCGAGGAGCGCGGGGAAAACCCGCCGGCAGGGGTCGAAGACACGGTCCGCGACATCATCGCCGATGTCCGCCGCCGCGGCGACGCCGCGGTGTTCGACTACACCGCCCGCTTCGACCGTCTGCAACTGACCGCCGCCAGCATCGAAGTCACTCGTGAAGAAATCGAGCAGGCGGTGTCCAGAGTCGACGCGGAGTCGCTGGCCGCCCTGCAACTGGCCGCCGACCGCATCGCCGCCTATCACCGCAAGCAGAAAACCGAGACCTGGCTCTCCACCGAGGAAGAGGATATCCTGCTCGGGCAGATGGTGCGGCCGCTGGATCGGGTGGGCATCTACGTGCCCGGCGGCAAGGCCGCCTATCCCTCTTCGGTGCTGATGAACGCCGTTCCGGCCAAAGTGGCCGGAGTGGAGGAAATCGTCATGGTCGTGCCGATGCCGGGGGGCGAGGTCAACCCGCACGTACTGGCGGCGGCGCACCTGGCCGGCGTCCATCGCATTTTCAGGATCGGCGGCGCCCAGGCGGTGGCGGCGCTGGCCTACGGCACCGAAAGCGTGCCGCGGGTGGACAAGATCACCGGTCCCGGCAATATCTACGTCGCCACGGCGAAAAAACAGGTTTTCGGCCGGGTCGATATCGACATGATCGCCGGCCCGAGCGAAATTCTGGTGATCAACGACGGCAGCGGCGAGCCGGCGCATCTGGCGGCCGACCTCCTCGGCCAGGCGGAGCACGACGAGCTGGCGTCTTCGGTCCTTATCACCACCGACGAAGAATTTGCCGAACAGGTGCGCCGGGAAGTCGAAATCCAGCTGGCGCAGCTGCCGCGCCAGAGCATCGCCCGGCAGTCCATCGACCGCTTCGGCGCGGTGATCGTCGCCCGCAATCTGGAGGAAGCGGTGGCCTTCGCCAACCGCATCGCCCCCGAGCATCTCGAACTGGCGGTGGCCAGTCCCTTCGACATCCTCCCCCGGATTCGCCACGCCGGCGCCATCTTCCTCGGCCATTACACGCCGGAAGCGGCGGGCGATTACCTGGCCGGGCCCAACCATACCCTGCCGACCGGCGGCACCGCCCGTTTTTTCTCGCCGCTGGGGGTGGAAGATTTCGTCAAAAAATCGAGCCTGATTGCCTGTTCGAAGCAGGGGCTGCAGCGTCTGGGGCGGGAGGTGGTGCATATCGCCGAACTCGAGGGCTTGCAGGCGCACGGCCGCTCGGTGAGTATCCGGCTGAATGATCGATAATCGAGATCCCATGGAGGTTGGCATGGCCCGCAACGCAGTCATCGACCGCAAGACGAACGAGACGCAAATCCACCTGACCCTGGAACTGGACGGCAAGGGGGAGAGCCGCATCGCCACCGCGGTTCCATTCTTTGATCACATGCTCACCCAGATCAGCCGGCACGGCTTTTTCGACCTGGCCATCGAAGCGCGCGGCGACATCGAAATCGATGCCCACCACACGGTGGAGGACGTCGGCATCTGCCTCGGCGAGGCCTTTAAACAGGCTTTGGGCAATAAAGCGGGCATCCGCCGCTACGGCCGCGGCACCATGCCGATGCACGAGGCGCTCGCTTCGGTCGTCCTCGATTTTTCCGGCCGGCCGCACCTGGTCTACAATGTCCCCCTGCCCAAGGCGCAGGTCGGCAATTTCGAGGTGGAGCTGGTGGAAGAGTTCTTCACCGCCTTCTGCAACCACGCCGGGGTCAACGCCCACGTCAACCTCGCCTACGGCGACAACCTGCATCACATCGTCGAGGGCATTTTCAAGGCCTTCGCCCGCGCCCTGGATGAGGCCACTCAGATCGATCCGCGCGTCGAGGGGGTTCTTTCAAGCAAGGGAAAGCTGGAATAGCATGGGCAACATCATCATTATCGATTACGGCATGGGCAATCTGCGCTCAGCGCAGAAGGGCTTCGAACGGGTGGGATTAGCCGCCCGGCTGAGCAGCGACCCGGCCGATATCGCCGCGGCCGACAAGCTGGTGCTGCCCGGCGTCGGCGCGTTTCGCGACTGCATCGGCGCCTTGCGGGCCGGCGGCTTTGCCGAACCGCTGAAAGCCCATGTGGCCGCCGGCAAACCGCTGCTGGGCATCTGTGTCGGCCTGCAGCTGCTTTTCAGCGAAAGCGAAGAGTTCGGCTGCCACCAGGGGCTGGATATTATTCCCGGCAAAGTGGTGCGCTTTCCCGACGGCATGCGGCAGAACGGCGAGGGGCTGAAAGTGCCCCACATGGGCTGGAACGACATCACCCTGCGCCGCCCGGCCCCGATTTTCCACGGCATTGCCGAGGGCAGCTTCGTCTACTTCGTCCATTCCTATTACGCCCGACCGGCGGATCCGTCGGTGGTTGCCGCGGAGGCGACCTACGGCGACGTCACCTTCTGCGCCGCCCTGTGGCGCGATAATGTCATGGCCACCCAGTTCCATCCCGAGAAAAGCCAGGCGGTGGGTCTGCGGATGTTGGAAAATTTCGGCAAAATGTAATGTCGGGGCGGGGTTTCCCGCCCAGGGCGCGGCACCCGCGCCAACGGAAGGAAATGATTATGATCGTTATTCCCGCCATCGATCTGAAAGAAGGCAAGTGCGTCCGGCTGGAACAGGGGCTGATGGACAAGGACACCGTCTTCTCCGACAACCCGGGCGCGCAGGCGCGGGATTGGCAGGAGCAGGGAGCGGAGCTGCTGCATATCGTCGATCTCGACGGCGCCTTTGCCGGCGCGCCGAAAAACCGCGCCGCCATCGAAGCGATCATTCAGGCCATCGACATTCCGGCGCAGCTCGGCGGCGGTATTCGCGATCTGGCGACCATCGAGGCCTACCTCGCCCTCGGCCTCTCCCGCGTCATTATCGGCACCGCCGCGCAGCGCAACCCGGCGCTGGTCGAAGAGGCCTGCCGCAACTTCCCGGAGCGAATTGTCGTCGGCATCGACGCCAAAAACGGCCAGGTGGCGGTGCAGGGCTGGGCCGAGGTCACCGATGTCACCGCCACCGACCTGGCAAAAAGATTCGAGGACTTCGGCGTGGCGGCGATCATCTACACCGATATCAGTCGCGACGGCATGATGCAGGGGGTGAACATCGACGCCACCCGCCAACTCGCCGAGGCGATCTCGATTCCGGTCATCGCCTCCGGCGGCCTCTCCAGTCTCGCCGATATCGAGAAGCTCATGGCCATCGAGTCCTCCGGGGTGGTCGGCGCCATCACCGGCAAGGCGGTCTACACCGGCGCCATCGACCTGCGCCAGGCGATCGCCCTGACCAAACGGACGACAACATTGTAGGGACGCGCCCACGCACGGCGCCCCGACGATAGGAGCGGAGTACTTTATGCTAACCAAGCGCATCATCCCCTGTCTCGATGTCAAGGACGGCCGGGTGGTCAAGGGCGTGCAGTTTCTCGAACTGCGCGACGCCGGCGACCCGGTGGAAGCCGCCCAGGCCTACGACGCCCAGGGAGCGGACGAATTGACCTTCCTCGACATCACCGCCTCCCATGAAAAACGCGGCACCATTCTCGATGTCGTCGCCCGCACCGCCGAGCGGGTCTTCATGCCCCTCACCGTCGGCGGCGGAGTGCGCGAGATCGCCGATATCCGCAACCTGCTCAACGCCGGCGCCGACAAGGTGTCGATCAACACCGCCGCGGTGCATCGCCCCGAGTTCGTGCGCGAAGCGGCCGAGCGCTTCGGTTCGCAGTGCACGGTGGTGGCCATCGACGCCCGCCGGGTTGCCGGCGCCGACCCGCTCAAATGGGAGGTTTTCACCCACGGCGGCCGCAATCCGACCGGACTCGACGCCATCGAGTGGGCGCAGCGCATGGAGCGCTTCGGCGCCGGCGAGATTCTGCTCACCTCCATGGACAAGGACGGCACCAAGGACGGCTACGACATCCCCCTGACCCGCGCGGTCAGCGACCGGATCGGCATCCCGGTGATCGCTTCGGGGGGTGTCGGCAACCTGGAGCACATTCGCGCCGGACTGGTCGAGGGGGGGGCGAGCGCCGCCCTGGCGGCGAGCATCTTTCACTTTCGCGAATACACCATCGCCGAATGCAAGGAATACCTGCGCGAGCATGGCGTGCCGGTGCGGCCGTAGGGGCGCAACTTATTGCGCGCCCCAGAAGAAGAGAGTTTTTCATGACCGATCGACAAGATATTATCGCCGCCCTCTACCGCGTCATCCTCGACCGAAAAGCCCATCCGGATGAGAAATCGTACACGGCTTCCCTCTACGCCAAGGGGCTGGACAAGATACTCGGCAAACTGGGCGAGGAGGCGACGGAGCTGGCGGTGGCCGGCAAAGGCGGCGAGCGGGACGAAGTCGTCTATGAAGCGGCGGACGTCATCTATCACCTGCTGGTTCTGCTCGGCTATTACGGCATCGCGCCGGACGAGGTCTACGGCGAACTGCGGCGCCGCTTCGGACTCTCCGGCCTGGCGGAAAAAGCCAGCCGAGGCGATTAATTGTCCATTGCCGCCCGATTTTTCCGGAGCCGCGCCCTTCTTTACCTCCGTTCCTTCTTTGCGCTACAATACCGGAGACCTTGTCAACTTTCGCCCGGTCCCGACACCTGCCCTGAAACTTGATGGAAATCGACCTGCAACAACCTGAGATCGCCCACGCCACCCAGCGCTCGTTTATCGCCGGGGTCGCCGGCGCACCGCACAGCGAGGTTCTCGGCCTGACCGGTTCGGCCGACGCCCGCCTGCTGGCGAAGCTCCTTGCCGAGCGCCGGGAAACCGTCCTTATCCTGGCCGTCGACAACCGGCAGGCCGAACAATTTGCCACCGACCTCGCCTTTTATCACGGCCGGCGCGAAGACATCTTCACCTTTCCCAACTGGGAAATCCGTCCCTACGATCCCTTGACGCCGCATCCGGAGATCGAGGCCGCCCGCCTGGCCACCCTCGCCGCCCTGCACGACGGCCGCGCCCGGGCGGTGGTGTTGAGCGTGCGCGCCCTGCTGCAGCGGGTTGTGCCGCGGGATGTTCTGGCCGGACTTTGCCATCGGCTGGTGGTGGAGGATGAATATCCCCGCCCGGAACTGACGGCCAGACTGCTGGCGCTCGGCTACCAGGCGGTGCCGATGGTCGAGGATCGCGGCACCTTCTCCCTGCGCGGCGACATCCTCGATCTCTTTCCGCCCACCGGCAGCCAGCCGGTGCGCGTCGAATTTTTCGGCGACTGGATAGAGCGCATGCGCCCCTTCGATCCCGCCGGCCAGCGCACCGGCGAGAATGAGCTGCGGGAATTGGCGTTGCTGCCGGCGCGGGAGATGATCCTCGCCGGCGACCATCTGGAGACTTTCGCCCGGCGGCTCAAGGAGCGCTGCGATGCGCTGGCGATCGGGCGGCCGCAGCGCGAGGCGCTCATCGAGGAAGCCCGCGAGGGGCTGCTGGCCCCCGGCCGCTGTTTCCTGCTGCCGTTCAATTACGACGCGCTCGATACGTTTTTCACCTACGTTCCGGACGGCGCCTGGGTGCTGCTGGAACCGGCGGCTCTCGAACAGGAGGCGGACCGCTTCGCCGCCGAAGTCCGCGAGGGAGAGCGGCGCGCCGCCGGCCGGGGGGAGGCGTACGCCGCCGCCGCCGACCTGTTCCTGGAGCCGGCGGTCATCGAGGGGGAGTTGAAAACCCGACGCCGCATCGATTTCGCCGGCCTTGAGGTGTACCGTCTGGAAGCGGACCGGCAGATCTATCGCTTTCGCGCCGAAGGCAACGGCGATCTGCGCGCCGACGCCCACCGCGAGGACGGTGGGATGTTGCAACTGGCCGAGCGCCTGCGCACTTGGCGGCAAAACGGCTGGCGGACGCTGCTGGTCTGCCATCAGCGCGGCCAGGCCGACCGTCTTCTCGATCTGTTGGCGCCCTATTCATTGACGCCGGACTTTGTGCCGGAAGGGACGGCCGACGGTCTGCAGGCGGGCGAGCTGCGCCTGGTGCTCGGCGACCTGAGCGCCGGCTTCCGCCTGCCCGACGAAAAGCTGGCGGTGGTGACCGAGGAGGAAATCTTCGGCCGCCGGGTGCGCCGCCGGGGCCTCGGCGAGGCGCGGGCGCGGGCGCTGCTTTCTTCCCTGGCCGAACTGAAGAACGGCGATTACGTCGTGCACGCCGATCACGGCATCGCTTTTTATCGCGGTCTGCTGCACTTGCAGATGGGCGAGGTCGAAGGCGATTTTCTGCAGCTGGAATATGCCGGCGAGGACCGCCTGTATCTGCCCATCGAACGCATCGAAAAGGTGCAGAAATACGTCGGCGGCGAAGGGCACACGCCGCGCCTCGACAAAATGGGCGGGGCCGGCTGGGAAAAAGCCAAGGTGCGGGCGCGGGCCGCCATCGAGGAGCTGGCTCGCGAGTTGCTGAAGATCTATGCCCGGCGGGAGATGGCGCCCGGATTCGGCTATTCCCCCCCCGACCGCCTGTTCCACGAGTTCGAGGCCGCCTTTCCCTACGAGGAGACCGCCGACCAGCTCAGCGCCATCGAAGAGGTGCTCGCCGACATGCAGGCGGAGCGGCCGATGGACCGGCTGATCTGCGGCGACGTCGGCTATGGCAAGACTGAAGTGGCGATCCGCGCCGCCTTCAAGGCGGTTCTTGACAGTCGGCAGGTGGCGGTGCTGGTGCCGACGACGATTCTCGCCGCCCAACACTGGGAAACCTTCCGCCGCCGCTTCGACGGCTATCCGGTGACGGTGGAGATGGTGTCGCGCTTCCGCACCCCCGCCGAGCAGAAACAGGTGCTGGCGCGCACCGCCGCCGGCCAAGTCGACATTCTCATCGGCACCCATCGCCTGCTGCAGCGCGATGTTGCCTTTAAGGACCTGGGTCTGGTCATTGTCGACGAGGAACAGCGCTTCGGCGTCAGCCATAAAGAACGATTGAAGAAGCTGCGCGCCGAGGTGGACATGCTCACCCTGACCGCCACTCCCATCCCACGCACCCTGCACATGGGCTTGATGGGCCTGCGCAACCTGTCGGTGATTGACACCCCGCCGGTCGATCGCCTGGCGATCCGCACCTACGTCACCCGGTTCGAAGATGAGCTGATCCGCGAGGCGATCCTGCGCGAGCTGCGTCGCGGCGGCCAGGTGTTTTTTGTCCACAACCGGGTTCAGTCCATCGGCGCCATGGCCGAATTCGTCCAGGGGCTGGTCCCCGAGGCGAAGGTCGCCGTCGGCCATGGGCAGATGTCCGAAAAGGCGCTGGAAGAGGTGATGCTCGGTTTCATGGAGGGAAAGAGCAACGTTCTGGTGGCCAGCGCCATCATTGAAAACGGCCTCGACATCCCACGCGCCAACACCATCATCGTCAACCGCGCCGACTGCTTCGGCCTTTCCCAGCTTTATCAGCTGCGCGGCCGGGTCGGTCGGTCCGACCGCAGAGCCTACGCCTACCTGCTCATCCCCGGCGAGGGGACGCTGACCCGCGAGGCGCGCGAGCGGCTGCGGGTATTGCAGGAGCTGACCGAACTGGGCGCCGGCTTCCGCATCGCCAGCCACGATCTGGAACTGCGCGGCGCCGGCGATCTGCTCGGCGCCAACCAGTCCGGCCAGATCGCCGCCATCGGTTTCGAGATGTATGCCGAACTGCTGGAGGATATGATCCACGAACTCAAGGGCCTCGCGCACGAGGACCGCATCGATCCGGAAATCCGCCTCGGCCTCTCCGCTTTTTTGCCGGAGAAATATATGCCCGATCCGAACCAGCGGCTGGTCTTTTACAAGCGCCTGGCCGGCGCTGATGGTATGGAGGAGATCTATGCCCTGGCCGATGAGCTGCGCGACCGTTACGGGGAGATCCCCGAACCGGCGCTGAAGCTGCTGGAGACGATGAAACTGCGGGTGCTGATGAAACGGCTCAAGGTGGAACAGGCTGAATACGACGGCCGCAAGCTGGTGTTCTCCTTTCATGCCGCCACGCCGGTCCCGCCGGAGAAGATCCTCGCCCATCTGCAGGATCCGGAAAAACGGTATGCCTTCTCCCCCGACTACCGGCTCTCGATCCGCCTCGGACGACTGCCCGGTGAAGAGGTGCTGGAAGTTGCCAAAAAAGAATTGCAAGCCTTTCTTTAGCTGTGCTAGCGTGACTGCTTGCTTTTTCGCCCCCGTCCGGCCGTGCCCGGGCAGAGAGGAATAACTGGTCAATGAATAGCTGTCGAAAATCATTCGGCATTTTTTTAATCTTCCTGCTCTTTGCCACTCTCGCCGCGTGCCAGAAAAAGCCCGAGCCGTCCCCGGTTCTGCTGCGCGTCGATGAGCGGGCGATCACCCTGGAGGAATTTCAGCACCTGTTTGCCAAATCGCTGCCGGCCGAGCAGAAGCTTAGTCCGGAAGAGAAATCCCATCTGGAACGCTCCTATCTGGTCCAGTTGGTCGACCGCGAACTGGCCATCGCCGAGGCCGGCCGCCTGGGGATAGCGGTCGCTCCGGAGGAAGTGGAGGCCGCCCTGCGGGAGCACCGCAGCGATTATCCCGGCGACGCCTTCGAAGAGATGTTGAGCGAACGCGGCATCACCCTGGCGGACTGGCGGCGCGAGTTGGAAGAAGGCCTGCGCATGGAGAAGGTGGTCCGGCAGACCGTCTACCCCGGCATTACGGTCCGGGAGGAGGAAATCGAGCAATTCTTCACCGAAAACCGCAAGGAATTCGATCGCCCTTTGCAGGTGCGCGCCCGCCAGATCGTCGTCGCCAGTGAAGAGGAGGGACTGCGCATTCTCGGTCTGCTGCGCCAGGGGCAGTCCTTTGTCGAACTGGCCCGGCAGCACTCCCTCTCTCCGGACAGCGATGAGGGGGGCGATCTCGGCTTTTTCGCCCGTGGCGAAATGCCCGCCGAATTCGAGGCCGCCGTCTTCAATCTGCCGGTGGGGCGGATCAGTGAGCTGGTAAAAAGCGAATATGGCCACCACATCTTTCTGGTGGAAGAACGGCGCGAAGCCGTTCGCCTGAAACTCGGCCAGGTCCGGGAAGAGATCCGGGCCGGCCTGCAAGCCGAAAAAGAAGAAAATGCCTATCAACAGTGGCTGCAAAACCTGCGCGGCAAAGCCACCATCGACATCGACTGGTCTCTGCTCTGACAGAGCCGATAAAAGGCGGAACTGGCATGAAACGAATCATCGCTTGGACAGCTTTCTGCTGCCTTCTCCTCCCCATGACCAGCCCGGCGGAAACGATCAACCGCATCGCCGCAGTGGTCAACGACGAAGTCATCACCACGTTTCAACTAGAACAGGCGCTCAAGGAAAATCCCGCGGCCGGAGCCGAAGGAAAACGGCAGGTGCTGGAAAAAATGATCGAAAACACCTTGCTGCAGCAGCGGATTCGGGAAATCGACTTGAGAGTGACCGATGAAGAACTCGAAGCGGCCATTGTCGATGTGCAACGGCAGAACAACCTCACCCGCGGCCAGTTGGAGGATGCCTTGCGTCAGCAGGGGATGAGCCTTGCTGAATACCGGGAGAATCTTCGCGGCCAGATTCTACAGTTCAAACTGCTGGCGCGGGAGGTGGAGAGCCAAATCGAGGTGAGCAATCAGGAGATCCGCGACTATTTTCAGGAACATGTCGACGATTACCGGCAACCGCCCAGCATCCGCCTGAGCCGCATCAGTTTTCCGTTGCCGGCGCAGGCCGGGGAGGAGCAGGTCGCCGCCGTCCGCCGCCAGGCCGATGCCGCCCGGGAACAACTGCTGCAGGGGGAGGATTTCTCGAGCGTTCTGCGCTCCGCGTCAGCCGCCGTTGAAGCCGACGGGGGGGATATGGGGCTGGTAAAACATAAAGACCTGACCGGGGCCTTTGCCAATGCGGTACGCGATCTCGGCCCGGGGCAGGTCAGTGCGATCATCGAAACGCCGCAAGGCTTGCATCTGCTTCTGGTCACCGATCGCAACACCGACCAAGTTCGGCAATTGGACGAAGTCAAAGAGGAAATCGCCAATATTCTCAGGGAGCAAAAAGGCGATGGCGGTCTGCAGCGGTGGAAGCGGCAATTAAAGGAAAAAGCGCGGATCGAAATCAGAATCTGACGGGCGACGATGAAAAAAAAAGCCCCTCCCGCACCGATGCGAGAGGGGCTTTTCGCCCAAAGAGTTCGGCCTTTCCCTAGGCTACGTTCATCCGGTTCATATAGCGTGGCCGCTCCACGAACAGACTTTTCAATTCGCGAACCTCCGGCACCCGCCCGGAAACCCTTATATTGTCATCGATCAGCACCGCAGGCGACACGTAGACCCGATAATCTATCATTTTGCGCCGGTCGAGAAATACATGCACTTCCGCTTCCATTCCCAGCTCGGCCAAGGCTTCCCGTACATTTTCCAGTGTGCGCTCGCCGCGGCGGCTGTTTTCAGGCTTGCAAAGGATATCGATCCGCATAACGCGCCTCCCTAATTGGTTACCATTTTCATCTGAATTATAGACGAATATTTCCCCCTGACAAGCTTTTTTTCGACCGCAGTCGCCTTTCCCCTTCGCCGGACGGCGCTGGAGCAGGCGCGGTAAAACTTTATTTTTTTCTTCTTTTCTGCTAACTTGAGCGACGTTTTCCAGCCGCATGCCGAAAGAGCTTTCTCCCGATGCGAAATATCTCCACTGCGTCCCCAGCCCCGCCGCAACCGATAATCCTGCCCCGCTCCGAACATCCGATCTCCCGTCAGTTGATAGAACCGAACACCCTCAAGGTGCTGTATCGATTGCATCGCCATGGGTTCAAGGCCTATCTGGTCGGCGGCGGCGTGCGTGACCTGTTCCTCGGGCGCGCGCCCAAGGATTTCGACGTGGGCACCGATGCGACCCCCAGCCAAATCAAAAAACTCTTCCGCAACTGCTTTCTGGTCGGCCGTCGATTTCGACTGGCGCATGTCCGTTTCAGCGATCAGGTGGTGGAAGTGGCCACTTTCCGCCGCCAGGCGCAGCCCGACGACCTGCCGGAGCATCCGGACGACCATTCGCTGTTCGCCGAAAACGTTTTCGGCACGCCGCAGCAGGACGCCTTTCGCCGGGACTTCACCATCAATGCCCTGTTTTACGACATCGGCACTTTTTCGGTCATCGATTATGTCGGCGGACTGGAGGATTTGGCCGCGCGACGTCTGCGGGTGATCGGCGACCCACTCGAGCGCTTTACCGAAGATCCGGTGCGCATGCTGCGGGCTCTCGAGTTCTCGGCGCGGCTGGGATTTTCACTCGATGAGCAGACCCGGCAAGCGATTTATACCCGCGCGCCACTGATTGCCGAGGCGGCCCCGGCGCGCATTCGCGAAGAGGTGATGGAACTTTTCCGGCACCGGGTGGCCGGCAAGGTGCTGCGTCAGGCGCAGGACATGGGCTTGCTGCTCCACCTGCTGGCCGGCTTCGAGGGGGACGAGAAGACCTTCGATCTGCTGGACCGGCTCGACGCTCGCACCGCTGCCGGCACGCCGATCAGCGAACCCTTCGCCCTCGCCGCCCTTTATCTGTCCCGCTTTCTTAAAGTAGCGCCGGCAACGTCGGCAGGCACGGTTACCGACGCCGTGCATCTTGCCGGTCTGCTGGTCGCCCCGCACTGCGGCTATTTTCATGTGGCGCACGGGATTCGGCATCAGGCCCGCGAACTGCTCATCGGAGTTTTCCGTCTTCGCCGGGGGCGCGGCCAACGCGGCGAAAGACGTTTTTTGCAGCATCCGCAGACGCCCGAGTCCCTTGCCCTGCTCTCCCTTTGGAGCGCCGCAACCGGCGAAAACGCCGATCTGATCCCCGTCTGGAGCGCGGCCATCGCCGGCGACGACGAAGCGGCGAAATCGCCGCCCGCCGCCCGCCGTCCGTCCCGCTCGCGGCGTCGCCGGCGGCCCAGAAAACCGAAGGACCAACCCGCGTAACCCCCCACCGCGATTACTTTGCCAATTCCCGCAACAGTTGCCGCAGACGCCGTCTTTCCACCGATCGCAGAGGCCGGTCGCGAAACGCGGCGCGGTTGTAGATCTCGGCAAATTCCCGGCACAGCGGGTCATCGACCTGGATGGCAAGCTCCAGCAACCCCTGGGAAAGGGGAATGGGGCCCAGCGCGTATTTCGCCCGCACCCGCTGGCGCAAGGCGTCCGGGAGCCCGCGGTCGCGATTCCGGCGCCGCCTGAGCAGAAGAAGAAGGGTGCTCAGCAGCAACAGTCCGGCAAAAACCGGCCAGGCCGGCGCCGGCAGCCGGGGCCAACGCCAGTCGCGCATCTGGAAATTGGCCTGCCGTAGAAGGCCGATCTGGCTGCCAAGGTCATAGGTGATAACCGCCCGCGTCCAATAATAATCGAAGGCGTCGAGCAACTGCCTCCAGGCGCCGAACTCGTGTCGGGGCAGCGCTTCGGGGTTTTGCGCCCACCCGGTCGGGTCGATGCGCATCCAGTTGCCCTCGACCAGCGCCTCGACCCAGACGTGGGCGGCGCTTTCTTTCACCAGATAGTAGCCTGCCAACGCATTGTATTCCCCGCCGTGATAGCCTCCGACCAGCCGCGCCGGCACCCCGACCAGGCGCAGCAGCAGACCGAATGAAGAGGCGAAATGCTCGCAGTAGCCGCGTTTTTTCTCGAAAAGAAATTCCTCCGCCGAATTCTCCGATCCGGGCAGGTCGCTGGTCGCATAGGCTAGTTTTTGCGCGAGAAAAAATTCCCGCAGAAGATCGACCCGGTGCCGATCCGATCGCCCTTCAGCCGCAATACGCTCGGCGAGGGACCGCAGGCGGGGGGCGACAGAGGCCGGCGGTTGCTGATAAAATTCGCGGTCGGCCGCGCCGAGCAACTGTATTTTGCCGCCAAGGCGCGAGTCCACCGCATAACGGGTCCGCTGAACGAGGGGACGCCGTGCCGTGTGCACCATATCCGCGCTCGCCTGGAAGCGGACTCCGTCCAGCTTTTCGGGGGGATCGAGGGCGACGAGCAGGCGATCCGTTTTTGGTTCCGGATAGATGGTCTGGGTAATCGGCCGACCACCGGCAAGGCGCACTTTCTCCCGCGTCGGCGGCTCATGCCGCACCCAGGTGTTGCCCTCCATGGTATTGAGGACGGTGCCGCGCCAGTAGCGCTCTTCGGCCGGCAAATCCTCCCCCTCGGCGCGAAACGCAATTGCCGAATTCTCCCCCATGCTGGCGACGTCGCCCGGCTCGATGCGGTCGCTGATCCCGGCGGTGGAAGCGGCCGCCGGCGTCGGATTGAGAAAATTCCAGAGCGGATGGTTGGTGCGCGGCAGGATAACGAAAAATCCGAGCATCAGCACCAGGGAAACCGCCGGCAGAACCAGCGCCGTCGCCAATATCCGCCGCAGTTCCGGCAACGTGAGCCGGAGGTCGGCATCGGCGGAGTGGAAAGTCAGCAGGACCAGACCGACCGTGACGGCCAGAACCAGCAAAATCAGGCAGAAAAGAAAAAGGGCGCTGAGGTCGAGCAGGGTCGAACCGGCCAGGGCGAAGACCGCCAGCACAAACAATTGCAGGTAATTGCGGCTGCTTTTTTCGGTAACCAGGCGGACCGCCAGCAGCAGGACAATAATGTGGACAACCGAATGCACCATCTGCTCGCGACTGATGCCGACGGCGTAAAAGAAGAACAGGCAGCTCGAAAGAATGGCGGCCGGAACGCGCCGCAGGGGATAGTAGTCGAGGCGGTCGCAGATGATGCCGGCGAGCAGCGCTGCCGGCAAAAAAGCCTGCACCGGCCGCTCCAGATAGGGAAAGAGCGGCGCGATGCAAAGCACGCTGGCCAGATAGGCGAGCAGGTTGAGCAGGGTTTTAAGCCGGTACATAATTCGCCAGTTCCGTCATTAATCGCAGCTTGTGGCCACGGGAAAGGGCCGGTGCGATCATCCGCGAACCGAGCCGCAGCCCCACCGGCCGGTTTTTTTGCAGGCAGTATTGGATCAGATGCGCGGCGTGGCCGAGCCGTTCTTCCAGGTGGTTGCCGGGCAGGCTGGCCAGATCGATGATCAGCGGCTCGCATGCGGCGGCGGAAAGTTCCCGCACTTTTAATTCGTCCTGCCGGGCCGAGAGTTTCCAGTGAATCAGCTTCATCGGCTCGCCCCGGTAATCGGCGATCCGACTGATATCGCCTTCGTAACCGCGGGCGTCGTTGGCGGCCTCCCCGCTGGCGACGGCCTTGCCGTTGCCGGCGGGCGGACAACGGCGGGGAGCCGGAAAGACGGTGATGGCGCGGCTTTCGCCGACGGTCGCCCGGCGCACGAAAAAATTAATGGGAAAAGGCGAACTGAGTTGGATTTCGCCAAGGGGGCGGGTGCCGCGACCGGAAAAGGTGCAGGTCAGCGAGGCGACGGCCGATGCGCGCGGCCCAACCGCGGTAAACAGCAGGTTGCCGTCGGGCAGGATTACCCGAACGAGAAACGCGCCGAGAAGCCGCTTCTCGTTGTGCAGGCGAACGGTGACCAGGGTCGACCGGGCGTCGTATATCTCGTCGGGGACCTCCACCGCCACCGACAACCCGGCGATATTGCCGCGGCCGAGCACCCCGGACACCGCCATAAAACCGAGCAGCGCGGAAACCAGCAGATACAGCAGATTATTGCCGGTATTGACCGCGGCAAAGCCAAGAAACAGGGTCATTACCACGTAAAGGGCGCCGGCCCGGGTCAGACTCAGGCCAGCGGCACGGGCACGTCCATGAGCAGCGATCGCAGCACCTCCTCTTTGTTCACCGCCTCATTTTCCGGGCGCAGAATCAGCCGGTGTGCGCCCACCGCCACCGCCACCGTTTTCACATCCTCCGGCGCGACGTAATCCCGCCCTTCCAGGTAGGCGGCGGCCCGCGCCGCTTCCGCCAGGTTAATGGCTCCACGGGTGGAGATGCCGGCAATGATCAGCGCGTGCCGCCGGCTGGCTTCGACCAGCGCGTGGATGTAGTCGACGATCTTGTCCGAGAGATAAATCTGTTCGCGGATGACCTGCCGGGCGGTGAGGATATCGTCCAGCGACAGCAGAGGCGCGATATGGCGGATTTCCTCCCGGATGCTTCCCCCCTTGATTATCGCTTTTTCGACCTCCGCCGGCGGATAACCCAGGCCGGAGGTGATGAGAAACCGGTCCAGCTGCGATTCGGGGAGGGGATAGGTGCCGACCTGCTCCACCGGATTCTGGGTGGCGATGACGATGAACGGGTCGGGAAGGGGATAGGTGGTTCCTTCGACGGTTACCCGGCGCTCCTCCATCGCCTCCAGCATGGCGCTCTGCGTTTTCGGCATCGCCCGGTTGATTTCGTCGGCAAGCACGATGTTGCTGAAAATGGGTCCCGGAACGAAGCGGAACTGACTGTCGTTGCGGTCGAAAATCGACAGACCGGTGATGTCGGACGGCAAGAGGTCGCTGGTGCACTGAATGCGGCCGAAGGAAAGGCCGAGGGCTTGGGCCAGGGCGAGAGCCAGGGTGGTCTTTCCCAGCCCCGGAATATCCTCAAGCAACAGGTGGCCGCCGGAAAGAAGCGAGATGATCGCCAGGCGCAGGGCGCGAATCTTTCCCTGAAGAAAATTTTCGGCCAACCCGTCGATGACCGCGAGTATTTCCTTGCGTTTTGGTAAATCCATGCAATTCCCCCAGAAAGAAAAGTTGGCAATATGGGTGGGTGCAACAAGCAAAGCAAACGCCACCGGGACGCTCAGGTTTCCTGCTGCAGAACGAGCAGGTAACCGTCCGGATCATGCAGCCAGATTTCCCGCCGGCCGAATTCCTCGTCCTCAAGTTCGTACAGGGTATGCAGGCGACGACGCTCGATCGCCCGCCGAATGGGCCGCAGATCGGCCACCGTGAATTCGAGACTGATTCCGATTCCCCGGGGGCGCCGCTCCAGATTCTGGAAAAGGGCCGGGTGCAGCGCTTCCAGCGCGCTCATTTCCCGAAAGAACAGGACCGTGGCGCCCCGCCGCAGCAGGAGCACCGCCGGGCGGCCGGGCAGCGGAACGACCTCTTCGACTTCCCATTCCAGGATTTCCCGATAAAAAAGCGCCGTGCGTTGCAGATCGGCAACGGCAAGTGTCAGGGAAAAAGGCATGACGGACGGTCTCCCGATAAACTGTGCAGACCCCCACCGCCGGCAGCCGTGGGGAAAGTTGACGCCTCCGGAAAATCTATGCTCTAATGGTTTCTTTCATCATCTTCTGCTAGGAGCGGACCGAAATGGTTCGGGTATTTCTCGGTCTCGGCGCCAATCTCGGCGACCGTCTCGGCAACCTGCGCGGCGCCCGGCATCAGCTGCAACAGGCGCCGGGGGTGAACCTGAGCGCCGCGTCGGCACTTTATGAAACCCACCCCGTCGGCGGACCGCCTGGGCAGAACGATTATCTGAATGCGGTTCTGGCGGTGCGCACGACCCTGTCGCCACGAGAACTGTTGCATCTTTGCCAGACCATCGAGGCTAACTTTGCCCGACAGCGACGGGAAACGTGGGGGCCGCGCACCCTCGACATCGATCTGCTGCTCTACGGCAACGAGATTCTGCAGGAGAAGGACTTGATTGTGCCGCATCCGCAGTTGCACCGACGCGCTTTCGTCCTGCAGCCGCTGACCGATCTGGCGCCTGACCTGCCGCATCCGATTCTGGAACAGACGCCCCGCGAACTGCTGGCTGAACTTCCCGCAGGCGGGGGGCTTCGCAAACTCTGCATGGAATGGTAATCCGATGATCCGTCTGCTCCTGCTGCTTATTCTTTTTTTCCTGGCTTACACCTTTTTCACCGTTTTGCTGCGGGCGCTGCCGCGCGGCCGCAGCGCCGGCCTGCCGCCGGAGAAAAGCAAGCGGGGTGAAGAGATGGTGCGGGATACGCAATGCGGCACCTATATTCCCCGCAGTCAGGCGCTGGAAAAATCGATCCGGGGGGAAAAGTACTTTTTCTGCTCCGCCGAATGCCGTGACGCCTTTCGCGCCGACGATTGAAGGACCCGATCAGGATAACATGTCGTTCGCCGGCAGCACCGCGAACCCCTTTTTTTCGCACCAAGCCCCTATCCTATAACAATTACCCGCCACATCCCACAGCAAAGGAGTCCATATGAAATTTTTCATCGATACCGCCGATGTTGCCGAAATCCGCGCGGCGCACGACCTGGGCCTGGTCGACGGCGTCACCACCAATCCCTCCCTGATTGCCAAAAGCGGCCGCGATTTCCAGGAGGTTCTCAAGGAAATCCTGACCGTTGTCGATGGTCCGGTTTCCGCCGAGGTCATCGCCCTCGATGCCGCCGGCATGGTGAAAGAGGGTAAGGAGCTGGCCAAAATCAACCCCAACAATATCGTCGTCAAGGTGCCGATGACCCCCGATGGTTTGAAGGCGACGCGGATCTTTGCCGCGGAAGGGATTCGCACCAACGTCACTCTCGTCTTCTCCCCGCTGCAGGCGCTGCTGGCGGCCAAGGCCGGAGCAACTTTCGTCTCCCCCTTCATCGGCCGTCTGGACGATATCGGCCATGACGGCATGGAGGGGATCGATCAGATCCGGACCATTTTCGACAATTACGGCTATGAAACCGAAATTATCGTCGCCTCCGTGCGCTCCCCCCTGCACGTACTCAGGGCCGCCCTCGTCGGCGCCGATATCTGCACCATCCCGTTTGCCGTCATCATGCAGTTGGCCAAGCATCCGCTGACCGATATCGGCATCGAAAAATTCCTCGCCGACTGGCGGAAAACGAAGAAATAGGGCGCAGAGGCTCTGGCCCCGCCGCCATCCGACATCAAGTCCGACATCGATATATCCGCGGCAACCCGCTCTTCGCTCCCGAAGAAGAGCGGGTTTTTTTGTCCTCCCCCCGTACAACGACTGGTCTTCGGCCGGTTCTTCCATTAGAATGAATGGATACCCAGCGAGAGGAGAAATGCGGCATGAACATTCATGAGTACCAGGCCAAGGAAATCCTGAGCGCGTTCGACATCCCCGTCCCTCGCGGTCGGGTGGCATTGACCGCCGATCAGGTGGAGAGGTCGGCCAAGATGATGGGCGGACGTTGCGTGGTCAAGGCGCAGATCTACGCCGGCGGTCGCGGCAAGGCGGGCGGGGTGAGATTGGTCCATCACCCCGAGCAGGCGCATGATCTGGCCAAGGAGTTGTTCGGCAAGCGCCTGGTGACGCCGCAGACCGGTCCCGAGGGGCTCAAGGTGCGCCGGATTCTGGTCGAAGAGGCGGTGGACATCGCACGCGAATTCTATCTCTCGATTACCCTGGACCGCAGGACGTCGCGCTATTGCGTCATCGCCTCGGCCGAGGGGGGGGTGAACATCGAGGAGACGGCGGCGCGCTCTCCGGAAAAAATCCAGATGCTCATCGTCGATCCGTTCACCGGGCTGCGCGCTTACCAGGCGCGCAAGGTTGTCCTGGGTCTGGGACTTAAGGGGGCGCTGGCGGAAGACTGTGTGCAGCTGATTTTAAGCCTTTACCGCTGCTGTCTGGAGCGCGACTGCTCGCTGGTGGAGATCAATCCGCTGGTGGTAACCAAGGCGGGCTGGCTGCTGGCGATGGACGCCAAGATCAGTTTCGACGACAACGCCGTTTTCCGCCACTGGGAATATCACGATCTGATGGACTACTCCCAGCTCGATCCGCTGGAAATCAGCGCCGGCAAGTTCGACCTTTCCTACATCAAGCTGGAGGGAAACATCGGCTGCATGGTCAACGGCGCGGGGCTGGCCATGGCGACCCTCGACGTACTGAGTGAATGCGGCGGCCAACCGGCCAACTTTCTCGATGTCGGCGGCGGCGCCACCAGGGAAAAGGTTACCGAAGCCTTCAAAATCATCCTGCAGGACAAAGATGTGCGCGGAGTTTTTGTCAACATCTTCGGCGGCATCATGCGCTGCGACGTCATCGCCCACGGCATCATCGAGGCGGCCTCGGAGGTGCAGTGCACCCTGCCGATCGTGGTGCGCATGGACGGCTCTCAGGTGGAAGAGGGGAAGAAGCTGCTGCTCGATTCCGGATTGAATGTGCAATGTGTCGATGCGCTCGGTCCCGGCGCGTCCTGCATCGTTTCCATGGTCAAAGGCGAGGCCGACGTATGCGGCGGCGCCTGCGCCGTCAAGTAGAGGAGGCCCGGATGTCCATTCTGATCAACAAGGAATCGCGCGTCGTCGTCCAGGGAATCACCGGCAAGGCCGGTCTTTTCCATACCAAATCCTGCCGCGAGTACGGCAGCCAAATCGTCGCCGGCGTCACGCCCGGCAAGGGCGGCATCCATATCGAGGGAATCCCCGTCTTCGATACGATGGAGGAGGCGGTGCGCATTGCCGGCGCCAATGTTTCGATGATCTTCGTCCCGCCGCCGGGGGCGGCCGACGCCATTTTGGAGGCATGCGACGCCGGAATCGCCCTCGCCATCTGCATCACCGAAGGCGTGCCGATTCGCGACATGGTCATCGCCAAGCGGGTGGTCGACACCGGCCGCACTCTGCTGGTGGGTCCCAACTGCCCGGGCGTGATCACCCCCGGTGAATGCAAAGTGGGGATCATGCCGGGTTATATTCACAAACCGGGAAAAATCGGCCTGGTTTCCCGCAGCGGCACCCTGACCTACGAAGCGGTTAAGCAACTCACCGATGTCGGCCTTGGCCAATCGACGGTGGTGGGGATCGGCGGCGACCCGATCATCGGCATGAAGTTCATCGATGTCCTGGAGAAATTCAACGCCGATCCGGAAACCGAAGGGGTCTTCATGATTGGCGAGATCGGCGGCGGCGCCGAAGAAGAGGCGGCCCGCTGGATCAAGAAGAACATGCAGAAACCGGTGGCGGCCTTTATCGCCGGCGTTACCGCCCCTCCCGGCAAGCGCATGGGGCATGCCGGGGCGATCATCACCGGCGGCGAGGGCAAGGCCGAGGATAAGATCGCCGCCCTGCGCGAATGCGGCGTCACCGTGGCGACCAGCCCGACGAAAATGGCCGAGGCGATGCGCGCCGCCATGAAATAGGCGGCAGGACCAAGAAATTTCGTTGCCGCGCCGGACCTCTGGTCCGGCGCGTAGGGAGCATTGGAGGTCGGTTGGTCGTTGGTTGACTTGCCGAAATGCTCCCTATATTATTGGTGGATTCGTTTTCTTTCAGATGGAAAGGGAAATTCGTTAATGGCATTGCTGCGCATCCGGCACTATCCCGAGACCGTTCTCAAGGAGATCGCCGCCCCGGTTTCGGTCTTTGATCCAGCGTTGAAAGAACTCGCCCGCGACATGGCGGAAACGATGTACGCCGCGCCCGGCGTCGGACTGGCCGCGCCGCAGGTCGGGATCGGCAAGCGCCTGTTGGTCATCGACTGCAGCCCCAAGGACTCTCCCCCCGAACTGCTGACGGTGGTCAATCCGGAAATTATCGAACGGGAGGGCGAAGCCATGGAGGAGGAGGGCTGCCTTTCCGTCCCCGGCTATTACGCCCGGGTGCCGCGCAGCGCCCAGGTAACGGTGCGCTACCTCGACCTGGAAGGACAGCAGGTGGAGCGCCGGGCCGAAGGTCTGCTGGCGATCGCCTTTCAGCACGAAATAGACCATCTCGACGGCATTTTGTTCGTCGATCACCTCTCGCCGCTGAAAAAAAGTTTTTTTCGCAAGCGGTATCCGAAAATACTCGAACAGCAGCAGCAGGAGCAGCTATGATTGATCCCCGCCATCTGCGCACCGTGTTCATGGGGACGCCGGAGTTCTCCCTGCCTACCTTCGAAGGCCTTCTCGCTGCCCAGGTGCGGCTGGTCGCGGTTTTCTCCCAACCGGACCGCCCCAAGGGGCGCGGCAACCAACTGGCCGCACCGCCGGTCAAGGAGCTCGCCTTGCAGCACGGCATCCCGGTTTTTCAACCGGCGAAGCTGCGCCAACCCTCGGCGGTCGAACAGCTGCGGCAGCTTGCGCCCGATCTGATCGTGGTGGTCGCCTTCGGGCAGATCCTGCCCCAAAGCGTCCTCGAGATTCCCCGTTACGGCTGCATCAATGTGCACGCCTCCCTGCTTCCCCGCTATCGCGGGGCGTCGCCGATCAACAAAGCGATCCTGGAGGGGGAGACGGTCGCCGGCGTCACCACCATGCTGATGGAGGCGGGACTCGATACCGGACCGATGTTGGTGAAGAAATCCACGCCCATCGGCGCCGCGGAGACCGCCGGCGAACTCAGCGACCGCCTGGCCCTGCTGGGGCGGGAGGCGATGGAGGAAACCCTCAGCCGGCTCTGCGCCGGCACCTTGCGGCCGGAGGTGCAGGACGACACCCAGAGCAGCTACGCGCCGATGCTGCAGAAAGAGGATGGCCGCATCGACTGGCGCCGCTCGGCGGCCGCCATCCACAACCAGGTGCGCGGACTCGATCCCTGGCCCGGTGCCTTCACCTTTCTCGACGGCGAACTGCTGAAGATCGCCCGCACCGCCGCCGAACCGGGCAACGGCCCGCCGGGCGCCGTGCTGGAGGCCGGCAAGGACGGTTTGCGCATCGCCTGCGGCGAGGGGACGCTGCGCATCGGCGCCTTGCAGCTGCCGGGAAAAAAACGCCTTGCCGCGGAGGAATTTCTGCGCGGCCGTCCGGTCCCGCTCGGCACTCGCCTGGAGCCATGAAATGGGTGAAGGCGGCCAGCAGGAAAATTTCCAGCCGCGTAAACGTCTGTTCATCGGTCTTCTCGGCGTCGCCTGCGCCTGCGTTCTCGGCCTGGCTTTTCTGCTCTGGTGGGTGCCGAGCGTCGGCCTGCTGCAAATACACCCCATTTTACCGACTATCTTCGGCACCATTCTCGCCGTCATTTCCCTGGCGATTGTCGGCGGCCTGACGCTGCTTATCCTGACCCTGCTCACCGGCAGGGATCTCTTCTTCTCGGAACGCCTGCGCCGCATCGTCATTCGCTACCTGTTCCCCGGCATCATTGCCCTGGGGCGGCTGGTCGGCATCGACCGCGATACCTTGCAGCAGTCCTTTATCGCTTTGAACAACCAACTGGTACGCTCAAAGAAGCTGCGCGTAACGCCTCGGCAGGCGCTCATTCTCCTGCCGCACTGCATCCAGCTTTTCAACTGCCCGATCAAAATAACCGGCGATGTCGACAAATGCCTTCGCTGCGGAAAATGCAATATCAACGAATTGGCCGGCTTGGCCCATGAGCGGGGGATCGCCATCGCCGTCGCCACCGGCGGCACCCTGGCGCGCAAGATCATCGTCGACAAGCGTCCGCGCTTCATTCTGGCTGTCGCCTGCGAACGCGATCTCACTTCCGGTATTCGCGACGCCTATCCCCTGCCCGTTATCGGCATTCTCAACCGCCGCCCGCATGGACCCTGCTTTAACACCCGCATCATCCTCGAGGAGATCGCCCGCGCCCTGGACGAGCATGTCGACCCGCCCTGACCGCTGAATTTTGCCGGACTGCCGTCCTTTCCTTTTCCACCCCCCTGCCCTATAATGCCTCCCCTTGACGGGAGAAAACATGCACAACCACTATACCGACGCCGCCCGCCTGGCGATGCGTCAGGCCATCGAAGACGCCGGCGGCAACGAGGTTTTTTTTCTCGGCCGCCTGGACGAACAGCGGCTGGTCGCCAATATCGAGGTGCTGGCCCGCGGCTCGGCGGAGGCGGTTCCGGCCATCCTGCAACTGTGCCGTTATGGCGAAGTGGTGATTCACAACCACCCCTCCGGCGCCCTCACCCCCTCGGGCGCCGACATCGAAATCGCTTCCCGCCTCGGCGCCCTCGGCGTCGGCTTTCATATCATCGACAACCAGGCAAAATCGCTCTACCGAGTCGTCGAAGCCTTTGCGCCGAAGACGGAGAAACATCTTTCCCCGGAGCGCATTGCCGGCGTGCTCGGCGAGGAGGGGTCGGTCGCGCGGGGACTTCCCGGCTACGAAAACCGTCCCGAGCAATTGCGCATGGCCTTCGCCGCCGCCGAGGCCTTCAACGCCGGCAGGTTGACCGTCATCGAGGCCGGCACCGGCACCGGCAAGAGCTTGGCCTACCTGGTGCCGGCCCTGCTTTGGGCGCTGGAAAACGAGGAACGCATCGTGGTGTCGACCAACACCATCAACCTGCAGGAGCAGCTTATCCGCAAGGATCTGCCCTTCCTGCGGCGCGCCACCGGTCTCGATTTCCGCGCGGTGCTGGTCAAGGGACGGGGCAACTACCTCTGCCGGCGACGGGCGGAGACGGCGCGGCTGGAACCGGGGCTGTTCGAGGACCGGCTGGCCGGCGATCTGGAGGCGGTGCTCGCCTGGGCGCAGACGACGAAGGACGGCAGCAAGGAGGAGTTGAGCTTTTTGCCGGAGGCGGCGGTGTGGGAGGAGGTGCGCTGCGAACTCGACCAGTGTCTGCGGGTGCGTTGCGCCCATTACGCCACCTGCTTTTTCCACCGGGCGCGGCGGCAGGCGGCGCAGGCCGATCTGCTGGTGGTCAATCACGCCCTGTTGCTGGCCGATCTGGCGGTGCGGCAGCAGACCGACAACTATTCGGCAGCGGCGGTGCTCCCCCCTTTCGAACGCATCATTCTGGACGAGGCGCATCATCTGGAGGATGTCGCCACCAGCCATTTCTCCGCCCAGGTCACCCGCTTTGCCTTCGCCCGGCTGCTCAACCGCCTGCGGCATCCGCGCAAGCCCGACAAGGGCCTTCTCCCGCGCTTTCTCGCCGCCCTGGCCAAAGAGCTGCCCGACAGCGAAGACGATCTCTATCGCGACCTGCACGGACGCGTCGATCACCTGTTGGCGGCTCGGCAGGCCCTCCTCGATCAGGCGGTGACGACACTGGAATGGATCGGCGAGACCCTCGCCGCCGCCCTCGGCCGGGAAATCAGCGAGCGGGAGGAGATTCGCCAGCGGCTGGTGCCGGCGTTCACCGCCACCGCGGCCTGGCCCGCCATCGTCGAACGGGTGCGCGCCCTCGCCCGGCAGGCCGCCGACTTGGGCAAAGAGCTGCGCGCGCTGCTGCAGAAGGCCAATCGCCTCCCCGAAGCGGTGGCCGACAAGCTTGGCGCCCACCTGACCGATCTGCGCGGGATCGCCGGCCGGGTCGATATCCTGACTTGCGATCTGAGTGGTTTTGTCGCCGAGGCCGACGGCGTCTGCGCCTGGTTCGAGGTCGGCCGCGGACGCATCGGCCGCGGCGCCGGCATCGTCACCCGACTGTGCACCGCACCATTGTCGGTGGCGCAGAGTCTCAAAGAGGCGGTGTACGATCGGTTCAAGACGGTCATCATGACCAGCGCCACCCTGGCGGTGGGCGATTCCTTCGCCTACTTCGCGCACCGGGTGGGGCTCGACCGCGCCGAAGAGCCGAGGCGGAGCGAACTTCTGCTGAATTCCCCCTTCGATTTCGCCCGTCAGGCGCTGGTCGCAGTGCCGACGGACCTGCCCGAACCGGGGCGCCCCGGCTATGCCGAAGCGGTGCGCGATCTGGTGGAAAAGGCCGTCCTGCTCGCCGACGGCCGCTCCTTCGTTCTGTTTACCGCCTACTCGCTGCTGCGCCGAATACACGGCGAACTCGCGCCGGTGTTGCAGGCGCGCGGCTACCGTTGCCTGCGCCAGGGGGAGGACCAGCGCCACAAACTGCTCAAAACCTTTGCCGCCGATCCGACCAGCGTCCTGTTCGCCACCGATTCCTTCTGGGAAGGAGTGGATGTGCCCGGCCGCGCTCTGGAGCAGGTGATCATTTCCCGGTTGCCGTTCAAGGTTCCAACGGAGCCGGTGCTGGAGGCGCGCGCCGAAGCGATCGAGCGCCACGGCGGCGACCCGTTCATGGAATACACCGTGCCGCAGGCGGTGATCAAATTCAAGCAGGGCTTCGGCCGCCTGATCCGCCACCGGGACGATTGCGGCGTGGTGCTGCTGCTCGACACCCGGGTGGTGAAAAAAGGTTACGGGCGGCTGTTTCTGCGCTCCCTGCCGCCCGCCGAGGTTGCCGCTGGGCCGACGGCCGAGGTTTTCGGCCGCATGGCCGATTTTTTCGCCGCACTTACGGCGCCAGAGCCCTGATTGGTCGCGCCCGGCGCAAATTTTCTTTATGACGCATAAAATATTATATTGACATGGGCGAAGACGGGATCTAAATTATGACCGATTTTATCCTCAATAAGAAAAGGAGATTCGTCATGGCCATCTGGAAATGCGAGAAGTGCGGCGCGGAAAAAGAAGGCCGCTGTAAACCGAAGAAGTGTCCGGCCTGTGCAGCGATCGTTATGGTCAAGCAGTCATGACCGAGGGCCTGCCCGTGTTCACCCTGCCCCGGCGAATTTATTATTTCTATCGCGACGGTTTTCGGGCGATGCGCCTGGGGCGCACCTTGTGGACGCTGGTCCTGATCAAAGTATTCATTCTTTTCGCCATTCTGAAAGTTTTCTTTTTTCCCGATCTTCTGCATACTCGTTTCGCCACCGACCAGCAACGGGCCGACCATGTCCTGGAGCAGCTTCAGCCGCGCCATCGGTCGGACGGGTAGTCATCTTTTTGCCTTGGAGGCAACCATGAATGTGATCGACCTTGCCCAGGTCGACTGGGCGCGGGCCCAGTTCGCCCTGACGGCGATGTTTCACTGGATTTTCGTTCCCCTCACCCTCGGACTCTCATTTCTTCTCGCCTTTTTCGAAACTCTTTACGTCCGCACCGGCAACCCGGAATGGAAAACCCTGACCAAATTCTGGATGCGCCTGTTCGCCGTCAACTTCGCCATCGGCGTCGCCACCGGCCTGATCCTCGAATTCGAATTCGGCACCAACTGGTCGAATTATTCGTGGATGGTCGGCGATATTTTCGGCGCGCCGCTGGCCGTCGAGGGCATTTTCGCCTTCTTCATCGAGGCGACCTTCTTTGCCGTCATGTTCTTCGGCTGGGATCGGGTGTCCAAGCGGTTCCATCTGTTCTCGACCTGGATGGTGGCGGTCGGCTCCAACCTCTCCGCCCTGTGGATTCTCGTCGCCAATGGCTGGATGCAGTATCCGGTGGGGATGAAATTCAACATCGACAGCGCCCGCTTTGAGATGCAGGACTTCTGGAGCGTGCTCTTTTCGCCGGTGGCGATCGGCAAATTTACGCACACGACCAGTTCCGGATTTCTCTACGGCGCCCTCTTCGTAATCGCCGTCTCTTCCTGGTTTCTGCTCAAGGGCCGACATCTGGAGATGGCGAAGAAAAGCATCATGGTGGCCGCGGTTTTCGGCATTCTCGCCTCCGTCTTCGTCGCCTTCACCGGCGACGAGGCCGCCCACACCATTTCCCGGGTGCAGCCGATGAAGCTGGCGGCCATGGAGGGGCTCTACGACGGCGAATCCGGCTGCGCCCTGTGCGCCATTGGCGTGCTCAATGCCGACAAGCAGCCCGGCGACGACGCCCCGCCCTATCATTTCGCCATCAAAGCGCCGTACGTCCTTTCCATCCTCGCCAACCGCGATCCGGCCAGCTTCGTTCCCGGCATCAACGACCTGATTTACGGCAATCCCGAGCAACAGGTCATGGGGGTGAGCGAAAAGATGGTGCGCGGCAAGTCGGCCGTCGCCGAACTCAGCCGATATCACGCGGCGAAGAAGGCCGGCGATACGGAAATGGCGACCAGCGCCATGAACGCCTTCGATCTCGACCGCGATTATCTTGGCTACGGTTACCTGAACCGGGCGGAGGACGCGGTGCCCCCAGTGGGTCTGGCTTTCTACAGCTTCCGGCTGATGGTTTCCCTCGGCACCTTCCTGCCCATCCTCTGTATCGCTTTTCTCGTTTTCGCCTGGCGAAACACCCTGCTGGGAAAAAAGTGGCTTCTGCGCCTCGGCGTGGCCTCCTTTTTCCTCGGCATTGTCGCCTCCCAGTCCGGCTGGGTGGTGGCCGAAGTCGGCCGGCAGCCCTGGGCCATTCAGGGACTCTTGCCGGTGGGCGTGGCCACTTCGAATCTGACTGTGGGGACGGTGCAGACCACTTTCTTCATCTTTCTGTTTCTGTTCACCACCCTTTTGGTGGCGGAAGTGCGCATTATGCTGAAGCAGATCCATATCGGACCGGAGGAGAAACGACATGATCGGCAGTCTTGATATAACCGTCCTGCAGAAGCTGTGGTGGCTGATTACATCGGTGGTCGGCAGCCTCTTTCTCTTTCTCACCTTCGTGCAGGGGGGACAAACCCTGCTGTTCACGGTGGCCGGCGACGAAGAGGAAAAATCCCTCGTCCTCAATTCGATCGGCCGCAAATGGGAGCTGACCTTCACCACCCTGGTGCTCTTCGGCGGCGCCCTGTTCGCCGCCTTCCCCCTGTTCTACGCCACCAGCTTCGGCGGCGCCTACTGGGTGTGGATGCTCATCCTGTTCACCTTCGTTGTCCAGGCGGTCAGTTATGAGTTCCGCAAGAAGCCGCATAATCTACTGGGCGCCCGGGTCTATGAAGTCTTCCTGCTCATCAACGGCAGCGTCGGCATCCTGCTCATCGGCGCCGCCGTCGGCACCTTCTTCACCGGTTCCGAATTCACCCTGAGCGCCATGCGTTCGGGCACCTGGCTGCATCCGCTGCGCGGCCTGGAGGCGGCTTTCAATCCCTTCAACGTGGCTCTCGGGCTATTTCTCGTCTTCAATGCCCGGGTGCTCGGCGCCCTCTACCTGACCAACCACATCGACCATCCGCCGCTGGCGGCGAAGACCGGCCGCGCTGCTTTTACCAATCTGCTGCTGGCGCTGCCGTTTCTGCTGTTCGTCCTGTTCCGCCTGCTGACCATGGACGGTTTCGCCGTCGACCCGGCCAACGGCGCGGTTTACATGGAGGGCGGCAAATACCTGCACAACCTGCTGGCGATGCCGGTGGTGGCGGCTCTGCTGCTGGGCGGACTGCTGCTGGTGGTCTGGGGCGTGCTGACGACGCGCTTCGCCGAGCGCAAGAGCGGCATCTGGTTTGCCGGTCCCGGCACGGTGCTGGTCGGTTTGGCGCTCTTCTCTCTGGCCGGCTACAATCACACCGCCTTTTACCCCTCGCGGGCCGACCTGGCGAGCAGCCTGACCATTCACAATGCTTCCAGCAGCCATTACACCTTGACCGTCATGAGCTATGTCGCCATCGCCGTCCCCTTTGTCCTCGCCTACATCGCCTGCGTCTGGCGGATGATGGACAGCAAGAAATTGACGTCCGCCGACCTGCAAGGGGAAGCGGCCGAAGACCTCTACTAACGGAGACCATGATGATTACCCTGATGCTCGTCGGCTGGCTGGCGCTGATCGCCATATCCTATTTCGTTGCCGAAACGGTTTTGCGCAAGTCCGGAAACCTCTGACCAGCGCCCTCTCAGAGAAAAAAAACGACCGGGAGCATGACTGCTGCCCGGCCGTTTTTTTTTCGCGGAGAGTCGTCAGCCATGTGGGATTTCGGCCGACTGGAGGAAAAGCGACTGGCAAGGATGCTGCAATACTCCCGGCAGGACGCCAAAATGCCGAACCTTTGCACCCTCCGGAGGAGAACTCAAATGCTGAAGAAGTCCCTGCTCGCTCTGACCTGCTTGCCGTTGCTGGCGATCGAACCGGCGAGCGCCGAGGTCAACATCAACGTCAATTTCGGCGCGCCGGCGCCGATTATTGTCCCCGCGCCGCCGCTATTTCTCGTTCCTCCCGCCCTGGGCGTGCCGGTGGCGGTGGGCATCGACATCGACCTGTTTCATATCGACGGCCGCTATTATACGTGCCGCGATGGCGTCTGGCATGTGGGAACCGGTTACAATGGACCGTGGAAGGTGATTGGCCAGGGCCGCCTGCCGCCGGGCTTGCGCAAGCACTATCTGACAAAGGTGCGCCATTGGCGGGACGAGGAGTACCGTCATTATCGCCAGGAGCATGACACCTATCGCGGCCGGACTTTCCGGCCGGACCGCGACAAAGACGATGACCGGCGCGACCGTGGCCACGGAAAAGGAAAAAACAAACATAAAGGGAAAAACAAGCACGATTAAAGGACCTGCGACCCACACCGGCCCACGCAAGGCCCGCACGGACTCTTCCGGCGGGCCTTTTCAGTATGGGCGCGCCGCGCCGCATCGTGAAAATCGGTTTTCCTTAGCCATACCGCCGGACAAGATCGACGCTACCGCTTAGTCCCCGCCCATCTGAGGCGTGTATTCGTAGCCACAGGCCGGGCATTTCACCCGCGGGGCATCCTGCTTTTGCATGCCCGCACAGGCGCCCAGGGAAAGAAGAAAAGATATGGCCACCAGCAGAGAAGTCAGTTTTTTCATGGCACCATCCTTTGTGGAAAAGGTTTAAGGTCATAAGAAAATCTATAATAAATTTTCTTCTTGCCAAGGGGCGCCCGGCTTTTTTCTTCGCCTCGGCGAAAATCAGCCCCGGCGCAGTCCGGCCGGAGCCGCGCCGCGCGCGCACAGAAAGGGAGCGAGAAAGGCCCCGGTCGGTGATTTCCCCGTTGCCGCCACCGCTTCCGGCGGGGCGGCCCCCCGAGGTTGTCCGCGTCGGGTGCTTCGGTCGCCGGAAGACCGCCGGGGGCGCCCTTCCACGAGGATTCGGCGTATGCCCGCAGCGCCGCGCCGGTGTGTCTGCCCGCATGCCGCGCCACAGCCGCCGGCGGGCCGGCGCAAACGATTTGTCCCCCGGCATCCCCGCCCTCCGGCCCGATATCCAGCAGGCGGTCGGCGGCGAGCATCACCTGCGGATCGTGCTCGACCACCAGCAGGGAATTGCCAGCGTCGCGCAGCCGCCGCAGCACCGCGATCACCCGTCCCATGTCGCGCGGGTGCAGGCCGGTGGAGGGCTCGTCGAGAACGAACAGGGTGTTGACCAACGAAGTGCCGAGGGCGGTGGTCAGATTGATGCGCTGCACCTCGCCGCCGGAGAGGGTGCGTGACTGGCGATCGAGGGTGAGATAGGGAAGCCCCACCTCCACCAGGTAGCGCAACCGGCTGCGGATTTCCGCCAGCAGCATCTCCGTCGCCTGATCGAGGGGCGCCGGCAGCGCCAGACGGCCGGCTGTTTTTTACCAAGTGGAGACCGGCGACAACCTGGACCGGCGGGAAACGCGGGAGAAGATCGCCGTGCTGGCCAATGCCGCCGCCAAGGCGAACGGCAAGGTTTTCCTGGTGGCGCCGGAGGCGCAGCGCGGCGGCGCCCAGCACCTGCTGCGCCAGAGGCATATCGACCGGGCGGAAGTCTGGGGGATCAGCGAGAGGCGGAAAATCTAAAACCCAAAGACCTGTTTAACAGGGATGAACAGGATGCACAGGAGGCAAGAAGCAAATTCTTTCTCCCATCCTGTATATCCTGCATATCCCTCGTGCATAGCGTCATGTTCTCCCCAACTCCCGGGAGCGTTCCGCCGCCTTCGTCACCGCCTCCATAAGCGCCGCCCGGAAGCCCCGGTCCTCCAGCGCCTTGACGCCGGCGATGGTGGTTCCGCCGGGGGAGCAGACGCGGTCGCGCAGAACGGCCGGATGCTCCCCTTCCCGCACCATGCGGGCGGCGCCGAGGACGGTCTGGGTGGCAAGGGCCAGCGCCGTTGCGCGCGGCAGCCCTTCTTTAACCCCACCGTCGGCCAGCGCCTCGATGAGGGTGAAAACGTAGGCCGGACCGGAACCGGACAGGCCGGTCACCGCATCCATCTGCCCTTCGCCGACCATCTGCACCGTCCCCACCGTTTCGAACAGGCGCAGGGCCGCCGCAAGATCTTCCTGGCCGGCATAACGGCCACCGCACAAAGCCGTGGCGCCGGCGCCGACCAGCGCCGGGGTATTCGGCATCGCCCGCACCACCCGCGGCGCCTTGCCCAGCGGCTCTTCAAGGGCCCTGGTCGGCGTGCCGGCCAGTATGGAAATCAACAGCTTGTCGCAAGTAAAAACGTCGGCGATGCCGGCGAGAACCTCGGCGGCCATTTGCGGTTTGACCGCCAGCAGAAGCAGGTCGGCCCCGGCCGCGGCTTCCCGGTTGTCGGCGGTGACGGTCACCGCATAGCGCTGGGCCAGCGCCTCGCGGCGCGCCGGCAGCGGCTCGGCGATGATGACGCTGGCGGGCTGGTTTCCCGGTAAAATTCCGCGCACCAGCGCCTCGGCCATGTTGCCGCCGCCGATAAAAGCTATCCTGCCATTCCTGTCCATTCTTCCGTCCTTCCGGTTAGCGTCCAATCCATCCGTTCGCGGCCCCAGTAAATAGAAAATAACATTTGATGTCAAGACGATAGAGCGGGTAGGCCGGGCGCCCTCGGAGGGTGATGAAAAAAAAGTTGACAGTGCCAGGCAAAGGGCGTATAAAACCGCCCCTGTGCGCCGAGGTTCCTAAACAGAAAGTTTAGGAATTGTAAACTCGGCATCTGACAAAAAGTTTAGCAACAGCAAACCGGGAACCCAGGGTGAAAATCGGCGAAAAACTGCGAAAGTTGCGCATGTCCAACTCCCTCACCCAGGAGGAGCTGGCCAGCCGCGCCGACCTGACCAAGGGGTACATCTCGCAGTTGGAGAACGATGCCACCAGTCCGGCGATCAGCACCCTGAAGGATCTGCTCGATGTGCTCGGCGTCTCCCTTTCCGAGTTCTTCGCCGTCGCACCGGACATGCAGGTCGTCTTCGGCGCCGATTCGCGGGTGGTCGCCACCGACGAAAAAGGCCTGCGGGTGGCGCTGCTCGTGCCCGGCGCGCAGAATCGCACCATGGATCCCGCCTTGGTGACGCTGCAGCCGGGACAGAAGATGGCGCCGCAACCCTTCCACGAAGGGGAGGAATTCGGCTACGTCCTTGCCGGCCGCGTCGAACTGATTCTCGATGAGAAAGTGCACCCGGTGCGCAAGGACGAATGTTTTTACTTCCCCTCGGATCACCGCCACCAGGTGCGCAATCCGGGCAAGACCGTAGCAAAAATACTCTGGGTGGTGTCCCCGCCCACGTTCGTTTGCTGAATATTTCATTGTTGAAAGGACCACGCCATGAAATCTCTTGGTCAGCAGATTGTCGCCGAGTTCTACGAGTGCGATCCCGAGATTCTCAATCTCCCGGAAAAAATCGAGGAGATCATGTGCGAAGCGGCTATCGCCGCCGGCGCGACCATCGTCACCAAAACCTTCCACACCTTCAGCCCGCATGGGGTGTCCGGCGCGGTCATTATCGCCGAAAGCCATCTGGCCATCCACACCTGGCCGGAGTACGGCTACGCGGCGGTGGACCTGTTCACCTGCGGTGATACAGTCGTACCCGAGGCCGCCTACCGCCACCTCAAGGCGGGCCTGCGCTCCCGCCGCGCCTCGACCATGGAGATGAAACGCGGCCAGTTGGAAGTCGTCGGCGAACTCACCCACAAACCGCTGGAACTGATGCAGGCGGTGTAAAGGACGTGATGCGTGATCCGAATCTGGCTCACGTTCTCACCGATTACGGATTACGGATTACGGACTACGGAGCCCCCCATGGACCTCTGGTACACGGAAAAACATTCGGAAAACGTCGGCATCACCCTGAAGGCGAGCCGGACCCTGTTCTCCGGCAAGAGCGAGTTCCAGCAGCTCGACATCATCGAGACCCTGGACTACGGCCGCATGATGCTGCTGGATGGGCTGGTGATGGTCACCGAGCGCGACGAATTCGTCTACCACGACATGATCGCCCACCCCGCCCTGTTCACCCATCCGGCGCCGAAAAAGGTGCTGGTGATCGGCGGCGGCGACGGCGGCAGCATCCGTGAGATCGTCAAGCATCCGCAGGTTGAGGAGGCAACTCTCTGCGAGATCGACGGCTTGGTCATTGAGAAGTCGATTGAGCTGCTGCCGTCCATGGCCTGCGCCATCGACGGCCGCCATCCCAAGGTCAAGCTGCACGTCGATGATGGTCTCGCCTACATCCGCAATCACCAGAACACCTTCGATGTTATCCTGGTCGATTCCACCGATCCCATCGGGCCGGCGGTGGGGCTCTTTGAAGAGGATTTCTATCGTCTGGTCTTCGGCGCCCTGAAGGACGACGGCATCATGGTGGCGCAGAGCGAATCGCCCTTCTACCATGCCGAAATCCAGAAGAGCATGTACGGCAACCTGCGGAAGGTGTTTCCCATCGTCGAGATGTACCAGGCGTTCATCCCGACCTATCCGAGCGGCTTGTGGAGCTTCGCCTTCGCCAGCAAGAAATACCACCCGGTGCGCGACTTCGACCGCCAGCGCGCCGCCGACCGTGGTTTTTACACGAAATACTACAACGAAGACCTGCACCTGGGGGCGTTCATGCTGCCGACCTTCGCCCGGGAAAATATCGCCGGATAGGGGCAGGGTCGTCCCCGCCCACCTGCCGGAACCGCCGGGCGGAAACCCCGCCCCCACGGGTTAATCGATCGTTCTTTTCAGGGGCGGGTATTTTTTACCCGCCCCTGCGCCTGTTGGGAGGATGCCATGAATCCGAAAACCGCCCGCACCTGGAGCGCCGACGACTCCGCCGCCCTTTACGGCATCCGCCAATGGGGCGCCGGCTTCTTCGATCTGGCCGCCAACGGCGAGGTGACGGTGAAGGTTCCCTTCCCCACCGGCGAGGTGGCGGTGTCGCTGATGGAGATCGTCGCCGGCATCGAGGCGCGCGGTCACGCCATGCCGGTGCTGCTGCGCATTGAGAATCTTCTCGACGCCCGCATCGCCCTGCTCAACGAGACCTTTCGCGCCGCCATCGGCGCAGCCGGCTATCGCGGGGAGTATCGCGGCGTCTTTCCGATCAAGGTCAACCAGCAGGCGCAGGTCATCGAGGAGATCAGCCTCTTCGGCGCTCCCTACGGGCACGGGCTGGAAGCCGGCAGCAAGGCCGAACTCGTTCTCGCCCTCGCCGCCCTGCGCGACGGCGGCCTGCTTATCTGCAACGGCTACAAGGACCGCGAGTTCATCGACCTCGGCCTGTGGGCGGTCAAACTCGGCTACCGCTGCTTTTTCGTCATCGAGTCGCCGGCCGAGCTGCCCCTGATTATCGAGCGCGGCCAGGCCCTCGGGGTGCGACCGCTGATCGGCGTCCGGGTCAAGGTGTCGGCGCGGGTTGGCGGTTTGTGGACGGAGACCAGCGGCGACCGCAGCAGCTTCGGGCTGAGCCCGACACAGCTGCTGGCGGTGGTCGATGCGCTGAAAGCCGAGGGGATGCTCGATTGTCTGCAACTGCTGCACTGCCACCTCGGCTCGCAGATTCCGGACATCGACGACATCCGCGCCGGCGTGCTCGAGGCCTGCCGCTACTATGCGGCGGTGATCCGCGAAGGGGCGCCCCTCGGCTACCTTGACCTCGGCGGCGGGCTGGCGGTCGATTACGTCGGCGGCCGCACCACCAATGTTCATTCGCGCAACTACGAGCTGGCCGACTACTGTCGCGGCATCGTCGAGACGGTGATGGCCGCCCTCGATCCGCTGGGGATCGCCCATCCGCACCTGGTCACCGAATCGGGGCGGGCGACGGTGGCCTATTCCTCGCTGCTGCTGTTCAACATCCTCGACATCATGCATTTCGAGGCGGCCGCCTTCCCGGCATCGCCAGCCGCCGACGCGCACCCACTGACCCGCCGATTGTTCGAACTGCGCGGCGAGATCGATGCCGGCGACCCGGCAACGATCTACCAGGAGGCGCTGCGCTGCCGCGACGCCGTGCGCGACCGGTTCAAGGATGGCAAGATCGGCCTGCGCGAGCGCTCGCTGAGCGAAAACGTCTTTCTCGCCGTCGCCCAGGAGGTCGCCGGCAGCCTCGGTGCGCAAATTCCCCCCGCATTGGAGGGCTTGCGCGAGAGCCTGGCGGATATCTACTACGGCAACTTCAGCGTCTTTCAGTCGCTCCCCGACACCTGGGCCATCGGCCAGGTGTTTCCGGTCATGCCGATCCACCGCCACACCGAAGCGCCCACTCGCGAGGCGATCATCTCCGACCTGACCTGCGACTGCGATGGCAAGCTCGACGCCTTCATTGCCGCCGGCGGCGAGCGCAAAACGCTGCCGCTGCACCCGTTGAAAAACGGCGAGGAATACCTCCTCGGCGTTTTCCTCATGGGCGCTTACCAGGAAACCCTCGGCGACCTGCACAACCTGTTCGGCGACACCCACGTAGTCAGCGTCCGCATCAACGCCGACGGCGGTTTCGATGTGATGAAGGAGATGTCCGGCGACAGCATCGCTGACGTCCTCAGCTATGTTGAATACCAGCCGCATGCGCTCTTCGAGGAAATGCGCCAGGCGGCGGAGCGGGCGGTGCGGGAGGGAAGAATCGGGATTGCCGAGCGGCAGAAGTTTCTCGATGAATACGCCGCCAGCCTGCGCGGCTATACCTATTTCGAGCGGTAGGGATGACAACCGGGACCTGGAAACAGTTCGCAAGGAAAAGGCTGCTTGTTGCTCACAAGCAGCCTTTTCTTCAGAACAATCTTTTGGCCCAAAAGGGCTGCATTGATCCTTTCTCTTCTGTATCTCCCTCTTAAATGGACCCCTTTCCGGTCGCCTTATTCCGCGCGGGCCAGGACTTGGGCCGCCCACTGATTGAGACTCATGCCATGCGCCTCCGCCATGGCTGCGGCGTGGGCGTGCACTTCGGGCGGAACACGCAGCATGAGCTTGCCGGAATACGGCTTCTGCGGCGGTCGCCCCAACGCCTCGGAGGCGGCCAAATACCCGTCGACCGCTTCTTCGAAGGCGCGCACCAGTTCATCGACCGACTCGCCGTGAAAGGTCACGATATCGCTGATGCCGACGACCCGGCCGAAAAAGATGCGATCGTCCGCGTCGAATTCAATATGGGCCAGATATCCTTTGTAACCAAGGGGTTTGCTCATGGTTTTACTCCTGCGGATTCGAGAAATTCACGCGCAGCCCGCACCTGATAGCGTTTGGCTTCCTTGCCGGGATGCGGCCGATGGAAGTCGGCACGCGGTGCGAACGGCGGGCATGAGCGTGGGTCGGAGTGCCTTCAACCCAGGCAAAAACCACGCGCGGCCGGCCAAAGCCGTCTTGAGGAAGAGGGCGCGCTGCCCTCTCGTTAGCAAGAAGCCGAACACGGAGCATCCGCCCCGGGGATTTTCCCGTGGCGATTTTTTTTCGTCGCATGTTATCCTGAGTCTCTTTTCCTCCACCTGCAATCCGGTATGAACGAATGAGCAAACACAAAAAGCTGGAAGAATTCGAAGAGCAGATTCATCAATGCGTCAAGTGCGGCGCGTGCCAGGCGCACTGCGCGGTTTTTGCCGCGCACAAACGTGAATCGACGGTGGCGCGCGGCAAGGTGGCGCTGGCGCAGGCGCTGCTGGACAAGGAGATGCCGCTGGACGAGCGCTTCGTCGCCGACATGTCCAAATGCCTGCTGTGCGGCTCCTGCCACGACAAGTGCCCCAACCTTGTCCCCACCGACGAAATTGTCATGGCCGCCCGCCGCGAGATCGCCGAACGGCAGGGAATGACCAGTTTCGGCAAGGTGGTCGGCGCCGTGCTGAAGAATCCGGCGCTGATGAAGTGGGGGGTGAAGGGGGCGAAAACTTTTTCGAAGCTGCTGTTCAAAAAGGCGCCAGACGGCAGCGGTCTGCGCCTGCGCTTTCCCGCCCCGTTCATCAGCGGCGACCGGCTCATTCCGCCCGTCGCCCCGCGCCTGTTCCGCGAGTCGCACCCCGAGTTCATCCCCGGCGACGCCGGACAGCCGACGGTTGATTTCTTCACCGGTTGCATGATCAATCACATGTATGCGGATATCGGCGAGGCGCTGCTGAAGATCCTGCGCTTTCTCCGGGTCAACGTCCGCATCCCCGCCGGCCAGGGGTGCTGCGGCCTGCCCGCCCTCTCCGCCGGCGACGGCGCGACCGTCGAGGAACTGGCCGAGCGCAATCTCGCCGCCTTCTCCCGGCAGCCGGCGGACGCCATCGTCACCGCCTGCGCCTCCTGCAACGTCGGCATGGGCAAGCATTTTGGCGGTCTCGGCGAGGAACAGGCGGAAATTGCCAGCAAGGTGACCGACATCCTCGTCTTCCTGGTGCGCCAGGGACTACCGGAGAAACTGGCGGCGCTACCGAAAAAAGAGCAGCGGCGGCGGGTGACCTATCACGACCCCTGCCACCTGCGCACCCAGGGGATCACCAAAGAGCCGCGCCTGCTGCTGCGCGCCCTGCCCGGCGTCGAGTTTGTCGAGATGGAAGGGGCGGATCGCTGCTGCGGCCTCGGCGGCACCTTCTCCGTCTACCACTACGACACCAGCAAGCAGATCGGCGCCCGCAAGGCGAACGGCATCGAAAAAAGCGACGCGGAACTGGTCGCCAGCGCCTGCCCCGGCTGCATGATGCAGTTGCAGGACACCATCCACCATGCCGGCCTGCCACAAAAGGTCATCCACGTCCTGCAGCTGATCGCCGACGATCTGCCGGAGTAACCGGCGTTTGCGGATATCACGGGGGATAAATTTTTTCGTACCGGCATTTATCCTTCGGCCCGACGTCCTCAGCGCCCGCGAAATTCAACGCGCATCCTCCTCAATCCGGTAAATCCCCCCGCCGTCATGATCGGCCAGGTAGAGCCGCCCGGCCTCGTCCTCGCCGAAAGTGGAGACGGCGTGCGCGGTGTCCGCAAGGACCCGACTCTCCCAACCTTCGGCGCCTTGCCGCAGCCCCCAGATGCGGCCGCTGCAATAATCGCTGAAAAAATAGAGTCCCTGCATGCCCGGATTGCCCGGCCCCCGGTAGACGTAGCCGCCGGTGACCGAACAGCCCAGATCGTGATCGTATGAAGCGACGGGAGCGGTATAGGCGTTGGGCGGTTTGCAGTTACGGGCGGGCTCGTAGCATTGCAGCCCTTCGAGGATATCCCAGCCGTAGTTTTCGCCGCCGGCGGAGGCGGCGGGCTGAAAATCGATTTCCTCCCACTGCCGCTGTCCGACATCGGCGATGTACAAGTCTCCGGTGCGCCGGTCGAAGGAGAAGCGCCAGGGATTGCGCAGCCCGATGGCCCAGATTTCGTCCCGCCCCGTGGCCGTGCCGGCGTAGGGGTTTCCCGGCGGGATGGCATAGCCGGAGGGGCCACCGGCCTCGACGTCGAGGCGCAGCAGGGCGCCCAGGAGCGTCTGCGGATCCTGACCGTTTTCCTGCGGATCGCCGGCCCCACCGCCGTCGCCGAGGCCGATGTAGAGAAAGCCGTCCGGACCGAAGGCGATCTGCCCGCCGTTGTGGTTGCCGTAGGGCTGGGGAACGGTGAGGAGCACCTCCTCGCTGCGGGAATCGGCCCGGTCGGCGTCCGCCGAGAGCCGAAACCGGCTCACCACCGTGGCGCCGTCCGGCTTGCGGGTGTAATTGACGTAAAAATATTTCTTCTCGGAAAAACCGTGCGGAAAGGCGAGTCCGAGCAGCCCCTGCTCGCCGCCGGCGACGAGCCGGTCGGCGATGTCGAGAAAGGGGGCGCCGAGAAGCTCCCCCTGCCGCAGGATGCGGATCCTGCCCGGCTGCTCCAGAATAAACAGGCGTCCGCTGCCGTCCCCGGCGTGGACGATGGCCGTGGGATCGGCAAGGCCTGCGGCCACTTGTTCGAGTTTCAGCGCCGGCCACCCGGATTCCTGCGCGTGGGTCCAACCTGCAGGGACCCAGCCCCCCGCAACCGC
The DNA here is from genome assembly GCA_041677125.1 of Desulfuromonadales bacterium. Taxonomy (GTDB): domain Bacteria; phylum Desulfobacterota; class Desulfuromonadia; order Desulfuromonadales; family JACZKF01; genus JBAYQP01. The sequence goes on along the minus strand of JBAYQP010000002.1, from coordinate 11,517 downwards.
CAGCGCCAGTGCGACAAGAAACCCCTTTTTCATCAGCATTCCCCCTTTTGCCGTCGTTTTCCTACAAACATATAGGGGAGGGGCGGAAGGTCAACAGGGAGGGGCGATGAACAACCGGCGGCAGAGATGACCCGGAGCCGTATCTGAAAAAAGCCCGGGAACATCTCCCGGGCTTTTCAGTACATTTGCTTTCGCGACAGTCAACGGCGTCCGGCCTTGAACTTGCCCAGCCAGATCTGAAATTCCTCCTCCTCCTGCCCCAACTCGAAGGGGTTGATCAGGCCCCGGCGCAGGGCGACGGAAACCGCCCGGTTGCGCAGGTTGAAGGCGTCGCCGATCTTCTCGTGATGAAACTGCTCCTGATCGAGGCCGAGTTTGCTGTACAGGGAGTTGAGGCGGCTCTGCACGCCGCGCCGCGAGAGATAGCGACGCTGGGCGGTGAGGTTGTCGGTGAGGCCGAGGGAGATATCGACCAGCGCCTCGTATTCGATGTCGGACAGGGCGGTCTGGCTGTGTCCGGCGCGTCCCTGCACCTTGCGCACCTCCGGGTCGATCCAGCACTGGTCTTCGAGAAGAACGGTGCGGATCGCCGCCTCGATGCGCTCGCGGGACTCGGACTTGAGGATGTAACCGTAGACGGTTTCCGGCGGCACGATCCGGGCCAGCACGCGCACGTACATTTCGTCCTTGTACTGGCTCCAGAAGATGATGCGGGCCGCAGGCCTTTTCTGCCAGAGCAGACGGGCGAAATCGACCCCGTTGAGTTCCGGCATCTGGATGTCGCTGATCACCAGCGGCTGCGCCATTTGCAGGGCGAGGTCGAGGGCCACCCGGCCGCTGGGCGCGCGTTCGATGCTGCAGGGACGGTCCCATTGCTGGATAATCGATTCCAGAAATTCCATATCCCTGGGGTTGTCCTCGGCAATCAGAATGGTCAGTGGCTCCATGTCCTCGATCCCCCTTACTCGGTTGCGGCCTGCACCGGCAGACTCAGTTCGAAGCGGGTGCCTGTGGAAAAGCGGGAAGACTTCCAGGAAACAGTGGCGCCGATAACCCGCGCCCGCTCGCGAATATTGTTCAGGCCACGGCCATCGGAGGCGGCGGCGGGATTAAAGCCGCGCCCGTTGTCCTCCACCGACAGCACCAGCGTGCCATTGCGGCGATCCAGCATCACCTCGTAACGATTGGCGCCGGCATGCTTGATCACATTGTGCACGGCCTCGATGGCGATGCGGTAAAGGCTGAGACGGGCGATGCGTGAAAGAGGCATCGTTTCCACCTCCGGCGCGCAGGAGAAATGATAGCGCGGCAGGTCGCCGCTGGCCATATGGCGCTCCAGATGCGATTGCAGCGCGGCGCCGAGGCCGAGGATTTCCAGGGTCTGCGGATGCAGATTATCCATGACTTCGCGCAGATTGGCCAGCGCCCGCTGCAGCTCCTGTTCGAGGTCGGCGGCCATGATCCGGCAGGAATCGCTGCGCTGCAGATCCTGAATCCCACGGAGCACCGAGGACAGATCGGAAAGGGTCTGGTCATGGATGTCCATGGCGATGCGCCGCCGTTCTTCCTCGGCGCCCTCCAGAAGCTTTTCGGTGCTGACCACGCGGATCAGGCGGTCGGTCATGAGATTGATCGACACCGCGAGATCGTCGAGCTCGTCGCGCACCTGCTGCGGCGCGGGAGGCGGGGTCAGCTCGCCGCGAACGATGCGCCCGGCGCTGTCGGAGAGAAGCTGCAACCTCCGCTGGATGCGGGTGGCGAAAGTCAGGGAGAGAGCGACGCCGACCAGGATAGCCGCGCCGAGAACGAGGATGGAGACGAAGGTGGTGCGGGCGACCAGTTCATCGATGTCGTCGCGGTGCACATCGCGAAGCCGGTCCCGCTGCTGCTGCTGAATCATGTCGGAGAGGGAAGCCAGTTGCGGGCGCAGCAGGGAGATGGCGGCAAGAAAGCGCTCGGAGCTGAAACCGTGCTCCGGATTGAGGTCGCTCTCCGCCTGCAAAAGCAGCGCCCGGGTGCTGTCGGGCAAGGTCAATAGTTCGAGAATCCGGCCGATGGCGCCTTCCAGATGAACGAAAAGTTGTCCCATCTCCTCCACCCGGCTGACCTCGATCTGGCGCTCGACGGAGAAGTGCACGGCAAGGTGATGCATGCGCTGGGCCGCCAGATCGGCCTCGGCCAGGGCGATAAAAACGGTGGTCATTTTTCTGGCCTGCTGCCGCTTCAGGGAAAGATCCCAATAGTTGTATTGGAGAAATCCCAGAAGCAGGGACATCAGCAGCAGAACGGCCGCCGGGGCGAGAATGATCTGGTGTTTCAGGGATAGGCGCATTTGCGAAGGTATATCATAGGGATGGAGGTGTTTGCACTGTGCGAAAGCGCAATTGCGCGCGCGCAAGCGCTCCCGGCGGGCGCCTCGAAAATAAAAACGCGGCGCAGGGGAACTTTTTCCCCTGCGCCGCGGAAGGATCAGACCGGCCGGCTTTTTCGCCGATACTCGACCACCGGTTCGCGTTTGCTACCGGCGCCATAATTTTTCCGCCCCGCCGGGGCGCCTTTGCGGCCGCCCGGCTCCGGGCGCCGGCCGGGGCCCGGACGCCGTTCCGAAGTCGGCATGGCGCGGGTGGGTTCCAGGCCGGGGATGACGTAGCGGGGCAGAACGCTGCCGATGTAGCGCTGAATGCGCTGCAGCGGCGCCAGGTCGTTGCCGGACGCCAGGGAGATGGCGGTGCCGCTGGCGCCGGCGCGGCCGGTGCGGCCGATGCGGTGCACGTAGTCTTCGGCGAATTTGGGCAGATCGAAATTGATCACGTGGCTGATGCCGGAGATGTCCAGCCCGCGGGCGGCGACATCGGTGGCCACCAGCAGGCGGATGCGGCCGAGGCGCAGATCGCGCACGGTGCGGTTGCGCGCCGCCTGGGTCATGTCGCCGTGCAGGGCGGCCGCCCGGTGTCCCTGGGCGGTGAGCTCGCGGGCGAGGGTGTCGGCGTCGCGCTTGGTGGCCGAGAAGATGATCGCCTGGGTCAGGGTGTTGTCCGTCACCAGGTGGCGCAGCATGCGGTGCTTGTGCTGCAGGTCGTCCACCAGGTGCAGGCGCTGATCGATATTCTCGATGGAATTGCTCTTGCCAGCGATATCGATGCGCACCGGATCGCGCAGCAGCTTGCGAGCCAGATCAGCCATGGTGCGGTCCATGGTGGCGGTGAAGAGCAAGGTCTGGCGGCCGGCGGGCGTGGCGGCGGTGATCTTCTCGACGTCCTCCTTGAAGCCCATGTCGAGCATGCGGTCGGCTTCGTCCAGCACCAGAACTTCGACCGCCGACAGATTCAGGCTGCCGCGCTCCAGATGATCGATAAGCCGGCCGGGGGTCGCCACCACCAGGTCGAGGGGCTGCGCCAGAGAACGGAACTGTTCGCGGTACGGCATGCCGCCGAGCAGGATGGCGCTGCGCAGGCCGAGATACTTGCCGTAGCTGCGGGTGGCGTCGAGCACCTGTCCGGCCAACTCCCGGGTCGGCGTCAGCACCAGCACCCGCGGGGCCCCCTTGCCCGTCCTTGTGCCGGTGGACAGTTTTTGCAGGGTGGGGAGCATGAAGGCGGCAGTCTTGCCAGTGCCGGTCTGGGCGCTGCCGATCAGGTCGTGGCCGGCGAGAGCCTTGGGAATGGCCTGCGCCTGAATGGGCGTCGGCGTTTCATAGCCGCATTCGAGAATGGCTTTTAGAATGTTGGGAGCGAAATTGAAATCGGAAAAAGACATGAAACTCCTTCCGCTTGGCCCGTCGGGCGTAGCGATGTCGAGGTGGGCGTGCGTCGGCCGGGCAAACGGATGCCCAGCAAACGGCACAACAGGTCGGGCATGAACGCATCGGCGCCAACCTGCTGTTTTACGATCATCTCGAAAAAGGAAGGAGATGCAGAGGGGTCGGTGTCGATATGGCGGGAGTTGCTGTGGGCCCTGAGGCCAGGTGATGCTGAGTTCCGCCGGGCGTTAACGCTGAACCACGCATTATGCAGGATTTTCTCGGAAAAACAAGGAAATTCTTTAATGCGTCATATTTTGTTTTGCTTCAGCTCGCGCAGGGGATAGAAGGTGCCGCGCCAGCGGATGCCGCCCTCGGCGAGATTGATGAGCATGGTGCGCAGGAGGATGAAGGCGAACAGGGCGCAGGTCAGAGGGAAAGCGAAGGCGTAGCGGCGGCGAAAGCCGTTGGCCCGGGCGCCGTCGATGAAAACGGCGGTGATCAGCGCGACCACGGCGAGGTACGCCAGGCGGGTGGCGCCGGTGCTGGCGAAGACGGCGACATAGGGCCAGACGCCGCCGGCCACCTGGAAAACGGCGCCGCCGAGGGTGCGCGCGATGCTGTAGTCGGTGCCGGCGAAGGCGTTCTTCTCCAGGCCGCGCACCAGTTCGGCCACCGAGGCGTACCACTCCACCGCCAGCATGCCGGCGCCGAGGACCACGTCCTGGCGGAAGCCCTCACTTTTGATGATCTTGCCGAGTTTGACGTCGTCGTCCGGGCGCAGGCGGATCGTTTGGTGTCCCCCCGCTTGCCGGTAGGCGGCGGCGCGCACCAGGTTGAAGGCGCCGATGCCGATGTGCGCCCGGCTCTTCGCGGCGCGCGCCCGCCAGGGGCGGAAGTAGAGGGAAAAAAAGAGGGCGAAGGTGGCGGCGAACATGTTGAGCAGAACGCCGGGCATGCGCACCTCCGGGGTGGCCGCCAGATGGTCGAGGCCTTCCCGCCGCAGGTGGGACACCGCCCGCTTCAGGGCCGAAGGGTGCATGCGGATGTCGGCGTCGGTGAACAGCAGCAGCTCCCCGGTCGCCAGGCGGCTGCCGGCCCAGAGGGCGTGGTTCTTGCCGAGCCAGCCCGCCGGCAGTTCCGCGACGTGAACGATGCGCAGGCGCGGATCGGCGGCGGCCATGGCGTCGAGGATGGCGCCGGTGGCGTCCTCGGAACGGTCGTTCACCAGAACGAATTCAAGGTCCGGATAATCGAGGCAGAGCAGGGAAGTCAGGGCGCCGCGCAAGTGTTTGGCTTCGTTGCGCGCCGCGGCGACCACCGACACCCTCGGCGGCGACGCTGGCAGATCCGCCGGGAGTCGGCGCAGGAATTCAAGCTTGCGCCGCCCCCGCGTGAGGACGCCGGCGGCGACGAGCCAGAAAATCAGGAGAGCTGCGGCGAACCAGAAGTGCGGATGGGAAAAGTCCAGAGACTCTCCATCGGCCAGCCAAAGGATGTCGCCAAGCGGCACGGATTCCATGTGTTGCCTTGCCCGCGGGCGAAAAAACGCAAACCGGGGACCAGTCGAAAATGGCTATTGGCCACGAATATACACGAATCCAGCGAAAGCAATTACAGACGAGCGTCTTCGTGGCTTACAGGTCCAGAGAAAAAAAAGGGCGAGCCTGGGTGGGGACGAAATCGCTTGGCAGATGCAGGCTCAGGCCGGCTCCAGGCCGGCGAATTTGAGCAGGAGCTTTTTCGATCCGGCGGTATTGAAATAGATGGTGACCTTCTGGTTGTCGCCGGCGCCTTCGATGCGGCGCACCGTGCCGATGCCGAAACGGGGGTGGCGCACCCGCATTCCCGTGCGCAGACCCTCCTCGGCTTCGGCGACCATCCGCACCGGCTCCTCGAAGGGAGCCTCTTCATTCTTCTCCTCGGCGGCGGCGACGGCCATCTGCTCGAAGACCGAAGCGAGGTTGTGCGCGGCCGGCTGCTGCAAGCCGGGCATTTCGACGCCGGCCAGCAGGTGCGGTGGAATCTCGCCGAGAAAGCGGCTGGCGGGGTTGAACTGGTAATCGCCGTAGATGCGCCGGCGGCGGGCGTGGGTGAGATAGAGCTTGCGCATGGCCCGGGTCATGCCGACATAGCAGAGGCGGCGCTCCTCCTCCACTTCCTCATCGCCGCCGTTGGCGCGATCATGGGGAAACAGGCCCTCCTCCATGCCGGTCATGAAGACCACCGGAAACTCCAGCCCTTTGGCGGCGTGCAGGGTCATCAGGGTGACCCGATCGAGAGTGCCGTCGTAGCTGTCGAGATCGGTGACCAGCGCCACCTGTTCGAGAAAATCGTGCAGCGTCCCCTCCGTCCCCAGGTGCTCCTCCATGCCGGCCAGCAGCTGCTGCAGGTTCTGCATCCGCTCGCGCGCCTCCTGGCGGTCCATCTCCGAGGCGGCGTGCTCGGCCACCTCGCGCAGGGCCGGCCCGTACCCGCTCTCCTCGATCAGTTCGGCGGTCAGGCGCGGATAGGGCATGGTTGGCAGCTTCTCGCGAAAGCGGTCCATCAGCGCCACGAAATCCCGCACCCGGCCCGCCGCCGCCCCTTTCAACTCGCCGCGTCGCACCGCCAGGGCGCAGGCGGCGAGAAAACCGCCGGCCTCGGCCTCGAAGGCGCCGATGCGCTCCACGGTCGTGGCGCCGATCCCCCGGGTCGGGGAATTGATGATGCGGCGGGTCGAGAGGGAGTCGGCGGGATTGACCAGGGCGCGCAGGTAGGCCAGCACATCCTTGATCTCCAGGCGGGCGAAAAACTTGATACCGCCGAACATCACGTACGGCAGGCGCTCGCGCACCAGCGCCTCCTCCAGCGGCCGCGACTGGGCGTTGGTGCGGTAGAAGACGGCGATCTCCCGCAGGTGGCTGCCGGCGCGGCGCAGGCGGGCGACCTCGCCGGCGACGAAGCGCGCCTCCTCCAGATCGTCGGGAAGCAGCTCCAGGGTGATCTTTTCCCCCTCCGGGTTCTCCGTCCACAACGTCTTGCCCTTGCGGCCGATGTTGCAGGCGACCACCTCGCCGGCCGCCTCCAGGATCGTCTGCGTCGAGCGGTAGTTCTGCTCCAGGCGGATGACCGCGCTGCCGGGGAAATCGCGCTCGAAATTGAGGATATTGCCGACCTCGGCGCCGCGCCAGCGGTAGATCGACTGGTCGTCGTCGCCGACCACGCAGAGATTGCCGTGCCCCGAAGCGAGTTGTTGCACCAGTTGGTACTGCACCTGGTTGGTGTCCTGAAATTCGTCGACCAGGATGTACTGGAAGCGCTGCCGCCAGCGCTCGAGCACCTGGGGATGTTGTTCGAAGAGTTTCACCGTGAGCAGCAGCAGATCCCCGAAATCGACGGCGTTCGCCTGCCGCAGACGCGCCTGGTAGGCTTCGTAGATCCGGGCGATCCAGTCGCCGTAGTAATCGCGCCGCTCCACCTCGCCGGGGAGCAGTCCGCTGTTTTTGGCTTTGTCGATGCCGGCGGCGGCGGAGCGCGGCTTGAGCACCCGCTCGGGAACCTCCAATTCGCGCAGAATCTGCCGCAGCAGTTTCTCCTGATCCTGATCGTCGTAGATGGTGAAATCGCTGTTGTAGCCGAGGGCGCCGATCTCCCGCCGCAGGATGCGCACGCAGGTGGCGTGAAAGGTGGCCACCCACGGCGACTCGCCGCCGCCCAGGGATTTATGCAGGCGCTCCTTCATCTCCCCGGCCGCCCGGTTGGTGAAGGTGACGGCGAGGATGCGCCACGGCTCGACGCCCCGCTCGCGGATCAGCCAGGCGACGCGACTGATGAGGGTGCGCGTTTTGCCGGAGCCGGCGCCGGCCAGCAGCAGCAGCGGGCCATCGCCGTGTTGCACCGCCTCCTGTTGTTTGGGATTGAGGCCGAAAAGCAGCTCAGAGTTCCTCATCGTCGTCCTCCACCCGCAGCGAGCGGGCCATCAGCGCCCGGTTGTAGGCCGACACCATGTCGCGCCGGGAGATGATCCCCACCAGCTTGCAGCCGTTCTTCCTGTCGACCACGGGCAACTGTTCGATATTGCGGTAGCCGATCTTTTTCATCGCCTGGTCGAGGTTTTCCTCGCCGGTGACGGTGATCACATCGAGAGTGGCCAACTCCTTGATCACCACCAGGTCCATCAGGTCGCGCTCGAACACCACGCCCATGAAATCCTGCACCGAGATGATGCCGGTCAACTCGCCGTTGCGGTTGACCAGGGGAAAGTTGGTGTGCCGGGTGCTGGCGATGAAATGGGTGAACTGGCGCAGCGACATGTTCTCCGGCACCGATTCCGGGTCGCGCACCATGACTTCCTCCACCAGCAGGGACTTCATGATATTGCGCTCCTTGCCCGCCGACAGGTCGATGCCGGCCAGCGCCAGCTCCGCCGTCTCCAGGCTGTCCTTTTTAAAGTGGCGGCTGATCGAGGTGCCAATGACGCAGGTGGTCATGATGGGAATGATGACCTCGTAGGAGGCGGTAATTTCGAACAGGAGAAAGATGGCGGTCATCGGCGCGTGGGTGGCCGCCGACAGAAAGGCGCCCATGCCGACCAGGGCGTAGGCGCCCGGCGAGCGCACCAGTTGCGGGAAAAGAAACTGCGCGAAGTGACCGAATGCGCCGCCGGTGACCGCCCCGATATACAGGGCGGGGGCGAACAGACCGCCGGGCAGGCCGGAGCCGAGAGTGATCGACGTCGCCAGCGCCTTGAAAATCACCAGAAAACCGAGGATGTACCAGACCCCCTCGCCGTGCAGCACGACTTCCATGAACTCGTAGCCGTTGCCGAAAACCTGGGGGAAAAAGATGCCGATCGCCCCCACCAGCGCCCCGCCGACAATCGGTTTGTACAGCGGAGAAATGGGCAGAGCGGCGAAACGGTCCTTGACGCGAAAATGGGTATCGATGAACAGCGGCGCCAGGCCGCCGATCACCAGGCCGAGACCAAGATAAAAGAAAAGCTCCCAGGCGCTCCCCAGCACATAGGGCGGCACCACGAAGGCCGGAGTGTTGCCGAGCAGGGCGCGGGAGACGACGGTGCTCATGCCGCTGGCAATGACGATGGAGGTGAAACTGGAAAGCTCGAAAGAGGAGAGCAGAACGATTTCGTGGGCGAAGAAGACGCCGGCGATCGGCGCGTTGAAGGTTGCCGCCACGCCGCCGGAGACGCCGCAGGCGACGAGAATCTTCAAGCGGTCGCCGCTCATCTTGAAGGATTGGCCGACCTGGCTGCCGATGGCGCCGCCGATCTGCGCGATGGGTCCCTCCTGTCCGGCCGACCCCCCCGTGCCCAGGGTGATGGCGCTGGCCACCCCGCGGGTAAAGATGGTGCGGGCGGGGATTTTGCCGCCACGCAGATTGACCTTGGCGAGAAACCGGGAGAAACCGAACTTGAGGTCGCGGGCGAAGAACAGTCCGAAGGGGATCAGCAGCAGGCCGCCGGCCACCGGAAACAGAATCACCAGCAGCCGCGACCAGGTCCAATGCTCGAAAGAGATATTGAACAGCTCCATCCCCTGGACAATGACCAGCCAGTGGAAAAAATCGATCAACCGGCGAAAGGCGTAGTTGCCAAGTCCGGAAACCAGGCCGATGGCCACCGCCAGGATGGCCATGAAGGTGTTTTCGCTGATGCGGAAATACCCCAACGCCGCAGTGCTTTTCTGCCGCAGCCAAGGCAACAACTGAATTTCGAAGGACAACTGGATTGCACTCCCGAGAGGCGGGGAGAAGAAAACCGGTGCGACTTTCCGCCCGGCCGGTCACGAACAGAAACGGTGATGGTAACACCCGCGAGGAGCACTTGTAAACCCGGAAAGGCGCGACCAAAAGCTGGCTGGTCAAGGGCGGAACAGCCCCGAGGACGGCGCTGCGCCCCACCGGCCAGATCCGCCATTTTCCATCTTTTCCCGTCGAAAAGATTGTCATATCACCCCTTTTCAGGTTTAATAGGCGCGGATGAAAATGAGGATCCAATTCTGCGCGCGAGGTTGAAAACGATGTCTTTTACCGGAGATCTGCGACATCTGCCCATTGTCGATGTCATCCAACTGCTGCATGCCACCAAAAAATCGGGCACCCTCAACGTCAGGGGGCGCCGCGGCAATTGTGTACTGGTTTTTTCCGAGGGCTACATCGTCAGCGCCAGCCATGCCCTGGGTAAAGTGAGCGTGGGCCAGGTTCTCGTCGACTTGCAGCTGTTGGGCGAGGAAGTTCTCGGCCGGGTGGTCGCGGAGAAAAACCGCTCCGGCGCCGCGTTTATCGCCCTGCTCATCGAAGGCGGCCATGTTCAGAAGGAGGCCGCGTTCAGGGGATTGGAAACCCTCATCGTCCTGACCATCGTGGAAATCCTCACCTGGGCGGGCGGCAAATTCACCCTTGAAGTCGATCGGGTGGACATCGCCGAGGACTATCGCTACTTCCCTGAGCAGTTGAAGGAGGATTTCATCGTCGGCACGCAGAATGTGCTGATGGAGGCCCTGCGCATCTACGATGAAAAAAAACGCGACGGCGAGTTGGAAGACGAGGACGGCGACGAGGATTTCGCCCCCTTTCCGGCGGGCGAAAGCACAGAATCAAGCACGGTCCTTTCCGCCGACGACCTGGGTCTGTCCGATCTGGATCAACTGGAAAAAACGATTCCGGGGGTCTTCACCTCTTTGCCGGATATCGATCCCCTCGAAGCGCACCGAAACACCCTGCGGGAGGTCGCCGCCGGTCTGTCGGAAGCGGAGCAAGAGGAACTTCTTGCGTTTCTCAAGAAGGTGGAAGAAGGGTCCGGCGGCCATCCTCCGGCTCAGTCGGGGGGAACCGGGCGGGTCATCCTCTTCAGCCCGGACGAACTCTTCCGCTATATGTTGACCGCCGCCTGCAAGGATTCCGGCGTTTTTGTCTTTGCGACCAACGACGAGGGGGATCTCGGTCCCATCATCGAGCAGTCGATGGGCAAGGAAAACAGTGCGCTGCTCATCCTTGATCGCCCCGCGTCAGCGGCAGCCGAGGAGAACATTGTCGCTCTGCGCCGACGCCTGAAAGAAACCTTTCCGCGCCTGCCGGTGATCCAGTTGGCGCCGCTGCCCGGCTACGAATTCACCCTGCTGGCCTTCGCCGATGGCATCCGCACCGTCTTTCCCCGCCCGTTGCGCAGTGAGCGCCCCGAGTCTTTTTCCACCGATTTCGTGCAGTTTCTCGACAGCTTCCGCAATCATCTGCAAGGTTTCGCCCGCGCCCAGGGGGACAAGATCGGTCAGCTCAGCCGGTGCCTGGCCGGACTGCGCGAGGTGCGCGAACCCCAGGAAGCGGCCGCCGCCGTTCTGCAGTTCGTCGCCGGCATGTTTGTGCGCTCGCTGACCCTGATCGTCGGGCCGGCCGAACTGGTGGCCGAAAGGTCCATTGGCGTGAATCCCGACGCCACCCGGAACAACCACCTCGGCTTTCGCATTTCCATGGCAAAACCCTCGATCTTCCATCGGGTCATTGAAGACGGCCGGCTTTTCTTCGGCTCAAGCGACGATCAGGTCATACGGGAGCACCTCTTCGCGGCCATCGGCGCTCCCTTGCGATCGACTTTCCTCTTATTGCCGATGCGCAGCCGCGGCCGCACCCTCGCCCTTACCTATGCCGATTTCGGCGCACTGGAAGCGGCGCCGGTCCAGGTCGATCTGCTGGAAATTCTGGCCGGCCAAGCAGGTCTGGCCCTGGAAAACGCCCTTCTACACAAAAAACTTGAAAAATCATCCCGGCAAGGATAACTTCCG
>JBAYQP010000001.1:0-176999 GCA_041677125.1 Desulfuromonadales bacterium | reverse complement strand
TGGTGAAATAATATACGCGCTTTGTCCCCGAGGAGACTGCCGATTTTTGCCGCTCAAACGCCCATTTTAGTTTCGAATGTTGATCGATAGTTACCAAATCAGGCCGATGACGCCGGCCGATATCGATGTGGTCCTGGCGGTGGAGCGGGAATGTTATGCGCAGCCGTGGACGGCCGAATTCTTTGCGCAGGAGCTCAACAGCCCTTTCGCCTCCGTCGAGCTGCTATTGGCCGGTGAAGAGCTTGCGGGGTACCTGTGCTGCTGGTTCCTGGAGGGGGAGTTGCACATTCTCAATCTGGCCACCGCTCCGGCCTTTCGCCGCCGGGGAGTCGCCGATACCCTGTTGCGCCGAGCGCTCGGAATCGCCCGCGAGCACAACGTGGAGAAGGCTTTTCTCGAAGTAAGGGCCAGCAACGAAGGGGCCATCTCGCTGTACCAGCGCTTCGGTTTTCAATCCGTTTTTTGCCGGCCCGACTACTATCCGGACGGCGAGGATGCTTTTGTCATGGAACTCGCGCTTTAGCGCCGTATGGAGATCGGGAAAGAATGAAAAATTACCAGACGGTCATCCTGTCGAACCAGGAGATGTCCGCCGGCTACTACCGAATGCGGATTCTGGCGCCGGGATTCGGCGCGGCGGCTCGACCCGGGCAGTTCGTCATGTTTCGCCCGCATGCTTCGACCCCGTTGTTGCGCCGTCCTTTCGGCGTTTTTCGCACCGGATTGTTGCCGGCCGACTGCGCCGGGTTGCCGCCGAAGGAATATCTGGAAATTCTCTACAAGGTGGTTGGCGTCGGGACGGGGATCATGAGCGAGCTGCACGCCGGCGACCGGGTCGAAATCCTGGGCCCCCTGGGCAAGGGTTTCGCTTCCGCGCCGGAAGGGCGGGAAAAGATACTCGTCGGCGGCGGCATCGGCCTGGTGCCGCTCTATATGCTCGCCGAAGAACTCGTTCGCAGCGGCAAGGTGCGGCTGTTGATGGGGGGACGCAGCCGGGATGATATTCTGGCGGTGACCGAGTTCGAGAGGCTGGGAGTCGAAACGTACGTGTCCACCGACGACGGCAGCCTGGGGGAAGGGGGCCTGGTCACCCGGGTTTTGCAGCGCAAACTCGACAAATACCCGCATGCGGCGGTATTCGCTTGCGGCCCGATGCCGATGCTGGAGGCGGTTTATACGATCTGCGCCGAACGCGGCGTCGATTTGCAGGTCTCCCTGGAAGCGCTGATGGCCTGCGGCGTCGGCGCCTGTCTGGGCTGTGTGGTCAAGGGGGCGGGGCATAGCGAGGAGAATCCCCGTTATCTGTGCAGTTGCAAGGAAGGGCCGGTGTTTCGCGCCGAGCAGCTCGACTGGAGCCGGCTGGGCGGTCAAAGCGGTTACTGTGAAGGATGCAAGATATGATCGATGACGCGCGAAAAAACCTTAAACGCCCCAGCCTTGCCGTGGAGGTTGCCGGGATCAAAATGAAAAATCCGGTTATGCCGGCCTCGGGCACCTTCGGCTACGGCGAAGAATACGCTCCCTACATGGACTTGGACGGTCTGGGCGCCATCGTCAGCAAGGGGTTGTCGCTGAAACCGAAGGCCGGCAATCCGACGCCGCGCATTGCCGAAACGACCAGCGGCATGCTCAACGCCATCGGTCTGCAGAATGTCGGGGTGGAGGCCTTCATTGCCCAAAAACTGCCTTTTCTGCGCCAGTTAAACACCCCGATCATTGTGAACTTTTTCGGCAACACCCTGGAGGAATACGGCGAGATCGCCCGCCGGTTATCCGATATTCCGGAAGTCGCCGGCTGTGAACTCAACATCTCCTGCCCGAACGTCAAGCAAGGGGGGATCGTCTTCGGCACCGAGGCGAAATGCGCCCATGAGGTCGTCGATCTGGTCCGCCGACATCTGGCCAAGCCATTGATCGTCAAGCTGACGCCGAATGTTACCGATATCACCGTCATTGCTCGCGCTGTCGAAGAGGCGGGGGCGGATGCCATCAGCTGCATCAATACGATCACCGGCATGGCGGTGGACGTGCGCACCCGCCGGCCTCGTCTGGCCAATCGCACCGGCGGGCTCTCCGGCCCGGCCATCCGGCCGATTGCCGTGCGCCTGGTGCATCAGGTGGTGCAGGCGGTGAAGATTCCGGTCATCGGCATCGGCGGCATCTGCCGCGCCGAGGATGCCCTCGAATTTCTCATCGTCGGCGCCGCCGCCGTCCAGGTCGGCACCGCCAATTTTGTCGATCCGGGGGCGATGCCGTCGATTATCGAAGGGATAGAGCAGTTCCTCATCGAGGAAGGACTCGACGACATCCGCCAGGTGATCGGCAGCCTGAAACTGTAAGCCCGGATCACGGATCATGGATTGCCGCCCCTTATGGATATCATCACCACCCATCAGAACGCCGATTTCGATTGCCTGGGGTCGATGGTGGCGGCGCGCCGGCTTTATCCCGGAGCGGCCATGGTCTTCTCCGGCGCTCAGGAACGGGGCGTGCGTGAATTCTTCCTGCGCGGTGGCGTCAAAAGCGAAGATTTTCTGCGCCTTCGCGACCTGGATTTCGCCGCCGTCAGCCGCCTGATTCTGGTCGATGTTCGCGAGGCGAAGCGCATTGGCTCTTTGAGCCAAATTATCGAAAAAGGGGGGGTCGAAGTCCACGTTTTCGATCATCATCCGGATAAACCGGGAATTCCGGGAGCGCAGGAGCGAATCGAACCGGTCGGCGCGACGGTGACTGTTTTTACGGAGATTTTCCGGGAGCAGGGGATCGTGCCCACGCCGGAGGAAGCCACCCTCATGATGCTGGGCCTCTATGAGGACACCGGCAGTCTCACCTTCAATTCCACCACCGTCCGCGATTACCAGGCCGCGGCGTTTCTCCTCGGCCACGGCGCCAACCTCAACACCGTAGCTGAATCGCTGGTCCAGGAGCTGTCGGCCGAACAGGTCGAAATCCTGCATCAGTTGCTGCGCTCGCGCAAAGCGATCGCCATCGACGGCGCCGAAATCTCCATCGCCCACGCCAGCATCGATCACTTTGTCGGCGACCTGGCGGTTCTGGCGCACAAACTCAAGGACATGGAAAATCTCGATGCCTTGATTATCGCCGTGCGCATGGGGGAGCGCATCTTTCTGGTCGGACGCTCCCGTATCGCCGAGGTGCACGTGGGGGATATCCTCGGCGAATTCGGTGGCGGCGGGCACAGCTTTGCCGCCGCCGGCACGGTGCGGGAAATGACCCTGGTGCAGGTGCTGGAACGCCTGCCCGAGATCCTGGCAAAACACGTCAGATCCGACCGGCTGGTGCGCGACCTGATGTCGTCTCCGGTGAAGACGGTGAACTGGGAAGATTCCATCGCCCAGGTGCGGCACATCCTTACCCGATACAGCATCAATGCCATACCGGTCATGGAACAAGGGCGAGTGGTCGGAATTCTCACCCGTCAAGTCGTCGAAAAGGCCGCCCATCATGGTCTCGACCAACTGCCCGCCAGGGAATTGATGAACCGGGAATTTACCGTCGTTGCTCCCGACGCCGCCATCGAAACACTGCAGGAATTGGTCGTGGAGCACAATCAGCGGTTTGTGCCGGTTTTGGCAGGGGATGAACTGATCGGCTGCATCACCCGCACCGACCTGCTACGCCACCTGGTTGCCGGGCGGCGGCAGCAGTCTCCCGTCCTGGCGGAACCGGCCAGCGCCAGTCTGAACCTGAAAAAAAGACAGGTGGCGCGGCTGTTGCGCAGTCAACTGCCGGAACGGGTTACGACCGTTCTGCGGGATATGGGCGCCGTCGGCGACGAGCTTGGCGTCAATATATTTGCGGTTGGCGGGTTTGTCCGCGATCTGCTGCTGCGTCAGGAGAACCTCGATATCGATCTGGTGGTGGAAGGCGATGGCATTGCGTTCGCCGCTGCGTACGCCAGTCGCCATGATTGCCGAATCCGAACGCATAACAAATTCGGTACGGCGGTCATTATTTTCCCCGACGGATTCAAGGTGGATGTGGCTTCGACCCGAGTGGAATATTATCTCGAACCGGGCGCTTTGCCGACGGTGGAGCATGCGTCGATCAAGCATGATCTTTACCGGCGCGATTTTACCATCAACACCCTTGCCGTTTCGCTGAACGGCCCCCATTACGGCGAGTTGCTTGATTACTTCGGCGGCCAGCGCGATCTCAAGGACAAGGCGGTGCGCATCCTGCACAACCTGAGTTTCGTTGAGGATCCAACCCGGGTCTTTCGCGCCATCCGCTTTGAACAACGCCTCGGTTTTCATCTCGGCCAGCATACGGAATTTCTGCTGCGCAGCGCCGTGCGCATGGGTTTTCTCGAAAAGGTCGGCGGTCGGCGGGTTTTCAACGAATTGACGATTATTCTCCGGGAGACCGATCCTTTGCCGGCGCTGCTGCGCATGGCCGAGCTCGACCTGCTGAAATGCATCCATCCGGCCCTGGCCCCGGGGGACGAAACTTCCGCCTTATTGGCCGCCGCCAGCAAGGTCATTCACTGGTTCGAACTGCTGTACACCGGTGAGTCCTGCGAGAAATGGCTGGTTTATTTCCTCTGCCTGGTCGATGATCTCGACCGGGAGGCCGTAGCCGGCGCCTGTGACCGTCTGGAAATTCCCCCCCGTTACCGGGAGCAACTTGGCGAGATGCGCGATACCGCGCGAAGCACCCTGGCGCGTTTTGAAAGACGGCGCCGCGATGTCCAGCCCCGATCGAGCGACCTGTTTCACCGTCTCGAACCTTTTCCGATCGAAGTTCTGCTTTACATGCTGGCGAAAGCGGGCAACGATCAGGTGCGTCGCTGGATCTCGCATTATTTTACGCAGTTGCGGGGCGTTGTCGCCATGCTCTCCGGACATGATTTGCGCGCATTAGGACTTGCTCCCGGCCCCCATTACAAAAAAATCCTCGAGATGCTCCGCGACGCCCGGCTCAACGGCCGGGTGGTGACGCGCGATGACGAAATCGCCTGGGTGCGACATCGCTTTCCGGCGACTCCGGATCCGCTTGGATAGCAGCGAAATTCCCTTTCCCCATTCACACTTACATTGACTAGCCGCCCCCTGATCTGCTACAAATGATCCCCTTGCCATACTGGGAAATGCATGGAAACTATTCTGGCCAAAATATCGATCATGCTGGTGCCCGCGCTTTTTGCGGTTACCCTGCACGAAGTTTCCCACGGCTATGTCGCCGAACGTCTGGGCGATCCGACCGCACGCCTGCTTGGCCGTCTCACCCTCAATCCCTTGCGGCATCTCGACCCGATCGGCACCATTGCCCTGCTTTATTTCGGTTTCGGGTGGGCGCGGCCGGTGCCGGTTAATTTCAACAACCTGCGGCGGCCGCATCAGGACATGATCTGGGTGGCCGTTGCCGGACCGTTGACCAATTTTGCCGTTGCCGCTTTGTCCGCCCTGTTCCTGCGCTTCCTGCACCTGGTGCCGGAGATTTTCTCCGCCCAGGACACCCTGTCCCGAGTTCTCGAACCGCTCGGACTCATGGTCGCCATCAGTTTATACATCAATGTCATTCTGGGCGTTTTCAATCTACTGCCCATTCCACCCCTTGATGGCGGCCGGGTGCTTACCGGGATTTTGCCGGCCAAGCCGGCCCAGGCGCTGGCCCGTCTGGAGCCTTTCGGTTTCATGCTCATTATCTTTCTTATTTTCTTCACCGACATCTGGGGGCTTTTTCTTGCGCCGGTGATTTCCACCCTGGTCAGCCTGCTGGCCGGACCGCAGGTTTTCATGGTCGAGCGGGCCATCCATTTTCTGCTTCCCCGGTAGCCGATGAATTACGATATTCGACTGGACAAATTCGAAGGACCTCTCGACCTCTTGCTCCACCTTATCCGTAAGAACGAAATGGATATCTATGATATTCAGATCGCTGAAATCACCGCTCAATATTTGACTATTCTTGACGAAATGAAGGGTTTCAACCTGGATGTCGCCGGAGAGTTTCTGCTGATGGCCGCCACCCTGCTGCATATCAAGTCGCGTCTGCTCCTGCCGGCGGTGGAAGATGAAACCGGGAATGAGGAAGAAGAGGAAGACCCCCGAGCCGAACTGGTGCGTCGACTGCTCGAATATCAAAAATACAGTGAAGCCGCCGTTGCCCTCGACGCCTTTCCCCTGCTGGAACGGGACATTTTCGCCCGGCGCTTTCCCGCCCCCGACCTGACGGACACCCCGGCGGAAGAACCAATGGAGGCTGTTGGCCTGTATGAACTGATGGAAGCCTTCCGCGCCCTGCTGCGGGAAAATCCGCAGGCGGCGGTGCATGAGGTGACGGCTGAGCGGCTATCGGTTACCGACCGCATCAATCGCATCCTGTTTCTTCTTTCCGGCCGGGAAAGCCTTAGTTTCCCCGATCTTTTCAGCGCGCGTCCCGACCGGCAGGAAATTGTGGTCACCTTCCTGGCCATGCTGGAACTGGTCAAGTTGCGCCTGCTGCGGCTGATGCAGAACGGCCGGCATGGCGCCATCTGGGTCTTTCCGGCGGTTTCCGAAGAGGATGCGGGCGCGGTGCAGTTGACGGAGGATGCCTTTGGATACGGCTGAATTAAAGACCGTCATCGAGAGTCTGATCTTCGTTTCCGAATCGCCCTTGCGCAGCGAGCGACTGGCCGAGGTGCTGGAAGTCGAGCCTGCTCGAATTGCCCAGGCGGTTCAGGAATTGATGATCGATTATGAGAAATCCCCCCGCGGCTTTATCCTGCAGGAAGTTGCGGAAGGATATCAGTTTCGCACCCGGCCGGAACATGGCGAATGGATTCGGCGGCTCAACCGCAGCAAGCCATTTCGCTTTTCCCGTCCGGCGCTGGAAACCTTGGCGATCATCGCTTACCGGCAGCCGGTCACCCGGGCGGAAATCGAATATCTGCGGGGAGTAGATTCCGGAGGCGTGGTCAAAACATTGCTCGACAAACGCCTGATCCGCATCCTCGGGAAAAAGGATGTGCCCGGCCGGCCGCTGATTTACGGCACCACCCGGGAATTTCTCGAATTCTTTGGCTTGCGCGATCTTGCCGGACTGCCCGCTTTGCAAGAGTTCAGCGAACTAACCGCGGAGAGTTCCGAAAAATTTGGCGCCGCCGAGCGGAGTCGATTCGTCGCCGTGGTCGATACGAAGGAGGAGGAGTCTGCCTAGCCGGCAGTCTGCGTGAGCATTATGGGTGAACGTTTGCAAAAACTGATCGCCGCCGCCGGTCTCGCTTCTCGGCGGGAGGCCGAACAGTGGATCGCCGCCGGCAGGGTGACGGTAAACGGGCGTCTGGCCGGCCTGGGGGATGTCGCCGAATTGCCCAAAGACAAAATTGAAATCGATGGGCGGCCGCTGGCGGCAGAGGAGAAGAAGTACTATCTCCTGCTCAATAAGCCGGTCGGCTACGTGACCACGGCGCGCGATCCGCAGGGGCGGGCGGTGGTGACCGATCTGGTGCGGGAAATTCCGGCCCGCCTATACCCGGTGGGGCGGCTCGATTTGACTACGGAGGGGCTTCTTCTGCTGACCAACGATGGCGCTTTGGCCCACCATTTAGCGCACCCTCGCCATGAGGTGGATAAAACGTATCTGGTGCGGGTTCGCGGCACTCTTGGCGAAGAGGCGCGGCGCCGTTTGGAAACAGGAATAGAACTGGAGGACGGTTTGACGGCCCCGGCCCGCATCGGCAGCATTCGGCGGGTTGGTTCCCATAGCTGGTTCGAGATTACCATCCATGAAGGCCGCAATCGCCAGGTGCGGCGCATGTGCGAAGCGGTCGGTTGCTCGGTCAGCCGTTTAAAGCGTATTCGCTTTGCTTTTCTTGACCTCGGGGACTTGCTCCCGGGAAGGTTTCGTCCATTGACCCGCAACGAAGTGCAACGGCTGCAAAGTCTTTAAACCGCCCAGTCGACGGGACGGTCATTTCCTTCGTGTTTCCGCTCGCTTTGCCATAAATCTTGACAGGGAATTCGGGCTTGGTCTACAGTCACAGGTTGAATCGTTTTTCATGTTTTTATAAATAGGTGATTGCTTTGGCCAAAGAAAAACTACTCGCCTCTGCCCAGAAGAGCCTGCAAAAGGGTCAAATCGGCAAGGCGGTAAAAGATTATCAGAAAATTGTCGAGGCGGATCCCAAGGATATTCGCAATCGGCAAAAGCTGGCTGAACTGCTCAGCCGCGGCCGGATGATCGACGAGGCGCTGAAGGAATACGAAGCAGTCGCCAAGCATTATGCGGAGACCGGTTTCTATTTGAAATCGATCGCCGTTTACAAACAGATGCAGAAGCTTGATGCGACACGGCCGGACTTTTATCTCCGCCTTGCCGAACTGAACGAAAAACAGGGCCTGGTCGGCAATGCCCTGGCTGAATATAAAAACCTTATCGCCTATTACGACAAGAACCGGATGTTCACCGAAGAGCTTAAAATCCTGCGCAAAATGCGGGATTTGGAGCCGGAAAGTCTGAACACCCGGGCCAAGATAATCGAGCTCGCCCTGAACGACGACCCGCAGGAGGCGCGCCAGGAACTTCAGGAAGTCCTTGACCAACTGGCGGCAAAAAAAGACAGCGTTCGGGCTCTCAAGCTTCTCGATCACTTTCTGCCTAAATTCCCCGGCGACCTGCTCCTTCAGGCAGCGCAAGCCGAGGCCTTTGTCGAAAAGGGGGAAACCGAGCGGGGGGTTGGTCTTCTGCAGGAAATCCTGCGCCATAACACCAACCACGATATGACATTGCGGGCGCTTGCCCGGGTGCATCGGCGGGAAGGAAAGCCTCGGGATGCACTGGCAATTTACCAGCGGTTGCTCAGCCTGCAGCCGGACGCCCTCGATCTGCACGAAGCGAAGATTGCAACGGCGCTAGACGCGGGAGAAATCGGCATCGCCGCCAGTGAGCTTGAAGGGTGGAAAGAGGCTTTTTCCGCCGCAGGGCTCAACGATCTGGTAAATGCCTTTCAGGAGCGTCTGCAAACTGCCAGCGGGGCCTCCAATGCCGGCGCGGTGCCGGCCGTTAAGGCTCCAGTCCCCTCTCCTGCGGCGGAACGCGAATTAGCCATTCCCGCCGCCGAACCCGTCGCCGAAGTGGGTCAGGAAGATTTAATCGAAGATCTCGAAGAGATTTCCGAGGTGATTGAAGAGGCGGAAGCCGAGATAGGCCCCACTGAGTCGGATCCTTCCGAAATGGCGCCGGAAGAAGTTTCCCTCGACTTTCTGGAGGAAGCACCCCTCAATTTTCTCGAAGATGCGGAAGCTTTACCCGAACCGGTTGAGGAATCACCGGAACCGGTCAATGAAGTCTCAGCCGAAGTGGAAGTCGAACTCGATCTGGACATGGATCTCGATCTTGATCCGGAAATGGATATCTCGGACGATCTTTCGCTTGAAATGGACCTGGAAGAGGAAATCGTGCCGCTTGATGAGGAGATCATCGAGCTTGATCTTGAAGTCGAGCCGGCTGAAGATAATGAGGAGACCGACGCACCGGCCGCCGGCGATACGTTCTTCGATTTGGGGGCTGAAGTCCTCGAACTGGACGATCTGGACATCGACGAGGCCCTGGAAAAGGCCGATCAGGATGAGGCCGCGGCCGTCAAGGCCGCTCCGGCGCCGAAAAAACGGATCAAAACCGGTGTGGAAGTGGAAGACACGGAATCCCATTACAATCTCGGCATCGCCTATAAAGAAATGGGTCTTCTCGATGACGCCATTGGTGAATTCGACAAGGCCATGCGTTCGCCCTCGCGCACCATTGCCTGCCTGACCCTCAAAGGCATCTGTCTGATGGAAAAAGGGGACAGAAAACAGGCGGCGGAGGCCTTTCGGCTCGGTCTGGCGAATCCCGACATCGACGAAAGCGGCAAAATCAGTCTGCAATACGAGATGGGCGTGGTGTATGAAACCGGCGAGCAATTTTCCGAAGCCCTGGAGTGCTTCCAGCATGTGGTTGAGCGCGATCTTTTTTATCGAGACGCCGGCGAGCGGGTTGCCGACCTGCGGCGGCGGCTGGGACTGGAAAGAGATTCCGTGGATTCCGGAGCGGGCGGCGGCAAAAATCGAGTTTCCTATGTTTGATAATCCTTTTAAATGGCGGGGGCAGGTATGAGCTACTCGGAATACTTCGGTCTGGCCCGGGATCCTTTCACCAATGCCCCGGATGCTCGCTTTTATTACAACTCCGCGCAACACAGCCAGGCGTTGGTGCGCCTGATGTATGCGGTCGACTCGAACCGGGGGCTGGCCGTTCTGGTGGGCGGTGTCGGAACCGGAAAAACCACCCTGGCCCGGCGCATGCTCGACAATCTGCCCGAGGACCAATATGAATCTTCCCTGCTGGTGATGGTCCATTCCGGGGTTACCCCGGAATGGATTCTCACCCGCATTGCCATGCAACTGGGGGTGGACAACCCGGCCGGCGACCGCCTGACCATTCTCAAGCAGCTTTACGAACGGTTGCTGCAGATCGAGGCGAGCGGTCGCAAGGCGGTGGTGCTTATCGATGAGGCGCAGATGCTTTATTCGCGCGAACTCATGGAAGAGTTCCGCGGCCTGCTCAATCTGGAAATCCCCGGCAAGAAGCTGCTGAACATCGTCTTCTTCGGGCTGACCGAGGTGGAGGATTGTTTGCGTCTCGACGAGCCCCTTGCCCAGCGGGTGGCCGTCAAATGTCATCTGCACTCCCTTACCACCGAAACGACCGGAGCCTATATCAAACATCGGCTTCAGGTTGCCGGCGCCAGCCGAATGCTGTTTTCCGAGGATAGCATTCCGGCCATTCATCGCTATACCGGAGGCGTTCCGCGCCTGATCAACACCGTCTGCGACAATTGTCTGTTCGAAACTTTTCTGCGCAAAATGGATGGGGTAACCCCGCAGGTCGTGCAGAGTGTCGCCGGCGATCTCGGTCTGCTCCGACAGCC
This sequence comes from Desulfuromonadales bacterium, assembly GCA_041677125.1. Lineage (GTDB taxonomy): Bacteria > Desulfobacterota > Desulfuromonadia > Desulfuromonadales > JACZKF01 > JBAYQP01. Next base: position 166,084 of record JBAYQP010000001.1, on the reverse strand, counting down.
GCTGACCGATCTGGCGCCACAGGAAACGTTCAGCGAACTGGACGAAATCGAGGATATGCTCGATCGCCTTGAAAGCAAAGGGTAACAGGTCATCGCGCCACCTCTGTCGTCCGTCAGCCGCCCATGACTTCCCATATCCGCATCCTCCCCGAGGAAATCTGCAACAAAATCGCCGCCGGCGAAGTGGTCGAAAGACCATCTTCAGTGGTCAAGGAACTGCTGGAGAACTCCCTCGATGCCGGCGCCGGCGAAGTCCGCGTTGACATCAGAGCGGGCGGGCGGCGCCTCATCCGCATCGTCGATGATGGCGAGGGCATGAGTCGGGACGATCTGTTTCTGGCTCTGGAGCGGCACGCCACCAGCAAGCTGAGCAGCGATGAAGATCTGTTTCGGCTGCGGACGCTTGGTTTTCGCGGTGAAGCCCTGCCCTCCATTGCCTCCGTTTCCCGCCTGACTCTGCGCAGTTGTCCCGCGAATTCTCTTGAGGGCTTTGAAATTCAGTCGGAAGGGGGAGTGGTCAAGCACGCGGGGGTAACCGGCATGGCGCGCGGCACCTGCATCGAGGCAAGCGATCTTTTCTTCAATACCCCGGCGCGCCGTAAATTTCTGCGGCGGGACGAGACCGAATTCGGCCATATCGCCGATGTGGTGACCAAGCTTGCCTTGGCCCATCCCGAGGTTCACTTTCGCCTCGAGCACAATGGAAAGACGATATTTGACGCTTTTCGCCAAGGGACGTTGGCTGCAAGAGTCGCCGATCTTCTTGGCCGGCCGTTGCTGCGCGACCTCCTGCCGCTGGACATCAGCGATGGCGGATTGCGCCTGCATGGCATGATTTCCACACCGGAGACGAACCGCTCCGGTACGGGGGCCATTTATACCTTCATCAACGGTCGTTACATTCGTGATCGAGTGGTGCAGCACGCTCTTCTCGATGGCTACCGGTCGGTGCTGGAAAAGGGGCGCTATCCGGTCGCCATCCTTTTTTTGGAAATGCCGCCGGAAGAGGTGGACGTCAATGTTCACCCGACCAAGCACGAAGTACGGTTTCGGGAACAGGGGCGGGTGCATTCTTTCCTGTCCGGCGCTGTGCGCCAGTGCCTGAAGCCGGTGGCGTGGTTGGAAGAGGCGCATCCCGTCGCCCCGGAACCAACTACCGCCCCGCCCGCGCCGCAAAGCACGGCGCCGATTATGCCGGCCTCCGCTGTGAATCCGTATCGGCACGGGGTGCAGGAAGCCATGGAGAGCTACGGGCGGCGAATGCCAACGGTCGCTGCGCCGGCCTCCTTTTTTTCGCCCCACAAGGCGACCCCTGCCGAGGCGGAGAATTCCGGTTTTTTCGGCCGATTGACCCTGCTTGGTCAATACAGACGCAGCTATCTATTATGCCAGGACGGCGACGATCTGGTTCTGATCGATCAACATGCGGCGCACGAACGGATCGGTTTCGAGCGCCTGAAGAAAGAGTATCGGGACGGTGTCCTGGAGCGGCAGGCGCTTCTTTTTCCCGCCGTGATCGAGTTCGATTATCGCGAATCGGCACTGCTGAAGGAAAATCTCGCGGAACTGGCGCGACTCGGTTTTGAGCTGGAGCCGTTCGGCGGCAGATCCCTGGCTCTGAAGACGATTCCCCGCCTGCTCGGGGAGATCGACAGTGAACGCCTGCTGCGTGAAGTAGCCGAGGAGCTTGCCGCAGTCGGTAAAAGCAGTGCCGTTGAATCGGCCATTGAAAAAGTCCTTGCAGTCATTGCCTGCCATGGCGCCATTCGCGCCAACCGATCCCTTTCTCCCCCCGAAATCAGCTCCTTGCTGGACGCCCTCGACCAGGTGGATTTCAAAATCAGCTGCCCTCACGGCCGGCCAGTGATGAAGCGATTGTCGATTGGTGAAATCGAGCGCATGTTTCGGAGAACCTGATGGCTGACGACAAGCGGTTGCCCCTGATCGTGATCTGCGGTCCGACGGCGGCGGGGAAAACCGACATCGCCCTGCGCCTGGGGGAGAAGCTTCCGCTGGAGGTCATCTCCGCCGACTCGCGGCAGGTCTACCGCCGACTCGATATCGGCACCGCCAAGCCCACGGTCGCCGAGTTGGCCCGCCTTCCGCATCATCTCATCGATTTGATCGAGCCGGAGCAATCATTTACCGCCGCTGCTTTTTCCCGCCTAGGGCGGCAGGCGGCCGCCTCCATTGCCGGCCATGGCAAGATTCCCGTGGTCGTGGGGGGAACGGGACTTTATATCCGCACCCTCACCGAAGGATTGGTTGAGGCGCCCGCCGGCGACGAAGATCTCCGCCGTGAACTGCTGCGGGTGGAAGCGGCCGAAGGGGAGGGGACCCTGTATCGGCGCCTGCAAGCTGCGGATCCGGAAATCGCCGCCCGCTTGTCGCCGCGCGATCGCGTCCGCATTGTGCGGGCTCTGGAAGTGCAGGCGATTACCGGTCGTCGTTTTTCCGATCTGCAACGGGAGCATGCCTTTGCCGACCAACCTTTTCGCATCCTGAAGATCGGCGCAACCCTGGAGCGCTCCGAACTATATCGGCGCATCGACCAACGCACCGAGACAATGCTGGCAGCCGGCCTGGTGGAGGAGGTCCGAGAACTCCTCGACTGCGGGATCGCCCCCGCCTGTAAAGGCTTGCAGACCATCGGCTATCGGGAAGTCGTAAACCATCTTGGCGGCGGCATTTCGCTGGCCGAAGCGGTCGCCCTGATCCAGCGCGATACCCGTCGCTATGCCAAGCGGCAGCTCACATGGTTTCGCAATGACCGCGAAATTATTTGGGTTGATTCCTTGCGAGAGTTTGGTAGAATCCAGCAGTTGATTGAAAATTTTATGCAGAATAAAAGGAGCGGCCATGGCTAAGACCCCATTCAACATTCAGGACCAGTATCTAAATCAGGCTCGCAAAGAGCGCGTGCGCGTGACCGTCTTTATGATGTCGGGTGAAAAGCTGGATGGATATATCAAATCTTTCGACAGTTTTTGCGTTTTGATCGAAAGTGGTGGCGATATCCTGCTTTATAAGCACGCCATTTCTTCCATCACATCGGCCGACGGCTCCTTCCGCTTGCACGGAGGACGGGACTGACGCACTGAGGCGGTTCCGATTCTCGGATTACTTCGGGTCCTTGCCGGAAGGGTCGAACCCTCCGGTGGGGACTTTTCTCTTTCCCGGCCGGATTAAAATCAATCCGCCCGGATCGCGGTTCCTTCCTGCTTTTCTGTCGGCGATCGGCTCGATCTTATTTGCAAGCGTCCTTGCCCCAATCCTTTTCCCGAAACATGGCAGTCGACATGATTGAAATCAAGGCAGTAGCTCCAGCCGGCATCGGCGCCGAACTTGAACTCGAACCGGGCGACCGCCTGCTGGCCATAAATGGCCATCCGTTGCGGGATCTGATCGATTTCGAGGTCTACATCCATAATCAGGACCTGCTGCTTGAAGTGGAAAAGCGCAACGGCGAGTTATGGGATCTGGAGATCGAGAAAGAGGCTGAAGACAATCTGGGGCTGCTATTCGACCACCCGGAGCCGAACCAATGCGGCAACAACTGCATTTTCTGCTTTGTGCATCAACTGCCGCGAGGTCTGCGCCCATCCCTTTACCTGAAAGACGAAGACTACCGGTTTTCCTTCCTGTACGGCTCTTACGTTACATTGACGAATATCCGGGAAGAGGATCTGCAGAGGATTATCGAGCAGCGTCTTTCGCCGCTGTATGTTTCCGTCCACGCCACCGACGAAACGTTGCGCACGCACCTGCTCGGCCGACCAGCGCCGCCCATCCTCGGGCTGTTGCAGCGGTTGACCGCAGGGGGGATCGAAATCCATTCCCAGGTGGTCCTCTGCCCTGGCATCAACGACGGACCCGCCCTGGAAAAAACGGTGGAGGACCTCTTCGCGCTGCATCCGGGGATCCGCTCGCTGGCCATTGTGCCCGTCGGCTTGACCGGCCACCGGCAGCGGCTTCCCGAATTGCGGACGCCGAGCGCCGATGAAGCGGCGGCTGTCGTCCATCTGGTGCATTCTTTTCAGGATCGTTTTCTGCGTGATATCGGCCAGCGGTTTGTTTTTGCCGCCGACGAACTATACCTGCGAGGGGGGATCGATTTTCCGCCGGTAGAAAACTATGAGGATTTGGCGCAACTGGAGAACGGTGTCGGCATGGTGGCGGTTTTTCGGCAGGAAGCCGAGGAGGTTGTCGCCGAAGCCGAAAAACTGCCGTCTTTCGCTGTATCGACCCTCACCGGTGAGTCGGCCTTGGCCGAAGTAAGCCGATTCGTCCAGGAACTATCCACCCGGACGGGCGTAGAGATTACGCTGCATCCGGTGCACAATGAATTTTTCGGCGGGCATGTCACCGTGACCGGTCTGTTGTCCGGGCAGGACATCGTCCGGCAATTGCGCGGGAAAGAACTTGGCGATTGCCTGCTGGTCCCCGATGTGATGCTCAGGGAAGGAGAAGAGGTTTTTCTCGACGATATGACGGTTGATGAATTACGGCGCGAGCTGGGAATACCGGTTCAAATAATCGGCAGCTCCCCCTGGGATTTGCTCGATGCATTGGAAGAGCTCGCGGCAATACGGCAAGGAGACAATCATGGATGAGAATCAGCGCTGGCACCGCCGGCAGCTTATGGAGACGACGGCCACCGCTCTCCAGAAAAACGGTTTCGTCACCTCCCTTTTTGACACCCGGGAAGAGGCCATTGCGTTTCTGCTGGAAACCACCGCCGGTGCAGCGACCGTCGGTTTTGGCGGATCGATGACCCTCGCCGAACTTGGTCTGCCCGAACTGCTCGAAAAAGCAGGGAAAACGACTCTCATCCATGGACGTCCCGGCCTGAGCCCCGAGGAGCGGCGACGGATTATGCAGGAGCAGCTCGGCTGCGATCTTTTTTACACCAGCACCAACGCCTTGACGCTCAAAGGCCAGCTGGTGAATATCGATGCCACCGGCAACCGGGTCTGCGGCATGGTTTTCGGGCCGAAGCGGGTCATGGTTGTCGCCGGCGTCAATAAGATTGCCGCCGACCTTGAAGGCGCTCTCAAGAGAGTGAAAGAGGTCGCTTGTCCCCCTAACGCCAAGCGTCTGAATTTCGACACCCCCTGTGCAAAAACCGGCCGCTGCACCGATTGCCAGTCGCCGCAGCGTATCTGCCGTGTTACCACGATCATTGAGAGATGTCCCCGGGCGACGGATCTGCGGGTCTGCCTGATCAACGATAATCTGGGATACTGAACCGCGAAAAGAGGTGCGAACATGCAGGAACTTGAAATTCTGTTGCAGAAGGGCAGGGAAGCGCTGGAAACTGGCGACCACGCGGCGGCCATCAAGGCCGGACGCAAAGCGGTGCAGGAATTCCCGCAGGCGACGCAGGCACACGTTCTCCTCGGCGAAGGCCTTGCCGAAAAGGGCGCCATGGCGGATGCTGTCACTGCTTTCGAGCGCGCCCGGGAGCTCGATCCGGAGGACCCGGACCTGCTTTACGCCCTCGGCGACATCTGCTTCGAGGCCGGTCATCCGGAAAAGGCGCTTGCCGTCTATCAGGAGATCGTCCGCATCGATGCAGAGGAGGCGGACGCCTGGGTGAGTCTCGGCCTGGTGCATTTCCACCAGGAGCGCATGGAGCAGGCCGAAGCGGCATTTCGCAAAGCGCTGGCGCTGGAGCCCGATTCGTCCTTCGCTCTCAATTCGCTGGGGGATGCTTGCTACGCTCTCAGGCGCGAAGAGGAAGCCATCGACTGCTATCGGCGAGTGATCGCCCTGGACCCGGAGGATGCCCAGGCGCATTACAACCTGGCGGAAATCTACTACGATACCGGCGATCTGGAGCAGGCGGAGCGGGAGTGCCGGGACGCGCTGCGACTGGACCCCGATTTCGCTTTCGCCTATCTGACCCTCGGCAATATCGAGCTGGACAAGGAGGAGCCGCGACAAGCGCTGCACAATTTCCAGGAATTTCTCCTGCGCGAGCGTTCTACTGGAGCGAAAGAAATCCGGGAGGAAGTCGCGGCGGTTGTGGAAGGGTTGAAGGCCGAATTGTAGGTGGTCGGCTCTGATCGTTTGAAATTCGTTCCGAGGAAGTAAATATGGTCCGCGGTTTCGCCATTCTTCTTCTGCTGCAATTTCTCGGTGAAGTGATTTCTCTTCAGCTTCATTTGCCGATTCCGGGCAACGTCATCGGCATGGGTCTGTTGCTGGCGGCGTTGACGGCCAAAATCGTCCGGCTGGAATGGATCGAGGATGCGGCTGAACTCCTCCTTTCCAATTTTGCGCTGTTTTTCATTCCGGCCGGGGTGGGCGTCATGGTCTACTTCGATCTTATTCGCCGCGAATGGCTGCCGATCGGCGCCGCGCTGGTTTTCAGCACCTTTGCGGTCATGGCGGTTACCGGCTGGACCGAACGGTGGCTGGAGAAGCGCGGGGGGCGGGATGTTGAATGAGCTGACCAACTCTCCCCTGTTCGGCATCGCTCTGACTCTGGGCATCTATGTGCTGGCGCAAATGCTGTATCGACGCATCGGCAGCATTTTTTTCAATCCGGTCGCCCTGTCCATCGCCGGCATTATCGTCTTTCTGCTCCTGTTCCGCATCCCGTACGAAAATTATGCGACCGGCGGTCGTTTCATCCTATTTCTTCTCGGCCCATCGGTAATTGCTCTGGGCGCGCCGCTATACAGTCGCCGCCAGGAAATTCTCTGCAGAAAGGGACCGATTCTTCTTGGCGTGCTGGCCGGCGCACTCACCTCCATCTTGTCGGCCAGTGGCATCGCCTGGCTGCTCGGGGGAAGTCGTGAGGTCATCCTGTCCATGGCGCCAAAATCCACGACAACGCCGATTGCCATTGGCATCGTCGAGAAGATCGGCGGAATTTCCCCATTGACTGCCGCCATTGTGGTGCTGACCGGGTGTCTGGGGGCGATCTGCGGCCCGGAGTTCTGTCGTTTGCTGGGTATTCGTGAACCGGCGGCCATGGGGCTCGCCGTGGGTACGGCCGCGCACGGCATCGGCACCGCGCGGATGCTGGAGGTGGATCGCTTGGGCGGAGCGGTGGCCGGACTGGCGATCGGCTTGAATGGGCTGATCACCGCTTTTATCCTGCCGTTGCTCTTCGTTTTCTTTCGCTGATAAAAAAAGGGCAGGCGCGTCGCCTGCCCTCGAAAGTACCAGATATTGAACGAAATTACTTCTTTTTTGCCGAAGCTTTTTTGGATGCCTTGAGCGGATTGGCCATCTTCGTTTCGGCGCTCTGCAAGTCCATCTTCCGGTGGGTGGCCATATTGCAGATACCACGCGCCCATTTTTCCTTGGGGGAGGGAGCGGCGCTGCAAACCTGACCGATGCTGCCTTCGGCGATGCGGTCGCAGCCCTGGCAATCTTCCACGACAGTTTGGCACGAGTTGCCGGTGAAAACACAGCCCTGCTTGGACCAGAAGGTGCACTCAGCACCGGGGAGAACAGTCTGACACTGCATGGGGAAAACTCCTTGGGATACGGGTTGCGGGTTTTTCAGAATCGCCATTATTAATTAGTGACGGAATTTTTGTCAATAATGAAATTGAGGGCAGAGAAGGATTTCTTTGCTGCCCGGCTTCGACGGTTTCCGGCGCTGTACGAAAAAGGACCGAAATGATGAAAACGAATATACAGGCATGGGAAGAAAAATGTGGTCGCTGCGGCCGTTGCTGTTTTGAGAAGATCGAGTTTGAGGGAGAAATCTACTACACGGATACCCCCTGTGAGTGGCTCGATCTGGAGACCAGGCTTTGCGCCGTCTATGCGAACCGACAAAAGGTCCGCCCTGGTTGCGTCAAGTTGACGCGGCGTGTGATCGCGCGTGGGCTTTTGCCGGCCGACTGCCCCTATGTCGCGGGGATATCCGATTACCCGGCGCCTCATCTCTGGCCGGATATCACCCTGATGGAGAAAGAAGAGCAGGGCAGGAGTGCGAAATAACTGTAGGTTTCCCTTTTTTCTCGCCGTTGACGTGCTATTATTGGCCCCTGCATAGGGTTTCGAGGATTTGCTTGCGAGGAGGACAACACATGAGCCGCATTAGTTTTGGAACCTCCGGCTGGAGGGGGATTTTCTGCGAAGAATTCACCACGGAGAACGTCAGGGTGGTGACCCAGGCGATCGCCGACCATCTGCGCAAGGTGGGAGCGGAAGGGAAAGGCGTGGTCATCGGCTACGACACCCGGTTCATGGGACGGCACTTTGCGCGGGAGACGGCGCGAGTGCTGGCCGGTTCAGGGATAAAATCTTTTCTCTGCAACCGCGATGCGCCGACACCGGTTATCGCCTACGAAATCCTGCGCCGGCAGGCGGGTGGCGGCATCAATTTCACCGCCAGCCACAACCCCTCCAACTACAACGGACTGAAATTCTCTCCCGATTGGGGCGGGCCGGCCTTGCCGGAGACGACGCGCGATATTGAGGATCGCGCCAATGCCATGTTGGGCGGAATGTGTTATCGGTCGATGGCCTTTGATCAGGCGTATCATGCGGGGCTGGTGGAAGATATCGATCCCCGCAGCGGCTACTTCGAGGGGATCGGCAAGCTGGTCGATCTTCACGCCATCGGGCGTTCCGGGATGAAAATCGCCGTGAATCCCCTCTATGGCACGGCCCGGGGCTATCTCGATGTCCTGCTGCGGGAAGCCGGCGCCACTGTCGTCGCCATCAACGATCATCCCGACCCGTATTTCGGAGGGCATCCGCCGGAGCCGGCCGAAGCCCATATCGGCGATTTCATCCAATTGGTGAAAAACGACCCGACGATTCGCCTGGGTCTGGCAACGGATGGCGATGCCGACCGCTACGGCATCGTCGATGGCGACGGCGCCTTTTACGAGCCGAACTATATCCTGGCTCTGCTTCTCGATTACCTGGTGCGGGTGAAGAAAAAAACCGGGGATGTCGCCCGCTCGGTGGCGACCTCCCATTTCGTCGATGCTGTCGCCCGGCACCACGGGCTGCAGGTATTCGAAACTCCGGTCGGCTTCAAGTTCATCGGCGAATACATCCGCGACAACCGTATTCTGATCGGCGGTGAAGAAAGCGCCGGCCTGACGGTGCGCGGCCATGTGCCGGAGAAAGACGGCATCCTGGCCTGCCTGCTGGTGGCGGAGATGGTGGCGGTAACCGGAAAATCCCTGGCCGAATTGCTTGCCGATCTGTATCGGCGGGTCGGTGAGTTTCACACGCGGCGGCAAAACATCCGCCTGTCGGCGGAGCTGGAAGGTGGGATCGCCGATAAGTTGGCCAATCCTCCGGCGGAATTGGGCGGACGCAAAATCGAAGAGGTGATTACCATCGATGGCGCCAAGTTCGTTTTCGGCGATGGTTCTTGGATGCTCTTTCGCAAGTCGGGGACCGAACCGGTGGTGCGGGTTTATGGCGAGGCCGGAAGCGCCGACGAGCTTGACCGGGTGATGCAGGCTGCGGCCGCTTTTATTCGCGGCTGAAACTTCGCAGTTTTCTTTATGAACAAAAAAACGGAGCCTTTCGGGCTCCGTTTTTTGTCATCGATTTCTCCGGCGACACGCGTCGGATAGTCAGCCTCAGCCAAAAGCCGAACCGGACGGCGCCGAGCAGGATGGACCGTCACCCGAGCCGCTGACCGAAACTTTCGATACCAGCCTTGTTGCTGTTTTCCCGCATCGCGGGCAGGCCGTCTCGTCGATCGGGGCGGGCAAAATTCTCTCCAACTTTTCGCCGCATTTACGGCACTGAAATTCGAAGATCGGCATGAAAACCTCCTCTTAATATATTCAGATATCAATATACTTCAGCCGGCTGAGGGAAGGCAAGGGCGAAAAAACCGGCCTGCTTCCGCCCGCCGATATTTAAAAATTGACAGAGAGTTAAAAATAGAGCTCTTTCGATTGGCCGGTCGTCCCTTTGCCGGCAACGGTCGATAGGGCTTTCAAAATCGGTTTCAGCCGATCATCTCGTTTATCCCTTCGATGACCTGCGTTAATTTTTCGGGAGTAACTACGGCGATCTTTTTGCCGACGCGTTCGACGGCAAGGAGCGTCAACAGGTGAGAAAAAAGCAAAAAAGCGCGGGCTTGCGGCCCGCGCTTTTTTTTGCTTCTTACAGGATGACTGAAGATCAGCCGAGAATCTGCTTGAGATCGCCTTCGGCGGTGCCGATGGGCTGAATATTGAAGTTCTCGACCAGGAAGTTGAGCACGTTCGGGGTGACGAAAGCCGGCAGCGTCGGGCCGAGTTTGATGTTCTTGATCCCGAGGCTGAGCAGGGTGAGCAGAATAGCCACCGCTTTTTGCTCGTACCAGGAGAGAATCATCGACAGCGGCAGTTCGTTGACTTCGCACTCGAAGGCTTCGGCAAGCGCGACGGCGATCTTGATGGCGCTGTAGGCGTCGTTGCACTGGCCGACATCGAGGAGACGGGGGATGCCGCCGATATCGCCGAATTCGAGCTTGTTGAAGCGGTACTTGCCGCAGGCCAGGGTCAGAATGACGGTGTCCTTGGGGGCTTTCTCGGCGAATTCGGTGTAGTAGTTGCGGCCGGATTTGGCGCCGTCGCAACCGCCGACGAGGAAGAAGTGACGGATTTGGCCGGCCTTGACGCCTGCAATCACCTTGTCGGCCACGCCGAGGACGGTGTTGTGGCCGAAGCCGACGAGAATCTCCTGCCCCGGGTTCTCCGAAAATCCGGGAAGTTGCTGCGCTTTTTCAATAACTGGCGAGAAATCCCATCCATCGATATGCTTGACGGTCGGCCACTCCACCAGGCCCCAGGTGAAAAGGCGGTCCTTGTAGGAATCTGCCGGGCGCTGGATGCAGTTGGTGTTAAAGATGATGGCGCCGGGGAAATCGCCGAATTCTTTCGCCTGATCCTGCCATGCCCCGCCGAAATTGCCAGCCAGGTGCGCATATTTCTTCAGACCGGGGTAGCCGTGGGCGGGGAGCATTTCGCCGTGGGTGTAAATATTGACGCCGGTGCCTTCGGTCTGCTTCAGGAGTTCTTCCAGCATGCGCAGGTCGTGGCCGGAGACGAGAATCGCCTTGCCGGCTTTGGTCCCCAACTGGACAGGGGTCGGCACCGGGTGGCCGTACTTACCGGTATTCGCTTCGCTGAGAAGCTCCATCGTCATCAGGTTGACTTTGCCGCATTCCATCGCCAAAGTAACGAAATCCATCAGGCCGAGGGATTCGTCAAGGGTGGCGGCGAGGGCTTTGTGGGTGAAGGCGTAGATTTCTTCTTTTTCGGCGCCGAGAACCAAGGCGTGGTGCGCGTAGGCAGCATATCCCTTCATGCCGTAGACGAGAATTTCCTGCACCGAGTGGACGTCCGGGTCGATGGCGGTGCTCTTCACGCCATGTTCTTCCCCTTGCGCCGTCAGCGCTTCGCTGGTGGCGGCCGGTTGCCATGCGGCGGCCGCCGGAATGGCGCCATCGACTTTGCCGGCCAACGCCTGGGCCTTTTCTTTAATGACGCCCGCCTGACGGATGACCCGAGCAACCGCCTCGGCATCGAAATCGACGTTGGTTACGGTGGTGAACAAACCGTCGAGCATGAAACGGTCGATCGCGCTATCTTTTTTCCCTTGGGCGCGCGCCTTGTCGGCCCAGAAGGCGATTCCTTTGAGGGCATATACCAGCAGATCCTGTAGGGCGGCGACGTCAGGCTGCTTGCCGCAGACGCCGATTTTGGTGCAACCTGTTCCCTGTGCGGTTTGTTCGCATTGGTAGCAAAACATTTTTTCCTCCTTTGGGGGTGATGGTTGTATTACAGTAAGCCGTAGTCCCAATGGACTTGGGTGGCGCAACTCTTTCGTTTCGCTGGGGAGCATAGAGATTGCCCGCCGGAGAAACCTTGACCGAAGTCAAATTGCCTATATTTTTTAGGAGTAGAGAATGGTTGTAATGGAACGACGCTTCTGGCTCTTTAAATCGGAGCCGACTTGCTTTTCTTTTAACGACCTGAAAAACTGTCCCGACGGAACGGATTCTTGGGACGGCGTCCGCAATTATCAGGCGCGAAATTTCTTGCGTGACGAAGTTCACCGGGGTGATGGCGTTCTTTTTTACCATAGTAATATTGCCGAACCCGTTATCGTCGGCATCGCCCGGGTGGTGCGACCCGGGTATCCCGACTTGAGCGCCCTTGACCCTCGCGCCGCGCACCACGATCCACGGGCGAGCGAGGCTGATCCGATCTGGTACGCGGTGGATGTGCAATACGTGACGCCGTTGCCGCGGGCGTTGACCAGGGAAGCTCTCAAGCGCGAGCCGGACCTCACCGGGATGGAATTGCTGAAGAAGGGAAGTCGGCTTTCGGTGCAGCCGGTGACGCCGGAGCAGTGGCATGCCATTTTGATGCTGGGGGGCCTGACGGCCGACCCATCCGGCCTTAACAAGGAATAGCCGCATGCAGAGGAAAAGTAAATGAAAAAAACTATCAAAGTAGGCGCAATCATTATCGTCGTTCTGGTTCTGCTGGTGCTGGCTCTGGTGCTGGTGGTCCGTTTCGTTCTCACCCCTGAACGCATCAAGGAGGTGGTGCTTCCCCGGGCCGAGGCCGCGTTGAACCGTCCGGTGAGTCTGGGCGAGGTTGAGGTCAGTCTGTTCTCCGGCATCACTCTGCGGCAGATACGGGTTGGCGAGCCGGCGGGGGAGGAATCGTTTGTTGCCGCCGAGGCGGCTGTCTTGCGCTACAAACTCTGGCCTCTGTTGTTCAAGCGGGTGGTCATCGATGAAATCCGCCTGGTGGCGCCGCACATCCGGGTCGTGCGACAGGTGGACGGCAGCTTCAATTTCAGCGATCTGCTGCAACCAAAAGAGACGGAACAGAAGGCGGAACAACCGGCCGAACAACAGGATGGAGCGCCCATCGATCTGCTGGTCTCGCAAATCGCCTTGACCGATGGCCAGGTTCAATTCATCGACTATCAACTGGATGCGGCAAATCCTTATCGCCTTGCCCTGACCGGACTGGAACTGTCGGCCCGCGACATTTCTTTGCTGCGGGATTTCCCTTTTGAGTTTGCCGCCAGATTGCAGGAAGGTGTCCTCGGCGGCGAGGGGAGCATCGACCCGGGTGCGGCGCAAGGTCAAATCCAACTGAAAATAGCCAATGTCGATCTGGCGATTTTCGCGCCCTATTACCAGGACAAGATACCGGGCCAGATGAAGTCCCTAGGTCTCAATCTTGAACTGAATGCCGAAGGAGGGCGCGAATCGATGCGCTCGCAAGGCCAAATTGTCCTCGCGCCGGTCGGTCTTGTCCTGAATCGGGAAAAAGGGGCGCCTCTGGCCATTGGGGATGCGACTTTGTCGTTGAACTACGCCATCGCCGCCACTGCCGCCGCTATCGATATCGAAAAGGCAACGCTGTCCTACAGCCAGATTCCGGTGGTGATTGCCGGCCGAGTCACGGATTACACCGGGGCGCCCGAGGTAAACCTTCTTCTGACGCTCCCGCCCCTGGCCGTGGAGCAGGCCATTGCCCAACTGCCGGCGGAACTGTCCAAGTCGTTGAGCGAACTGCAACCGGCGGGAGAGGTCGGCGGCGAATTCAAGCTTGCCGGCGCGGTCGACAAAGCGAAAGAACTGCTGCAGGCGGGAGAGTTGCGTTTTGCCCCGATATCGATTCTGGTCAATGGGGAGCGGGCGGCGCTCCTCGGCGCCTTGCGGATGGATGCCGACTCGCTGCATTCCGAAAATCTGCAATTGCAAATGGGTGAAAACCGTGCCGAAGTCGATCTGAAGGTGGAAAACCTGTTTGGAGAAATCCCCCAGGTGCGCAGCGCCGTGCGTGCCGAGCGCTTCGCTCTCGACCCCCTGCTGCAAGGGACGGCGGCGCCGGGCGCCGCCGTCTCCGAGCCCGCCGGCAAGGAAGAACCTTTTCCGATGGCAATTCCAGTGCAGGCCGAGGGAAGCGTCAGCATCGGCGAGACCCTGTACAAGGGGTTGACCATCCGCGATTTCGATCTTGGCTATCGGTTGCAGGATAATGTTCTAACTATTCAGCGCCTCAACGGGCACGTGGCGGAGGGCAAATTCGTCGCTACGGCCCGCGTTGATCTGGGGAAACCGGCGCCGGTTTTCAGCACAAAATTAGATTTACAAGGAATCCAGGCCAACCCGCTGGTGAGCGCGTTTTTCCCCGAAGCGGCCGGCACGGTATTCGGCGCGATGAACCTGCAGGCATCCGCTACCGGCCAGGGAGCGGATGCTCAAGCCTTGAAGAAAACGGTTTCCGCCGATGGAAAAATTTTATTGACGGACGGACGTCTGACCGGCGCTGGTCTGGTGCAGGGATTGGCGGATCTCATCGACCTGGAAAAGCTGCGGGTGCTGAGTTTCAGTCGCTCCGAAGGGTCGTTTACCGCCCGTCAGGGGAAGATCCTGGTCGATAGCACCATCAACGGCAACGATGTTCGTATGAGCCCGAAAGGGTCCATCGGCCTGGAAAATTACCAGTTGGATTTGGCCCTCGATCTGCGGGTTGCGCCGGATTTGGTCGGTCAACTGAGCAAGGGCAAACTGATCGGTATGCTGGTCGATGAACAGGGTTGGGGCAAGGTGCCCGTAAAGGTTGCCGGGACGGTTGAGTCACCCCGTTTTTCCCTGGACACTGCCGCGCTTGAGACCACGATCAAGGAGAAAGCGGGGGAAGAAGTGCGCAAGAAACTGCATCGGGAATTGGAGAAGCGACTGCCTTCCGGGGCCGACAAACCGCAGACCGAGCCCGGTCGTCCCGGCCTGGAAGAGACTTTGCGTGGGCTGTTTGGAAATTGACACCCCGCTTTTCCCTGTGCTACAGCTGGCAAAAAATCAAAAAGGATTGGTCAAGATGGCGGGATTGGAAGATTTCAGCGGATTCGAAGTAATCCGCTCGGCGATGGAGATCGAGAAGAAGGGGCACCTTTTTTATTCGACGGTTGCCCAACGGGCCAAGAGTGAATTGGCGAGGGAAGTCTTTTCCTGGCTGGCGCAGGATGAAGTGAACCACCTGAAAACACTCGAGGAGTTGGTTCCACGATATCAAGAAGGCGCCTTTTGGGAGAATGAAGAGGAATTCCTCCCCTATCTGCGGCGGATGGCCACGGAAGAATTTTTTCCCGCCCCCGAGCGGCTCGAGCAGATTCTGCAAAACGAAGATGCCGATTTGCAATCCCTCGATCTGGCCATCGAAGCGGAAGAGAAGTTCGCCGACTATTTTCACCGTGCGGCCGAGAATGCCCGCACGCCGGAAGGTCGCGAAGCATTCGTCTGGCTGGCGGCCGAAGAAAATCGCCATGCGGCGGTGCTCAAAGAACGAAAAACCCGGTTTTCCATGCGCGGTGAGTTGCGGCAGGATAAATGACTTGATATCCCAACACCCGACATGGACAATGCTAACTAGCTGAAAATAATACTATGTAACCCGACATCGGGTGGCAGGCCGGTCGATGTCTGATGTATTCCTTCTTGCCCGTCGATATATTCGACTCGGTTCGGGAAATAGCCCGGAACCGAAACTTTCTTCAGGAGGCCAAAAATGAAAAGAATTGTTGTCATGCTTCTCGCCGCCGGTTTTATCGCCAGCACCGCCTTTGCCGCCGATGTCGTCACCTATGAGGCCAAAAACGGCACGGTAACCTTCGATCATAAAGTCCACCAGGAGCGGGCTGGCGGCGACTGTGCCAAGTGCCATGAGGGAACCCCGGGCAAGTTCGAAGTCAGCAAAGATTTTGCGCATAAGACATGCAAAGGCTGCCATGCCGAAATGAATGGCCCCACCAAATGCGGTGGTTGCCACAAGAAGTGATTTTTCTGGGCAGGAGCGCTGTCCGGCGCTCCTGCCCTGCACCCCACTCTTTCCCCTCTCCCTTCTCCCGTTGGTGCAATCCGATTTCTTCCCGCTACGTCTTCCCTTCACCCGATTTTAACTGCACACTCTGCTAGAATATGCTTGTCTATTCCCGCATGGCATTCAACCGGAGCAGGACGAAATGAATCGAGAACAGACCCTCTCCCGCGAGCGCTTGAATAAGCTGGCTTGGTTGCTCGACAATTCAATCCCCTTGCCCGGTACGGGGTTTCGCATCGGGCTGGATGGTCTCCTTGGGCTTTTGCCGGGCGTCGGCGATACCGTGGGCGCGCTGTTATCCAGCTATATTCTGACCGAGGCCGGAAAACTCGGCGCCCCGCGATCCGTACTTCTGAAGATGGCTTTGAATGTCGCTGTCGACGCCATTTTCGGGGCAATCCCCTTTTTCGGCGATCTGTTCGATTTCACCTGGAAGGCCAATCTGCGCAATGTGCGTCTTCTTGAATCCTATTTGGAAAAGCCGCGCAAAACGGTGGCGGTGAGCCGGGCCTATGTCTGGGGCCTTGCCGCAATCCTGGTTGTTTTCGTCCTCTTCATGTTCACCCTTGGCGTTCTTGCGATTCGCTGGATATGGCTGACCCTCACCGGCGTCTGAAATTCTTTTCGCAACCCTCCTGAAGTTTCCAGCGCTTGACTCCCGGTATTACGGGGTAAAATTTAGTTGTACCTAATTTCGGAATTGGTCTGTCGGGAGGAGATCGCCATGACAGGAAATGCTTTGCTAAACGAGCGCGCCCGAGAAGAACTGGTGCAAAAACTTGTGCATCGCCTGGGAGATCGCGGGTATTTGGATATTCGTGTTTCGCGACTGGATGTATATGCCGATAATCGCCCGAGGTTCATTCACTGGGAAGCATCGGACGAAGGATATTTGCCGGATATCACTGCGAGAAAAGACCGGAGCGACTATCTGTTCCAGGTGGAAACCTGCGAGACTTTGTCCGATCCTCAAACGGAGCGAAAAATATATCTATTCGCCGCCTATGCACGCCATTATCGCAAGCAGTTCTGTCTGGTTGTCCCTGACGGATGCCGGGTTGCGGCAAAAAACAAAATTTTCGAGCTGAAGAGCGATGAACAGTTCACGCATGTGCTCGGGGTGGGGCGCCAGTTCGTTTCAACCTGACGTTTCGCACCCCATGACGCGAAAGGATTTACCTCATGGCTAAAACCATCTTCATGGTTCCCGACCCCCAAGGCGGCTGGCTGGTTAAAAGATTGGGGGCGGATCGGGATGCCGGAAATTTCATCTCACGGGGCGAGGCGATCCACTTCGGCCGGGAACTTTGTCGGGAGTTGAACGCGGACTTTGAAATTCATGATCTGGACGGCACGGTTACCCGGGAGCGGTTAAGGCGGGAAAGGCCGGAGTATCATTGATTGGAGTACGGATGAGCGATAATTCGCGCCGGACAATGCTTTTCTGGATGGCCGCGGTGTTTTGCCTTTTCCTGCGGCCTTCCTTAGTCACCGGGAGTCCGATCGCTTCCGCCGACCATTTGCGCGGATACCGCGTTCAGAGCGCCGATGGAGTCGTGCTCGGAAGCGTGGCGGAAATCTTTTTCGACCTGGAAAATGGCAAGATCGGTTATCTCTCTGTTTCCACCGAGGGCGAGCGGCCCGTCATTGTTCCCTGGAGGGCGGCCCATATTCGCACCGGTGATCAGTCGATCCGCCTTTTCATCGATCCCCGTCGCTTTCAGGAGGCTCCGTTTGTTCAAATGACTGAAATGGATCATGAGAGGGGCCGTGCTCTGCACCGGTATTTCGGGGTGGCTCCCTACTGGGAGGACGATACTCCATCGGCTCCACGCCCTCCGCGCAATCTGCGCATCGTCAAATAGCCACCAAATCCTTTTCCCTTCTGCGAAAGACTCAACACGGCCTTGCCGATGCTTGACACTCTTGAGCGCCGTGTTAGATTTCACCAATCCCCAAATGGTTAACCGTAATATGAAAGGATTTTATGAACGAGCAGACGTCGGCAGAATACTGCCCTTCGGAAAAAGATCCCTACATGTGTGATAGCCACATGGAATATTTTCGCCAGAAGCTGCTTCTCTGGCGTAAGCAACTGGAGGCCGAGTCGCAGGGGACTCTGGAGCGCCTGCGCGAGGAAAAGGTCAGGGAGGCGGACATCGTCGATCAGGGGCAGGCGGAAACCGATCTTGTCTTGAATTTAAAACAGCGGGAGCGTTGTCGCAACATGATGGCGCGCATCGATGCCGCCTTGGTGCGGATCGACGACGGCACCTATGGCTTCTGCGAAGAGACCGGAGAGGAAATCGGCCTGCGGCGGTTGATGGCCAGTCCACTTTCCACTTTGTCCGTGGAAGCCCAGGAGCGCTTCGAGCGCATGCTGAAACTGCGGAGATTCCATTGATGGCTTTTTGAACGAACCGGACCGCACGCGGCTTGGACTCGATTTTAGGCGCTGGCGGTTCTCCCTCCCCGGAGTTGGCGTTGAACACCCCGTCGTGCACCAACGTGAGCCCACCCAGCGAAGCATTTGTTCTTTAGCGGGTTTGCTGCTATTATCGCGCGGCCAACAAGACTCCCTATCCGGAAAACCGTATGTACAACGATCACTTCGGCTTGCGGGATCAACCTTTCTCGATTGCTCCCGATCCCCGTTATCTCTACATGAGCGAACGTCACAAGGAGGCGTTGGCCCATCTGATCTACGGGGTTCACAACGAGGGCGGGTTTATTCTGCTGACTGGCGAGGTGGGGACGGGCAAAACCACCGTTTGCCGTTGCCTGCTTGAGCAATTGCCGGCCGCCACCAAGGTGGCCTATATCACCAATCCCAGGCTTTCGGCGCTTGAACTTCTGGCCACCGTTTGCGACGAATTCGGCATCGCCTATCCGGACGAAAACAGCAGCAGTAAGGTTTTGATCGATCGCCTCAATTCTTTTCTTCTCGCCGCCCATGCCGCCGACCGGCGGACCGTACTGATTATTGACGAGGCCCAGAATCTCAGTGCGGATGTGCTTGAGCAGATTCGCCTGCTGACCAATCTCGAAACCAATCGGCGCAAATTGCTGCAGGTCGTCCTGCTCGGGCAACCGGAGTTGAGAATCGTTCTTGCCCGCCCGGATTTACGGCAACTGGCCCAGCGGATCACCGCCCGCTATCATCTGGAGCCGCTCTCGCGCAAGGAGGTAACCGAGTATATCGGTCATCGCCTGGCAGTGGCCGGGGTGCGCCGGGCTTTATTCTCCCGCCGCCTGATCAGCAGAATCTATCGCCTGAGCCACGGTATCCCGCGCAGAATCAACATCCTGTGCGACCGCTCTCTGATGGGCGCCTATGTGGAGGGTCGGGAGTGCGTCACCGAACGCATTTTGCTTCGATCCGCCAGGGAGATCTGGTCCGATGCGCCGTCCCGCAGCTGGTCTTGGGGGGCCGCCCTGGTCTTGATCGCCGCCTTGGGACTCCTTTTCTTCACGCTGCAAACCGGCGTTCCGTCTCCTCCGGCTTCGGCTGTGCAGAACCCCCCGCAGGTTGCGATGCCGATCGAGCCATCCCCCGATCCGGAGCTACCGCCCCCGGCAGCCTTCTCCGCCAGTCGCCCTTTGGCTTTTGCCGATCTGTTGGCCACCTGGGGACTGGAATTTTCCCCGGATAAGCATGGAAACGCCTGCGAATACGCCGAAACCTTTGGCCTGGCCTGTCTTCCCCGGCGCGGCGATCTCGGCGATCTGCGCCTGCTCGATCGTCCGGCCATTCTGGCCTTGACCGATCCCCGGGACGGGGAGGTTTACGGCACACTGACCTCGCTTGACGACGAATCGGCCATTTTTCTCCTCCAGGGTGAAACGGTTTCGCTGCCCCTTGCCGAGTTGGAGCATCGCTGGTTGGGTGATTTCATCCTGATCTGGCGGCGGCCGCCCTTCGCTGGGACCATCCGTCCCGGCGACCGGGGGCCCAAGGTGGAATGGTTGGCTCGGCAATTTTCGGCGCTTGCGGGAGATGCGAAGAAGATTTATCCCGCCATGCTGACCGGGCAACTGCTGGCGCGGCTGAAAGGATTCCAGCGGGCCAGCGGGTTGACCCCGGACGGAATCGTTGGACCGAATACATTGATTCATCTCGATTCCGCGCTGGGCGGCGGTTCTCCCCGGTTGAGCAGTCACCGGCAAGGAGAATAAATGTCGTTTATCCTGGAGGCATTGAAGAAATCGGAAAAAGAGCGGCAGCGCGGGGAGTTGCCCGGTCTGCAGTCCTTGCGGGCGGCGGACTCCTCTTCGCAGTCGCTGCGCCGGATCTTGCCCGTGTTGTTGCTATGCACCTTGCTGCTCAACGCCGCCTGCCTTTTATGGTGGTTGCGCTCTGCGCAAAAACCGGCAGAAATCCGGACCGGGCAGACGGTCGTCCGGGCACCCGAACCTGCGCCAGTCCCGGCTGTTGCCGCCAAACCCCGGTCTTCCGCCGCAGCAGAAAACGCAAAACCGCTGCAAGTCGTGCAGGCGCCGCCGGGCTGGAACGAGCTTCCCGAGCCGGCTCCGGCAATAGTGTCGGCGCCGACCTGGGGCAAGCCGGAAGGCGCGCTCGCACCGATTCCGCTCCTGGAAGAATTGCCGGCTGCCATACGCCGGGAATTGCCCGCACTTGTCGTGACGCTGCATTACCATACAGCGGACCCGGCGGCCCGCATGGCCCGGATCAACGGGTCCATTCTGCGCCAGGGACAGCCGCTGGACGAGCAATTGATAGTGGACGAAATCACTGCGGAGGGGATTGTTTTCCGCTTTCGGGATACGCGTTTCCGGCTGGGAAATTTCTGAAACGCTTTCGCTCGGTGCGAAGCGGAATGCGGATTTTGCTTCGAAAAAAAGAGCGGCGACCGGAAATGGTCGCCGCTCTTTTTACGTGGTGGCTTCGGAAATGGCGGCCCAGGCGATTTCGAACAAACGGTTCAGTTCGTCTTCGTCGATAGTCAATGGTGGCATGAAGTAGACGATGTTGCCCAACGGCCGAAGCAGGGCGCCTTTGGCCAATGCCCGGCGATAAACGTCGAGACCGCGGCGTTCCTGCCAGGGGAAGGGCTCTCGGCCGGCCTTGTCCCGAACCATTTCGATGGCCCCGACCATGCCGCAGCGACGAAATTCACCGACATGCGGCAATTGTGCAAAGCGTCCGGCCCATTCATCCATCAGGCGCATCTTCGGCACCAGGGCGGCAAGGATATTCTCCTCGGCAAAAATGTTCAGAACCTCCACCGCCAGCGCGCAGGCGAGGGGATTGCCGGTATAGGAGTGGGAATGCAGGAAAGCCTTCATCTCAGCGTAATCGCCGTAAAAGGCCTGGTAGATCTCATCGGTGGTCAGGGTGACCGACAGGGGGAGATAACCGCCGGTGATTCCTTTAGACAGACACATCAGATCCGGGGCGACCCGCGCATGTTCATTGGCGAACATCATGCCGGTGCGGCCAAAACCGACGGCAATTTCATCGGCGATGTAATGCACCTGGCAGGCATCGCAGAGGGCGCGCAGCTTGCGCAGGTAAGCGGGAGGGTAAATGCGCATTCCGGCCGCGCCCTGGATCAGGGGCTCGACGATTATGCCGGCAATCCGCTCCTGGTGGGCGGTTACCAACTGCTCTAGAGCGGTAAAGCATTCGGCGTCGCAGGTCTCCCTCTTGCGCCCGTAGGGACAGCGGTAGCAATCCGGTCCGGCCGCCTGAAAGCCATCCAGCAGAATCGGCCGGTACATCTGCCGGTACAACTCGCAGCCGCCCACCGAAAGCGCACCCAAAGTCTCTCCGTGGTAGGCTTCGGAGAGGGAAACGAAGCGGGTTTTCTCCGGGCGTCCGACCTGCTGCCAATACTGAAAACTCATTTTCAGGGCGACTTCCACCGCCGCCGAGCCGTTGTCGGCGAAAAACACCTTCTCCAGGTTGGCGGGGGCCAGGCGGCAAAGCCGGGCGGCGAGTTCCACCGCCGGTTCATGGGTGAATCCGGCGAAGATATGGTGGGAAATACGGGAGGCCTGTTTGGCCAGGGCGTGATTAAGTCGGGGATGGTTGTGGCCGAAGAGATTTACCCACCAGGAAGAAACCCCATCGATATAGCGGTTTCCGTTCACATCGATCAGATAGACGCCGTCGCCCCGTTCAATGGGGATCGGCGGCATCGTTTCATGGTCCTTCTGCTGCGTGCACGGATGCCAGATGTGTCGCCGGTCGAGGCGCTCTATTTCCTCCTTGTTCATAGCCATCCCGCTATATGCCAATCCCCCGCAGCAGCCAGGAGAGGGTGGGCAGACGGTTGATCTCGTCGACCAGAATTTCGGTTTTTTGCCGATCGTCACCTGCGACCCGCGGCAGCACTCCCAACAGATCGGCCGAGGCGAAAGAGGCCAGAGCGTGGGGGGCGGATTCCTCGGCGGCATTTGGCGCGGCGGGCATGCCGTTGAGCACGATGCCGGCCATGGGCAGCCCCATGTTGCGGGCGGCGAAGACGGTCAACAGGGTGTGGTTGAGAGTCCCCAGATCCGGCCGGCATACCACCAGCAGGGGAAAGCCGAGCTCCCGCACCAGGTCGGCGACCAGCAGGCCGCCGGAGAGGGGAACCATCAGGCCGCCGGCGCCTTCGACCAGCAGGAACTGGTGCCGGGACGCAAGCTCCCGGGCGGTATTCACCAGAGATGAAAAGGGGAGGGGCGGGGAGCCCTCGACCTCTGTGGCCACCGCCGGCGCCAGCGGCGTGCGCAGTCGAAAAGGAGAGACAATCTCCGGCGGGTCGTCGCTGTCGGCGGCCCAGCGCAGCAGTTCTCCGTCGGGGCCGAGCCGGGCCGGATCGGCGACGCCGGTCTCCACCGGCTTCATCACGCCGACATCGGTTCCGCGCAGTTTGAGAAAGCGAGCCAAAGCGGCGCCCACCAGGGTTTTGCCAACACCGGTATCGGTGCCGGTGACGAATAGTCCACGTGGCTTATCGGCAGACATCGACGATCACCTCGGCATCTTTGAACATCTGCAAATCCATCCGGCGATCGCGGCCGCTGGTGGTCAGGTAATTGCCGACCATGGCGCCGCTGGCCCCGGCCATGAAAATCCATGATTGAAAATCGCGCAGGTTCGCTTCCCGGCCGCCGCAAACGCTGATGCTCTTGGTTGGCAGGAGATAGCGAAACAGGGCGATGATTCGCAGGCAATCAAGGGGCGTCAGGTCGTTCTGTTGCGCCAGCGGGGTGCCGGGAACGGGATTGAGAAAATTCAGGGGCACCGAGTCGACATCGAGTTCTCGCAATGTAAAAGCGAGTTCCGCCCGTTGCTCCAGGGACTCGCCGAGACCGAAAATTCCACCGCAACATACCTTCATTCCGGCTTGCTTGGCCAACCGAACCGTCTCCACGTCTTCCTCGTAGTCGTGGGTGGTGCAGATTTGCGGAAAAAACGAACGGGCGGTCTCCAGATTGTGATGATAGGTCGCGCAGCCGGCGTCGGCCAGGGCTGCTGCGGTTTCGGCATCGAGAATACCCAACGAAGCCGAAGGATCGATGGTCATGGTTGCCCGGATACGGCGAATAGCCGTGAGAATCCGCTCCAGTTCTTCTCCGGGGCGAACTCGGGTGCCGCTGGTTACGATTCCGTAGCAATGCGAACCTTCCGCCTGCGCATTTCGGGCGCCCTCCATAAGATCTTCCAGCGATTTCAAAGGGTAAACCGGCGCCGAGGTCTGGTGGTGCGCCGACTGGGCGCAAAAAGAGCAGTTCTCGGCGCAACGCCCCGATTTGGCATTAATGATGGAACACAGTTCGATGCGGTCCGCGAAGGCATTTTCCCGCAGGCGATGAGCGCCCGCCAGGACTTGGGTCATTTCCGCACCGCGCGCCTGTAAAATGGCCAGCGCCTCTGTCATGGAGAGCGTCTCTCCCCGGCAAGTACGTTCAAAAATGGTGCTCATGGGCTGCATGGTAACCTCACAGAAGGGGACGAGGGAGAGAGACTACAATCTGGGCGAGCCATTGTCAACCATTGACAGGCACTTGGTTGACAATGGCTCGGGGAAGAATTACCATTTATCGCTACTCTTTTCTCATATGTTATTGACAGTCTTTTTTGAAAATGCTAGAACGCAATCTCATTTCGACGTGGGAGAATTGAGCGTGGTTAAAAAATTGATTGGGCGGAAATTGAAGGCGACGCGTTTGAAAAGCGATATGACGATCCAGGAACTGGCGGCTCGTTCGCGAGTATCGTCTAATATGATTTCCCGCATCGAACGCGGACTTACCACCCCTTCGGTGGAAATCCTGATGAAATTGGCAAGCGCTTTCGGCATGAGCATCAGTTATTTCATCGAAGAGGCGGAAAAAGGAATGACCGTAGTTCACACGAAAAAGGGGGGAGGGGAGCCCATTTTCTTTTTCGAGGACAAGCATCAGATCACCAGCATAACCAAGGGGATTCGCGATCCAAGTTTCTCGGTATTCTATGACACCCTGGAAGAGGGGGTGAGCAGCGGCGAGGGCGCCATGGTGCACACCGGCGAAGAGTTCGCCCTGGTCCAGCGCGGAAAAATTGAGTTTACCGTTGGCGGCGACACCTATCTTCTGGAGGAGGGCGACTCTCTGGCATTCAAGGCCTCCATTCCGCACAGCTGGCGGAATTTGTATGAAGACAAGACGGTGGTTTTGTGGGTTGTCAGTCCAGCGCCCAACGTGGCCCAGTGATTTTTCCAATATAGAACGTTTTTATATTTTATGAATATCGTTTCTGCGTTTTATCGCGGGAATCCGACGGGAGACATAGATGAGAATTAAGAAAATCGTCGGCAAGAAGCTCAAAGCCATACGCCTGAAAAATGATCTGACCATCCAGGATTTGGCGGAAAGATCCAAGGTCTCCTCCAATATGATTTCCCGAATCGAGCGCGGCCTCACCATCCCTTCGGTGGAAATTCTGATGAAACTCGCCGGAGTTTTTCAGAAAAGCATCAATTATTTCGTCGAGGAAGTCGTCACCACCAACGAAATCGTCTTTTCTTCGCCCGGTGAAAGAAATACCAACGTTTATGAAGATAAAAGGAATATGCTGACCGAGTGTTTCACTTCCGGACTGCGCGACCCGCAGTTTACGTCCTTTTTCTGCACCGTGCCGAAGGGCGGCAAGAGCGGGCAGCAGAACATGCATCATCCTGGGGATGAGCTGATTTACGTCATCGATGGCAAGCTTAAAGTTATGATCACCGGAGAAATGTATCTTCTGCAGGCCGGCGACAGTCTTTCTTTTAAATCGCATTTGCCCCATCGTTGGGAAAACGCCAGCGATGACGAAACAAAAATTATCTGGACCTTGTCCCCTTTCACGACGATCTGAAAATGAATTTTTTTAAAAAGATTTTTTCCACGAAAAACCCCCTCGATTCGCTGCGAAAGGCGGTTTTGCAGGAACGCTGGGCCGACGCCCTGGTCGAGAATGAAATCGCCAAGCGTGACGCCATGACCGCGGATGAACTCGCTGAATTCGATTCTTTGCTGGCCACAGCCGGCAATGCATTGGCTGAAATCAATCTGGCCGAAGGGGAAGCCTTCCTTCGAGTCGGCGATACGGTGCGCGCGCGCGAACATTTTTCCCTGGCCGCCAGTCAGGCGCACGATCCAGGCGTGCAGGAGAAAGCAAGGGAACAACTCACTGCCCCCGTCGCCGCCGGATCTTCGGCACTGAGCACGAAGGCAGCCTGTTGCCCCACCGGCTGCTCGGCGCCGGCCCCGGTCGGCATTGCTGAAGCATTGGTTGGAAATCTCGATGCTCAAGCCCACCTCGATCTTCTTCTGTCCGCCTACCCGCCCGAACTTGCGGAGCGTTACGCCAATATTGAAGGGCCTTTTCTCGACGCGTTCCTCTGCGCCCACCAGGGGGACGAGGCGGCGGCGCTGGCGTACTTCGAACAAGTTTCGGTTGCGGAAAGGAACGATCTTTTTCATTTCGAACGCGGGTCGCTGCTGGCCCGGGCGGAAAAAATGGAGGCTGCGGCAGCCGATCTCGAACGGGCGGTAGCGATCAATCCCCACCTGGATGTGGCCAGGCAGATGCAGGTGACCATCGATTTCGCTCTCGGGCGGGAGCGGGAGGCTCAAGAGCGGCTGCGGCAAATGATTCACCAAGGCAAAAGCCTGGCTTTTGCCCATGGCCAGTTTGCCGCCTCCCTGGTCCGGGGCGGAAATGAGCAACAGGGGCTGGAACACGCCTTGCGGGCGCTTGAATACGGCGCCGATCCGGAAACCTTTCATCTGGCGGCAACGCTCCTTGAACGGACCGGTCGGTTGGACGAAGCGGAGGGCTGCCTGGCCCATTTGGCAACGCCGGGCTGTGGCAGCGTCAATCCACCCCTGGCGGAGTTTTGGCTGCGACACAGGAAAAATCCCGATCGCGCCCTGGAAATCTTCAAAGGGGCGCTTAGGCGGGAACCGGGAAATTGCCGGTGGCGCTTACGTATCGCCCAGGCCTACCTCGCCCGCGGCTGGCGCAAGCAAAGCGCCACCCTGCTGAATCAGCTGCTGGATGACCCGGCGCTTGAACCCCACTTTCGCGAGGAGGCGGTCGCTGCGATGGAGCAGTGTCGCTGAAAAAGGTTTGCCCTCATTGCGTTGACACACCGAATAGCCCTTGTATAGTTTGTAAATATCGGAGAATACAGAAGATATCCTGCTCCAGAGGCAACTTCCCAGGGGAGGCTTGTCAATGAATAAATCGGAACTTATCGAAGCGTTGGGCAACCGTAAGAATCTCAGCTACAAGAAATCCGAGGAAATCGTAAACCTCATTTTCGACTCCATGGCCCGTGAACTGGCCGAGGGCGGTCGCATCGAGATTCGCGGGTTTGGCAGCTTCATCGTCAAAGAGTACAAAGCCTATATGGGGCGCAATCCAAAAACCGGTGAAATAATCCAGGTTTATCCGAAAAGACTGCCTTTCTTCAAGGTAGGAAAAGAACTGAGAGACCGGGTCAACAAAGGGGACAACGGCTAGTGCCACGCTGGTCGGCACAGCAAAACCTGAAGCAATGTTGCTTCAGGCATTCCCACTTGCATTGAGAACCACCCGCCGCTAAGGCGCCCCTCCCAACCACCCGCACAAACCATAGCCGTTTCATGACGATACGATATTTCGCCCTCCGAACGCTCCCCGATTGAATTAGAACTTCCATTTTCCGTTGAAACATGGTTCGCGTTCGGTTATATTCGCCCGGCATTTGTCGATTCTTCCGGCATTTATCTCTTCCCGAAGTTCTGCCCATCGTTGAGAAAAAAAGAGGGTCTCAATGTCAGTTTTTTTTAGCCAATCGCTCCTTTTCGGCCTGATCGGGGGGCTTGGTTTATTCCTCTTCGGGATGAAAATCATGTCCGAAGGCCTGCAGAAAATCGCAGGCGACCGGATGCGCCAGATTCTTGCCGCCCTTACCAAAAACAGGGTCATCGGCACCTTGGTGGGCCTCGGGGTCACCACGGTGGTTCAGTCTTCAAGCGCCACGACGGTTATGGTGGTCGGTTTCGTCAACGCCGGCCTGATGTCCCTGGTGCAGTCCATTGGGGTTATCCTCGGCGCCAACATCGGCACCACCGTCACCGCCCAGTTGATCGCTTTCAAGATCACCCAGTACGCCCTGCCGGCCATCGGCATCGGCGCCGGTCTCAAACTGTTCTCCCGCAGCAAAAAATGGATGTATGTGGGCGAGATTCTGCTCGGATTCGGGATTCTGTTTTTTGGTCTTTCGACCATGAAGGACGCTTTCGACCCGATCAAGGGGAGCGAGGCGTTCCGCAATTTCTTTCTGTTGATCGGCGACAATCTTCTTCTCGGCGTTCTGATCGGGGCTATCCTGACCGTTCTCGTCCAGAGCAGCAGCGCCACCATCGGTCTTACCCTCGCCCTGGCCACTTCCGGACTGCTTACCTTTGAAGCCAGCGTCGCTCTGATTCTCGGAGAAAACATCGGCACCACTATTACCGCCAACCTGGCGGCCATCGGCACCAATCTGGCGGCGAGGCGCACCGCCCTGGCCCACTTTCTCTTCAATTTCATCGGCGTTGCTTACATGCTCGTCTTTTTTCCCTTCTTCCTCCAAATAATCACGGCCATTACACCCGGCAACCCAGAATTTCTCGTACAGACCCAGCAACAGGCGGCCAGCCTGGGCGCATCGATTGGTGACAAACCTTTTATCGCCCGTCATATCGCCAATACGCACACACTGTTCAACATCATCAATACCATCGTCTTTCTTCCCCTGGTTGGCCTCCTGGCCAAACTGACCACTTACCTGATCCGGGGCAAGGATGAAGATATCGAATTTCATCTCCAGCATATCGACAACCGGGTTCTCAATACGCCCCCCATTGCTCTGGGCCAGGCACGCGCCGAGACCCGACGCATGGCGCAGATCTGCCTGGAGATGCTCGATGAAACCATTCTTTTCATGCAGGATATGGACGAGAAGCGGATTGCCTTGCTGGAGAAGAAGGAGGACGCGGTGGATCGCCTGCAGAGGGAAATCACCGATTTTCTCGTTGCTCTGTCGCAAAAGTCCATCACCCAGGAGACCTCAAAAGATATCGCTTCGATGATGCACATGGTCAACGATCTCGAGCGTGTGGGCGATCATTGCGAAAATCTTTGGCGACTGACCTTGCGACGAAAGTCGCAAAAGGTCATATTTTCCGAGATCGCCGACAACGAAATCAGCGAACTGGGTGGAAAAACCCGAGAGTTTTTGTTCTTCGTCATTGGCGCCTTGGAACGGCAGGATAAAACCATCAAGCAAAAATCGCATGACATGGAAGAGGGGATCGATCAACTCGAGGCCCAGTTGCGCAACAATCACATCGGCCGCCTCAATACCGGCGAATGCGGTGTTCAGCAGGGACTGATCTATATCGACATGCTGCACAACTTCGAGAAAATCGGCGATCACACGTATAATGTGACGAAAGCGATTATCGGAGTGAAATAAGTGCGCGCCGCCATCGACGTCGGAACCAATACGGTCCGCCTGCTCATTGGGGACGCCAGTGACGGCCGAATTCGTCCCGACCGGTATTTTCGGCGGATAACCCGTCTGGGTGGCGGCATGACCGCCGGGGGACTGGCCGCAGACGCCATGGAGCGCACCCTGTGCGCCTTACGGGATTTTGCCGGCGTGCTGGCCGAACGCGGCATCGAACAGGTGAGGGGGGTCGGCACCGAGGTGCTGCGCCGCGCCGACAATGGGCGGGAATTTGTCGCTCACATCGCCGCCGAGACCGGTATTGCACTGGAAATCATCGATGGCGAAGCAGAAGCCAGACTGACCGCCGCCGGTGTCTTGTCGGCCCTCGTTCCGTCGCCGGAAAGTTGCCTTATCGTCGATATCGGCGGCGGCAGCACGGAATTCTTCCTCTTGAATGGCGGCCGCTCCCTGTTGCAGCGCAGCTATTCTCTCGGCGTGGTGCGCCTGGCGGAGGATTATGGCGATAAGGCCTCCCGCCTGGCGTGCATCGATCGGAATCTGACCGCCTTTCGCGCCGATTTGGAGATGAGCGATCTTTTCCGGCGGGCTGCTTGCGCCGATTGCCAATTGGTCGGGACCGCCGGCACGATTACCACTCTGGCGGCGCTGTCTCTTGGCATGACCGATTACGACGGACAGCGGGTCAACAACCTGCGCCTTGAACGAGAATATCTCGAAGAAATGCTGACCCGGCTGGAAGGGCTGAGCGTTGCCGAGCGCGAAGCCTTGCCGGGGATGGAAAAGGGAAGGGGCGATCTGATCGTTCCCGGTCTTTACATCCTGATTTCACTGATGGACATGATCTCCCGACAGCGAATAACGGTCAGCGATTACGGACTCCTCGAAGGGGTGCTCCTGGATTTCCCCAGCCAAGTGGCGCCCTGAAGAGATATGTCGGCATTTGCATGAATTCGTCTTCACCCTAGCTGAAACGGATTCCCCTCCCCCCGAAGGAAAAGGCATGAAAAAAGCCATTCTCTCCGGCAACGAAGCCATTGCCCGCGGCGCTTTCGAGGCCGGGGTCAAAGTTGCCTCCGCGTATCCTGGAACCCCGAGTACGGAAATTATTGAGAACTTAGTCCATTACGAAGGCGTCGACGCCTCCTGGGCGCCCAACGAAAAAGTCGCTCTCGAAGTCGCCATCGGCGCCTGTTTCGGCGGTGTCCGCGCTTTGGCGGCGATGAAGCACGTCGGGCTCAATGTCGCCGCCGATCCGCTCTTCACCCTGTCCTACATCGGGGTGCGCGGCGGCCTGGTGCTGGTGGTCGCCGACGATCCGGAGATGCATTCGTCCCAGGACGAGCAGGACAGCCGCAATTACGCCAAATTCGCCAAGGTGCCGATGTTCGAACCGGCCGACAGCGAAGAAGCGCGCACCTTCACTCGTCTGGCCTTCGAGGTCAGCGAGCGCTTCGACACTCCGGTGCTGCTGCGTTCGAACACGCGCATTTCGCACGGCAAGTCGATCGTGGCGCCGCAGGCCCCGGTCACCGGACTGCCCGAAGGCAAACTGGTGCGGGATCCGGGGAAACTGGTCATGCTGCCGGGCAACGCCCGCAAGCGCCATCCGGTGGTCGAGCAACGCATTCTCGATCTGGAGAAGTGGTCCTGCGAGCAGCCCTTCAACCGCGTTCTCGAAGGGAAGGGGGACGTCGGTGTCATCACCTCCGGCATCGCCTACCAATACGCCCGCGAAGTCTTCCCCGAAGCCCATATCCTGAAGCTGGGGATGGTTTACCCGCTGCCGAAAGCGCTGATCCGATCTTTCGCTGAGCGCTGTAGCACCCTGTACGTTCTGGAGGAACTCGATCCCTTTCTCGAAGAACAAATCCGGGCGATGGGGATTACGGTGATCGGCAAAGATATTTTCCCGATCTGCGGTGAGCTGACTCCGGGCCGGGTAAAAGAGGCCCTTGCCGGCGAAGCGCCGCCGGTGGCCTATGCCATCGACGAACCGCTGCCCGGACGGCCGCCGGCCATGTGCCCCGGGTGCTCGCA
The DNA here is from genome assembly GCA_041677125.1 of Desulfuromonadales bacterium. Lineage (GTDB taxonomy): Bacteria > Desulfobacterota > Desulfuromonadia > Desulfuromonadales > JACZKF01 > JBAYQP01. The sequence continues at coordinate 135,228 of JBAYQP010000001.1, read as the reverse complement.
CCGCAGTGTTTTTCATACCCTTAAACAGCTTGGCGCCTTCGTTACCGGCGATATCGGCTGCTACACCCTGGCCGCCTTGCCGCCGCTGTCGGCCATGGACTCGTGTGTCTGCATGGGCGCCGGGATCAGCAATGCGACGGGGTTGAGCAAGGCGCTGCCGGAAGCGGAGCGATCGAAGGTCGTCGGCGTCATGGGCGATTCGACTTTTCTCCATACCGGCATCGGCAGCTTGCTGGATATGGTTTACAATCAGGCCGCCGCCACCGTTCTCATTCTCGACAACCGCGCCACCGGCATGACGGGACGGCAGGACAACCCCGCCACCGGCTTTACCCTGTCGGGGAAGGCGGCCCCGGCGGTCGATATCGAAGTCCTTTGCCGCGCCCTGGGGGTGCGCGACCTGCAGGTCATCGATCCGTACGACCTGGAGATCACCCGCAAAGCGCTGCAGTCGGCCATGGCGCGGCCGGAGCCGTCGGTGATCATCTGCCGTCGCACCTGCATGCTCGAACGGCGCGGCGGCGCCGAGCGCAAGCTGCCGCTGTTTGTCGATGCGGACAAATGCGTTTCCTGCAAGGCCTGTCTGAACATCGGCTGCCCGGCCATCGAGTGGAATGCCGGGGCCGGAGACAAGGGAAAGGCGGAGGTCAATAAATTGCTCTGCGTCGGCTGCGGACTTTGCCGGCAGGTCTGCAAGTTCGATGCATTCGGAGGCGGTCATGAATAGCAAAGTTACCAACATTCTGCTGGCCGGCGTTGGCGGACAGGGAACGCTCCTGGCGAGCGAGGTGCTGGCCGAGGCGCTGATGCTCGCCGGTCACGACGTGAAGAAAAGCGAGATTCACGGCATGTCGCAGCGCGGCGGCAGTGTGACCTCGCACGTTCGTTTCGGCGCGACGGTGTTTTCGCCGCTGATCCCCGAAGGCGAAGCCGATTTTCTCTTCGGCTTCGAACTGCTCGAAACTTTTCGCTGTCTGCCTATGCTGCGCGCCGGCGGCGCGATCATCGTCAACGATGTGAAGGTCATTCCCGCGCCGGTGGCGATGGGCAAAGAGGTCTATCCGGCCGACATCCCGGCGAAGCTCGCGGCCGCCTGCGGCGACGCCAAGGTGGTCGACGGCATGGAACTGGCCCGCCGGGCCGGCAACCTGCGGACGGTGAACATCGCCCTGGTCGGGGTTCTCGCCCGTCGTCTCGAACTGCCCGCCGAAGCCTGGCGGCAGGCCCTCGAACGACAGGTGCCGGCGCGGTTTCTCGATGAAAACCTGAAAGCATTTGATCTCGGCCTGAATTGCTGAACAAATCAAATCCTTTCACCACAGAGTCACAGAAAGCACGGAGGAAACTAAAAAGGTTTTTTGTGTCCTCTGCGCCGCCTGCGAGCAAAGCGAGCGGGTGGTGAAAGAATTGGTTTAGCCTTCGATTGGTAAGTGGAGAACGCTATGCTCTGGAACGATGAATTTGAAACCCTGCCGCGCGAAGCGATCGAATCGCTGCAGCTCAAGCGCCTGCAACAGACCCTGCAGCGGGTGTGCGCCACCGTCCCTTATTACAAGGAGAGCTTTCGTCGTGCGAAAATCACGCCGGACACGGTCAAGAGCCTCGACGACCTGGGTCGGCTGCCCTTCACCCTCAAGCAGGACATGCGGGACAATTATCCCTACGGCTTGTTCGCCGTCCCCCTCGATCAGATCGTGCGCATTCACGCCTCCAGCGGCACCACCGGCAAGCCGACGGTCGTCGGCTACACCCGGCGCGATATCGAGACCTGGTCCGAATTGATGGCCCGTTCGCTGGTCGCCGCCGGGGCGCACCGCGGCGACGTCATTCACAACGCCTACGGCTACGGACTGTTCACCGGCGGGCTTGGCGCCCATTACGGCGCCGAGCGGTTGGGCGCTTCGGTTATCCCGATCTCCGGTGGCAACACCCGGCGGCAGATCATGATCATGCAGGACTTCGGCTCCTCCGTCCTCACCTGCACCCCCTCGTACAGCCTTTACCTGGCCGAAGCCGCCGCCGAGGAGGGGATTGATATCCGCAAGCTGAAACTGCGGGTCGGCATCTTTGGCGCCGAGCCGTGGAGCGAATCGATGCGCCGAGAGATCGAGGACAAGCTCAACATCAAGGCGATGGACATCTACGGGCTCTCCGAAATTCTCGGTCCCGGCGTGGGCATCGAGTGTATCGAAGCACAGGAGGGGCTGCACATCTGGGAGGATCATTTCATCCCCGAGATCATCAACCCCGAAACCGGCGAAGTGCTGCCACCGGGCGCGACCGGCGAGTTGGTCATCACCACGATCACCAAAGAGGGCATCCCGATGATCCGCTACCGGACCAGGGACATCACCCGCCTGATTACCGAGCCGTGTGTTTGCGGGCGCACCCATGTGCGCCTCGCCCGCATGAGCGGCCGCAGCGATGATATGTTGATCATTCGCGGGGTCAATGTTTTCCCGTCGCAGATCGAGAGCGTGCTGATGCAGATCGACGGGGTCGAGCCGCATTATCAGTTGATCGTCACCCGGGAGGACAATCTCGACCACCTGGAAGTGCAGGTGGAGGTCAACGAGGGCACTTTCTCCGACGAAATAAAAGTGTTGCAGGATCTTTCCGGGCGCATCGGCAAGGAAATCAAAGATCTGCTCGGCATCACCTGTAAAGTGCGCCTGGTGGAGCCGAAGACCATCGCTCGCAGCGAAGGCAAGGCGAAACGAGTCATCGATAACCGCCCGAACTAGGGCCGTAGCGGAAAGGGGGTCTCATGAAGGTTGAACAGATTTCCATTTTCATCGAAAACAAATCCGGACGGCTGGCCGATGTCACCCAGGTCATCGGCGATGCGGGGGTGAATATTCGTGCGCTTTCCCTGGCGGACACCTCCGATTTCGGTATTCTGCGGTTGATCGTCGATAAAACCGATCTGGCCAGGACCATCCTCAAAGAACATGGCTTCACCGTCAGCAAAACCGAGGTGGTGGCGGTGGAAGTCCCCGACCGGTCGCTGGGCCTGCACGGCATCCTCAAGGTGCTCGACGGGGCAAAGGTCAATGTCGAATACATGTACGCTTTTGTCGAGCGCTGTGGCGAAAACGCCGTGATCATTTTTCGCTTCGACAACACCGAAAATGCCCTCCGGGTGCTCATCGAAAAGGGCATCAACGTTCTGAGTGGCGAACGTGTCTGCCGGATGTGATTTGACGTGAAAAACTATTTTGAAACGGTTGGTTAGATGGACTTTTCTCGAAGTCGCCTGAAGGCTCTGGAAGCCGGCGTGCGCATCTGGGATCCGGGAAACGAATGCCTCGGTCGCGAGGAACTGGAGTTGCTGCAGCTCACGCGGCTGCGCACCACCCTCGATCGGGTCATTCGCGGCGTGCCCTGTTATCAGAACAAGTTTCGCGAAGCCGGCATCGTGGCGCAGGACGTGGGCAGTCTCCAGGATCTGTCCCGGCTGCCCTTCACCACCAAGGAAGATCTGCGCCTCAATTATCCATACGGCATGTTCGCCGTACCGATGCGCGAGGTGGTGCGCATCCACAGTTCCTCCGGGACGACGGGCAAGCCGACGGTGGTCGGCTACACCCGGCAGGATCTGCAGACCTGGACCGAGCTGGTCGCCCGCTTCATGACCGCCGCCGGGGTCACCGAGGACGATATCGTCCACATCGCTTTTGGCTACGGGCTTTTCACCGGCGCTTTCGGCCTGCATTACGGCTCCGAGCGGATCGGCTCTTCGGTTATTCCGATGTCGAGCGGCAACACCGATAAGCAGATCATGATCATGCAGGACTACCGCTCTTCCGTGCTCGTCTCGACCCCCTCCTACGCCCTGACCATCGCCGATCGGCTGGAAAAGCTCGGCATGGCGCCCGAGTCCCTGTCGCTGCGCGTTGGCCTTTTCGGCGCCGAGCCGTGGAGCGATCAGATGGGCCGGGAACTGGAGGAGCGCCTGGGGATCGTCGCCACCGACAATTACGGCCTGTCCGAGGTGATGGGTCCCGGGGTGGCCGGGGACTGCCTGCACAAGTGCGGCATGCATATTTCCGAGGATCACTTCATCGCCGAGATCATCGACCCGGAAACCTGCGAGGTCCTGCCCGCCGGATCGATCGGCGAACTGGTGCTGACCAGCATCAGCAAGCAAGCTTTCCCGGTGGTGCGCTATCGCACCCGCGACATCACCCGTCTCGATTACTCCCCCTGCGCCTGCGGCCGCACCATGGCGCGGATGCAGAAAACGATGGGACGCTCGGATGACATGCTGATCATCAAAGGGGTGAACGTCTTCCCGACGCAGATCGAAGAAGTGCTCTTCCAGATGGAAGGGTGCGAGCCGCATTACCTGCTGGTCATCGACCGCCAAGGGGCGATGGACACCCTGGAAGTGCAGGTCGAAGTCAACGAGACGATCTTCTTCGACGAAATGAAAAAGCAGCGGGGTTTTGTCGAGATGGTTGAAAAACGGCTATTCTCCACCCTCGGCATTGGGGCCAAGGTGAAACTGGTCGAACCGTCATCGATTCCCCGCCACGAGGGCAAAGCGAATCGGGTGATAGACCGCCGCAAATTTTAATCGGGGAATGTTTCAATTCATCGAATTAACAAGGGTTTTACCGAGCAGAGGCGGGTCGACGGATAAAGAAATTTTCTTGACAATCGCCCGCGAATCCACCATACTCCCGATTCGTTGATTGACGGGGCGTAGCGCAGCCTGGTAGCGCACCAGCATGGGGTGCTGGGGGCCGGAGGTTCGAATCCTCTCGCCCCGACCAACGAACCATAAAAGCCACTTCTTCGGAAGTGGCTTTTGTGCGTCTGGGGTGGGGAGAGCATATTATTTGACCAATCGGTCCGGAAAAGCTATTTTTGGGGACGATTTTTTCATGTGATAATCAACGGAGGAGAAATGGATGATTTTTCAGCGAGGGGGTATCGCTAATCGAATCGAGACCGCTGCTGCCGGGCCGTATGGGACCGGGGGCGGCGGTTTTTTTATTCTCGGCGCCTGAATTCCATATTTCCTTTCTCAAGGGGAACTGAATGTCCGACCAGAAGTTTCTGCAAGACCTCGAAAAGAAGCTATGGACCGCCGCCGACAAGCTGCGCTCCACTCTCGATGCGGCGCAGTACAAGCACGCGGTGCTCGGGCTGCTGTTCGTCAAGTACGTCTCCGACGCCTTCGACATTCGCCGGCAGGAGTTGATCGCCCAGTTCCAGAACGAGGATCACGATTACTACCTCAACCCCGGCGACTACGAGAGCGACGTGGAGTACCAGGCTGAAATTGCTGCCGAGTTGGAGATCCGCGACTACTACACCGAGAAGAACGTCTTCTGGGTGCCGCAGCTGGCGCGTTGGGAGACGCTGCAGAACCACTCCAAGCTGCCGCCCGGCAGCGAGATCGTCATCAAAAACGGCAAGGAGACCGTCTACACCATGCGCAGCGTCGGCCGGCTGATCGACGACGCGCTTGAAGCCATCGAGAAGGACAACCCCAAGCTCAAGGGGGTCCTCAACAAGCAGTACGGCCGTCTGCAGATCGACCAGGCCAAGCTCGGTGAGCTGATCGACCTGATCGCCACCATCCCCTTTGTGCATGAATCCCTGCAGGCCAAGGACATCCTCGGCCACGTCTACGAATACTTCCTCGGCCAGTTCGCCCTCGCCGAAGGGAAGAAGGGGGGCCAGTTCTACACCCCCAAGTCGATCGTCACCCTCATCGTCGAGATGCTGCAGCCCTTCTCCGGGCGGGTCTATGACCCGGCCATGGGTTCGGGCGGCTTCTTTGTGCAGAGCGAGCAGTTCATCAAGGAGCACGGCGGCAAGCTCGGCAACGTCTCCATCTACTGCCAGGAGTACAACCACACCACCTGGCAGCTCGCCGCCATGAACATGGTCATCCGCGGCCTCGATTTCAACTTCGGCAAGGAGCCGGCCAACACCTTCACCAACGATCAGCACCCCGACCTGCGCGCCGACACCATCATGGCCAATCCCCCCTTCAACATGAAGGAGTGGGACACCGGCGTCAGCGACGACGATCCGCGCTGGCAGTACGGCAAGCCCCCTTCCGGCAACGCCAACTTCGCCTGGCTGCAGCACATGCTCTACCATCTGGCGCCGGGCGGCTCCATGGGCCTGCTGCTGGCCAACGGCTCGATGAGTTCCAACACCAACACCGAGGGGGATATTCGCCGGGCGCTGGTGGAGAACGATCTGGTCGAGTGCATGGTCGCCCTGCCGGGGCAGCTCTTCACCAATACCCAGATCCCCGCCTGCATCTGGTTTCTCACCCGGAATAAAAAGGCGCGGGGGGATAAAGCCGACCGTTCCGGCAAGGTGCTGTTCATCGATGCGCGCAACCTCGGCTACATGAAGGATCGCGTGCTGCGCGACTTCAAGCCGGAGGATATCGCCAAGGTGGCCGATACCTTCCATGCCTGGCAGCAAGGGCAGGGTTACGCCGACGAGGCCGGTTTCTGCTGCTCGGCGACGCTGGAGGAGATTAAAAAGCACGACTTCGTGCTGACGCCGGGGCGTTATGTCGGCGCGGCGGACGAGGTGGAGGATGGTGAACCGTTTGCCGAGAAGATGGCCCGGTTGACGGCGCAGTTGCAGGAGCAGTTTGCGCGAAGTAGTGAGTTGGAAGGGGAGATTAAACGGAATTTGGCAGGGCTTGGGTATGAGTGCTGAACTTTTGAATAATAACGGCTTGGTGTCGCACTTCGGCATCGAACAGCGAATTTTTGGCATCCGTGGCATGCAAGTGATGATTGACCGGGATTTGGCCCAACTCTACGGGGTAGAGCCGAAAAGGCTTGGTGAGCAAGTCAGACGAAATATTGAACGCTTTCCTGAAGCCTTCCGGTTTCAACTGACGGAAGCCGAGAAAAACCAACTGGTCGCAAATTGCGACCGGTTCGAGCCACTCAAGCACTCGACTACCGCACCCTATGCCTTTACCGAACAAGGTGTAGCCATGCTTTCGGCCGTACTGCGTAGCGATACGGCGGTGAAGGTCAGCATCCAGATCATGCAGGCCTTTGTTTCCATGCGCCGCCTTCTGGCTGCCAGCACCCCGTTGCTCGACCGGCTCGATACTCTTGAAAAGCGTCAGATTGCAAACGAAATCCGCACCGATGACCGCTTCGAGCGGGTATTCGCTGCCCTGGAAGCGGGGAACGCCCAACCGGCCCAGGGCGTCTTTTTCGACGGACAGGTTTTCGATGCCTATGTGTTTGTCAACGATCTGCTGCGCACCGCTCAAAAGTCCATCGTGCTGATCGATAACTACATCGACGATACCGTGTTGCTCCAACTCTCCAAGCGGCCAGAAAACGTCAGCGCCACCATCCTGACCAAAAGCATCACCCCCGGTCTTGAGCAGGATCTGAAAAAATACAACAGCCAGTACCCGCCGATCAGCATCAAGGTTTTCCCCCATAGCCATGATCGCTTTCTGATTCTCGACGACGAAACGGTTTACCACCTCGGCGCATCGCTAAAAGACCTGGGCAAGAGATGGTTCGCATTTTCACGGATGGAAAAAGAATCGCTGGCATTATTGGCGCGAGTGCAGGAGGTTTTGGGATGATGATGCTGTTGCAGGAGAAGTTTGCGCGGAAGAGCGAGTTGGAAGGGGAGATTAGGCGGAATCTGGCGGGGCTTGGCTATGAGTGCTGAGTGGCAAGCAGTTCCATTAGGCTCACTTGTGTCCGTTAAGGGTGGCAAAAGACTCCCGAAGGGAGACAATCTACAAGTTGAACCTACGCCACATCCCTATATCCGTGTTAGGGACATGGGACAACGGTATCTACCAGATACTGGTTTAGAATACGTGCCGATCGATGTTTTCCCGAAAATTAAAAGGTACATCGTTGAAGAAAAGGATGTCCTCATTTCAATTGTCGGAACAATAGGTCTGGTAAGTGTTGTCGATGAGAGGTTTCACCTCGCTTCACAGACTGAAAACTCCGCAAAACTGACAGGTTTAGACCGTATTGATGCCTTGTTTCTGTACTACTATTTGATTTCAAGTGTCGGGCAAAACCACATCAAGCAGGCGACCGTTGGGGCCGTACAGGCGAAGCTGCCTCTCTACAATATTGAGAAGATACCAGTTTTTTGGCCAGAGAGAGCGGAGCGCGAAAGGACAGTTGAACATCTCTGTCCCTTAGACGACAAAATCGAACTCAACCGCCAAATCAACCAAACCCTCGAACAACTCGCCCAGACCATCTTCAAAAGCTGGTTTGTCGATTTCGAGCCGGTCAAAGCCAAGATCGAAGCCAAAGCCGCCGGCCGCGACTCCGAGCGCGCCGCCATGTGCGCCATCAGCGGCAAACTTGAGCCCGAACTCGACCGACTTCCCCCCGAGCAATACCAACAACTCGCCGCCACCGCCGCCCTGTTTCCCGATGCGCTGGTGGAGTCGGAGTTGGGGTTGATTCCGGTGGGGTGGGAGGTGAAAGCGCTACCGGATGTTATTGAGGTGAACCCAAAACGGTCATTGAAGAAAGGGACAATTGCCCCGTATCTGGATATGGCCAATGTGCCGACGAACTCGGCTAGAGCAGCAGATGTAACTCAGCGCGAATTCAGCTCCGGTTCCAAATTTATGAACGGTGACACGTTACTGGCCAGGATTACGCCCTGCCTTGAAAACGGAAAGACCGCCTATGTAGACTTTCTGGTAGAAAATCAGGTTGGATGGGGATCAACCGAGTTCATCGTATTTCGTCCAAACGCGCCATGGCCCGAAGAACTCGGCTATTTGCTGTGCAGGCCCCCCGAATTCAGAGCCTTTGCCATCTCAAATATGACTGGCACCTCTGGCCGACAACGCGTTCCAAATGATTGTTTTGCCAACTACAAGATCGCGGTTTCGTCACGCGAGACTGGTACTGCTTTCGGAAATATCGTAAGGGGCGTAATGGCGGGCATAAAAAAGCGTGATGAAGAATCCCGCACCCTCGCCACCCTCCGCGACACCCTACTCCCCAAACTCCTCTCCGGCGAACTCGTCGTCGAGAGCCCGCGACTGGAGGTCACGGCCTGAGCGGGTGGGGCCTCATGCAACTGCGGCAAAATTTCATTGTAGGAGCAGGCTCCAGCCTGCGATGATCGCGAGCTGGAGCTCGCTCCCACAAGTCAGCTTCTCGGAGGGGGGAACCTGCTATGAAGAGTGACGAACCGCTGATCCCGCCGCACGGCGGCTACCGCAAGCTGAAGAGCTTTCAGGTGGCGCAGCTGGTTTTCGATGTGACGGTGCGTTTTGTCGAGGCCTACGTCGACCGCTTCAGCCGCACCCGCGACCAGATGGTGCAGGCGGCGCGCTCGGGGGTGCAGAACATCGCCGAGGGGTCGCAGGCCTCGGCGACCTCGAAAAAGACCGAGCTGAAACTGACCCAGGTGGCGCGGGCGAGCCTGGAAGAGCTGAAGCTCGACTACGAAGATTTTTTGCGCCAACGGGGGCTGGCCCAATGGGAGCGGGAGCATCCGCTGCGTCAGGAGCTGGTTGACCGGCGATTGCAAAGCGCCGACGAGGTGGCGCGGTGGGTTGCGGCGGTCGGGAAGCGCATGTGTGGACCGGGTGGACTTTGTGGACCGGGTGGACAGAGTAACCTTTCGGGCTCACCGTCCACGGCGTCCACCAAGTCCACATTGTCCACTAAGATCTACCCCGAACTCGCCGCCAACGCCGCCCTGACCCTGCTCGCCGTGGCCTGCGCCCTGCTCGACCGCCAGGTGGCGCGGCTGGCGGAAGATTTTGAAAGCAAGGGCGGCTTTAGCGAACGCCTGTACCGTACACGCCGCAACAAGCGAGGCTTTTAATGACCACCGAAGACCAACTCGAACAACTCTGCCTCGACTGGTTTCGCGTCCGAGGCTACTCCACTGCCTACGGCCCCGACATCGCCCATGACGGCGATACGCCGGAACGCCGCGATTACCAGGAAGTTGTCCTGACCGGTCGCCTGCTCACCGCCCTGCAAAAGATCAACCCGCACATCCCCCTCGCCACCCTCGAAGAGGCCGCCCAAGCCGTCACCAAGCCCGAATCCCCGGTCCTCATCCATAACAACCGCGCCTTCCACAAGCTGCTCCTTGAAGGGGTGTGATGCAGGCCATCGCCCGGGTCAACCGGGTGTTCAAGGACAAGCCAGGCGGGCTGGTGGTCGATTACATCGGTATCGTCAATGAACTGAAGCAGGCGCTGAAAATTTATGTCAATGCGCAAGGGAAGGGGGCGCCGACCCTGCAGGCCGAAGAGGCGTTGTCCATTCTGCTCGAAAAAATGGATGTGGCCCGTGGCCTCTTCCACGGTTTCGACTACAGCGACTACCAGACCCGCGCCCACCAGATTCTCGTTCTCGCCGCCAACCACATCCTCGGCCTTACGGACGGCAAGAAACGTTTTCTCGATGTCATGGCGGCGATCACCAAGGCGTTTTCACTCTGCGGCACCCTCGACGAAGCCGCTCCGTTGCGGATGGAGATCGCCTTCTTTGCCGCCATCCGCGCCGCCATCGTCAAGCACACCACCGTCGACAGCAAGCTCAGTGAGGAACAGAAGAACAGCGCCCTCAAGCAGATCCTCGACAACGCCGTGATTGCCGAAGGGGTGGCCGATATTTTCCAACTCGCCGGGCTCGACAAGCCGAATATCGGTCTGCTGTCGGATGAATTCCTCGATGACGTTCGCAACATGAAGACCCGGAACCTGGCGGTCGAGTTGCTGGAAAAGCTGCTGCGGGACAGCATCAAAGCCCGAACCCGCAGTAACGTGGTGATGGGACAGAAATTCAGCGAACGCCTGCTGGCAACGCTGAACCGCTACCACGCCCGCGCCATCGAAACCGCCCAGGTCATCGAAGAACTGATCCAGATGGCCAAGGATTTCCAGCAGGCGCTCAAGCGCGACGAGGAACTGGGACTGAACCCCGACGAGGTTGCTTTCTACGACGCCCTGGCCAACAACGAGAGTGCGGTGCGCGACCTTGGCGACGACATCCTCAAGAAGATTGCTGTCGAGATCACCGAGAAGCTGCGCGCCAGCACCTCCGTCGACTGGCAGGTGCGGGACAGCGTCCGCGCCAAGCTGCGGAATCTGGTGCGGCGTTGCCTGCGTAAGTGGAAGTATCCGCCGGATAAGCAGGAGGATGCGGTGGATCTGGTGTTAAAGCAGGCGGAGGTGTTGTGTGCGGGGTGGGTTTAGTCGATTCGCAAAAGCCGAGGCAAGTTCGACAACAGAACGGAAAGATAGCCCTTGAACAACCGCGAACCGTTGATCCCGGCCCATGGCGGCTACCGTAAGCTGAAGAGCTTTCAGGTGGCGCAGTTGGTGTACGACGTGACGATGCGCTTTGTCGAGGCCTACATTGATCGCTTCAGCCGCACCCGTGATCAAATGGTGCAGGCGGCGCGCTGGGTGGTGGAAGTGGGGAAAAGGCCGGGGGTTGGTGGACAGGGTGGACCGGGTGCTGCTGCGGGGTCTGCGTCCAGTCCACGGTGTCCACAAAGTCCACCCTTACCACCGCTAGGAATAATCACCCCGGCAACGAAATCTTCTCCTTCTCCGCCCGACGAAACAGCAGAATTGTCTTGCCCAGAACCTGCACCACACTGGCCCCGGTCTGCTCGGCCAGCGCCGTTGCCACTTCGCGGCGGTCGAGGTCGCATCCTTCCTGAAGCTTTACTTTAATTAACTCGTGCGTTTCCAGAGCCTCTTCGGTGGAGCGAAGGACATTTTCGCTGAGCTGTTCCTTGCCGATGCGGATGACCGGGTCGAGGTGGTGGCCGAGGCCGCGCAGGTGACGGATCTGTTTGCCGGTAAGTTTCACGGGATTTTTCTCCTCGAAGGAAATGGCCTTGAAGTCGGCCGGTCGGCCGCTGGCGAAGGATTATAGCTGTCCGGGGGGTTGACAGAAAGGAAAAACTTTGTCAGCGGTTTTCCTGCACCATATAGACAACGGCCGAAGCCACTTCCTCATCGCTGAGGCTTTTGGCGCCCCCCTTCGGCGGCATGACGCCGAGATTGCCCTGATAACCGTCAATCGAATGGCGCACCAGCACCGGGAGACCCTTGGAGATGCTCTGCTGCCAGGCCTCCTTGTCGCCCATCTTCGGCGCGCCGGCGATCCCTTCCTGATGGCAGGTGGCGCAAACCTCCCGATATACCCGTTGTCCGGTTCGCAGGTCGATGGGATAGGGTAGATCTTGTTCCCCGATCACCGTTCCGGTCGGCTCCCGCGCTTCCCGGCCGTCCGGCGTCAGGGCGGTCGCCGGTTTTTCCTGCTGTTCGCAGGCGCACAGAAGCGCAATCAATATGACCCATACGAAATATCTGATCATCGGTTGTCCTTGCTTCATCGGCTGAACAGCGCCGGATTGTCCATCGCTCGATGCGCCGCGTCGAACACGGGGAGCAGATGCTGTGCGGGTTGCAGGCTTTCTTCGAAGTAGGCGGCGGTGAGGCGCAGTCCTTCCCGCAATGGGGTGCTCGGCGTCCAGCCAAGGACGGCGCTGGCCAGGGAAATATCCGGCTTTCGTTGCCGCGGATCGTCCTCCGGCAGTGGTTCGAACACGGTTTTCGAGGCGGAACCGGTAAGTTCGCAGACCAGTTCGACCAGATCGAGCATGGTGAATTCCTCCGGATTGCCGAGATTGACTGGTCCGTGAAAGTTCGGCGGCGAATTCATCAAGCGGATCAACGCATCGACCATGTCATCGACGTAGCAGAAAGAGCGGGTTTGCCGCCCCGTGCCGAAGATGGTGATCGGCTGATTATGCAGCGCCTGCACGAGGAAGTTGGATACGACCCGACCATCCGCCGGATGCATGTGCGGTCCGTAGGTGTTGAAAATCCGTGCGACCTTGATGGAGACGCCGTGTTGCCGGTGGTAATCGAAAAAGATCGATTCGGCGCAGCGCTTCCCCTCGTCGTAGCAGGCGCGGCGGCCGATGGGATTGACATTGCCCCAATAATGTTCGGTCTGCGGATGCACGACCGGGTCGCCGTAGACCTCGCTGGTGGAGGTCTGCAAGACGGGAATTTCCAAGCGCCGGGCCAGTTCAAGCACGTTGAGAGCGCCAAGGACGCTGGTGGTGGTGGTGCGGATCGGGTCGCGCTGATAATGGATCGGCGATGCCGGACAGGCCAGATTGTAGATTTGCTCCACCTCCAGATGCAGCGGCAGACTGATGTCGTGCTCAATCACCTGAAAATTTCGCTGGCCGATGAGGTGGCCGATATTGGCTGAAGAGCCGGTGGAAAAATCGTCCAGACAGATCACCTGGTTGCCGTCGGCCAGAAGACGCGCGCACAGATGGGAGCCGATGAAACCGGCGCCGCCGGTCACCAGGACTTGCTTCGCCCGTCCCGCACCGTTCCGGCGGGCCGACCGCTTCTGGCCGATCAACTGCGAATGGACGGTTGGCATGCGGGCGCTCCTTGCGCGGGGACGACGGTGTAGGGGAGGGACGCCCGGCACAGGTCGAGATACTCTTCGAGCTGGGCGGCGCGATGGGCGGCGGTATGACCGTTCAGGATGCGTCGCCGGCCGCGGCGGCCGATGGCCAGGCGTTCGGCTTCGGGCATGTCACGCAGATAACCCTGGACTTGTTCCGGCGTTTGCGCGATCAGAATCTCACGGCCCGGTTCGAAGAGGCTGTCCAGTCCCGGCCACCAGTCGCTGATGATCGCCGTTCCGCACGAGGCAGCCTCGAACAGTCGGACGCTGGGTGACCAGCCGGCGCGCAGCATGTCCGCGCGGGTGAGGTTCAGGGTGAAGCGCTGGGCGTTGTAGAAGTTCCGGTGCCGCAAAGGAGGCAAATGGTCGATGCGCTCGACATTCGCCGGCCACGGTATGTTCAAGGGAAACTGGGCGCCGGCGACGACGAAGCGCCCCTCGGGCCAGTGACGGGCCGGGCCGAGGAGCAGCGACTCCAGAGGTGGCTGGCGGTCGGCGCTGTAGGTGCCCAAATAGCCGAAATCCCATCGGGTGGCGACGGGCTGCGGAAAATACTGCTCGGGATCGACGGAGCAATAAAGAGAGCGGGCGCGGCGGGCGCCGAATTCCTGCTCCAGACGCCGCAGGGTGGGGCCGCCGGTGAAGCTCAGGTACAAATCGAAACGCGGAATCAGATCCGCCGAGAGGTATTCGGCATCGCCGGTGGCGAGCATGGCCAACGTGATCGGGGTGTCGATGTCGTAGAAGGCGATCACGCCGCGGGCGGTGGCCAGCACCCAGCGCGCGACTTCCGTTCCCTGCGGCAGATAGGAGCCGACGATGACCATGTCGGCATCGCGGACTGCGGCGGCGAAGTTCTCCCGCAACTGCGCCAGCCCGTCGTAAAGGACGGTTCGCCCACCGGGCGGCGCGGGAAGATCGCGGTTGCCGGCATACCAGGGCACATCCCTTTCGAGAAAGAGCACGTCATGGCCGCGGCGGCCGAGTTCGCGCACCAGCCCGCGGTAGGTGGTGGCGTGTCCATTGCCCCAGGAAGAGGTGATGGAGAGACCGAGGATGACGATCTTTTGGCCGCTCATGCGCAAGACTCCCGCCGGCTGCCGTCCAGCAGGCTGTCGAGCAGGGCGGCGCGGTGTTCATAGGTGTGTTCGCCGCGCACCCGGTGCAGGGCGGCGCGGCCGATGGCGCGGCTGCGCTCCGGGGTGAGCGCGTCGAGGTGGGCGGCCACCTCCTCGCCGTCGGCGGCGGTCAGCACCTCCTTGTCCGGTTCGAGAAATTGCTCGATGCCTTCCCAGGCGTCGGTCATCAGGCAAGCGGCGGCGCCGGCCGCTTCGAAGACCCGGGTAGGCGGCGAAAATCCGTAGCGGGCCATGCTCTCGCGGTTGATGTTGAGGACGGCCAGGGCGGAGCTGTTCAGGGCGTTGTGGTCGGTGGTGTACACGTGCCCGAGATAGCCGACATTGGCCGGCAGCGGCTTGTCCTGCCAACCGTTGCCGCCGAGCAAAAAGCGCCTTTGCGGGCGCAGGTGCGCCGCGCGCAGGAAAAAACTTTCCACCCGCGCTTCGCGGTCGGGGAGACGGTTGCCGAGAAAAGCCAGATCGGCGGCGAAGCGCGGCGTCGGCTGGACGGGGAAATGGGTCGAAATGTCGAGGGCGTTATAGATCGGCGCGCAGTCGCGCACGCCCAGGGCGTGAAACGCCCGCACCACCGGATCGCCACCGCCGTAGGTCAGGACCAGATCGTAGCCGGGCAACAGCGCCCGCAAGGGGTCGGCCGGATCCTGGGCCATCCGGTCGAGGGTGGCGGGGGCATCGACATCCCAGTATATAGCCTGCGTCCCCGGCCGCTTCAGGGCGAGCACTTCGGCTTCCAGCAGGCTGTCGAAAACGCCCACGCCGCTGGCCTTAACCACCACATCGGCGCCGCGCGCCGCCTCCAATGCCCGACAGACGCCGTCGGCATTGGCCGGATAGATGACCACCTTCGCCCAGGGCGGATCGGCGATGTCGCGATGGCGCTGGCGGTCGAAGGCGTCCGGTTCGTAAAAAGTGACCCGATAGCCACGCGCGGCCAACGCCCGGATAATCCCGCGATAGTAGGTTGCCGCCCCATTCCAGTAGGCGGACACCAGGCTGGAGCCGAAAAAGGCGATACGCATCAGGCCACCTCCATTTTTCGGCCGATCGGCCGTTTTTCCGCCAAGCCGAGGCGGGCGCAGATCGTCAGCAATTCCTCCAGGCGATGGCGGCAGGTGTGCCGACTGCGGATCGTTTCCAGCCCGTTGCCGGCCAGCGCGGCGGCCAGGGTGGCGTCGTGCAGCACCTGGTTCAACAGATCGATCATCGCCGCCCGGTTCTTCGCCACCAGATAATCGATCCCCGGCCGGAACAGCCCTTCGGCGTCCTCCCAGGGGGAACAAATCAGGGGAATGCCGCAGGCGAGCGCCTCGAAAACCCGTATGGTGGGGATCCCCGGCAGGATGCGGCTGTAGGGACGGCGCGGAATGTGCGCGGTGACCGGGTAGGCGGAGAACACCTCCGGCGCTTGGTGGTTCGGCAGCCAGCCGCCATAGCTGAAACCCGCCGCGCGGATCGCGTCGAGGGCGTGCGGCGGATAGCGGACGCCGTAAATGCGTGCCTTCAGGCCAAGAATGCGCGCCGGATCGAGGAGAAATTCCTGCAACTCCGCCTTGCGTTCGTCATCGCCCCAATTGCCGACCCAGACCAGATCGCCCCGTCGCGGTTGCAACGGCAGCGGCCGGAACAGCTCGGTATCGGCCGCCTCATGCCAGGTCCAGGCTTTGTGCGCCCAGTTCCGTTGCAGGTAGAGATCGCGCAGCACCTTGCCGAAGGCGAGAACGCCGTCATACCCCTGCAGATCGTAGCGGGCCATGGTCTCCGGCAAGGTCATGGCGCGATGATGGGTGTCATGGAAGAACAGCCGGTATTGGCCGCCGGCGATACGATGCCGGCCGATGCGCGCCACCAGTTCCGGTGCGTTCCATTCATGCACCAGCACGACCTGCGCGCCGTCCAGCGCCTCGTCGAGATCGAGGCTGTCGGGTGCGTATGCCACCGCCTCTTGTCCGGGAAATACGGCGGAAAAATTCCGGACGGCCGCTGGCCCCTGCTGTTCGAGCAGATTGGCCCGGCTCCAGCCGTCGGCCGGTTCAAAGACGATGGCGGTATGCCCCGCCAGTTGTAACTGGCGAACCAGGCCGCGAAGAAAGTGGGCGTTGCCGTTATTCCAGTCGGAAACCAGGGAGTGATAGAAAAAGACGAAGCGCATGCCGGTTCTTTCCTCAGAATTCGACTGGCTGCGCCGCTTGCCTTGACCGGCAAAAAGCGGTTCCGGTCTGTTGACGCGGATGCAGCAGATCGTGGTAGACAGAGACGTAGGCCGCCGCCATGGTCGCCGCACTGTAGTGCAGAGCCCGTTCCCGGGCGGCGTCGGCCAGGGATTGCCGCCAGGCCGGATGCGCGATCAACGCCCGCAAGGTGGTGCGCAGTCGGTTGTGGTCGTCCGGCGGCACGAACAGGGCGGCGCCGTCCCACAATTCGTGCAGGGTCGGCAGGTCGCCGAGAACCAGGACGCAGCCGGAAAGAGCGGCTTCCAGGATGCTCAGCCCGAAGGGCTCGTAACGGGCGGGCAGGGCGTAGATGGCCGCCCGCCCCAGTCGGCCGCGCATTTCGTCCGGGGACAGACAGCCAAGAAATTCCACCTGCGCCGGCCGGACGCCGCCGCCATTCGGGCAGCGCCATTCGCCGGCGGCGTAAACCGGCCAGGGAAGGTCCGCGGCTATGTGCGACAGGGCGGACAGGTTCTTGCCTTCGTCCCAGAAACGACCGGCGGTGAAAATGTGGTTTTCCTTCCTCGCCGGCCGGTACTGACCGGGGTCGCGGCCGTTGCGGATGACCGTCGCCCGTGGCAATCGGCCATAGAGCGCTTCAAGGGACGAGCGCAGGGCAGCGGTGGGAAAGACCACCCTTGACGCGCAATGCAGCCCCTGCCGCACCCGCTCGGCGTAGCCTTGCCACTGCGCCGGCGCCGAGGTTCCCTTCACCGCCTGCCACCAGGAGAGCACACAGGAATGCGCCACCACCAGACAGGGCGCCCGCCAGGGCAGAACGGCGTGGAAATAGCCGTTGAGATGCACGATATCCGGAGCGTAGCGCTCCTCCAGTTGCAGCAGCCATTCTCCGGCCTGTAACGGCTCGTCGCCGGCATCCGGCATCCATTCCAGTTTGCAGGGGGATGCATGCAGCAGCAGCCGGGGAATTTGCGCCGCCGCCCGCTGCTGCAGCGCCGATGGCAACCGGCCCATGGTCGCCAGCACGACATCGACCCCGAGACCGGAACATTGCCGCGCCAGCTCCAGGGCATAATCCCATACGCCGCCCACGGTGTCGGCGCTCATCAGCACGCGCAGTCGCCGAGCGCCGTCAGGCATCGACGCCTCCGGTCCGGTCGAGTTTCTCCAGCGGCAGGGGATTGCCGTCCTGCAGATCGCAGAAGACGCTGTGCCGCCGCAGATACCATGCGTGCGCCCGCTCCCAGGCCGAATCGTCCGGATGTCCCCAGCGTTGCCGGTAGGCCGGCGAACCGGGAAAGGGGAACAGCGGCACCGGGTCGTTGGCCCAGACGCCGGCGGCAATGAGTTGCTTGCGCCAGGCGGCGATGGTGGTCGGGTGGTCGGTGTCGGTCAGCAGTAGATTCGCCTGCACGAAGGGGACGTGCTCTTTGGCGAAAATCAGCCGCTCGCTGATTTCCCGGGTGGACAACCGGCACGGTTTTCCCAGTTGTTGGCGGCCCAGCTCGGAGAGGCTTTCCACCCCGGCTTCGATGGATACGCAGCCGGCCCGGCCGAGGGCCTCGAGCATCTCTAGTTGCCAGAGATCGATTCGGGTCTGGATGCCGAAACGCAAACGGCGCGAAGCGAGCGCCGTCAGCAGGGCGCTGTCGGGAAGAAATATCTCGTCGATGAAATAGAGGTATTCCACCCCCTGGCGTAAAAGCCCATCGATTTCCCGCAGGAGCACCCCCAGGGGGCGCTTGCGGTAGAGGCCGCGAAAATTCTCCTTGGCGCAGAAACTACAGCGATAGGGGCAGCCGCGGGAGCTTTCGATTTCCGCGCCGGAACCGGCGCCTTGCGCATCGAACCGATGATGCTGGTGGCGGTGCCGGGCGAGCCACTCGTCGGGCCAGGAGAGGGGCGGCAACGCGTGCAGGTTGGCTTGCCACGGCTCGCCGCACTGGTACAGCGTCTTTCCCTGACGGAAGGCGATCCCTGGAATTTTGCGCCAGTCGGGATCGGCGAAATGCGGCAGAATCTCCTCGAACTCGCCGCGAATGACCGCATCGACCCCCAGTTTGTCGATGGTGGCGCCGGGTGTCGTCGAGGCGTGCGGGCCGACCGCCAGCAGGCCGCCGCCGCTATGGCGCAGCAGCCGGGCGACGGCTGCGGGCAGTCGCAGCTCGGGAGGCGGGCAGCGCCAGAAAAGGTAGGTGGGGGCGGTGGCGATAACGGTGAAGTCCGGCTGAAAATCGGCAATTCGCGCCTGCACTTCCGCTGTCGAAAGATCGAAAAGATGTGCATCCAGGATCAGCGCCTGATGCCCGGCGCGCTCCAGCAGCGCCTGGGCGTAACCGAACTCCAGGGGCAGATGTGGATGCCGGCAGCCGAAGTAGATGCTGCCGTCGTAAGTCCAGTTCGGATTGATCAGCGCAAATTTCATGGCGCCGCCTTGAGCAGCGTGTGCGCTTGTTCGACCGGCAGTCGATGCTCCCACAGCCAGGCATGCAGGCGCGCCACCCCCTCACTGGAATCGACCTGCGGCCGCCAGCCGGTCAAGCGGGCGAAGCGGCGGATGTCGGAAACGTAATAATTTTGATCGCCCGGGCGCGGTTCGGCAAAATCGAGCGGCACCGGCAAACCTTCAAGTTCGCCGATGCGGGCCAGCACCTGTCGCAGGCTGACCGCATTATCCGGACCGCCGCCGATATTGAATACCTGGCCGCGCAGGCGATCCATGCCTCCGGCCGCCAACAGCAGCGCCCGCACCAGATCTTCCACGTAGAGAATATCGCGCACCTGCTTGCCGTTGCCAAACAGGGTGATGGCCTCCTTGCGCAGCGCGCGCAGGAGAAAATGCGCCACCCACCCCTGGTCCTCAGTGCCGAACTGGTGCGGACCGTAGATGCAGCTCATGCGAAAGACAACCGCCGGCAGGTGGTAAATACGGGCGTAATCGAGCACATACTGGTCGGCGGTCCCCTTGGAACAACCGTAGGGACTATAAAACTCCAGAGGCTGTCCTTCGCCGATGCCGTTTGCGCGGACGGCGGCGGAGGTGGGCAGGTAGCTGGTTTCGCTTTCCCGCAGTTCGATTCCGTCGAGCCGGCCGTAGACCTTGTTGGTCGAGGTGAAAACCAGCGGCGGCGGCTCGGCCAGAGAACGCAAGGCCTCGAGAACGTTGAGGGCGCCGCGGGCGTTGATTTCGAAGTCTTCCACCGGACCGGCGAGGCTGCTGGTCACCGCCACCTGCGCCGCCAGGTGAAATACCGTATCCGCCTTGACGACCGCCTGGCGCACCGACTCGAAATCGCGGATATCGGCGATCTCCACCGACACCCGTTCTCCGTGGGTGCTCTGCAGCCAATCCAGATTCTGCCGCACCCCGGCCCGGCTCAGATTATCGAAAATCAACACCCGACGGCCTGCCCCCGCCAGCCGGTCGGCCAGATTGGCGCCGATGAAACCGGCGCCGCCAGTGATCAGAACCGGCCGCATCGACCCTTCGCTCATACGGTCAGTCCCCGGGAGACGAGTTCGTGGCGGGCTCTCTCACAGGAATCGACGGCTATCTGACCGCCCAGCCAATCCGCGGTTTCGATCAGGCCGTCCTCCAGAGAGACCAAGGGGCGATAGCCAAGCATCTCGCGGGCGAGGAGAATGTCGGCGAAGCAGTTGCGGATGTCGCCGACCCGGAAACGGCCGGTGATCTCCGGCTCCAGATGCTTCTTGCCGAGGAAGTCCGCCAGGCGAGTGGCGAGGTGGCGGACGGTGCAGGTGTCGCCGCTGCCGATGTTGAAGACCCGCCCTTCCGAACCCGTCACTTCCATCGCCAACCGGCAGGCGCGCGCCACATCGGTGACATGCACGAAATCCCGCTTCTGCAGTCCATCCTCGAAGATGATCGGGCGATTGTCGTTGAGCAGGCGGGACGCGAAAATCGCCAGTACGCCGGTGTAGGGATTGGACAGCGCCTGTCTGGGGCCATATGCATTGAAGAAGCGCAGGGCCACGGTGGGGATGTTGTACGCCTGTCCGATCATCAGGCATTGCCGTTCCTGGGCGTACTTGGTCAGCGCGTAGATGGAGGCGAGGGCGGGCCGTTTGTTTTCCGGCGTCGGCAAGGGCCGCAAACTCTCGCCCGAGGCGTCCGGCAGGTCCCATATCCCCTGTTGCAGATGGGCGATCTCCCGGTCGCGATCTTCGATCAGCGTGCCGCCGGCGTCGAGATAAAGCCCCTCTCCGTAAATGCTCATCGAGGAGGCGACCACCAACCGCGCGACCGGTCGCTCGATAAGGATTTGCAGCAGCGTAGCCGTGCCGGTTTCGTTCACATCGACATAGTCGCGCAGTTGGTACATGCTCTGCCCGACACCGACCCGCGCCGCCAGATGATAAACGACATCGATGCCTTTCAGCGCCCTGGACAGGGCGGTGCGGTCGCGAACGTCGCCGATCAGCAGCTCCGCCTCGGGCGCCAGGTAATCCGGCCGACGCGGATCGAGACCGTGCACCTGCTCGGAAAGGTTGTCCAGAATCCTTACCCGATGGCCCGCAGCCAACAATTCATCGGCCAGATGCGAACCGATGAAGCCCGCGCCGCCGGTGATTAGGATGTTTTTCCCCATGCGTGGATCTCCAGAAAAAAAGGATAATTTCAATTAACTAATTTTTAGCATTGCTTGACTAAAAGGCAAGCCGGGCCATAAAAAGGCAGGCGCGGTCAAGACGGCAGCTTTACCTTGACCGGCCGGTGTCGATTTGGTTTACGGCTAAATTTTTAAATACATATTTTTGCCGTTATTACAGTTGGTTAGTGGACTGGCATGGCTCTGGCAAGGAAAAAGGAGAGGGGATTTGACTTTACTCTGCACAAACAAATCCCCCCTTGCCCCCCTTTCACAAAGGGGGGTAAAACCTGGCGGAAGATCAGTGCTAATCAAGTTTCAGCATAACGGAGAGCCATTCTGGTTTCTGCATCGTCCGGACAAATCTGTTGTTTGCCGCAGCGCGACCAGCCCGGCGCCGCAAGGGGCAGCGAAGACCCGACGGTTTTCGGATCTTTTCTGCTCGATCTGGCGGTTTCATTAACCGTCGCAGAAAAAGGGTCTTTGTGGTTGCGCGATGATGTCCGCCAGGATCTGCACATCTTCTGTTCCGTCGGCATCCCGGCCGACATCGCCGGTGGCTGCCGAACCAGACCGGGCGAGGGGATCGCCGGTCTGGTTGCCCGTCGCCGGCGGCCGGTATTTGTCCCCTTCATCGAAAAAGACAAACGCTTTGATCTTCAGCGTTGTTACAGCGCTGGACCTCCCTCTTTCATCGCCTGCCCGATCATCAGTCGCAACCGGGTGCTCGGCCTGTTGACCCTGAGCGGAAAAAACACCGGGGACCCATTCACCAAAAGCGATTATTCCCTCATTCGTCTGCTGATTGAGCAGAGCGCCGTCCCCTTTAACCATTATTTTCGGAGCCATTCGTTGCCGGAATCCGCTGGGATGGCCGAGATCGGCGAACGTCTGGCCTGCCTCGGCGGCGAATGGCGCAACCGGCTGCATTCCATCCATGGAGCGGTGTATTACCTGCGCACCTCGGGCAATCCGATCAGTAAAGAGCAGGAGGACTTTCTGGCGATTATCGGCAAAGAGACCCGCAAACTGATTCAACTGACGAATACCAATTTCGGGTTGAAAGGTTGAAGGCTTGAGAACCCTTGAACGCAGATCTGCGCGGAAAAGGCTCGGATAAAATCTGATCAGGCCAGAAGATCGGATTTTGATCCGCGTGCGGGTTGAAAGCCTTTCAGGAATTTTTCTCAAAAAAAGGCGGCGCCGTATTGGCGCCGCCGGTGATCCAACTTCTTCCGATCTACGATTTCTTTCTGCGGCTGGCAGCCAGACCAACCAGTCCGGACCCGAGCAGAAGCAGAGTCGCCGGTTCGGGAACCGGGGCCATCGAATTATCGGGAGTCAGCTGGCGGATGGCGATCACCAGGTCGTCGAAATCGTTGTCGCCGCCGCCGAACAAATCTTCGAAGCCGAGCAGAATCGTACCGTCGCTTTCCCTTACGGCCCACATGTGATCCGACAGATCGATGTTCTCAGCCGTCTCGCTGTAGAACCGGCCTTCGGGGGAATCGAGGTAAAAGCCGAATTCGGTCGATCCCAGTTGCAGGAGCATATTGTCGAAGTCGACATCGATGGCCGTCCCCACGGTATCCGCGCCGGAAAACAGTTGGAAGAAATTATTGCCGCTGTATATGCCCACGGCATTGCTCTCATGGTACCCGGCAACCTCCATGAGGATGCTCGCTTGTGCCTGTCCGGAGAACTCCCATACGGAATCCTCATGGTCCATCATCGGCGAGGCGGTGAAAGGCATGGCCATTGCCACACTCACCGGCAACAGCAACGCCATGCTCACAGCCAACAACATCCGTAACCCACCCTTCATCATTTTCTCCTCCTTTTTCCTTGGTAAGAGTTTCAAAATAAGTGCCTGTCAATGATTTAGCAATCCTCGTGCCACTCCCTAAGTAGCCGTATTCCTGCAACTTTTTTTAAAAAATTGATTGGCTTTCGCGAATTGTATGATTCTTCGACAAGGTATTTGCGCCGGGAGTCGATTGCATTCCCCCCGGCATTTGCTAACTTAGGTTCGGCTAATAAGAAATGCGCTTCCGGGGCCTTTGGCATGGCAAATCGAGCAGAGGGACGAATCCTGATCATCGACGACGATGCCAGCGCCACCCGCGTGCTTTCGGCGATTCTCGCCGAAGAAGGCATGCAGACACTTGTTGCTCCCTGCAGCGCCACCGGCAAGGAAATACTGCGATGCCAGGATATCGATGCGGTCATTACCGACTTGAAGATGCCGGATATCGACAGCATCGAATTGCTCGACTTTGTTCAACGGAGTTGTCCCGAAGTGCCGGTCATCATTCTGACCGCCTACGGATCGCCGGATTCCGCAGCCTGGGCAATGTCCCTCGGCGCTTTCTATTACTTTCTCAAACCACCGGACTATTCGCTGCTCAAGGCAATCGTCACCCGGGCGGTCGAGACCAAACGCCTCAAGTGTCAACTGCGGGAGATGGAGCGCGAGAACCTTTGGCAAGAAACCTGCCGGGGTCTCTTCCCGCTGGTGATGGCCGAACCTGGGTTGCACGGTCAACTGGAAAACTGCCGCCACCGGCAGGAGAGCGTGGTGATACGCGGCGAATCGGGAGTCGGCCGGCAGCAAATCGCCCGTGCTCTGCATCGGTGGCGATGCGGCCGGGGGCGTCCTTTTGTCGTCTTGCGTCGAGAAATGGAAGAAGGGAAGGGGAGGCGAGGCAGCCGCAAACGAAAAGGATGGACGGCGGAGGCGTTGCAGGAACTGATCGGGCAGGCCTCGCAAGGCACCTTGTTCCTGGACAATGTCGATTTACTTGACAGCCTTGCCATGGGCGTTCTTGCGCAGCATTTGCGCTGCCGTTCCTCGCAAAGGGGGCGCGATCCGGTTTTTCGGATCATCGCCTCGACCACGCGCGATCTCGATGCGGAGGCCGCGGCCGGTCGTTTCAATGCGGAACTTCTGCAGTTGATCGGCGCGTTGCGCCTCTCGATTCCACCCCTGCGCAGCAGAAGCGCCGAGATCCCCCTGCTGGCCCACGCCTATGTGCGGGAACTCGGATTGCGGGCGGGAAGAACCCCCTTTCTGTCCCCAGCGGCGATGGCGATGCTGCAAGCCTATCCCTGGCCCGGCAACCTGCGCCAGTTGCAGGCCGAAATTGATAAAGCGGCCGGCGCGGCAACTGGGCAATCGATCGATAAGGAACATCTATCCCCGGAGATTGCCGATTATCCGCCGGCTCGGGCAACCTGCACGCTAAAACAGCTTGAGGCGCAGGCTATTCTGCAGGCGCTCGAAGCCTCCCGCGGGAACAAATCCCGAACCGCCCGCCGATTGGGCCTCTCCCGAAAAACTCTTTACAAGCGGCTCAAGGAATTGACGCCGGTGACCAATTGAACCCCGGTTTGCCGTCGATGCCGCGGAATTCCGCCGCCATTGCGCTAAAAAGTGTTTCTTTACGCCACAGTTTTGCGATGGGGTCCCGGCATTTTTCGTTGCCGAAAAAGAGTCCCGACAACGCATTGCAAAAGCGGAAAGCTTTGCTACAAGTTAGAAAAATTCAAATTAACCATCAATAACAAACGATCTCGACATGGTCATCATAATGTCTTCGGCAGGTAATTCTATGCAGCTAAAATTAGAGAAATTGAATTATAAAATATCGGCGGATCTCAGGGCTGCCGCCTGGCTGCCTTGCCTCGGATTGCTCGTGGGCCTTTTGGGCTGCAGCGGACCGAGCAAGGACGACCTGATGAACGATGCGTTGGCGCAGCGCAATGCGTCCAACCATCGTGGCGCCATCGTCCTGCTCAAAAGCGCTCTGGAGAAGGATCCCAATGACAGTGGAATCCGCTTTCTGCTGGCCGATTCGTACCTGCGGATGGGCAAATTCGATATCGCCGAGAAAGAATTTACGAAGGTTTCCCTGCAGAACGGCTCGTTCCCGGAGCTGCCCTTGAAAATGGCGCAGCTGTACAACCTCACCGGACGTCCCGAGTTGGCCCGTAATGAATTAAGCAAATACCGCGAAAGCCGCCCGGAGAGCGTTGAGGCCAGCCAGCTTTTGGGCGAGGCGTATGTCCAGTTGGAAGATTATGCGGCGGCGGCGGCAAGTTTCCGCACGGCGATGCGGCTGGCCCCGAACAACGGTGAACTGGTGGTGAATCTCGCCGATTGCCTGATGCGCGATCAAAAAAACGCGGAAGCCCATTTGCTGCTCAATCAGCTCATCCTCGAGAATCCCGACAACGCAAAAGCCCACTTTTATCTCGGGCAACTGGAGATTGCCGGCAAGAATCCCCAGGCGGCTTTGCAGCACTACCAGCGGGTGACGGAACTGGAGCCGGACAACCATCAGGCGATCTATACGACCGGTCTTCTCCTGCTGGAAAAAGGCGAAATCGATGCGGCCGAATCCCTGGCCCGTGGCCTGCTGCGCAAGTTTCCCGAACAGGCCGGTGGCTATCGTCTGCAAGGCGTTATCCACACCGTTCGCGGCAATTACGCGGAGGCGGCGAATTCTCTGCAGAAAGTCTCCGAGGGCAAACCCGATCTGCTGACCAGCTACATGCTCGGGATGAGTTTTTATAAGCTGGGTCAATTGGAAATGGCGGTCAACCAGTTTCAGCGCTTTCTCGACCACCGTCCGCAGGCGGTGCAGCCACGACTTATTTTAAGCGCCATTCTGCTGCAGCAGGACCGGATCGACGATGCCATCGACGGGCTGCGGCTGGTTCTGCGCCACGACCGGAAAAATGCCGTGGCGCACAGCACCCTGGGCAGCGCCTATTTGCGTAAAGGACTGCTCGATCAGGCCATGGCCGCCTTCGACAAGGCCATCGAACTCGACCCGCAGCTGTTGGAGGCGCACTACAAGAAAGGTCTGTTCAGCCAAAGCCGGGGCGACCTGGCGGCGGCCGAAGAAAACATTCTGGCCGCCATCGCCCTGGCGCCCGAACTGCCGGACCTGCGTCTGCTGCTGGCGCGAAACTATCTGCAACGGGAAAAATTCTCCCAGGCGATCAGCACTCTGGAGGAGGGGCTCACCGGCAAGCAAAGCGATGCCTTGTTGTACAACTACCTGGCGGCGGCGTATTTCGCCGAGAAAAAAAACGAGCAGGCCGTCGCCAGTCTGCAAAAGGCAAAGGAACTCAAGCCGGATTACCTCACGCCCTACTACAACCTCGCCTCCTGGTACGCCCTGCAACGGGACTACGCCAGAAGCCAGCAGGAATACCAGGCGATTCTCGCCCGCCACCCGTCCGATATTAAAGCGATGCTTTATCTTGCCGTGACGGCGGAACTCGCCGGGCGGAACGACGCCACCGAAACGTACTACCGGCAGGCGGGGCAGAGCGGAAATCCCCTGGGGACGCTGGCCTGGGCCAATTACCTGCAACGGGTGGGGAAGGCCAGCGACGCGATCGCCGTTCTCGATGAACTGATGGCGAAAGATGCCAAAAGCCCCGCCGCCTGCGAGCTGAAGGGGAAAATACTGCTGGCCGCCGGCCGTTATGCAGACGCCATCGCTTCTTTCACCCTTTTAGACCGGATCGCGCCGGGCAAAGGATCGACCTGGCTGGCCCAGACCTATCTGCGCAGCGGTCAACTCGAAGAGGCGGCGGAGGTCGCCCGCAACCTCGTCGAAAAATCCCCGCAAGACCCTGCCGGCTATCTTGCCCTTGCCGCCGTTGACGAAAAGTTGGGGGAGCGGGAGCGGGCGATCCGGATGCTCCGGGATGCGGTATCCCGCATCGACAACGACAGCCTTCTGCGCATGCGTCTGGCCGAACTTCTCGAAAGAGATGGCAGTTTCAGCGCCGCCCTGGAGATTTACCAGGACATGGTGCGGCGGGATGAAGATTTTTATCCCGCTATTTTTGCCATTGGCGCGGTCAACGAACGTCTCGGCAACCAGAAACGCGCTGTCGATTACTACCAGCGGGTCCTGCGGGGCGATCCGGACTTCGTGCCGGCGCTGAACAATCTCGCCTATCACTATGCCGAACTTGCCGAACATCGGCGGGAGGCTCTGGACATGGCCCTGCGCGCCTATCGCAGCCAGCCGGAGAACCCCTGGATTCTCGATACCCTGGGTTACGTCTTCCTGCGCAACGAGCGCTTCGACGATGCGCGCCGGATGCTTGAAAAAGCCGCAGCCCTGCTGCCCGATGTGCCGACCGTGCATTATCATCTCGCCCTTGCTTATGAGCGACTGGGGAAAAATGACGACTCGGTGCGCGCCCTGCGGCGCGCCATCGATCATGGGCCTTTTGCGGAGTCGGCTTTGGCCGGGACGATGCTGGAAAAACTGTCGGGGAAAGAAGCTGCCGGTAAATTATGAGCAAAACAGCGCTGATCCTTTTCGGAGGCGATTTCGCTCTGGCCCTCCTCGCCCAGGCCTGCTGTCTACTGGCGCGCTCGGCGGCGACGCCGGTCGGCGCGCTGGGGCAGGAATTGGGGCGCGTAGCGGTGTTTGTCGCCGCAGTCATGGCCTCCAGCTACCTGGCGGAACTTTTCGCACCCGAAACGAACCGGCGCAAGCGGGTCATTTTGGTGCGCATCGTCATTTCCCTGGCGATCGCTTACGCCGCCCTCTGGCTTTTGCGGGTTTTTCTGCCCGGGGCCGGGCAGCCCGTTTTGTTCACGATGTCGGCCCTGTGCATCTTCGGACTGCTGCAATTCATGTTTCATTGCGGATTTCACCTGGTGTTCAGGATTCCGGGGATGGCGGAAAAAATCCTGATCTTCGGCGGCGGCCCGATGAGCGACCAACTCGCCAGCCTTCTCGCCATCGGTCCGCACGGTTACATCGTCGCTGGCACCGTCCGCGCGGGAAACGAGAGCGTCGGCGAGGCGGCTGTGCCGGGCGGCATTCCCGAGAGCCTGACCGGTTTGGCCCTGCGCAAGAAGATCGACAAAATCGTGATTTCCCTCACCGAGCGGCGGGGAATCCTGCCGGTGGGAGAAATCCTCGGCTGCAAACTCAGCGGCATCGAAGTGGTCGATGCCATGTCCTTTTACGAAGAGATGACCGGCAAGGTGCTGGTGGAGAAGATCAACCCCAGTTGGTTCATCTTCTCCGGCAGTTCGCGGATGACTTACTTCAGGCGCTTTATCAAGCGGATATTCGATCTGGTCTTCGCCGGTTTCGGCGTTCTGCTGTGCTTGCCGATCTTTCCCGTCATCGCCCTGCTGATCAAATGCGATTCACCGGGACCCGTGTTTTTCCGCCAGGTGCGGGTCGGCAAGGGCGAGAAGAATTTCACTCTTTTCAAGTTCCGCACCATGCATGAGGACGCCGAGAAGGCCACGGGGCCCGTATGGGCGGCGGAAAACGATCCGCGCATTACCCGGGTCGGTCGCTGGTTGCGCAAAAGTCGCCTCGATGAGGCGCCGCAGCTTTTCAACGTCTTGCGGGGGGACATGAGTATTGTCGGCCCGCGCCCGGAAAGACCCGAATTCATGGCGCAGCTTGGCAAGGCGATCCCCTATTATGCCCACCGCCATCATGTCAAACCGGGGGCGACCGGCTGGGCGCAGGTCAAATATGCCTATGGCGCATCGATCGAGGATACCGTCGAAAAGCTGCGCTACGACCTCTATTACATAAAGAATTACTCACTGTGGCTCGATCTGGTCATCATCGTGGAAACCGTCAAGGTGGTTCTTTTCGGGCGGGGCGCCAGATAAAAAAAGGGAATGGAGGATTTATGAAGTCAGGAATCACAGCGGCAATATTGCTGATCCTTGTCCTTGCCGCCCCCGCGGCCATGGCCGGGGATTACGTCATCGGCGACGGCGATCTGCTCGATATCTCGGTCTGGGGGGTGCAGCAACTGAGTTTTTCCGCCATCGTGCGTCCGGACGGAAAAATAACCGTTCCCGGCCTCGGCGAGGTGACGGCCACCGGAAAAACGCCCAGCCGGTTGCAATCGGTGCTGCAGGATGGACTGAAGTCGCTGGTCAAAAATCCCATCGTCACCGTTTCGGTCCAGCAGATCACCAACAATCAGGTGCATATCTTCGGCGGCGGCGTCACCTCCGGCGTTTTCGACCTGAGCCGGCGCACAACCCTGCTGCAGTTGCTCTGCCAGATCTCCGACTTCACCAACGCCGATCTTGGCCGCTCCTACGTCCTGCGCGGCGAAAAGAAGATCAAGAACGGTTTCGATCAGCTCTTTCTCAAGGGAAACGCCGCCGATGACCTGGTGTTGGAGAGCGGCGACGTGATCTTTATTCCGGTGGCCGAGGAGAAGAACGTCTATGTCCTGGGTGCGGTTAATTCGCCGCGTTTCATCGTTTATCGCGAAGGCCTGACGGTCATGGAAGCGATTCTGGAGGCGGGAGGCTTCAATAAATACGCCAAGCCGAACGACACCCTCATTCTGCGGGACATGGCGGGAAGCAAAAAATCGATCGGCGTCAAAATGAAGGATCTGATCAAAGACGGCGATCTGAGCCAGAACGTCAAACTCTCGGTCGGAGACTACATCATTGTCAAAGAAGGAATCTTTTAAGGAGAAACGGTATGGCCGCCGAAACCGATTACCGGACTTATCTGAACATTGTTCTGAAAAAGAAATTTCTGTTCACGGCGATTGTCCTTTCCGTCTGCACCCTGGGAATTATTCTCACCTATCTGTGGCCGGAGAAATATGAGGCGCAATCGACGGTTTTCATCGAAAAAAGCGTCATCAACGATCTCGTCGAGGGGATTGCCGTGACGCAATCGGTCGAGGGGCCGCTGAAAGTGCTGACCCACCGGCTCGGCAGCCGTAATCTTCTGCAAAAGGTGATCGACAATCTCGATGTCGACCTGGTCGGCAAGGACAGCGCCAACGCCCAGGCCCTGATCAAGGACTTTCAGAAGAACACCAAGGTAACCATCAAAGAAAACGATCTTTTCATCATCCAGTACGCCAACGCCAGCCCGCGTTTGGCCAGGGACTATGTCAACACCCTGATTCGCAAATACATCGACGACAATCTGTCGGCCAGCCGGCAGGAGTCTTACGGCGCCAACCGTTTCCTCTCCGAGCAGATGGAGCATTTTCGCGGCAAAATTCAGGAAGCGGAAAATCGGCTTGCGCTTTACAAGCAGCAGTACGGCTATGCCTCCTTCGTCGACGATTCCGGGCTGCTCGGTGAAATTCGTCAGGCCGAAGCGATGCTCGACCAGCTGCAGACGCAGAAGACCACCCTGCAGGCGCGCAAGGCGCTGCTCAATCGCGGCAGCATCAGCGGCGGCACCGCCTCGGAGCACCTGGGCGCCTTGCAGCGGCAGCGGGACCAACTGCTGCTGGTTTATACCGACAACTATCCGGAAGTCATTTTGATCAACGCCGAGATCCAGCAGGTCAAAGAGGCGATGAAGAACCATAAGCCGGATGCCGAGCCGATTGTTGAAGACGGCAGCGTCGAAGGGACGTTGCTCAACATCGAGCTCGACGCGGTGCTCAATAAAGAAGAGAACCTGCAGCGAACGCTGCTGGAGAAAAAGGCGATCCTGGCCGATCTGCCCGAACGGCGCAATGTTTATAACAGCCTGCTGCGGGACCGCGAAACCTACCAGCACACCTATGACCAACTGGTGTTGCGCTACGGCAAATCCGAATTGTCGAAACAGATGGAAATCCAGGACAAGGTGGACACCTTCCGCATTGTCGATCCCGCCGTCCTGCCGGACCGGCCGGTCAGCCCGAACCGGGTATCGGCCATTCTGCTGAGCCTGTTCGCTGGCCTGGTCGCCGGACTGGGCATCCTGTACGCCCTCAATTACTTTGACGATTCGGTGAAAAGCATCGATTCGGTGCAGGAAATCGGCATTCCGCTGCTGGCCCTGATCCCTCAGTTCGTAACCACTGAAGAGAAGGTGCGCCAGCGGCAGCAGGCGATGTCCCTGAGCATTTTCGTCGGGGTTTATCTGCTGAGCTATTCCATGGTCCTGGGCTACGAAGTCCTGCAGATGATCGATATCCCAATCTTCGACCGTTTCCTGGAAAGTCTGCCTTTCGGACGGCAGGTGGCGGATCTCGGCGAAATGTTTCGCCACACCATGCTGGGGAGGGTGTCTTGAGCCGAATCGACAAAGCGTTGGAAAAGGCCGCCGAGCGGCGCGAAGAAAAAGAACCGAAAGCGACGGCGGCGGCTTCCCGGCTGGAGCAGACGATGGAAAAAGCCGCCGAAAAGCGCCTGGAAGGCGAGGGCGGCGCGGCCAGGAACACTGCCAAATCGACCGGGCCGACGTCCCCCGTGCAGAATCTGCAGATCGATCATCCGATGATCTTCACCTACAACGACCCGCGCTCGCCCATCGCCGAAGAATTCCGGAAGATCAAAACCAGCATCGTCAACATGGTGCGGCAGGGCGAGGGCAAAAAAAGCCTGATGATCACCAGTTCCCTGAGCGGCGAAGGCAAAAGCCTGACCGCCATCAATCTGGCCATCACCCTGGCCCAGGAGTACGACCATACGGTTCTGCTGATCGATGCCGACCTGCGCAAACCGAGCATCCACAAATATTTTCACCTCAGCCCCAAGGCGGGTCTGGCTGATTGTCTGTGCGACGGCACCGATCTGTCCTCGGTGATGATCCGCACCAGCATCGGCAAGCTGTCGTTCGTCCCGGCCGGCCGCGAGGTGGAAAACCCGGCGGAACTGCTCGGCGCCCAGCGAATGAAGGCGCTGGTGCAGGAGGTGAAGAACCGCTATCCCGACCGCTTCATCATCATCGACTCGCCGCCGGTTCTGCCGGTGGCCGAGACCCGCTCGCTGAGCACCTACGTCGATGGCGTGCTGTTCGTCATCCGGCAGGGGGCCGTGTCCCGTCGGCATATCGACGACGCCCTCAACGCCCTGCACCGCAAGAAGGTCATCGGCCTGGTCTACAACAGCATCCGAACGGAATCTCTGAGCGGCCGTTACCACTATTACTATCACGGCTACTGAGATGTATGAGTCTTTCTTCGGCCTGCGCACGAAACCGTTCGAGCTGGTGCCGAATCCGGATTTTCTCTACCTGAGCAAGACCCACAACAAGGTCGGCGTCTACCTGGACTATGCCATGAAGGAGAATTCCGGGTTTGTGCTGCTGACCGGCGAGGTGGGGGCCGGAAAGACGACGATCATCCGCAACCTGGTCCGCAATATCGGCCAGGATGTACAGATCGCCAAGATCTTCAACACCAAGCTCGATGCCAGCGAACTGCTGGCCAGCATCAACGACGATTTCGGCCTTACCATCGAAGGGCGCAGCAAGGTCCAGCTGCTCAAGGACTTGTA
Source organism: Desulfuromonadales bacterium (assembly GCA_041677125.1). Lineage (GTDB taxonomy): Bacteria > Desulfobacterota > Desulfuromonadia > Desulfuromonadales > JACZKF01 > JBAYQP01. The sequence goes on along the minus strand of JBAYQP010000001.1, from coordinate 102,561 downwards.
CCAGTTTCTCATCGAGCAGTTCGCCCAGAATCGGCGCTCGATGCTGATTATCGACGAAGCGCAGAACCTCTCCATCGATACACTGGAGGAGCTGCGCCTGCTGTCCAATCTGGAGACCAACGACGCAAAACTGCTCCAGATCGTTCTGGTCGGTCAGCCGGAGCTGAAGAAGGTGCTCTCGGTGCCGGAATTGCGGCAACTGCGGCAACGCATCGGCATCCATTGCCATCTGCAGTCGCTGGGGCGGGAAGAGGCGAAGCACTACATCTTTCACCGGCTGGAAATCGCCGGCAATCGTCAGGCGGTCGCCTTCGCCGATGGCGCCCTCGATCTGATTTTTGAGTACACCGGCGGGGTGCCGCGCCTGATCAATATCCTCTGCGATTTCCTCCTGCTGTCGGCTTTTGCCGATGAAAGCCGGGAGATCGCCGCCGAACTGGTGGTCGAGGTGGCGGAGGATCCCCAGTTCGAGGGGCAGTTCTCCCCCCGCAGGAGTCCGCTGCGGCCGGCGACGCGCAAGCCCCCGGTCCTTCCCCGGGAGGCAACCATGAGCAAGGAAACCAAGGCGCCGCCACCCGGCCCGGAACCGATGCCGGCCGCGGTGCGCCAGGTCGAATTCGCCCCCGAAGAACGGGCGCGGATCGAAAACCTGTACGAGAAACTCGACATCATCGAAGCCTCGATACGGGAAGTCGGGGAAAATCTGGCGTCGCCCGGGCCGGGCGAAGGGGCGCGGGAAGCCGATATCGTGCTGAACATGCCCCGGTTCGATGCCTTCCCGGCGAAAAAAACGGGTTTTCTCGAAGGATTCAAACGGATGTTCTCCCGGTGACGCTAAAAGGATTGACTATGAAATCAATCGGGAAACTGGCGCTTTTATCTCTCCTGGCAGTCCTCTGCTCCCTGGCGACCATCGGCGACGTCCGCGCGGAATACAGGTTGTACCCGTCACTGGCGATCAGCGAAATTTACGATGACAACCTGTTCAATGACGAAACGGACAAGGTGGACGAGTTCATCACGCGGTTCATGCCGTCGCTGACTCTGGATTACCAGCAGGCGCGAATCGATACCAACCTCATCTATACCTACGACTACCGTTGGTATCTGCATGGAGAAAGGGAGGACGAAGGGGTTCATTTTCTCGACTTTCTTACCCTGCTCAATTTGCAGGAGCGTTATTACCTGGAAATCGCCGACAGTATGGCCCGGGTTTCCCTGAGTTCGACCCGCGATTACGGCGAAGAAAGTCTGTTCGAAAATCAGTCCGACCAGAATATTTTCTCCGTCAGTCCCTATGTGCGCCTGCCCCTGTCGACCCGCGCTTCGCTGCGGACCGGCTATAAGTTCACCATCACGACCTATGATGACGGTGGCAACGACAAGACCAATCATCAATTCTTCGTCGAGCAATCCTACGAACTGAGCAACCGCACCGATTTAAGCGCCGGCTATATCTTTCTCGACGAAGACACCGACGAAATCGATTTCGACAAGCACGACGTCTATGGCGGACTGCGCCATGAGTTCGGGGAAAACTCCTTTGTCTTCGCCACCCTGGGACATACCTGGATCGATTTCAGCAATGGCTTCAAGCAGAGCGATTTTTTCTGGGATTTCGGCCTGACCCGGGATTTCACCCTGCTCAGCGCCACCGCCGGCATCGGCGTCAGCTACACCGAGGACCCGGAAGGAACGGTTCTGCGCGACGAACATTGCAGTCTTTCGCTGACCCGGGACTGGACCCGTTCGCGGGTCGCCGTCTCGGCCTCCCTGAACGATTTTTATGATGCCGATATCGACGTGCGCGACACCCGCCGTTACGGCGGCGCCGGCACCTATTACCATGAACTTGGTTCGCGCTGGACCGGCACCCTGATGTTCAGCGGATATAAATACGAAGAGGACTTTGAGGACACCTGGACCCGCCGCTTCATCGGCAGCGTTGCCCTGGCTTATCTGCTGGCCGAAGACTTCACCTCGACCTTGAGCTACTACCGGATCGATTCCCATTCGCCGCAGGTGGCGGAGGATCGTTTCGAGACCAATCGCGTCTTCCTGGAGTTTAGGAAGGTTTTCTGAGTTTCTTCGGGAGCCCGAAAGAGATGCACAACGCACTCACCATCGATGTCGAGGATTACTTCCAGGTCGCCGCTTTCCGGCGGGATATCCGACCGGCGGACTGGGACGACTATCCGCTGCGGGTAATCGACAACACCTGGCGCATCCTCGACTGGCTGGAAGAATATGGCCTGCACGCCACTTTTTTCATTCTCGGCTGGGTGGCGCGGCGGGCGCCCGGCCTGGTGCGCGAGATCAAGGGACGCGGGCACGAAATCGCCTGTCACGGGTTCGGCCATCAACTGCTGTTCGACATCGGGCCGGAACGCTTTCGCGAAGATATCCGCTCGGCCAAGGCGATTCTCGAAGACATCTGCGCAGCGCCGGTCAACGGCTACCGGGCGCCGAGCTATTCGATCACCCGCCGCTCGCTGTGGGCCCCGGAGATCCTGGTGGAGGAGGGTTTTACCTACGATTCGAGCATTTATCCCATTCATCACGACCTCTACGGCATGCCCGGCGAACGGCGCTTTCCGCACCTTATCCGCTGTCCCGCCGGCGCCATCCGGGAATTTCCCATCAGCACCTGGGAGCTAACCGGATTCGGCCGCCGCTGGCGGCTGCCCATCGGCGGCGGCGGCTATCTTCGCCTGTTCCCCGCCGGTCTGATTGCCCGCGCTTTTCGCCACATCAACGAGCAGGAAAAGCAACCGGCGCTGCTTTATTTTCATCCCTGGGAAATCGATCCCGATCAACCGAAGGTGCGCACCGGCTGGAAGTCGCGTTTTCGTCACTACCACAACCTGGAGAAAACCTTCGCCAAGCTCGATTACCTCGTCCAGCGGCTGCGTTTCGTGCCGTTACAGGACGTTTTGGCTTCTTTCGACTGGCGCCATGCCGAAACCACGGCCACCGCCGCGCAGCCACGCTCCTGGGCAACCGCCCGGCCTTTGCCGACGCCCGGCCGTCGGGAGACGTCATGAACAAACTGCTTATCGTCGAAGACGACGAAAACATCCAGAAACAGCTGAAGTGGGGGCTCGGCAAAGACTATCGGGTATTGACCGCAGTACGGGTCAAGGATGCCCTGCAGCATTTGCGCAATCATCAGCCGCTGATCATGACCCTCGACCTCGGATTGCCGCCCGATCCGGGCGGCACGCAGGAGGGGTTTCGCTGCCTGGAAAGCGTGCTGTCCGAGCGGCCGCTGACCAAGGTGATCGTTCTGACCGGCAATCACGAGCGGCAGAACGCCCTGCGGGCGGTGCAGATGGGGGCCTACGACTTCCTGCAGAAACCGATCGACCTCAACCAGCTGAAAATCATCCTCGGGCGGGCGACCCACGTCGCCGCGCTCGAAGAGGAAAACCGGCGTTTGCAGCAATCGATCGAACTCCAGACCCCGAGCCTTTCCGGCATCTTCGGCCAGTGCGCGGCGATGCAGGACATTTTCAAGCTGATCGGCAAGGTTTCCAGCTGCGATGTCCCGGTCCTCGTCCTGGGGGAGAGCGGCACCGGCAAGGAACTGGTCGCCCGGGCGATTCACGAAAAGAGCCTGCGCAAGGGCGGCCCCTTCATCCCGATCAACTGCGGGGCCATCCCGGAGAATCTTCTGGAATCGGAGCTTTTCGGGCACGAGAGGGGGGCCTTTACCGGCGCCCAGGTGCGGGTGCAGGGCAAGGTCGAATATGCCCACCGGGGGACGCTGTTCCTCGACGAAATCGGCGAACTGTCGCCGGCATTGCAGGTGAAATTGTTGCGCTTTCTGCAGGAAAAGACCCTTCAGCGCGTCGGCGGCCGCGAGGACATCGAGGTCGATGCCCGCATCATCGCCGCCACCAACATCGATATCCGCAAGGCGATTGCGCAGGGCGGCTTTCGCGATGATCTCTATTACCGCATCAGCGTGGTCACCCTGAATATGCCGCCACTACGCAAAAGGGGCGATGATATGCGGCTGCTGGCTCATATCTTTTTGCAGCGCTTTGCCCGGGAGATGGGGAAAAAGGTGCGCGGATTCAGCCCCGACTGTCTGCGCACGATGGAAGAGCACCCCTGGCCCGGCAACGTGCGCGAGTTGGAAAACAAGGTCAAGCGCGGGGTCATCATGTGCGAACAACCGGTGATCGAAGATTACGATCTCGGTTTTGCCGGCAAGCCGGAACCCCGGTCCGAAGGGCGGATGGAAGCCCTGACGCTGCGGGAAGCGAAAAGGCGCCTGGAGAGCGAGATGGTCATTGCCGCCATCCAGAAATACACCGGCAATATCGCCCGGGCGGCGGAAGCCCTCGGGATCAGCCGGCCGACCATCTACGATCTGATGAAGAAACACGGCTTTCACAAACTGTCCTCCTGAAAGAGCGGCATGCAAAAAAGCGTTGGTAATCAATTGCTTATCGATCAGTTCCTCATCGCGGCCATATTGAGCGCCTATGTGGCGGCTTTCTGGCCGGCCTGGGTGAATCTTTTCGGGGTCTGGCGGCATTCGGAGGATTATTCGCACGGCTTTGTTATCGTGCCGATCGCTCTTTACGTGCTGTGGCGTAAAAGAGCCGCGTTGCGCGCCACGCCGCTGCGCCCCACCTGGCTCGGCTTGCCGCTGGTGCTCGCCGGACTGGTCCTTTACCTGGGCGCGCACCTGGCCGGGGTCCTCACTCTTGGTTATCTCTGCCTCGTGCTGGTGCCGGCCGGCGTCGTGCTGTTCCTCTGCGGCTGGCCGATACTCAAAAAGTGCGCCTTCCCGCTGTTTCTGCTGCTGTTCATGATTCCCTTGCCGGCGCAATTGCAAACCGCGATCACCGCGCCCTTGCAGCTGCTGGTGTCGCAGGCGACGGTGCTCCTGGTCAAATTCGGCGGCATTCCGATCATTCGCGAGGGAAATGTTCTGCACCTGCCGCAGCACAGTTTTCAGGTGATTCAGGCGTGCAGCGGCCTGCGCTCGATCATGTCGCTGCTGACCCTCAGCCTGCTTTTCGCCTATTTCACCCTGAATTCAAATGCCCTGCGCACTCTGCTCTTTTTTGCCGGGCTGCCGGTGGCGATCGCCGCCAACGTGCTGCGGGTGCTGTTGATGATCCTCGGCCTGCACCTGCTGGGTATCGATCTGACCGAAGGAAAACTGCACGAGCTGTTCGGCATCGGCATTTTCGCGGCGGGTGTCTTTCTTCTTTTCTGCATCAGGAGCGTACTGACGAAATGGGACCCGGATACCGCGGCAAAATGATCCTGCTTCTGCTCTGCCTTTCCCTGACGGCGACGCCCGTTCTACGGCAGACGCGGGCCGGGGAAGTGACCAAGCCGGTCTCGCTGACCGAAGCGCTCATGTTCGTGCCGGGCTGGCAGGTGCTGCAACGGATTCCCCTCGACCCGGGCGTCATCGAGGAGTTGAAGCCGGACGACTACGCCTATCTCGCCTACACCAACGGCAGCGCCGCCGTTTCCCTGTACATCGGTTATTACTTTTCGGCGACCAAGGTAGGCGCACCGCACCATCCCCTCGTTTGTTTTACCGGCCAGGGGTGGGAGCTTTCGCCGGTGACCCGGCAACAACTGACCCTGGCCGAGGGCCAGACGCTGTCCTTCGCCAGCCTGACCGCCGGTCTCGATCTGCAGAACATGTACATCGGCTACTGGTTTCAGGCCCACGACGAGGCGATCAGCAGCCCCTTCGGGCAGAAACTGTCCCTGGCCCGCAAAAGGTTTTTCGACCAGGGGGAGGAAAACGCCTTCGTGCGCGTCAGCATGCCCATCGGAACGCAGTCTCCGGCCGAATGCCGGCGGCTGGTGGAGGACTTTCTCCAGGCCTTCTATCCGGTGTTTCTGACCTATATCCGGGAGCGAGCCTGAAATGGCGGCGGTTATCCTCATCTTCTCCGTGGGCATGGTGCTTTACATCTATGCCGGCTATCCATTGGCCGCCGCCGTACTGGCCCGGGTGCGGGCGAGAAAAGTGCGGCAAGCGGATCTCGCGCCCACGGTCAGTATTCTGATCGCCGCCTATAACGAGGAGGAGGTCATCGCCGCAACGGTGCTCAACAAGTTGTCCCTCGATTATCCCGGCGCGCGACTGGAAGTCATCGTCGTCTCCGACGGTTCCAACGACGGCACCGACGCGGCCGTGAAGGCCATCGCCGATCCCCGGCTGCGCCTGCTGCGGCAATATCCCCGCGCCGGAAAAACGGCGGCTCTGAATGCGGCGGTGCAACTGGCCCGCGGGGAAATCCTGGTTTTTTCCGATGCCAATTCCTTGTTTCGCCCCGATGCCCTCGGCAAACTCGTGCGTAATTTCGCCGACCCGCAGGTCGGCTATGTCACCGGGAAAATGGTCTATGTCGATGCGCGGGGAACGATTGCCGGCGACGGTTGCGGCGCTTATATGCGCTACGAAAACTGGCTGCGGCGGCAGGAGAGCGCCTTCGGCTCGGTCATCGGCGTCGATGGCGGCATCGATGCGGTGCGCAGGGCGCTCTATCGACCCATGCGCCCCGATCAGTTGCCCGACTTCGTGCTGCCGCTGGCGGTGGTCGATCAGGGCTACCGGGTGGTTTACGAACCGGAAGCCCTGCTGCACGAAGCTTCGCTGGAAAACCCCCGCGACGAATACCGCATGCGGGTGCGGGTTTCCCTGCGCGCCCTCTGGGCGCTCAAGGACATGCGCCACCTCCTCGCCCCGTGGCGCGACCCGGTCTTCGCCTGGCAGTTATGGTCGCACAAGGTGCTGCGCTATCTGTCCTTTCTTTTTCTCGGCGGCGCCTTTCTCGCCAACGCCGCCCTCTGGAATGCCGGTGCGCCGTACCGGTTGCTCTTTAGCGTCCAGATCCTGGCCTATGCCGGGGCGGCTCTGTTTCATTGTGTCCGGGGCGCCGGGCAGAGCCGGCCGCTGCGTTTCCTTTACTACTTTCTGCTGGTGAACGCCGCCGCCGCCCACGCCTTCGGCAAATTCCTGCTCGGCCGCAAGCAGGTGCTCTGGACACCGAGAAAGGGGTAGGCCGGCGATGACGAAAATCCTGCATATCATCGATAGTGCCGGTCTGTACGGGGCGGAGCGGGTGCTGCTCAGCCTGGCCGACGAACAGCAAAAAGCCGGTCTGCAGCCGATCATCCTCAGCATCGGCGCGAAAGGAGAGGGGAGAAAACCACTGGAATCGGCGGCGGCGCGGCATGGCCTGCCGGTGCAAAGCTTTCGTATGCGGGCCGGGCCGAATGTGGGCGGCGTCCGGCAAATCCTGGCCTGGGCGCGAGGGCAGGGGATCGATCTGCTGCACTCGCACGGCTACAAGGGAAATATTCTTTTCGGTTCGATGCCGGCCGGCGTTCGGCGCCTACCGATGCTGACGACGCTGCACGGCTGGACGGCGACCCGCCGCCTGAGCCGGCTCAGGTTGTACGAATGGCTCGACAGCCGGCTGTTGCGGTTCATGGATGCGGTGGTGCTGGTGTGCGGCGGCATGCGCGCGCATCCCTGGCTGGCCGGGCGCAACCTGCCTCTGCGCGTGGTCTGCAACGGTATTCCGGCGTTCGGCCGAGAACAGGATTCTCCCCGGCTGGATGCCGAGATCGTCGAATTCTGCCGGAGCGGATTCACCATCGGCGCCATCGGCCGGTTATCGCCGGAAAAAGGCTTCGATCGGTTGCTCGCCGGCTTCGCCGAAATTGCCGGCAATGATCCGGAATCACGCCTGCTGATCCTCGGCGAAGGGGAGGAAAGAGCGGCCCTGGCGTCGCAGATTTCCCGCCTCGGTCTCGCGCGGCGGGTTCTTCTGCCCGGATACCGCGAGGGGGCGGGCCGCTATCTGCGGCATTTCGGCCTTTTCGTCCTTTCGTCCCGCACCGAGGGCTTGCCGCTGACCGTTCTCGAGGCGATGCGGGCCGGAACGCCGGTGCTGGCCACCCGGGTGGGCGCGCTGCCGGAACTGCTGGAAGAAGGCCGGGCCGGCTTCCTGCTCGATGCCGCCGATGCCGCCGATGCCGCCGATGCCGCCGATGCCGCCGGCATTGCCGCCGGCATTCGCATGGTGCGGCGGCAGCCGCACCATGCGCGGCAACGTGCCGACCGCGCCCGCAGCCGGGTTTTGTCCCGGTATTCGAGCGCCCGGATGGCGGCAGGTTACGCCGCGATATATGAACAAATTCTGGAGAAAACCGGCAAACCGATGAGGATAAAAGCGAAATCCTTCACGGCGAAGGCGCCGAGGGCACAACAAAACGCCAATCGATATCCGGGGCAGACATGAGGGAAGCGAAGATCAGCGTCATTATCACCTGCTACAATTACGGCCGTTTTCTCGGCGGCTGCATCGACTCCGTCCTGCGGCAGAGCTATGGCAACCGGGAGATTATTCTGATCGACGACGGCTCCACCGACGACACCCCGGTGGTGGCCAGCCGCTATCTCGGCCGCGCCGATTTTCGCTATGTCCGCCAGGAAAACGCCGGCCAAGCGCACGCCAAGAACGCCGGCATTCGCCTCGCCTCGGGGGACCTGGTCGCTTTTCTCGATGCCGACGATCTCTGGACGCCGGAGAAACTGAGCCTGCAAGCGCCCCTTTTCACCAATCCCGACACCGGGGTCGTGTACAGCCGCATGCAAGGCATCGACGAGGAGGGTCGTACACTGCCGATCGAGGATGCGAATCCTTATCTTCGCCCGCAACGGGGCAAGGTGACGGAAAAACTGTTTTTCGACAATTTCGTCCCGTTCTCCTCCTCCATGGTCCGCCGCCGTTGCTTCGAACGGGACGAGTTCGACGCATCCCTGGCGATGGGGATCGACTGGGATCTCTGGCTGCGGCTATCCACCCGCTGGAACTTCGATTACATCGACAGTCCGCTGCTGTATTACCGCACCGGGCACGCCGACCAGATGTCGCGCAAACAGGAACTGCGGCAGTTGTGCACCGACCGCATCCGCGACCGCTTTCTGGACAGATATCCGCAGCTGTTGCCGCCGCGGCTGGTGCGGCAGGTATTCTGCCATTCCCACTGCTGCCGCGGCTTCCATTACCGGCATCTGGACCGCGGCAGAGCGCTCGCCCACTACCTGACGGCCTTGCGTTACCGCAAGTTCGCGGTCTCGGCGTATCGGGGATTGTTCAAAACCCTCATCACCCAGGCGATGACGCATGAGCGATAAAATTCGCATCGCTTATCTTATCGACACCATTTATTCCGGATCGGCCGGGACGGAGAAACAGTTGCTGGAAATCATCCGCCGACTCGACCGGGAGCGGTTCGAGATCACCCTCATCTGCCTGCACGCTTCGCCCTGGCTCGCTCGCCAGGCGCTGCCCTGCCAGGTGCACAGCCTCGAATACCGGGGACTGCTGCGCAAAGATCTGCCGGCGATGATCGGCCGGCTGCGGACGCTGATCAAAGGGCAACGGATCGATATTCTCCAGGCGATGTTCGAGGATTCGGTCCTCGTCGCGACGCTTTGCCGCCTGCTGGCCCGCGATTGCCCGCCGATTTTCCTGGTGAGCAAGCGCGACATGGGCCTCGGCGCCGAAGACCCGTGGTATGGCGTCGTGTTTCGCGCCCTGTTCCCCTTCGCCTGCCGCCTGGCCGATGGCGTGGTGGTCAATGCCGAACGACTGAACAGTTATTTGCGCCGCAACCCGTTGATCCCCGGCGACCGCATTCGGGTCATCCGCAACGGGGTCGCGCTTCCCGAGGCGGTCGCCCGCCGGCCCACCCCGGCCGGGGACGCCGAGGTCCGCATCGGCGTCGTCGCCAACCTCAAGCCGGTCAAGCGGCTCGACATCTTGCTGCAAGCCCTGCATCTGCTTCGGCAAGGGCAGGCGTTTCCGTTTCAGGCCCACCTGATCGGCGATGGCGGCCAGCGGCAAGAGCTGGAGCGGCTCGCCAATTCGCTGGGGCTCGCCGATTGCGTGCATTTCGCCGGCTCGGTCGAGAACGTCGATGCCTGGCTGCGGCGCCTCGATATCGGCGTTCTGTGTTCCGACAGCGAGGGCCTGTCCAACGCCATTCTGGAGTACATGGCGCACGGGCTGCCGGTGGTGGCGACAGCGGTCGGCGGCAATCCGGAACTGGTCGACGATGGCAACGGCCGGCTGGTGCCGATGGGCGATCCGCAGGCGCTGGCCGAGGCGTTGCGGGAACTCGGTGGCGCGCCGGCGCTGCGCCGGCGGCTCGGGCGGGAATCCGCCAACCGCATCCGCACCCGCTTCACCTGGGAGAAGGTCATGCCGCAGTGGGAGGAATACTATTCCTCGCTGCATGCCGCCAAGGCGCCGAAGGGGCGCTCGCTGGCGTTGGAAAAGGGGATTTAAGGCAAGAGACGACGGAAGTCACCCCGAAAGCACAGGACCAACGATGCGCGATTTTTATACCCCGATCTGCCGTCATCTGACCATGCCCCTGTGGGCGTGGTGGGAAAAGAGCGACTATCTGGAGCAGTACCGCCGGCTGCGGGGCTTTGAACGCCAGACCGCCGCCGAAGTCCGCCGGCATCAGTGGCAGCGGCTGTGCCGGCAGGTGCGCCGCGCCTATGACGACAGTCCCTTCTACCGCGAATTTTATGATGCCGGCGGATTTCACCCGGACCACCTGCGCGGCTGGGACGATCTGGCGAAGGTGCCGATTCTGCGCAAGGAAGCGGTCAAGAAGAACTGGCGGCGGATGCTTGCGCCGCGCTTCGCGGAAGCCGAGCTGTTTTTCGGCCAGACCTCCGGTTCGACCGGCAAGCCGTTGCAGTTCGCCATCGATCCGCCCGCCGCCCAGGTGCAGCGGGCGGTGGCGCTGCTGACCAACGAATGGGGCGGCTATCGACCCGGCGCCCGTATGTACTCTTTTATCGGCCGCTCGCTGAAAAAAGCGCCAACCAGTCCGTGGCGTCAATGGCTGCGCCGCACCGCCCTCGACCGTTCCACCAACCTGTGCACCCTCGACCTGACCGAGGAGAGCATGCGCACTTTCCACCGCGCTTTGTCCCGGGCCGATCGACCTTTCTTCTACGGCTACACGCACGCGTTGCATTTGTTCGCCGATTTTCTCGCTCGCAACGGGTTGCACGATGTGCGGGCCGCCGGCGCGGTCACCGGGGGCATGCCGCTGCACTCCTGGCAACGGGAGGCGATCGAAAAAATGCTCCACTGTCCGGTGCTCAACCGGTACGGCTGCGAAGAGTTGGGAACGATCGCCTGCGAATGCCGGGAGGGAAGAAGCCTGCATGTCCAGGCCTTCGCCAAACACGTCGAAGTCGTCGACGCCTCGGGGAACCCGCTGCCCAGCGGCGAAGCCGGATATCTGGTCGTCACCGAGTTCGACAACGCCGCCATGCCGTTTATCCGCTACCGTATCGAGGATATGGGGGTTCTGACCGAGCGCGTCTGTGGCTGCGGCCGGCAGTGGCCGTTGATCGAGCGCCTGGAGGGACGCGACTCCGATTTCATTCTCACCCCGGAGGGCAAGCGGGTGTCCGGCATTTCCCTGACCGATTTGATTGGCGTGAGCATCCCCGGCGTCTTTCAGATCCAATTGATACAGGACAAACTCGATCACATCATCGTGCGCATCGTTCGCGAGACCGATTTCGGTGACGCCAGCCTGCGGACGATCGCCCGACTGACGGAGGAATATTTCGGACCGCGCATGCGCTTCTCCTGCGAATTCGTGCCGACGATTCCCCTCGAACCGTCCGGCAAGAGCCGTTTCGTCGTCTCTCGCCTCGCCGCCGAAAACCTTCTGCCCGATCCGAGCGGTGCGGCCGCCGTTTTCCCGGTCGATCGGATGATGAGGTGATTCGATGTATACGCTGAGCGAAAAAGCCGAACAAACCTATTTTCCCGAAGCGGAAAGCCACAAGCTGGTGCTGGGGCTGTTCCTCCTTTATCTGGTCGCCTGGTACTTGCAGTTCAGCGAACGCCACGGAATTTTTCTGGCGATCCGGTTCGAATTTCTGCTCGGTTTCTTCCTGCTTGGCGCTTCGCTGCTCGCCGTCCGACCGAAACTGTTCACCCGCTCCGGTCTGGCGCCGTACATCCTTGTTTACTCGCTGGCGGTGGTCGTCCAGATTCCCCTTTCCTTCAATATCGCCTACTCCTATGAGATTTTTTTCCAGAAATTCTTCAAACTGGCCGTCATCGCCTGGTTCATCTTCGTTTTCATCCGCTCTCCCCGAGAATTGAAGATTTTCACCGCCGTCCTGCTGTTTTCCTTTTTCAAGATCACCAGCGAGGGGTTTTTGGGATTCCTCGACGGGAGCATGCTCTGGCAAAACCAGGGGATCATGCGTCTGCACGGCAGCACTCCGCTATGGGCGCACCCAAACTCTCTCGGCGCGCTGTCCATCAGCGTCGTCCCCTTTGTCCTCAGTCTCTACCCGGCGGTGGCTTCGCGCTGGGCGCGGATCGGCCTCGTCGCCCTCGGCGCAACCGCCATGGTCTGCGTCGTTTTCACCGGTTCGCGCACCGGCTATCTGGCCTTCATCGGTCTGCTGCTTTTTTATTTCTGGGACGCGCCGGCCGTCCGCCGCAAGGGACGCATGTTCATCTTCGGCGGCATCCTGCTCCTCGGCATGGTCCTGGTCGTGCCACAGGATTACCGGGAGCGCTTCTATACGATTTTTACCGAACAGGACAAGGTCGGGCAGTCGATTTCCCTGCGCAAGGAAATCATGGAAGACGCCTGGCAGGTGTTTCGCGCGCACCCCCTCGGGGTCGGCGTCGGCGCTTTTCCCCTGGTGCGCGGCGAGATGTTCGGCCGTTTGCAGGACACCCACAACCTTTACCTCGAAGCGGCGACCAACCTGGGCATTCAGGGACTGGTTCTCTTCCTGCTGCTGCTCTGGCAAATCGGCCGGGTGCTGCGACAGACCCGGCGGGGGTTTTCCGAGTTGCTCTCCGGGTGGTCGGCGGCGGACGGCGGGGAAGGGGAGCGGCAAAGGCGCGATCTTCTCTTCTGCCAGGCGCTGTGCTCGGGATTGCTGCTGTTTCTGGTCGTCCATATTCTCCTCGGCTTTTTCGGCCACAATCTCTATGAAATCCAGTGGTGGCTGCTGATCGGCATGGCCCTGGTGCTGCGGCGTCTCCTTTTGCGGTTCGAAGGCCAGCGCCAGCTGTCGGACTCAACTCTGCAACAGGGGGAACGCGAATGAGCGAACCGGCGAAATCGGAAGCGGAAGGCATTCTGCAACTGCGGCATCAGGCCGAGGAGGCGTTTCACGACCGCAAGTACGCCGAAAACGAGAACGAACCGGCGCATTACCGGCTCGGCCCGACCTTGCGCGTGTTTCTGCGGCTGAAGGAGCGATTAGGCGACATTCGCGACCGGAACGTTCTCGAATACGGCTGCGGCAGCGGTTGGGTCACCGCCGATCTGGCCGCCCTGGGGGCGAAGGTGGACGCCTTCGATATTTCGCGGGAAGCGGTGGCGAATACGAAAGTGTACCTGGCCGAACGCGGACTCAACGCCTGTTGCAACATCCGCAAGATGTCGGCGGAACAGTGCGATTATCCGGACAACCGGTTCGACGTCGTGGTCGGCTTCGCCATTCTGCATCATCTCGACCTGGAAAAGGCCCTCGCCGAACTGCACCGCATGCTCAAGCCGGGCGGCGTCGCCCTGTTTGCCGAGCCCCTCGGCAGCAATCCGCTATTGAATCTGTACCGGCAACTGACCCCGCAATATCGCACGCCGGACGAACGGCCGCTGGTGCTGCGCGAGTTCGCCGGGCAGGCGCGGATGTTCGGCGATTTTCGCCACGAGGAATTTTACCTGACCGCCATGGCGCCGCTGCTCCTGGGGATGCGCAAGGGGTTCGATCTTTGTTCGCGCCTCGACCGGGCGATTCTGCGGCGTTTCCCCGAGGCCGGACGCTGGGCGTGGTATTCGCTGCTGGAGTTGCGCAAATAGGGGAATGATATGTGCGGTATTTTCGGCGTTCTGAATGTGACCGGCGGCCCGCCGGTCGATAAGGAAGAAGGAATCCGCTGCACCGATTCGCTGCATCACCGCGGGACGGACGACAGCGGCTGCTATGCGACGCCGGAGGTGTTCCTCGGCCATCGCCGGCTGAGCATCATCGATCTGGAAACCGGCCACCAGCCGATTTTCAACGAAGACGGCAGCCGCTGCATCGTGTTCAATGGCGAAGTCTTCAACTACATGGAAATCCGCCGTGAACTCGCTGACCTCGGACACCACTTCACCACCCGGTCCGATAGCGAGGTCGTCCTGCACGCCTGGGAGGCATGGGGAGCGGACTGTCTGGATAGATTTCGCGGCATGTTCAGCTTCGCCATCTGGGACGAGAAGCGCAAACAGCTGTTCATCGCCCGCGACCGTTTGGGGATCAAACCGCTGTTCATCGCCCGACGCGGCCATCGCCTCTGCTTCGCCTCGGAAATGAAGGCCCTGCTGCCCATGGCAGGCTTCTCGCCGCGCATCGATACCGACGCTCTGGCCGCCTATTTCACCCTGTCCTACATCCCGGCGCCCCTGACCATTTTCTCCGATATCCGCAAGCTGCCCGCCGGCCATTACCTTTTGGTCAAGGACGGGACGGTCGGCATCCGCCAGTACTGGGACGTGCATTTTCGCCCGGATTACGGCCGCAGCGAGCAGCAGACCATCGACGGATTTCTCCAGCGGTTCGAGGAATCGGTGCGCCTGCGCCTGATCAGCGATGTGCCGGTGGGGGGATTTCTCAGCGGCGGCGTCGATTCGGGCGCCGTAGTGGCCACCATGAGCCGTCTCGGCGGCGAGCCGGTGCGCACCTTCTGCATGGGGTTCGGCGGCGACATCGGCGGCTATCTCGACGAACGCGACCTGGCGCGGCGCATCGCTGAACGCCACGGCGCCGTGCACAAGGAGTTCGAAGTGATCCCCGAGGTCGGCGGCATTCTCGGCGGCATCGTCGGCGCCTTCGACGAGCCCTTCGCCGACCACTCGACCATTCCCACCTGGTATCTTTGCCAGATGGCGCGCCGGGACGTGAAGGTGGCTCTGTCGGGCCTGGGCGGCGACGAGGCCTTCGGCGGCTACGAGCGCTACCTGGGATTCAAGATCAGCGCCGCCTACAACCGTCTGCCCTGGGCGGTGCGCGAGAAGGTGGTGCGCCGCTTGGTCGATCTGCTTCCCGAGCGCGCGGACGGCCATTACACGGTCAACCACCTGAAGCGCTTCGTGCGCAGCGCTTCAGAGGAGGGCGGGGAGCGCTATTTCGGTTTTCTCTCCCGTTTCAACGGCGGCCGCTACGCCGGCCTGTTCGCCGACGCCGGACGCTTCGGCGCTTCCCTCGACTCCTGCCGCACCCTGGTCCTCGACCGCTTCAACGCCGCCAATGCCGACGATCCGCTGGACAAGGTTTTTTACTGCGACATAAAAACCTATCTGCCCGAGGATGTCCTCGCCTGCACCGACCGCATCAGCATGCGCCACTCGCTGGAGGTGCGGGTGCCCTTCGTCGATCACCAACTTCTCGAATTCTGCGCCACCATCCCGCATCGGATGAAGGTGCGCCTGCGACAAAAGAAATATCTGCTGCGCCGAGCCGTTCGGCACCTGCTGCCCGAGGAAGTCTTCCATCGCCGCAAGCAGGGGTTTGTCGGTCCTCTCGCGCGCTGGCTGCAAAGCGATCTGCAAGCCTATGTGCGCGAAATGCTTTCGGAAAAGCATCTTTCCCGGCACGG
The DNA here is from genome assembly GCA_041677125.1 of Desulfuromonadales bacterium. GTDB lineage: Bacteria > Desulfobacterota > Desulfuromonadia > Desulfuromonadales > JACZKF01 > JBAYQP01. Next base: position 86,851 of record JBAYQP010000001.1, on the reverse strand, counting down.
CCTGTTCAATCCGCGCGTGGTGCAGAGCATCCTCGACGATCACGCCGGCCGCATCGAGAACAACGACAAGCTCATCTGGTCGCTGGTCGTGTTCCAGTCCTGGTACGCCACCTACATCGAAGGTCAAACGCCTGGAGGCGGCAATTGAAAGTTCTCGTTCTTGACGAATGGTTTCCCTGGCCTCTGGAGAGCGGCAAAAAGATTCGCACCTGCAATCTGATGCGGCAACTGGCGCGGGAATTCGAAATTCTCTATCTCGCTTACGCCGATGTGGCGCGGGAGCAGGAGAAGATCGCAGCCATGGAAAGTTTCGGCATCCGCCCGCTGCCGGTGCCGGACCAACGGCTGCCGAAATGGAGCGGACGCTTCTACGCCGCCGTGCTGAAAAATTTCCTCTCGCCCGAACCGTTCTCCACCGATTACCACATCCAGCCCAACTACATCGCCGCCCTGCAATACATCCTCGCCGCCGAAAAGCCCGATCTGGTGCACTGCGAGTGGAGCAATCTGGCGCCTTTTCTGGTCCACGCCGCCGGCGTGCCGCAGGTGATCGCCGCGCATAATATCGAGTCGGACATCTGGCGGCGGCTCGGGGAAAGCGGCGGTCATCCGGCCAAGCGCTATCTCGGCCGCAGCCAGGCGCGCAAGATCGAGCGCCTGGAACGCCACTGGTATCCGCGCGCCGATCACTGCATCGCCGTCAGCGCCGGCGACCGGCAAGTGATGGAGGACTACGGCGCCCGCGTCAGTCTGGTGGAGAACGGCGTCGATCTCGACTACTACCAGATGGCCCCGGCGCAAACCGTCGAACCGGTCGTATCCTTCACCGCCTCCATGGACACCTTCAGCAATCAGGATGGGGCGGATTACCTGGTGCGCGAGATCTGGCCGCGGATCAAAAAGGCGCGCCCCGGCGTGCGATTGTGGCTGATCGGCAAGGATCCGCCGGAGCGGCTGCGGGCCCTGGCGAAGCAGGACGCCGGCATCCGGGTGACCGGCACCGTCCCCGATGTGCGCGATTACGTCGGCCAAAGCACCGTCTGCCTGGTGCCGCTGCGCATCGGCGGCGGTTCGCGGCTGAAAATTCTGGAGGCGATGGCGATGGGCAAGGCGGTCGTTTCCACCGCCATCGGCGCCGAGGGGCTCGAATACACCGCCGGCCGCGACATCCTTATCGCCGACGCTCCGGCCGCCTTTGCCGACGCGGCGATCGCCTGCCTGGACGACATCGACCTGCGCCGCCGCCTCGGCGCCGCCGGTCGCGCCCTCGTCGCCGCCCGCTACGACTGGCGACCCCTGGCGACGAAGCAGGCGGCGCTCTGGCGGCAGGTGGCTGGCGGCGAGGCGCCGACGAACATGGCGGCCGGGGAGGGGAGCTGAAGAAGATCAGGGATTTTGGGCAAGGGAAGAACGGATGCGCTTATGAAAGGCGGATAAACATGGCAGCGAAGAAAATGCGAATTCCGAGCCCCATCGCGGTTGCCGGGGTTTTGCTGGCAATCGCCCTCCTGCTCGTTTTTGCCAGCGTCGCCGGTCAACTGACCAAATACTGGTTGGGGCATGACCATGTTTATGGCCTGGTGCCCCTTTTCTATCTCGATGCCGAGCGCAATATCCCGACTCTGTTCTCGGTGCTTCTGCTGCTTCTGTCGGCCATTCTGCTTTTTGTGGTTACCACAGCGAAGAAGCAGGAGAGAGATCCCGACGTGTCCAAATGGACGATCCTGACTTGCGGCTTTCTGCTGATGGCGGCCGATGAGGCGTTTTCCTTCCACGAAAAGCTCACTTCGCCGGTGCAGCGACTTCTCGGGGATGGCCCCCTCGGCGTCTTTTATTTCGCCTGGGTCATCCCCGGCAGCATCGTCGTCGTCGTTCTCTCGATATTCTTCCTGCGCTTCCTGCTGCGCCTGCCCGCCACCACCCGATGGACCTTTATTGTCGCCGGAATCCTTTACAGCGGTGGCGTCTTCGGCCTGGAGCTGCTGGGCGGGCGTTACATGGAATTGCACGGAAACCAGAACCTGACCTACAGCATGATTGCAACGGTCGAGGAAAGCCTCGAAATGGCGGGAGTCATTGTGTTCATTTACGCTCTGCTGAATTATGTGCATGCACAACGCGCAGATCGGAATCGCACCCCTGGTTGCACAATGAGCGCCCCGCACTCCGGGGCTGTCGATCGCCAGGCCACTTTCCCCGCCGACTCACATATGGGTGTGAAATCCGATGAAAATAACTAAAAAGCTGTATCTATCCTCTTTTGCCCGCACCAGTTTCGGTTTCATTCAGATATTGGTGGCGTTTTTTATGATGCCCTTCATTTTGGCGCGGCTCGGGGATGATTGGTATGGCATCTGGGTTTTGGTCGGCAGCATCGGCGGCTTCTACTACCTGATGGACCTCGGCCTCTCTTCGGCCGTCTCCCGCTATGTCGCCCATCATCTGGCAAATGACGAAAACCAGGAAACGAATGCCGTCATCAATACCTCCCTGGTAATCTACAGCGTTATCGCCGTTGTCGTTCTGGCCCTCGCCGGCGGCGTCGCCCTCGGCGCCGGGCTCTTCATCGAGGACCTGGGCAAGCTGAGAACGGTGCAGGTGATCCTGGTCATCACCGGCCTGCGCTTGACCCTGGAATTTCCGTTCAACGCCTTCGTCGGCATCGTCCAGGCGAAGGTGCGCTATGATCTGCTGACCTCCTCGCACCTGGTCACTCTGCTCTTCAGCACGGCGGCTATTTACGCCTTTCTCAGCCGGGGCTATGGCATTGTGGCCCTCGCCTGGATAACTTTCATCGCGTCCCTGCTGTCCAATCTTCTTTTCTATCTCATCGCCCGGCATCTTTATCGGGAGATGAAGGTGAGTCTTACTTTTTTTCGCCGGGCAAAGGTGCGCGAACTCTTCGGCTACAGCATCTGGTCGTTCCTGATCCAGATAGCCGACCAGCTGCGACACCGAATCGACTCGGTGGTGATCGCCGCTCTTCTTTCGCCCGTCCATGTCACCCATTACTTCATCGGCGCCCGGCTGGTGGAATATTTTTCCGAGCTGGTCTACCGGGCGACCAACATGATCACCCCGATCTTCACGACCTACCAGGCCCGTCGGGACCACGAGCAAATGCGCGTCAAGCTGCTGCTTCTCAACCGGATCAATGTCGTGCTCGGGGTGTTCGGCGGCGGCATGGTCATCGTCCTTGGCGAGGACTTTATCCGTCTGTGGATGGGGGAGGAATATGCGGATGCCTACCCGATTCTGGTTGTTCTGATGTCGGCCATGATCGTCAATTTAATCACCAACCCAGCAACCAATGTTCTCTTCGCCGTCGCCCGGCACCGCTACCTCGCCGGAGTGAATATCCTGGAGGGGTTGGCCAATCTGGGCCTCAGCCTCATCCTCATCCCGAAATTCGGCATTCTCGGCTGCGCCCTGGGCACCGCCATCCCGCTGCTGGTGAATCGCCTCATTATCATCCCCCCTTACGTCTGTCGGCAGATCGGCCTCGGACTCGGGCGGTTCTACGGCGATCTGCTGCCGACGGCGTTCTTCACCGTCGTCTATGTGCTGTTGGCCGCACGGGCGTTTGCCGCCTTCGAAGCGCCGCCCACCTACCTTAGTCTGGCGCTGGCATTCCTGGCCTCCTGCCCGATGTTCCTGCTGGGGATCTTGTTTGTCGCCTTCAACCGCGAGGAACGCAAACTGCTGTTCAGTTTCCTGCCGGAAAAACGGCGCGCCGGTTCCGTGGGAATCGAATGAGTAGCGGAACGTCGGACTTGATTTCAGTCGTGATTCCCGCCTTCAACGCCGCCGCTACATTGGCGGAGACGATCGATTCGGTGCTCGCCCAGACCCATCGAAACCTTGAAATTCTCGTCGTCGACAATGGATCGTGGGATCGGACCGGGGCAATCGCCAAAGAATACGCGGCTCGGGATCGCCGCTGCCGCTGCCTTCGGCAGGCGGCTCCCGGCGCCGCCAACGCCCGCAACCGGGGGATCGACGAAGCGCGCGGGACTTTCCTCGCCTTTGTCGACGCGGACGATCTCTATGCGCCGACAAAGCTTGAGCGGCAACTTGCCGTTCTGCGGCGGGCGGCCGGCGACACGGTCGTCCTGTGCCGGATCATCCGGTTCGTCGAGGACGACGACGGCCAAAAGACCTTTCGCACCGTCACCGCTGTCCCCGAGTTGCCGGCCGGCGATTGCCTGTCCACCATCGTCGGATTCGAGGGGAACCAGATGGCGCTCTTCACCACCGGCCTCATCCCGCGCGACTGTTTGCTGCGGGCGGGGAAATTCGACCCGCTGTTGCCGTCGGCGGAAGACTGGGATCTCGGGTTGCGACTTGCTGTATTCTGCTCATTCGCGGCGGTGCAGGAGCCCCTGTATCTTTATCGAAAACACGCCGCCAGCGTAACCGCGACCCAGAATCTCGATCGCACCTTGCATATCCACCTCGATATTCTCCGCCGGGCGGCCGCCCGCTCGTCCATTCCGGGGCGGTTGCTTCGCCAGGCGGAGCGGAAACAGTACATTGAAATGATCCGAGCCCTGATGTATTACCGCGATTTCGGTGCGGCCTGGCGGATGCTGCTGGCGGGTTGTCGGGAGAAATCCCTGTTTCGGGATAGGCGGTTTCCCGGCCTGTGCGTCGAAATTGCCACCGGCAAGCTGGGTCGCGGAGAATAGGGGCGCGATTATCGGTTGATCTGCGGTGCTTCGTTTTTTACGAAAAGCCGCCACCCCCGTTGCCGGGTCAAGGTATTCAACAGGATTTTGACCATGAGTTTACAGGAAAGCACACCTTGTCGCCGATCGAAACTGGAGAGATATTTCAGACTTTTCATCGCTTGCCGGAATTGCTGCCGGTTTTCATTCTCCTGCGGGTTGTACGCCGCAAAATTGAGGTGATAAGAGGCCAGGAGGTTTTTCAGAAGCCTTCTGTTCAGCGGAGAACTTTCCATTCGCAGGAGTTTCTCCCGGCTGCGAATATAATTTGTCATCATTCGCTGGAAATTGCCCGTCATGTTCTCCGCATGCAGACGTCGCCGATAGCCGGGAGCATTGAGAACCACGGTGGGCGCCTGCGCCGCGATTCGGTAGTTGAGCAAGAAATCCTCGCAGGCCGAGAGCTCTTCATCGTACCCGCCGAGATCCCGAACGACATGCGTCGCGTAGAGAGGGGAACAGGCGCTGCCGAAATTTTCCCGCAACAGGGTGGTCGTCGTTACCGGCGGCTGGAGCAGAATCGATTCACCCCGGCCGACGCCATACTGGTCCAGTAGACGGGACAGCAGGGGACAGGTGGTAAAATGGCTCGGATGCGTACGGTCGTCGGAAAAATTTTCATAATCGCCGATCACCATGGCGGCGTCCGGATGAGCGTCGAGGGCCCGCACCTGATCCTCGATTTTCCGGGGATGCATGATATCGTCGGCGTCGAAAAAATTGACGTATGCCCCTCGTGCCTGCCGTAGCCCCAGATTGCGCGGCGAAGCGCAATTGCCGCTGTTCTCCTGCCGGATATAGGCGATCCCGCCGCCGGCTTCTTTAATGATTCGTGGCGTGGCGTCGGTCGAACCGTCGTCGACGACGATAATTTCGCGTTTTTCCCAGGTTTGCCGCAAAATACTCGCAAGTGTTTCGCCGATATATTTCTCCGCATTGTAGGCGGCAATAACGACGGTGACGAGAGGGCGCATGCCGAAGGGTCTCCGTGTGAAATTTAGTTAAAACCTAATAAATATCCTGCCGATGTCAAGAAAACATCGGGCGGTGTTTACCGAAAGTCCGCAGGCAGTTGGATCCGTATTCCTCCACCTTTTTCCAGCAAAATGCATTGTTCGTTGCAGGCGGAAATGCAAAGGTCTTCATCAGCGAAAAAATCTTTCATCCTAATAAACTTGCCGTCTTTTCAATGAAAAGGTATATTTTCATCCATTTTGGATGCGCTGGCGGCGCTGTGCCTTCCCGGCCGGCCAACCCTTTCCGGAGCTTTTTTCGCACCATGATCGCCGTGTTTTCCTCCGTTTGCCGAAATCTTTCCCCGCAGTGTTTTTCGCCCTCTGGGTTTGCATGCAAGCCGGCGGGCGGGGAGATGGCGAGGTGAGCGCGGCCGCCGTGAAGGCCGGTCAGGCGGCCAACGAGGAGCTGTACCGGACCATTCTCAAAACCACCATGGACGGCTTCTGGATGAACGACTTTCAGGGGCGGTTCCTCGATGTGAACGATGCTTACTGCGAACTCATTGGCTACAGCCGCAACGAACTGCTGGCGATGACCATCGCCGATGTGGAAGCGGCGGAAAGCCTGGAGGAGACCAGAGCCCACATTGCACAGATCATCGCCACCGGCGCGGACCGCTTCGAAACCCGCCATCGCCGCCGCGATGGGCAGATTATCGACCTGGAGGTGAGCGTCAACTCCCTGCCTTTGCGGGGGGGGCGGATGATCGTCTTTATCCGCGATATTTCCCAACGCAAACGCGCGGAGGCGACCCTGCTGGAGGCCAAGGCCGTCGCAGAGGGAGCGAATCGGGCCAAGTCGGCGTTTCTGGCGAACATGAGCCACGAAATCCGCACGCCCATGAACGCCATCATTGGCCTGACCCGGCTCGTGCTCGATATGGGGTTGCCCCGTCAGCAAAGAACCTATCTCCTCAAGGCGCACGAGGCATCCCAGGAGCTGCTGGGCATCCTCAACGATATTCTCGATTACTCGAAAATAGAAGCGGGGCGGCTGGAGATCGAGGCGGTTCCTTTCAGCCTGGAGGCGGTGCTGAAAAGTCTGGCCGACCTCTTCGGCGCCCAGATCGCCGAAAAAGGACTGGAGCTGTCCTGCGAAACCGATGCGGAGGCGCCAGCCGAGGTCATCGGCGATCCGACTCGCCTCGGGCAGATTTTGAACAACCTGGTGGGGAACGCGGTCAAATTCACCGAACGGGGCGCGATCCAGGTGCGGGTGGCGGTGGCGGGCCGGGACGGGGACAAGATCCTCCTTCGCTTTACGGTCAGCGACACCGGAATCGGCCTGACCCGCGAGCAGTCCGGCCGGCTTTTTCAATCGTTCAGCCAAGGGGACAGCTCCGTCACGAGAAAATTCGGCGGAACGGGTCTGGGTCTTGCCATCTGCAAATCCCTGGTCGAACTTATGGGCGGCGAAATAACCGCCTCCGGAGTCGAGCATGCGGGCGCGACCTTTGCCTTTACCATCCGGGTCCAGCCCCTGGCTTCCGCGCCGCGTCCTGATTCTCCAGGCGATCGCCACCGGCCGACGGGAACCGACGGCCGGCCGGCCGCCCGGAAACGCAAACAGGGAAAACCGGATCCCCAGGCGGTTCTGCGGATATTGTCGGAGCTTGTCGTCTTTCTGCGCGAGGGCGAACTCGTGCCGTTGGAGCTGATGCACGCCTTGCAGCAACTGGCCGGGCAAGACACCCCCGGCGACCTCCTTGCCCGGCTGATGCGTCAAATCGATCATTTCGACCACGAAGGCGCACTGGCCGTGGTGGCCCAGGTGCGGCAAGGGCTGGAAACGGAGTCGAAGGCATGATCGCCACGGCAAGCAAAAAACCGCTCATCCTCCTGGTGGACGACACCCCCGCCAATCTGCACGTGTTGGCGTCGGCCCTGCGGGAGGAATATCGGATAAAGGCGGTCACAACCGGGGTGGCGGCGCTGGAGATCGCTTTGCGCCCCGATCGTCCCGATCTCATCCTCCTGGACGTCATGATGCCGGGGATGAGCGGTCTCGAGGTTCTTCAGCGACTGCGGGACCTTCCGGAAAGCAGGGAAATCCCCATCATCCTGGTGACCGCCGACAGCTCCGAGCAGAGTCAATTGGATGGCCTGGGAAAGGGCGCCGACGACTACCTGATCAAGCCGGTGGTGACGGCGGTGCTGCAGGTACGGGTGCGGAACCTTCTTGCGCGCAAACGATCCGAACGCCAACTACGCCTTGCCGCCCACGTCTTCGAGTACAGCGGCGAGTCGATTCTCATCACCGACAAGAACAACAAAATCATTGAGGTTAACCCGGCTTTCGTTCGGCAGACGGGCTATGCCCTCCACGAAGTCAGGGGAGAGGACCCGCATTTCCTCTCGTCCGGTCGCACGTCCACGGAGGAATACCGGACGATGTGGCGGGAAATCGCCAAGAACGGCTTCTGGCAAGGGGAGTTGTGGGACCGTCGCAAGGATGGCAGCATTTACCCCAAACTCCTCACCATCTCGGTGGTGCGCGCCGCCAGTGGGGAGATCGAATTCCATATCGGAAATTTCACCGACATCACCCTCCGCAAGGAATCGGAGGAGCAAATCCGCCACATGGCCCATCACGACGCCTTGACCGGACTGCCCAACCGTCTCCATGTGCAGATCGTCCTGGAACGGGCCATCGCCACCGCTCGCCGGGAGAGGGAGGAGGTGGCGGTGATGTTTATCGATCTCGACCGTTTCAAGATCATCAACGACACCTTGGGGCACAGCGCCGGAGACGCTCTGCTGGTGGAAGTCGGTGGCCGGATTCGGAGTCTGTTGCGGGACAGCGATGTGGTGGCGAGATTGGGCGGCGATGAATTCGTCGTCGTGATCACTGGCGAACCCAATTTCTCGGGGGCCGGCCATCTGGCCAAAAGGATCATTGCCGCCCTCGCGCGGCCGTACGAGGTCGACGGGCACCGGTTGCACAATACCGCCAGTATCGGCATCGCCATTTTCCCCCAGGACGGGGAGAATGTGGAAACCTTGATGAAGTGCGCCGACACGGCGATGTACCATGCTAAAAACGAGGGCAGAAGCCGGTTTCATTTTTATACGGAAAACATGAATCTGACGGCGCGGGAGCACCTTGTGATGGAGAACAGTCTGCATACGGCTCTGCAGCGGGACGAATTTGTCGTTCACTACCAGCCGCAGGCCGATCTCGCCACCGGGCAACTGGTCGGCGCCGAGGCGCTGATCCGCTGGATGCACCCGGAACGGGGGCTTGTATCCCCGGTGGAATTTATCCCTGTGGCCGAAGAATCGGGGCTTATTCTCCCCATTGGCGAATGGGTGCTGCGGCGGGTGTGCGCACAGATCAGGGAATGGCGAGAGGCGGGACTGCCGCCCATCCCGGTGGCGGTCAATCTTTCCGCCCGGCAGTTCCGGCAGGACAACCTGGCGGAACATATCGGCGGCATTTTAGACGAATACGGCCTCCAGCCCGCTGAAATCGAGCTGGAAATCACGGAAAGCACCGCCATGGAACACGCCGATGCGGCGGCGGCGGTGCTCCATACGTTGCACCGGGCGGGATTCGGCATCGCCATCGACGACTTCGGAACGGGATACTCCTCCCTCAGTTACCTGAAACGCTTTCCCGTGGACAAGCTCAAAATCGACCGCTCCTTCATCATGGACATCCCGGCGGACAGCAACGACGCCGCCATCGCGCAGGCAGTGATCCAGATGGCCTCGGGACTCGGACTCAAGGTGATCGCCGAGGGCGTCGAGACCGAGGTGCAGCGAAATTTCCTCCGTGAACGAGGGTGTCATTTCATGCAGGGCTTCTGGTACAGCAAACCCCTTGACGCCGCGACCTTTTCGGAATTCCTGCAGAATTCCTTCGCGGCAAAGCCGGCGATACAAGCAGAAAGATGGACATGAAAACCCAGAATAGCATTATCCATGACAGGCTTGCCGGCCGGGCCACCGCAGCGGAGATCGCCTCTTCTTATCGGAAGGTTGCCGCCGATCGCCGAATCACCGACCTGATCGATGCCATCACCGACTTTCTCCTGATCCTCAATGCCAAGCACCAGATTGTGGCTGTCAACCGATCGACGCTGAACGCCCTGTCGATGGACAGCCCGGAGAATCTGCTGGGGCGCAGACCGGGAGAAGCATTCTCCTGCGTTAACTCCGAAGAAGGGGAGGACGGGTGCGGGACGGGCATTCACTGCACGACGTGCGGCGCTGTTCTCTCCTTTTTGGCTGCCCGGGAAAAGGGAAAGCCGCACACGGAAGAATGCCGGCTCACCTTCGGCCCAAAAGAAACCGCGCTCGATCTGGAAGTGGTCACGACTCCCCTGGTCATCGAAGATGAAAATTTCTACGTCTGCGCCCTGAAAGACATCAGCGCCCGCAAACGGCGCGAAGTGCTGGAAAAAGTCTTCTTTCACGACGTCATCAACACCGCCGGGGGTATTCACGGTCTGGCCTCTCTCCTGGTGGAGCACGAATTGCCCATGGATCAGGACCGTCAATACCGGCAGTGGATGCACCAACTGACGGCCAAAATGATCGAAGAAATCAAACAGCAAGCCCAACTGCTGGCCGCCGAGCGCAATGAATTCACTCCGGACCTGAATTCTTTCTCGCTGACCGAACTCCTGGAGGATATTCAGGCGCTTTATGCCAATCACGAGACGGCGGCCGGCAAGTATCTGCGCGTGGAAGGGATTCGGGAGGGCGTCATCTGGAGTGATGAGGGGCTTGTTCGCAGGATATTGGGAAATCTGATAAAAAACGCAATGGAAGCAACCACGCCGGGAACAACCGTCACCCTCGGTGTTCACGATATCGGAGAAGAAATCCTCTTTTCCGTAAAGAACCCGGAGGTCATGCCCGAGGAGGTTCGCCTGCAGATATTCAAAAGATCCTTCACCACCAAACCGGGCGAGGGCAGGGGGGTCGGCACCTACAGTGTCAAACTTTTCGGCGAAAAATATCTGAGGGGGAAGGTCGATTTTTCCAGTCGCGCCCCGGAGGGGACGATATTTACCTTTGCTCTACCCAAAGGCTGCCGGTCTCGCCGGTAAACATATTTTCCGAAAAACGCCTGCGCTTGTTGCAGGAGGAGCGACAAAAAAAAGGAGCCCGAGGGCTCCTTCTTTTTTGCAATTTACGGGCAGAAAAAGCACCGGGGCTTTATCTCTGCTCGACGATAATCAGATGGGTCGGCGGCACGGGAACGGCCGGCTTCGGCGCGGGCGCCGGCGGTTCAGGCAGCGGCGCCGGTTGCGGTGCGGGCGCGGGTTGCGGCGCCGGGACAGGCTCAGGAACGGGCGTCGGAATCGGTTGCGGAGTCGGTTCCGGTTCGGGCGCCGGGGCCGGAGCGCTGCCGATCTGCACCGGGTAGCCTTGCTCGTTCACCGAACCGTCGGTGCCGACGACATAGACATAGGCCTGCTTGCCGTTGCCAAAGGTCGCCTGATTGACCTTGAAGCTGATCGAACCGGTGGACCAGGCGGTCGGCACCTGCACCTCGCGCACGGTGGACTGGCTGTAGGTGGCGGCATTGCCGAGAATGACGCGCCCCCGGTTGTGGTCGAAATAAAGATCGGCGAAATACCGCCAGTTGTTGCTGTTGCGGACGCGGGCATAACCGCCGATCGCCTCGGAGCGCGAGGTCCCCGGCATGTTGTCGGTGCGGCCGGCGTAATCGATCTTCAGGACGCCGTTTTCCCACAGCTTGATATAGCCGTCATGCAGGTTGGAATGCTTAATTTCCACTTCGATTTTCGCCCATTTGCCGGCCATGGGATTGACGGCCGTGTGCCACCACCAGCTTCTGCCGTTGGCGTCCGGACTGGAGAGACTGCTGGCATCGTCGTTTATATGCCAACCGGGGGAGGCGGTGCGGCTGGTCGGGCGGCCATTGTATTCGAGGTACCAGTTGTTCGGCAGATCGTAGGGGGCGTTGCCGATGGAGTAATCGAAAACCTTGTAGTTGTCGTCGTCGTTGAAATACCAGTTGTCGTCGGAGCGCTGGTACCAGGACGCATAGGTGTACGAAGGGTAGGTAATGGTTCGGTTCTTCCATACCATCACGTTGTAGCCGGCGGCGGCGCCGCCGTTTTCGCCGTGCGCGCCGGCGAGGTATTTGCTGATGAAGCCGTGCGGCAGATCGATGCCGCGCATCGGCGTGCGGTAGCCGATATTGTAATAGCTGTTTGAGCTGGCACTGGGCCAGCCGCCGTCCCATTTGCTGCCGATGTCGGTGCCGGAACAGTCGTCCCAAACCACCGGCGCTGCTTTGCTTTTGGCGCCGAAGCCGGCGCCCTCGATGGTGACCATACGGTTATGCGAAAATTCCCCGCCGGCGCCGGTAATAACCGGTTGGGCAAAGACGGCGGCGGGGAGGGCCGTCAAAAGAAGCAACAGCGTGCTGACGATACAGAATCTATGCATGTAATTCCTCATTTCTTTCATTGGAAAGACTTATTTTATCATTTATTCCCGAAAAGGGCGGGAGTGCTTGGGCCGAAAGCCGATAAATCAGTATGCTCCGGTGGTAAAGGAGCGGGTTTCGCTTTCGCTCCGTTTGCCTTGCGCGTCGACCGCGACTATTTTCCAGTAGTAAGTCGTGTTTGCCTGCAGGTCGGCGACGGTGTGGAAGGTTTCGGTTATACCGGAGACTTCGACGGTCGCGTTCGTCGGGGCGGCGCCGCCGTCCGTGGGAAGTTGCGGGTCTTGCGGGCTACCGGTGGAGTCGCCCGGGGCGGCGCCGCCGACATTAATCGGCGGAGGCGTTTCCTGATCCGGGTCGTTTCCGCCACCGCCACCGCCGCTACAACTGCACAGAAGAAAGAGAGCGCCGGCCAGACCGAGGACGAGAGCCGCCTGGCGCTTGCGCCGGGTCGATAAACCGGCGCCCAGAAGCCCGAGAAATGCCGCGCCCATCAGGGTCGAATTATTAAAGGTCTGGGATATCAACGTCGGCGGATTCAGGTGGGGATCGGTGCCGTAGTAAAGGGTATAGCTGACCTCGGTGTCGGCCGGTGTATCGCTCCAACTGAACTCAACCTGTTGCGGATCGACCATTTCCGCGTTTTGCGGAAAATAGACCTCGGGAATCCAGTCGCTGGCAACGACATTGGAGAATGAACTTTCTTCGCCGGCGGAATTATAGGCCGTAACGGCAAAATAGATGATCTGATCCTCTCTGAGACCGGTCAAGGTCAGGCTCAGGTTGTCGCCGGCATCGACGGGTGAAACACCTTCGCTGGCGCCGGCGCCATCGAAAGGAAGAGAAGAGGAATCTATTTTGTAGTAGACGCGATAGCCAACCACATCCGGTTCTTCATTTGGATCCCATGCCAATGTAATATCTTTGGCGAATGCACTGTTGCCGACCAGAAAAACAAAAGCGATAAGAATGAAAGAGAAAAGTGATTTTTTAGTCATTTGAATTCCTTTTGCAGCTGATTATGTATTTTTTATTATTTAAATTCACATTGCATTTATTGTTCTTTTATCTTGCGCCTGCTTTTCACCGCCTTCCTTTAAGAATTTATTTAGATTGAAAAAAGACCATGGATCAATTGCCCATACACAGCGCCCACTTATGGCAATCTCTGTGCCAAGGCTTGAAGTGCCGGAAAATATTTAAAATTGTCGGGGGAAGGGAATGAACCGTGTTTTTTTTGAATCAAAAAGTGAAGCAATAAGGACACATTTTGCCATGACCTTAAATGCCTGAAATTAAGACCTTTTTTTAAAAAATGGGAGCGGTGGCTGGCGAGAGGATTCGGGGGGAGAAGCTGCGGCGGGGGATGTTTCGGGCAAAAAAAGGCCCCTTGGCGGGGCCTTGGCGGAAGGAAACTGCGGGTCAGGACTTAATATGACACTCCTGGCATTTTGTCGGCCCGGCGCCTTGTTCCTTGTGGCAGCCCTGGCAGAGTTTATGCGCCGGATCTTTACTGAATCCCTCGATTTTGCCGGGCGCACCCTCGCCGTGACAGGTGCTGCAATCCATCCTTTGGGCGTGTTCTTTGTGCGACAGGGTGACATTGCCGTTCTTGGCCTGCAACACAATGGTTTCAGGGGCATTGCCGAATTCGGGTGACTGGCCGAGGAACTCCTGACTGGCGGCTTCACTGCTTTCGTCGGCGCTTCGCTCGGCCGCGCCCGGTTGCGCTGTGGCCGCCTGCTCCTCTGATGGCGCCTGGGCGCTCGGCTCTTGCATGCTCGACGTCTGCCCGGTCGTCCCGGCAGGCGCTTCTTCGCTCTGCCCGGGCCGTTGCTGTTCGGTCGCAGGGGGCTGAGCTCTTTCCTGCTCCGGCTGCGCTGGTTGCTCCTGTTGTCCTGGCTGCCCCGGGGTCTGGGTCTGTTCCTGTCGTTCGCAGGCGCCAAGGAAGAAAACCATGGCCACCGCAGTCAAAAACAGTGCTAATTTGCTCATCTCGTAACCTCCATGCTGAATGTCCCGGCCCGATGAACGGTTCATCGCGACCTTTCGAGCTGTTGGCGCCGATGCCTCCGCCGCCGTAAATGAATATGAGTTCTTAATAACGTACTGCCGCCGAAATGCAAGGATGCGCAAACCGAAGAGGCGTCCTCCAACCCATATCTCTTTACAATCCCCCTTGTAATCTGCTATATGTCTCTGTCTTTGGCCGTTATCCTATCGGCCATTTTTCACATGCAAAGAGCCTCCATGAGCCTGAATCTGATTCGCAACTTTTCCATCATCGCCCATATCGACCACGGCAAATCGACCCTGGCGGACCGGCTCCTCGAATTTACCGGAACCCTCAGCGCGCGGGAGCGCACCGATCAGTTTCTGGACAAGATGGACCTCGAACGGGAGCGCGGGATTACCATAAAGGCGCAGGCGGTGCGGTTAAAATACCACGCCGACGACGGAAAAGATTATATTCTCAATCTCATCGACACCCCCGGACATGTCGACTTCACTTATGAAGTGAGCCGTTCCCTTTCCGCCTGTGAGGGTGGTCTGCTGGTGGTCGACGCCACCCAGGGGGTGGAAGCGCAGACCTTGGCCAACGTCTACATCGCCATCGACCAGAATCTGGAAGTGTTCCCCGTCCTCAACAAAATCGATCTGCCCAGCGCCGAACCGCAACGGGTCAAAGAGGAGATCGAGGAGATCATCGGCCTCGACACCAGCGACGCCGTGGTCGCCAGCGCCAAGGAGGGGATCGGCATCCACGACATCCTGGAGGCGATCGTACGCAAGATTCCGCCCCCCCAGGGCGATGCCAACGCGCCGCTGAAGGCGCTGATTTTCGATTCCTGGTATGATCCGTATCAGGGGGTCATTACCCTGGTGCGGATTTTCAACGGCACCCTGAAAAAGGGCGATAAAATTCAGCTGATGGCCAATCGCCGGACCTACGAGGTCTTGAAAATCGGCGTATTTTCCCCCCATCCCGTCGAGATCGCCGAACTTTCGGCCGGCGAGGTCGGCTTCGTCATCGCCGGCATCAAGGTGGTGCAGGACGCCAAGGTAGGCGACACCCTCACCCATCTGCACCGACCGACCGACCGCCCCCTGCCCGGCTTCAAGGAAGTGAAGCCGATGGTTTTTTCCGGTCTCTATCCCATCGATTCCAGCGATTACGACGCCCTGCGCGATGCCTTGGAGAAGCTGCGGCTCAACGACGCCTCTTTTTCCTTCGAACCGGAAAATTCCCTGGCCCTCGGTTTTGGCTTTCGCTGCGGCTTTCTCGGGCTGTTGCACATGGAAATCATCCAGGAGCGCGTGGAACGCGAATTCAGGGTCGACCTGATCACCACGGCGCCGACGGTTGGTTACAAGGTGACCACCACCCAGGGGGAGCAATTGCTGGTGGAAAGCGCCAACAAGCTTCCGGAGTTGCAACACATCGAAAAAATCGTCGAACCGTTCATTTTGGCCTCCATCCATGTGCCGAACGAGTTTGTCGGCGCGGTGCTGTCCCTGTGCGAGGAAAAGCGCGGCACGCAACGGGAAATCAAATACCTGACCGCCAATCGGGTCATGGTGGTTTACGAATTGCCGCTCAACGAGATCGTTCTCGATTTTTACGATCGTCTCAAGTCGATCAGCCGCGGCTATGCTTCCCTCGATTACGAGTACCTGGATTATCGGGAAAGCGACCTGGTGCGCCTCAATGTGATGATCAACGGTGAAGTGGTCGATGCCCTGTCGCTGATCGTGCACCGGGACAAATCCCAATACCGGGGACGCGAACTGGTGGCCCGGATGAAGGAATTTATCCCCCGCCAGCAGTATGAGGTGGCGATTCAGGCGGCCATTGGCAGCAAAATCATCGCCCGCGAAACGGTCAAGGCGCTGCGCAAGGATGTTACCGCCAAATGTTACGGCGGCGATATCACCCGCAAGCGCAAGCTGCTGGAAAAACAAAAGGAAGGTAAGAAACGGATGAAACAAATCGGCAGTGTGGAGCTGCCTCAGGAAGCCTTCCTGGCTATTCTTAAAGTGAAAGAGCAGAAATAATGTCCGATCAACTCGAAGCCGCAGCGCAAAATACTGTCAAGAAACCCTGGTATCGCGAGTACGGGGAGGCCTTGTTCGTTGCCCTGATTCTGGCCCTGATCATCCGCACTTTCGTTGTCCAGGCGTTCAAGATCCCCTCCGGCTCCATGGAGGACACCCTGTTGATCGGCGATCACCTGCTGGTCAATAAATTCATCTACGGCATGCAGATTCCCTTTACCGATACGCGCATTGTTCCTTTTCGCGATCCGCAGCGGGGCGACATCATCGTGTTCGAGTTCCCGCAAGACAAGGATAAGTCCTATTTCCAGCGGCGCGATTTCATCAAGCGGGTGGTTGGCGCGCCGGGGGATGTCGTCGAGGTTCGCGACAAGCATGTTTATGTGAACGGCGAACGCCTCATGCTGGCGCAAGCGGTGCACAAGGATAGCACCCTGGTGCCGGCCAATGTTGCTCCTCGCGATTTCATGGAGCCGCTCAGGGTGCCGGCCGGGGAATACTTTGTTATGGGGGACAACCGGGACCATTCCTACGACAGTCGTTTTTGGGGCTTCGTGCCGGAGGAAAATATTAAAGGATTGGCGTTTATCAAATACTGGTCCTGGGATTCCACCCGGCACCTGCCGCGATTCAACCGTATCGGACGCCTGATTAAATAGCGGCTTCCGGGGGCAAGCGGGACAACGCATTTCGCCATTATGTCCATTATTTCGTATTGACACCTTTGCCGGCGCCTTGATATAGTGCCGAAGTTTTTTCACCGTCCCTTTTAAGCCGTCCCCGTGAGGTCGGCAAAGGTGGCCCCATGGTTCGGTCATTCACTGGTATTCAAACAGAGCACCTCCCATCTTCGCATGGGCAGGTGCTCTTTTTTGTGTCCGGACCCCAACGCCAAGGAGGGAAGAGGCATGGCTAACATCGAAACGGTTATTCTTGATCGGGCGGGCATTGGCCGGGCGCTGACCCGCATCGCCCACGAGATTCTGGAGCGCAACAAGGGAACATCCGGCGTCGTGCTTGTCGGCATCCGCACCGGCGGCGATCATCTGGCCTCCCAACTGCGCGCCCGCATCGCCGAGATCGAGGGCGAGGAAGTTTCGCTGGGAGCGGTGGACGTCACCATGTACCGGGACGATCTGGGAACCCGCGGCAGTCTGCCGATGGGGAAAACGGAGATCCCCTTTCCCCTTGACGGCCGCCGGGTCGTTTTGGTGGACGACGTTCTGTATACCGGGCGCACCATCCGGGCCGCCATGGACGCCCTGATCGACCTCGGCCGGCCGCGCAGTATCCAACTGGCGGTGCTGATCGATCGCGGGCATCGGGAACTGCCGATTCGCGCCGATTATGTCGGCCGCAATGTACCGACTTCGCATGAAGAACAGATTCACGTGCAATTCGATGAGGACCTGCAGCCGATTGAAGTCAGGCTGATCAAGCCGTAAGGCACCCATCCCTCACGACTTCGGGAGGTTTTATATGGCATTCCGCCACAAGCACATTCTTGGCACCGAATTTCTGTCAAGGGAGGATATTGAGCTCATTCTCGACACGGCCGAGAGCTTCAAGGAGATCAACTCCCGGGAGATCAAGAAGGTGCCGATTTTGCGCGGCAAGACGATTATCAACCTGTTCTTCGAGGCGAGCACCCGCACCCGGACCTCCTTCGAAATCGCCGGCAAGCGGCTTTCCGCCGACACCGTCAATATCAGCGCTTCCTCCTCCTCGGTCGTCAAGGGGGAGACGCTGGAGGATACGGCGAAGAACCTGGAGGCGATGAAGCCGGATATCGTCGTTATGCGCCACAGCGCTTCCGGCGCGCCGCATTATCTGGCCGAACGCATTCAAAGTTCGGTGATCAACGCCGGCGACGGCGCCCACGAACACCCCAGCCAGGCGCTTCTCGATTTATTGACCATCCGCGAGCACAAAGGAACGCTCGAAGGGCTGACGGTGGCGATCATCGGCGATATTACCCACAGTCGGGTGGCCCGATCCAATCTTTATGCCATGCAAAAGATGGGGATGAAGGTGCGCCTGGCCGGCCCCGGCACCATGGTGCCGCCGGGAATCGAGAAACTCGGCGCCGAGGTGCACACCGACATGCGCGAGGCGATCCGCGGCGCGGACGTGGTGATGATGCTGCGCATCCAGCTGGAGCGGCAGGGAAAAACGATGCTGCCGACCCTGCGCGAATACGCCCAATTTTTCGGCCTGAACACCGAGAATCTGAAGTTGGCCAAAGAGGATGCCATCGTCCTGCATCCCGGACCGATGAACCGTGGAGTGGAAATCTCCTCCTATGTCGCCGACGGTCCGCAGAACGTTATTCTCGAGCAGGTCGAGAACGGGGTGGCGGTGCGGATGGCTCTGCTCTATCTGGTGGCGGGCGGCGAGGCGAAAGAATAATTTTTTTTGGGGGCGTTTTTCCTGCCTCCCGGGCGGGGATAACCCGCCCCTACACCATACGTGCGGGGTGAAGATGAATATGCTGATCAAGGGTGGAAGGGTGATCGATCCGGCGCAAGGGATTGACGAAATTCTCGATGTCCTGATCGTCGACGGCAAAATCGCAAAGGTCGGCAAGAACCTGAAAGGGGAGGGAGAGACGATCGATGCCGCCGGCAAGCTGGTGACGCCGGGACTCATCGACCTTCACGTGCATCTGCGCGATCCCGGCCAGGAATACAAGGAAGATATCGTCAGCGGCACCAGGGCGGCGGCCGCCGGCGGCTTCACCTCCGTCGCCTGCATGCCGAACACCAGTCCCGTCAACGACAACAAGGCGGTCACCCTCTACATTCGCAACAAGGCGAAAGAGGAAGGGCTGGTCAACGTCTTCCCCGTGGGAAGTATCACCAAGGGGCTGAAGGGGGAATCCCTCGCCGAAATGGGCGATCTCAAGGAGGCCGGCTGCCTGGCCGTTTCCGACGACGGCAGGCCGGTGGCGAGCGGCGAACTGATGCGCCGGGCGATGGAATATGCGCGCCCCTTCGGGCTGGTCGTCATCGCCCACTCCGAGGAGTTGTCCATTGTCGGCGAAGGGGTGATGAACGACGGTTTCGTCGCCACCGAATTGGGTCTGAAGGGAATCCCCTGGGTGGCCGAAGACGCCGCCATCGCCCGCGACGTCATGCTCGCCGAGTTCACCGGCGCCCGGTTGCATGTGGCGCACGTTTCGACCAAAGGCGCGGTGGAAATCGTTCGCCAGGCAAAAAAGCGCGGCGTGAAGGTGACCTGCGAGGCGACGCCGCACCACTTTACCCTTACCGACGAGGCGGTGCGCGGCTACGACACCAACGCCAAGATGAATCCGCCGCTGCGCGGCGCCGACGATGTGGCTGCGATTCGCGCCGGCCTGGCCGACGGCGCCATCGACGCCATCGCCACCGACCACGCGCCGCACCACATTGACGAAAAAAACGTCGAGTTCAACATCGCCATGAACGGCATCGTCGGCCTGGAAACCGCCCTGCCGCTGGCGCTGAAACTGGTGGAGGAGAAGGTCCTTTCTCTCGCCGACGTCATTGCCCGGCTGACCGCAGGGCCGGCTCGCGCTCTCGGCATTCCCCGCGGCACCCTCAAAGACGGCGCCCCAGCCGACGTGACGATCATCGATACGGAGCTTGCCTGGACCGTGGAGCCGTCGAAGCTGCTGTCCAAAAGCAAGAACACTCCCTTCGCCGGCTGGCGGATGACGGGCGCGGCGATCTATACTATTGTAAACGGCAAAGTGGTTTGGCAGAGATAGTCCTTGGGTCCCATGGGACTTATGAGAACACAGCCTTAAAGGAGTAATTCATAGTGAAAGCAGTTCTCGCCCTTGCCGATGGCAAGGTTTTTTACGGCAAGGCCTTTGGCGCGGCCGGTGAAGTCTTCGGTGAGGTGGTCTTCAACACCAGCATGACCGGCTATCAGGAAATCCTCACCGATCCCTCCTATGCCGGCGAAATCGTCACCATGACCTATCCCCTTATCGGGAATTACGGCATCAACCTGGAGGATGTCGAGTCGGATCGTCCCCGCCTGTCCGCCTTCGTCGTCAGGGAGGCGAGTGACTTCCCCTCCAACTGGCGCTCGAAGATGAGCCTCGACGCTTACCTGAAGGAGAACGGCATCGTCGGCATCCAGGGGATCGACACCCGGGCCCTGGTGCGGCACATCCGCGACAAAGGAGAGCAAACCGGCATCGTTTCCTCGGTCGATCTCGATGCCGATTCCCTGGTGGCGAAAGCGCGGAATGCTCCGTCCATCGTCGGTCGCGATCTGGTGAAGGAAGTCACCTGCGCCAAGCCGTACCGCTGGACCGAAGGTCCCTGGAATCTGACCGACGGTTACCGACCCAACGGGCATCCGGCGAAATACAAAGTGGTGGCCTACGATTTCGGCGTTAAACGCAACATCCTGCGCAACCTGGTGGCCTTGGGCTGCGACGTCACCGTTGTTCCCGCCGCCACCCCGGCGGAAGAGGTGCTGGCGATGAACCCGGACGGGGTTTTTCTCAGCAACGGCCCCGGCGACCCGCAGCCGATTGTCTACGCCCAGGAGAACATCCGCAAGATTCTCGGCAAAAAGCCGGTTTTCGGCATCTGTCTCGGTCATCAGCTGCTGTCCATCGCCCTCGGCGGCAAAACCTACAAACTCAAGTTCGGCCACCGCGGCGGCAACCAGCCGGTGCGCCGGGAAGATGAGCGACAGGTGGAGATCACCGCGCAGAATCATGGCTTCGCCGTCGATGCCGACAGCATCGATGCCGAGGCGGTGCTCACCCACGTCAATCTGAACGACAATACCGTCGAGGGCCTGGTGCACAGGACGCTGCCCGCTTTCTCCGTCCAGTACCACCCGGAAGCCTCCCCCGGACCGCACGATTCGCACTATCTCTTCGATCGATTTATTGCAATGATGGAGAAGGAAAAAGGGGGCCGAGGCGCCTAACGCAGGAACGAAGAGGACCGATCTCGCCGAAATCGAATCAACGGTCGCGGAATTTTGCGCAGGTCGTCCGGAAATCGTCGCA
The DNA here is from genome assembly GCA_041677125.1 of Desulfuromonadales bacterium. Taxonomy (GTDB): domain Bacteria; phylum Desulfobacterota; class Desulfuromonadia; order Desulfuromonadales; family JACZKF01; genus JBAYQP01. Next base: position 65,605 of record JBAYQP010000001.1, on the reverse strand, counting down.
TGCTATCTTTGCGGCTCGCAAGCGGTGGGGAAAACGCATCCCGGAAGCGATATCGATTTGGCATTTTTGCTTGATAGCGTCGTGGGGCGAAAAGAGTATTTCAATATCCGGATGAAATATTGGGCTGAATTGGGAGGTCTTCTCCGCAAGGAGATCGACACCATCGTTCTCAACGATGCCAGCGATGTACTCCTCGGTCAGGTCTTTGCCAAGGGGCGGGTGATTTACGGCGCAAATTCCGGCCTCCAGGATATCGATGCATTCATACGGGCAATCGTCGGCAAATTTGCCTGATTGAACCACCTCTAGTGCGGGGACGAAATAATCCGCCCGCCATGGTTTTATTCGAAATAACCAAAGGGAGTTATTGAGTTAATGCCGAAAAGAACAGACATCCAGAAGATCCTCATCATCGGCGCCGGTCCTATCGTCATTGGCCAGGCGTGCGAATTCGATTATTCCGGCACCCAGGCCTGCAAGGCGCTGAAGGAGGAGGGTTATACCGTCATCCTGCTCAATTCCAATCCGGCGACGATCATGACCGACCCGGATTTCGCCGACCGCACCTACATCGAGCCGGTTACTCCGGAAGCGCTGGCGCGGATCATCGAGAAAGAACGACCCGACGCCGTGCTGCCGACACTTGGCGGACAAACCGCCCTGAACACGGCAGTGGCGGTGGCGAAGAACGGCACCCTGGATAAATACGGGGTCGAATTGATCGGCGCCAAGCTGCCGGCCATCGAAAAGGCCGAGGATCGCACTTTGTTCAAACAGGCGATGGAAAAGATCGGCCTCGAAGTACCCCGCTCGGGACTGGCGCACAACCTTCAGGAGGCGATGGCGGTTATCGAACACGTCGGCTTTCCCGCCATCATCCGCCCCTCCTTCACTCTGGGTGGCACCGGCGGCGGCATCGCCTACAATCTGGAGGAATACCAGGAAATGGCGGTGGCCGGCATCGATGCGTCGCCGACCGATGAGATCCTGGTTGAAGAATCGGTTATCGGCTGGAAGGAGTTCGAACTGGAGGTGATGCGCGACGTTGCCGACAATGTGGTGATCATTTGCTCCATCGAGAACCTTGATCCGATGGGCGTGCATACCGGCGATTCGATCACCGTTGCCCCGGCGCAGACGCTGACCGACAAGGAATACCAGATTCTGCGCGACGCCTCGATCAAGATCATCCGCGAGATCGGCGTCGATACCGGCGGTTCCAACATCCAGTTCGGGGTCAACCCGAGCGACGGTCGACTGGTGGTGATCGAAATGAACCCGCGGGTTTCCCGCTCCTCGGCCCTGGCCTCCAAGGCGACCGGCTTCCCCATCGCGAAAATTGCCGCCAAATTGTCGGTCGGCTACACCCTGGACGAGATCGCCAACGACATCACCCGCGAGACGCTGGCCTCCTTCGAGCCGACCATCGATTACGTGGTGACCAAGATCCCCCGCTTCACCTTCGAGAAATTTCCGCAGGCGAACGCCGTCCTCACCACCCAGATGAAATCGGTGGGGGAGGTGATGGCCATCGGCCGCACCTTCAAGGAGAGTCTGCAGAAGGCCCTGCGTTCCCTGGAGATCGACTCACACGGCTTCGAAAGCCGGCTGTTCACCGAACCCGATGCGGAAACCCGACGCGCCTTGTCCGCCGATGAGCACGATCTGCTGTGCGGCAAACTGCGGATTCCGAACTGGGAGCGCCTCTGGTATCTGGCCGACGCCCTGCGTGCGGGTTTTTCTCTGCAGGAAATCCATGAACTGACCCATATCGATCACTGGTTTCTCCATAATATCAATCAGATCATTCGGATGGAGGATGTGCTGCAGGGTGTCGTCCCCCCCGAACCGGAGGCGCCCCAGGAGGAGAAATTTCGCGCGATTCTTTTGGAGGCCAAGCAGTACGGCTTCTCCGACAAGCGCCTCGCCTTTCTGTGGCAGATCAGCGAAGAGCGGGTGCGGCAGTTGCGGCACCGGCTTGGAGTCCGCCCGGTGTTCAAGCGGGTCGACACCTGCGGCGCCGAGTTCGAGGCGTATACTCCGTATCTGTATTCCACTTACGAAACCGAGTGTGAAGCGCAGCCGAGCGATCGGAAGAAAATCATGATTCTCGGCGGTGGACCCAACCGCATCGGCCAGGGGATCGAATTCGATTACTGCTGCGTGCATGGCGTCTTCGCTTTGGCCGAGGACGGCTATGAGACGATCATGGTCAACTGCAATCCGGAGACTGTCTCCACCGATTACGATACTTCCGACCGCCTCTATTTCGAGCCGCTGACCCTGGAGGATGTACTGGAAATCGTCCATCTGGAAAAGCCGGCCGGGGTGATTGTCCAGTTCGGCGGGCAGACCCCGCTCAAGCTGGCGGTGGCGCTGGAAAAAGCCGGCGTGCCGATTATCGGCACCTCCCCCGACGCCATCGACCGGGCCGAGGACCGGGAACGCTTCCAGGTCTTGCTGCACAAGCTGAAACTGCTGCAGCCGGAGAACGGCACCGCGCGCTCCTTCGAGGAAGCGGAGAAAGCGGCGGAACGCATCGGTTACCCGGTGGTAGTGCGCCCCTCCTACGTTCTTGGCGGCCGGGCAATGGAGATCGTGTACGGCGTCGAGCAACTGCGCGCCTACATGAAGCACGCGGTGGCGGCTTCTCCCGAGCATCCGATCCTGGTCGATAAATTCCTCGAAGCGGCCATCGAGGTCGATGTCGATGCCCTTTGCGATGGCCGCGATGTCGTTATCGGCGGCATCATGCAGCACATCGAAGAGGCGGGCATTCATTCGGGCGATTCCGCCTGCGCCCTGCCGCCGTTTTCACTGTCGCCGGCCATTGTCGATGAAATCCGCCGGCAAACCGTCGCCCTCGCCCTGGAGCTGCGGGTGATCGGGCTGATGAACATCCAGTATGCGGTCAAGGGGGAGACGATTTACCTGCTGGAGGTCAACCCCCGCGCCAGCCGCACCGTGCCCTTTGTCTCCAAGGCAACCGGCAGGTCGCTGGCGAAAATCGCTGCCCGGGTGATGGCCGGCAAGACACTGAAGGAATTGGGCGTCATCGACGAAATCGTGCCGCGGCATATCGCGGTCAAGGAGTCGGTCTTTCCCTTTGTCAAATTCCCCGGGGTCGACACCCTGCTCGGTCCGGAAATGAAATCGACCGGCGAGGTGATGGGCATCGACTTCGAATTCGGCAAAGCCTTTGCCAAGGCGCAACTCGGCGCCGGGGTCAAGCTGCCGCGTTCGGGCAAGGTTTTCATCTCGGTCAAGGATGCCGACAAAAAGTATATTCTCGAACCGGCGCGCAAACTGGTGGAAGCCGGTTTTGAACTGGTCGCCACCCGCGGCACGGCTGTATTTCTGAAAGAAAAGGGGATTGCCGTCAAGGCAATCAACAAGGTGAAGGAAGGGCGCCCGCATTGCGTGGACGCCCTCAAGAGCAATGAAATCGCCATGGTGTTCAATACGACTTTCGGCGCTCAATCGGTGGCCGATTCCTACTCCATTCGCCGCTCGGCGCTGGTGTACAACGTGGCTTATTACACGACAGTCGCCGGCATGATCGCCGCCGTCGATGGCATTCTCGCCATGCGTCGGGAAAACCTTGACGTCCGCGCGCTCCAGGAGTATTATCCCCAAGCGCCCTGAGCCCCTGCTGAGGGTGCGCTCTTTTATGGAAGCCAATACATTATTTATTCAACCCAGTCGGGCGGGGCAACCCGCCCGCTGATTTTTTTCCGTCATTGAAAAAGGTGAGGATTCTCCATGTCTCGATCGGTCCCCATGACCCGCGAAGGGTATCAGCGCTTGCAGGAGGAATTGAAGAACCTGGTTCGCGTTTCCCGGCCGCAGGTGGTGCAAGCTATTGCCGAAGCGCGCAGCCACGGCGATTTGTCGGAAAATGCCGAGTACGATGCGGCCAAGGAGCGTCAGGGTTTCATTGAAGGTCGCATCAAGGAACTCAACGACAAGATCGCTCGCGCCCAGGTCATCAACCCGGCCGAACTGGACAGCGAAAAAGTGCTTTTCGGCGCCAAGGTGACCCTGTTCGACGTCGATTCCGGCAACGAAGTAACTTATCAGATCGTCGGCGAAGACGAAGCCGATATCAAATTGGGCAAACTTTCCGTCACCTCTCCGGTGGGCAAGGCGCTCATCGGCCATCGTCTCGACGACGAGGTGCGTATCCAGGTCCCTTCCGGGCAGAAGACCTACGAAGTGATCGATATCAAATATGAGTAAGGCAGCGCTCAGCTTTTAGCTGTCTGGCCAAATACAAGGAGACCGCAATGTCCGACAAAGTTACTAAAAACATGACCTTTCACCAGGTTCTGCAGATGAGTCCCGAGGTTGCCACGGTCCTGCGCAATTATCGCCTCGGCTGCGTCGGCTGCATGGGAGCAGCCAACGAAACCCTTGAGCAGGGAGCAACCGCGCACGGCCTGGACGTAAACGATATCCTGCGCGACCTGAATGCCATTTTCGACAAATGAGGATTACGGGGTGAGGGGTGAGAAGAAAAAACGATCTCAGGACAGTCCCTTACCTGTCTTTCCTTAATCTCCTTTCTGAGATATCGCTTCCTGCCGATCTCTGCCGCATCTCTTTTGTTGCAACACTTGCGAGGGCAGCATGCCCTTAACCCCCACCAGTCAGAGCAGCCGGCAATTTCTGGCCACCCCGATCGAACAGATCCGGGGTGTCGGCCCGCAATTGCAGGAAAAACTTCGGCGCATGGGTGTCGTCTCCGTCGAAGATGCTCTCTACACTCTGCCCAACCGCTATGAAGACCGCCGGGAAATTCGCCGGATTGCCCAATTGCGCGATGGCGTCCAGGAGGTTTTTCACGGCGAAATCCTTGCGGCGGGGGAGACGTTTACCGCCAAAAGCCGCCGGCGGCTGTTCGAGGTGGTGGTCGGCGACGGCAGCGGACAAATCAGCCTCAAATGGTTTCATTATCGTCGCGAATGGATGCAGAAGAGGTACGCCGTGGGCCGGCGCGTCTTTTGCTCCGGCGAGATAAAGCGCTTCGGGATGGTCCGCGAAATCCAGCATCCGGATGTTGAATTTCTCAGCCCCGGCCAGTCGCCGGAAAACGCCATGGCCGCCGATCCGTTGAGTTTTGGTCGACTGCTACCCATTTATCCTCTTACCGAAGGGTTGCACCAGAAAGCCGCCCGGCGGATCTGGAAAGAGGTGGTTGAGCGTTTCGCCCAGCTTGCGGTTTCGCCCCTGCCGGAAAAACTGCTGCGGCGTCGGCAGTTATTGCCGCTTTCGGCCGCTCTTGAACAGGTGCACTGGCCACCGCCGGAGGCATCCCTCCCCGATCTGGAGCGAGGAACCGATCCGGCCCGCCGGACCCTGGTTTACGATGAATTTTTCTTTCTCGAACTCGGTCTGGCGCTGCGCCGGCGCGGGGTCGTGCTGGAGCCCGGAATTCCTTTCCAGGTGCGGCATGTGTACACCAAACCACTGGCGCAGATGCTCCCATGGCGACTGACCGCCGCCCAACGACGGGTGCTCGGCGAAATCAAAAATGATCTGATGGCGCCCCACCCGATGCACCGTCTGGTGCAAGGGGATGTCGGCAGCGGCAAGACGATCGTCGCCCTGATGGCCGCCCTCGTCGCCATCGAAAACGATACCCAGGTGGCGGTGGTCGCCCCCACCGAAATTCTTGCCGAACAGCACTATCTGCAGTTTCGTCACTGGCTGGCCGAACTCGGTTTGCGCACCGGCCTGCTTGCCGGTTCCCTGACGGCGCGGGCCAAGGACGAAGTATTGAGGGGCCTTCGCGAGGGGAGCATCCACCTGGTGGTGGGCACCCACGCGGTTCTTCAGGAGGGGGTTGAATTCCATCGCCTGGGGCTGGGCATCATCGACGAGCAGCATCGCTTTGGTGTCCGGCAGCGGGGCATTCTGCGCAAAAAAGGGGAAAATCCCCATATCCTGGTGATGACCGCCACTCCCATCCCGCGGACTCTGTCTCTTACCCTGTACGGCGATCTGGCCCTCTCCGTCATCGATGAGCTGCCGCCGGGACGCACCCCGGTGCGGACCAGGATATTTTCCGAGGGGGCGCGCCGCCGCGCCTATGATTACATTGACCGCGAACTGGCCGCCGGACATCAGGCGTATATTGTTTATCCGCTTATCGAAGAATCTGAAAAAAGCGATCTGCTCGATGCCACCGAAGGCGCGGAGCGATTGCGGCGCGAAATCTTCCCCGCTTCTCGGATCGGTCTGCTGCACGGCCGAATGAAGGCGGAGGAGAAAGACGCGGTGATGACTGATTTTAAAGAGCGGCGGCTCGATATCCTGGTGGCGACGACGGTCATCGAGGTCGGCATCGACATCCCCAACGCCACGGTGATGATGATCGAGCATGCCGAGCGTTTCGGCCTGGCCCAGTTGCACCAGTTGCGCGGCCGGGTCGGACGCGGGACGGGGGCCAGTCATTGTCTGCTTGTTCGTTCCCTGCGCTGCAGTGAAGAGGGGATGCGTCGGCTACAGGTCATGGAGGAGACGACGGATGGTTTTCGCATCGCCGAAGCCGATCTGGAGATCCGCGGACCGGGGGAGTTTCTCGGCACCCGACAAGCCGGCCTGCCCGATTTCCGGGTGGCCAGTCTGCTGCGCGACGGCCGCATTCTCGAAGAAGCGCGGCAGGACGCTTTCGCGCTCGCCGCCGATCCCGCCTTTCTCACCGATCCCACCTACAGTGATCTGCGCCAGACATTGCGCGAACGCTGGGGCGCGCGGCTCGAATTGGCCAGCATCGGCTGAGCAAAAGCCGGACAAAACCCGAATCCAACTGCCCTCTCTGGAAGGGAAACGACAGGAGCCTCAATGACCAAGATTGATTTGCCGCGAGAGAAACAGGTCGGTCACCTCACCCTGTTGCGCACGGCGCGCAGCATCTCGAGCAAGGAATTCAACGCCCTCACTTTTGCCGAGCGGCTGTCCATGATCGGCGGGGCCGTCGGGCGGCAAAAGTATCAGTTGCTGGTGGAGGCGGAGGATGCCGAAGACCTGGTGCGCCGACTGCCGGCGCAGGAAGTCTATTTGCTGATCAAGGAACTTGGCCTGCCGGATGTGCCGGAACTGCTGTGTGCCGCCGATGCTGGTCAATTCACCACTTTTCTCGACTTGGACTGCTGGCGCGAAGACGTGTTCGACGCCCGAACCGCCGCCGAGTGGCTGGCCGTGCTCTTCGAGGGGGGGGATGAAAAGGTTCTGGAAACGGTGCACCAACTTGATTTTGGGCTGCTCGTCCTGATCCTGAAAAAACAGATCGACGTTCTCAGTACGCCGGGAGACGCTGACGACGAGGATAGCCGCAGTGCAGCCGCCCAGCACAACGCCGGCTATGAACTGGCCTACCGGGATGCCGAAACAGGCAAACTCTTTGCCGCTCTCCTGGAGTTTCTTCAGCGTCAGGACCCGGCCATGTTCAACCGTCTGCTGGAAGCGGTGCGCTGGGAGCAGGAGACCTTGCTTGAAGAAGAAAACTACCAGGAGCGCCGGATTCGCCTGGAAAGTCTCGGTTTTCCCGATCCCTTCGAATCTCTCGCCATCTACTCCCGGCTCGATCCGTCAACCTTTGACCCGGGTGATTTCCGTCGCGCCGGCACGCCCGACCTGCCGGCCGGCGTCGCCCCCGGGTTTGTTCTCGCCGCCGCCCAGCCCGGCGGTCTGCTTGCCGAGGTGCTGAGCGCCGGCATCGATATCGAAACGGCTTGGGAACTGACGTGGCTGTTGAACCGGGTGATGGTCGCCGATCGTCTGGATATCAGCGACATCGCCCGCGTCCAGGAAGCCGGCGGCGACGTCTGCCGCTATCTCAACCTCGCCCTGGAGCATCTTTGCGGCGCCGACATCGCGCAGGCCTCCCGCCTGTTCGCCGATACGCACCTGCAAGCGCTTTTCCGCCTTGGCTTCAGCCTGAGTCTCGATCTGCAGCGTCGCGCCCGGCAGGTGAGCCAGTCGCTCATCGGGCCGTGGCTCGACGGTCCGTTTTGTGCCTTTATCGCCGCCCTGTCGCGGAAAAAACCGCGATATTTCGAAGGTATCGAAAATGCGACCCGTGCCGGCGAACGCCCCTTCGGCACAGTTCAGGAGCTGCGGCGCGCCAGTGAATGGCTGGACCGCCTGGACGGCCAGCGCGCTCTGTTTGCAACCAAGTTTCCCTTCGCGTTGCCAGCCCAGGATTCTGTCGATCTAACCGGGTGTATCCCCGACATCGCCGAGGATCTTGCTCTCTCCGATTTCTTCCTGACCGCACTTGGCAATCGGCTCCTGGGCCGCGATTTTCTGCCGCTGCCGATTGCGTCGACGGAGCTGGCGCTGCTGCATGCCAAGGTTTGCGCCGACGGCGTGGTCGCTTCCGCTATCCGGACGGAAACCGTACAATGGCTCGAGCAACTCGAACCCGGCACCGGCGCTTTTGCCCATTATTGCCTGGATATCTGGGAAGAGGAATTCTGTACGGTTCCGGCGGCGGACATCGATCCCCGTTATATCAGCGGTTTGATCGTAAGGATCGATTGAGGAAAAAGGAGACAGCGGAACTTGCCATGAAAGATCATCTGGTCCGAATACTTACCGAGGATAAAACACTGCGTGCGGCGGCCGCCGCAACCACCGGATTGGTTGATGAAACGCGGCGGCGGCAAGGAACCGATCCCACCGCCACGGTCGCTATTGGCCGCCTGATCAGCGGCGCCGCATTGCTCGGCAGTCAGTTGAAAGGGGCGCAGCGCCTGGCGTTGCTTATTGAGGGAAACGGGCCATTGCAGAGGCTCCATGCCGAAGCCGATGCGTACGGCCATGTGCGAGCCTCGCTCAAGACGCCTGTCGCCGGCCTGCCGCCACGGGGCAATCAGTTTGATGTCGCCGGCGCGGTAGGACGGGCGGGGTTTTTGCATGTCACCAAAGACCTGGGGATGAAAGAGCCGTATCGGGGCATGGTCCAGCTCTACAGCAGCGAAATCGCCGAAGACCTGGCCTATTATCTCACCACCTCGGAACAGATTCCCTCGATGGTCGCTCTTGGGGTTTGTCTCGGGAAGGAGGCAGAGGCGAAGGCGGCGGGAGGATTGCTGGTGCAGGCTATGCCGGGCTGTCCCGACGAACGGATAGGTGTCCTTGAAGAGCGTCTGCGCGCCATGCCGCCGACCACCGATCTGCTTGGCGAGGGGCTGTCGCCGCTGCAAATTCTCGAACGTCTTTTGGCCGGCATCCCCTTTACCGTGCAGGCGGAAACGGATCTCGCTTTTCGCTGCATTTGCAGTCAGCCGCAGATCTTGCGCATGTTGCACTCCCTCGGCAAAGAAGAGCTGCGGCACCTAGCGGAAAGGCCGGAGGAAACCGTTGTCACCTGCCATTTTTGCAATGAGGATTACCACGTGAGTCGGCAGGAGCTGATCGCCCTGGCCAAGGACTGACGCCGTTCGCGATATATCTTCGCAGCGACCGATCTCCTGCGCCAGCGGCATGTTCTGTTGACACCATCTCCTTGACTTTTCTATGTAAGGTTTTTCAATTGCCGGGCAATCCGGACCGGGAGGAACAAATGCCGAAGACCACCCTTTTGGAAATGCTGCTTCGCGCTGGATTGATCAATGAAGCGCAATGCGACGAGGCGTTGCAGAACAGGGTTCTGCATGGGGGCCGAATCGGCACCAGCCTCATCGAGCTGGGCTTTGTCGGCGAAGAGAACCTTGCTCGTTTTCTCAGTCGGAAACTTTCGGTCCCTTATATCTCCCCCGGGCATCTCAAGGATATCAGTCCGGAAATCATCGCCAAAATTCCACAGTCCCTCGCTTTGAAATACCAGGCGATTCCGATCAAATACGACAAGAAAAAGCTGGCTCTCGCCATGGTCGATCCCGCCGATCTGCAAGCGGTCGATGAAATCTCTTTTGCCACCGGCTTCATGATTCGCCCGGTCGTTGCCCCGGAAGTGCGCCTCATGGAGGCTTTGGCTGTTTATTACGAAGCCAGGATGCTTCCTCGTTACCGGGAGATCATCGGCTATCTGGAGGAAGAACGAACGAAGGCTGCCGCTTTGGCCGAAGAGGCCGAAAAGGCCGAAAAGAAGGCGACGACGGACGCGGCAACGGCGGCGGCGGCCCAACCCGAGGCGGTTACGGAAATTTCTTTGCAGGAAGAACCTGTTGCGCAACCTTCCGCCGTTGCCGACGCCGTGGAGACCGGCGACGACATGCGGATGGCGGAAATCGTCGAAGAGGAGGGGGGCGACCCAGCGGAAAAAATTTCCATCGACGACATGGCGCAGAAACTTTCATGGGCCCGCGATCGGGAAGAGATCGCTCTTGCTCTGATGGCTTATATGAACTGCCGCTTCGGCAGAAGCGCCCTTTTCACCCTGCTGGGCGGCGCCGCCTATGGCTGGAAAGCGGCCCACGAGGAAACGGAAATCCAGCTATTCAACCAATTCCGGTTGCCGCTGGATTCCCCCTCGGTTCTGAAAACGGTGGCCGAAAGCAGGGAAGGACACCTCGGACCGATCCCGGAAACCATTTCCAACGCTTTGCTTCAGGAGGCGCTGAGGAGCGACGGCCCTGATCAGGTTTTGGTGCTGCCGATTTTTGTCGCCGGAAATATCGTTGGCATCGTTTACGGGGAAGGCGCCGAGGATATGGCAGCAGAATGCCGGGAATTGAAAAAAATCCTCTTCAAAACCGGACTTGCCTTCGAGATTCTCATCTGCAGGGAAAAAATTCAGATGATCACTGGAAATGAGGATAAAGAAAATCCCTCCGAGAAAATCGGTCGATAAATTTTGGCCAGCGCCTCCACGCCTCGCCTGCGGCAAGACAGGTCCGTTTTTATCCTAAAACCGGGATTTCCCGCACAATCATCTTTTTTCCGGTCTGAGTCAGGTAGAGAAACAGCAGGATTTGCCGACCGGAAAAATCGGGCAGGTGGGAGAATGAGGCGGCGAAATGCTGCACTTTGATCCCCTGGCCGCGCAGTTCCGCCGTCTCCGTTTGCACGCGTTCCCGCACCGCATTTTCTTCTTCCGCCGATAAGCCAAAAGTGAAAAAAAACGGGGGGTTGTCCCGGACGATCCGCTCGCCGTGGGCGCAGTCGCGCGCCAGCAAATCCCGCAGAACCGCAGTGTCCTTCTCGGCAAAAATCGCATGGACGCCCGTGGCGATATGCTCGTAAATCGAACGTTGCGACAGCGGGTGACGAAAGAGATCGCTGCGCCGGAAGTACTCTTCTAGCCGCGCCAGCCCTGCGGCCAGGGAGCCGGCGATGGCGGCCAATCCGGCGAGAAAGCCGGAGAGTCGGTCACTGTTCCAGCTTAAATCGAGCAGTCGGCTGATGCCGGCAATCCGCCGCAGCTCGTCAAAAGTGAGATCCGGCGTGGAAAGGGCAGTGTACGGGGGATGCGGATCGAAGCGGATGGCCCGTTCCGCCGCCTGCCGGCGCAGGGGAGAGCCGGGAAGAAGCTTGACCGGTTCGATCTGCAAATGATGCGGGCCAAGGGCGGCGACCCGGTCGATTGAGGCGAGAAATTGGCTGAACCCCTCGCCGGGGAGGCCGGCGATCAGATCCAGGTGCAGGTCGATGCGGGTATCCCGGCGCAATTGGCCGACCTTCTCCTCCAGGCGCTCCAGGGCGGTGTGGCGGCCGATTGCCGCCAGCGTTTGCGGCAGAGTGGATTGCACGCCAATCTCGAACTGGAACATCCCTTCCGGCACGCCGGCGAGAAGCTCCAGGCTCGCCGCATCGAGCAGATGGGCGCCGATCTCGAAATGAAAGCGGCTTTGCTGGTTGTGCCGCAGGATATAAGACCAGATCTCCCGGGCGCGAGCGGCATCGTAGTTGAAGGTGCGGTCCACCAGTTTGATCTGGGGCACGCGGCGCGACAGGAGCCAATCGAGGTCGGCGCGGATGCGCGCCATGGAAAAAGAGCGTACCTGCGGATCAAGGGCGCTCAGGCAGAAGGCGCAGGTGTATGGGCATCCCCGGCTCGTTTCGAAATAAACGATGCCGCGAGAGATATCGACCAGATCGGCGGCAAAAGGGGAGGGCAGGTCGTCCAGGCTGCGCAGCGGAGGGCCATCCGGCCCTGCGCATACGCCGCCATTCCGGTCGCGCCAGATCAGGCGCGGCACTCCGACGGGGTCGCGGCCCGCGGCCCAGGCGGCGAGAAGGGCGCGCAGGGGAATCTCCCCCTCTCCGCACACCAGGGCGCTTACCCCGGGATGCCTGGCGAACAGCTCCGCGCCATCGAAGGAAACCTCCGGGCCGCCGACCACCACCCGCAGATCGGGGCGGACGGTCGCCAGGGCGTCGGCGAGTTCAAGCGACTCGCGGCGGTTCCACAGGTAGACGGAAAAAGCGACCACGTCCGGCTCTTCGGCGAGCAACGCGGAAAGAATTTGCTGGCGCGGTTCGTGAATGGTAAACTCGCGGATCGCAATTTCCCCGCATGCCGACGGCGATCGGCATGCGGCGTCGCCCTGGGCGTAAGCCGCCAGACAGGGGAGGGCGAGGCTGGGATGAATGAACTTGCTGTGCAGGGTGGCAAGGATCGTGCGCATGCCGGCCAGCATAGCCGAGTAGGTTTGCCGTTGCAAAGAAAAAAGCTGATGTAACAGGAGGTTGTCTCGCAAACTAGCCTGTGCTATCCTTGGCCGGTTTCTTTCCCCCTCTTTGACTTTTCCGGTTGCACACTTCCGGATTTCGCCGAAAGCTGATTCGATAACATGGCGCCGAAAAGAACGATTCTGGCGGTAGTCGCCGATCGAGACGGGGAGGTTTTCGAGCACCCCGGTTTGCTGATGGCCGGCATGAACGGGCCGATCTCCCGCGCCCCGCGCCCCGACGAACTGATCCCGCTGCCTGAGGGTAGCCGGCTGTTCGTCGTCCCGGAGACGCCGCCGATCGGCCTGGATCGGCGGACCCGGCAATTGATCACCGCTGCACGCCTGCCGTCCTCTCTCGGTGGCGGGCCGGCGCAGGCGGTCTCCGCTTTTCTCACTCCGGCCTACACACGCACTTTGCTGCCGGCGGCCGATTATCGCCGAAAAAAGGTTCAACTGCCGCTCTGGTCCTACACCGCCATCGGTTGGTGTGTGGAAGAGGAGCGCTTTTACGCGGCGGCGGTCCAGGTCGACCGCAACAACCAGTGGCAGCCGGAACACTACGACGACCGCAAGCTTGATCCCCTGGTGCGTCAGGCCTTGCGCGCCGATCCGGACAATCGTCTGCTTGAGCAACTCGCCCGCTGCGCCCTCGACTACCACTGTTTCGCCGCCAAAAATCTCTTCTTCCGCCGCTGGGAAGCGCCTCTGCCGACCTCACCCGTCTGCAATTCGCGCTGCCTGGGGTGCATCTCCCTGCAGGAATCGGATTGTTGCCCCGCCAGTCAGGAGCGGCTGAGCTTTGTCCCGAGTGTCGATGAACTCTGCCGGATTGCTGTTCCCCATCTGCGCACGGCGCCGGAGGCCATCGTCTCCTTCGGCCAGGGATGCGAGGGGGATCCGATTCTGCAAGCCGCAACCGTTGCCTCGGCCGTCCGTGAAATGCGGCGGCAGACCGACCGGGGAACGATCAATTTCAATTCAAATGGCTCCCTGCCCGACGAAATCGATCGATTGGCCGCAGCGGGCGTCGATTCGGTGCGCATTTCCCTTAATTCGCTGCGCGAAGATCGCTACAACGCCTATTATCGCCCCGCGAGTTACCGATTTTCCGATGTGGTCGAATCGCTGCGGCGGGCCAAGAAAGCCGGGATGTTCACAATGTTGAACTATCTGGTTTTCCCCGGCGTTACAGACCAACCGGAGGAGGTTGCGGCGCTGGTGCAAGGGGTGGGGGATTTAGGGGTGGATCTGGTGCAGATGCGCAATCTGAGCATCGATCCGGTCCTTTACGGGCAGGCGATGAAGGTCGCCGGCGAGGGAATCGGCATGCGCACCATGCTGAACCAGGTCAAGGAACAACTGCCCAACCTGCAGTATGGCTATTTCAACCGAACCCGGGAGAATTTTTTCCCCGCCGAATATCCAAACGATTGGCCGATATGCTGACCGCAGAGGCCAGCACCTGTGCACGCCGCTCAACAACAAAATGAACAAGGAGAAAAAAAGCAAAATGAGAACCGCTATACTGATTCTGATGACCATGTTGGCCCTTACGTCCGTTTCCCCGGTTTGGGCCGAAACGCTCTATGTTTCCGATGAAATGGTGGTCATGCTGCGCTCCGGGGAAAGCGAAAAGCACAAGATCATCAAGATGCCCAAATCGGGGACTCCCCTCGAAGTTTTGCAAGCAGGCGAGGAATATCATTTCGTTCGGGCGCCGGACGGAACCGAGGGTTATGTGCTCAAACAGTTTTTAACCAACAGGACGCCAAAAGCCCTCGTTATCGCCCGTCTGGAAAGGGAAAGAGAAAAGCTGCAAAACCAGTTGCAACAACTGCAGACCCGGCAATCGGAATTGACCACCAACCTTGCGGCCAGCAGACAGGAGCATTCCACCGTCGAAACGACCCGTATCCAGTTGGAGAAGGATTTGGCGGCGTTGCAGGAGCAGCACCGCGAGCTGCGGGACAAATCGGCCCATGTGGTGGAACTGGCGCACGAACGGGATCAGCTGGAGGAGCAGAACAACCAACTCGCCAGTGAGGTCGGCACTCTGCGCCAGGAAATGGAATCGACTCTTTATACCGGCGCCATTCGCTGGTTTATGGCCGGAGGCGGGGTTTTTCTGACGGGCTGGATCATCGGCAAGACCTCGCGAAAGAAGAAAAAAGGCTTTTCCAACTAACCCATTGCCGTTTGCGGGTGGGGCAGACCGGATTTACGGAGGCGCGTTGTGACCTTTCGATCCGTTCTTCATCCAGCGCCCGCCTGGACCGCGGAAGAAGTAAAACAATTTCTGCGGCAGGCGCATCCGGACGATTACACCCTTCTCGATGTCGGCCATCCTCGGGAGTATGCGGCGGGACATTTGCCGGGATCGAGGCTGATTCCTCTGGAAGAATTGGCAGGGCGGCTGCACGAAATCGATCCGGCCAAAACGGTTCTCGTTTATGGCGGCTCAGGACTGCGCAGCCGGGCCGCCTCGCATGTTCTGGTCAATGCCGGCTTTCGCCAGGTGCGCAGCATGAAAGGGGGAATCCACGCCTGGCGGGGGCAGAAAGCGCAGGGCCTGCCGCAGGAGGA
Source organism: Desulfuromonadales bacterium (assembly GCA_041677125.1). Lineage (GTDB taxonomy): Bacteria > Desulfobacterota > Desulfuromonadia > Desulfuromonadales > JACZKF01 > JBAYQP01. The sequence goes on along the minus strand of JBAYQP010000001.1, from coordinate 50,399 downwards.
CTTCGCCTTCTTCGCCCAAGCCGAATCCCCCCTGGAACAGATCGTTCTCGCCTGGCGTCTGGAGAACGGCGCGCACCGCTTTTACCTGGAAATGACGGCAATCGTGCGGGACCATGAAGCGGCCAGTCTTTTTCGCGAATTGGCCGAAGCCGAAGCGCACCACAAAAGAACGCTTCAGGCGCTTTATGAGGGAATCTCCGGCCAACCGGCGGGGACCGCCTTTCCCGCCGGCCTGCTGCCGGCATCAGATGCGGAGTGGATGGAAGGAGGGATGCGGGTCGAAGAGGCGATCGCCTGGACGCGGGGCAGGCAAATTTGCGATATTCTGGAATTGAGCGTTGCCCTTGAAACCAACGCCTATGATCGTTATCTGCTGCTGCGCCGCGATCTGACCGACGAGAATTCGCAGCGGGTTTTCGAAATTTTATCCGACGAAGAAAGGCGGCATCTGCAAAAGCTTGAGCACCTGCTCGAACACTTCATCTGAAAAAGGTTAATTTTAAGGACGATTCGCTGTCGGGTCGAGCCAAGCCATTCTATCCCATCGCGCGTACGTATGCGGCCGCTTCGCTCAGAAAATCGCGGCAATCCCCCTCCAGTTCGACATAGTTTTCCAGCAATTCCGGCAGCCCGGCGGCCAGAGGGTTGGGGCGACGCAGACGGCCGGCAAGGCGCTCCAGAACGCGGCCGACGGTGGCCGTTTCCCGGTAGGAAACCAGCCAGTTATTCCGTATCATATGCGGCGCGATACGCTGCAGTCCGGCCGGCAGATAAGAAGAGTTGCCGGCAAGAAGGTCGTAAATTCGACCGGCGAAATCCTCCAGCGATTGCGGCGAATAGGTGTCCCAGTGGCGGGCGAGGAGGTGGTCGTAAAATACGTCGATCAGTATGCCCCGGCAATGGCCGAAGGAACGATCGATGCGTTGTTTACTGCGCTGAAAAATGGCGTTGTTTTGCGCGAATTGGTCCACCCGGCGGTGCAGGGAAACCCCTTGACGGATTGCCGCCGGCAGGCCGGCGGGCACAGGACCTTTGATGAAATCGCCCATGAGACTGCCAAGGAGGCAACCGTCGCTCGGGGCGGAAAGATAAAGATGGGCCAGGTAGTTCATCGGGGCGGCGAATAACTTTCTGTCATCGGTCGAGGGCCTCCAACTTCCGTTGCATGTCCGGCGGCAGGGCGCATTTCCCCTCGCAGCGCAGGAGAATCTCCCGCATCTCTTCCCAGACACGCGCGCTTTCCCCCTCGCGCCGAAGAAACTCCTCGAATATCACGAACATTTCCGCAAAGCGCTCCTGCTGGCAACGCAACTTGGCCATGCCTAGAAGGGCGTAACGATCATAGTCGCGATCAAGAATCTGCCGGTAGAAATGTTCGGCGGTTTCGCCATCGCCGAGATTGCGGTGAGCATCCCCCATGCGCGAGAGCAGCCCGGTATTCCCTTCGTGATGGCGCAGGATTTCTTCCCAATGCCCAATGGCCCCGCGATAGTCGCAACGCCAGCGGCAGGTTTCCCCCATGCCGTAGAGAGCGTAGGCGTTATGCGGATCGAGTTGCAGAACCCGTTCATAACAGCGCTGCGCCGATTTCAGTTCGCGCCGCCGTCGATAGAGATTTCCGAGAATAGTGAGGATATTCACCATCTGCGGATCCCGTTCGAGGACCCGTTCATAAAATTCGATGGCTTGCGCTTCCCGGCCGAATTTGTGATACAGGTCGGCCAGCCCCATCAGGCAGTACCGGTCGTCCGGACGGATGGAGAGTATCTTCCGGTAGCCGTTCTCCGCCTCATCGAAACGCCCGAGCATCTTGGCGCCGTCGGCAACGCGGGTCAAAACGAAGATGTCTTGGGGGCGCTGCCGCAGATAGCGTTGCCAAAAGACGATCGCCCGGTCGTGCTCGCCGCGGTCGCGGAAGGTGTCTCCCAGCCCGCGCAGGGCGAAAAGGTTGTTCGGATCGCGATCAAGAACGCGCCGGTAGTAATCCTCGGCGCCGGCGTATTCCTTTTGCGCCCGTAGCGAGTCGGCAATTCCGGTCAGAATATAAGGATTGTCGGCCTCAATGGCCAAGGCTTGGGTAAAGACCTCAAAGGCTTCCTGGTAAGCGCCGGCCTTGATCAGGCGATGCCCCTGTTTTGACAATGCGACCAGATTTTGCCGTTTTCCCGTCCTTGAGAAATCCTGCTGTCCAGGAATGGTCATGAGAACACACTTTCTCCTTGGATTTCATTGGATCCGAAAAAGGTTCCGGATTACAGAGGCTTGATCGCAATAATTTCAATTTTCTCGCCCCACATGTGAAACCCTACCGAAGAGGGCAGCCGGCGGGCTTCGACGTTCACCCGCAAATCATCCCGCCGAAAAGCTTCCGGCAGGGCGACGGGGTCGTACTTCCCGCCATTGTCGGCGATAATGCCGAAAAAACCACCTTCCAGGGACACATGAACGATCCGGCCAACGAACTCGATGCGTTCGCTGCCGTCGGTGACGGTTCCGCCGGCGTCCGATAATGCCGCCGCCCGACAACCGGTGAGGAGAAAGAGAAACGATGCGGTAATCAACAGGGTCTTTGCGCTCATGATTGTCTCCTCTGCCTGGCGCTCAATATATCAAAGCTGCAGGATTTTGTTTTTCAGCACGAGAATTTCAAAGGCCATGATCATCTTGGCGCAGAGTTTCTGCACTTCCGGCATTTTTTCCTGCAGCAGGGCGTCCGCTCCGTCCAGATAGAGAACGGCCATGACCCGTCCGAGCATCATCAGGGGAAGGAGCAGCACGGTTTTCGGAAGTTCACCGCCGAGTGCCTGCAGCATTTCCGAATTGAACGGCGTCCGTTGCAGGGGGCCGAGAACCGGGCTGCGACTGTTGGTCACCGTTTTCAGGACGGAGGGTTCGGCCAAGGGAATGCGCAACCGGTCGAAGCCGTCCACCATCGTTCCTGCTGCAAAAGCGTGCCAACCGGTGGCGAATTCTCCGCGGACGAGAAACAGGGCGCTTCGCGGAAACTGACTGCCCAGCCAGCCGATTGCGGCGGCGGCGATATCTTCGCGATCCGTCGCCAATGTCAGCTTCTGGGCTACCTTTTCCAGCCCGACCGGGGTTGAATCGGCCGCCAGGATCTCCTCGAAGATGTCGATGGGCTGCGGGGGACTAACGGCGGGGGAAGATGCCGCTGCTCCAGCGGCCAAGGGGGCCGGCGCAGCCGTATCCGCTGCCGCCGACGTCGGTTGTGCGACCGGAGAGATGCCGGGCGTACGTTTCAGCGCCGCTGGCGGCGTGGGACTGACGGCAGGCTTGCGCGGCGTGGGGACCGTGCGGCCGAGGGAGATATAGCGCACCTCGCGGGCGATGTCGTAATACTTCTCCAGCGTGTGTTCCAGCCCCAGTTCCGAGGTGATGAGAGGCCGGATGAGAAAGCCGGTACGAAAAGAGATGTCGTCGATGACCCGCAGATCGGTCGGGTCCGCCATGACCAGAGTGAGCCGACGGCTCTCCAGCCGCAGGGGAACGACCTTGTATTTCTCGGCGAGGTCGGCTGGCAGCGCCGCGATAACCTCCGGTGGGATATCCCGGAGTTCGTGGGCGCCGACATAGGGAACACGCAGCATTTTGCTGAGAACCCGACCGAAGTCCTCTTCGCTGAGAAAACCCATTTCGATCAGATTGGTCCCCAGTTTGCCGCCGTAAATGACTTGGGACTTCAAAGCTTCTTCAAGGTCGGTCTGGGTGATCAAACCTTCCTGGATCAGCACTTCGCCGATTTTTTCCGCCATTGGCGCTCCTGGTGGCCGGAGTGGCCGGTCTTTAACGGATCATGGTCGAGTTTGTCGATGGCCCGGCTTGCGCCTGGTGGATATCGGCCCCTTGCAATTGTGCGACGAGAGGCGCAATCGAGGCTTTGAACGCCTCTTTGTTTTCCCGGGAAACCGGTGCGGCGGCGGCGGTCCGAACCTTATTTGGATTAATCGGAGCGCCGTTTTTGGACATGCGGAAGCAAAGGTGCGGACCGGTGGCAAGGCCAGTGCTGCCGACATAACCGATGACTTTCCCCTGGAGGACTTTTTTTCCGACCTTCATCCCTTTGGCAAATCGACTCATGTGCAGGTACATCGTCTCATAGCCATTGGGGTGGCGGATTTTGAGGTAATTGCCGTTGCCGCTGGTACGACCAAGCTGGATGATGGTTCCGTCGCCGACCGTCATGATCGGTGTGCCCGTCGGCGCGGCGTAATCGATGGCGGGGTGCGACCGCCAGGTTTTGGCTATGGGGTGAAACCGGCGCAGGGAAAAGCCCGAGGAAATGCGGCTGAAGGCGAGGGGGGCGCGCAAGAAAGCCGTCCGCAGGCTTTCCCCCTTGCTGTTATAATAGGCGGCAGGCCGCTGGCCGTCCTGGAAGAGAAAGGCCTGGTAGCTCCGCCCCTGGTTGTTGAATTCCGCAGCCAGAATGCGACCATATCCGGCGGGAACGCCCTTGCGGAAACGTTTCTCCACCACCGCCTGATAGGTGTCGCCTTGGCGGATATCGAGGATGAAATCGATATCGTAGGCGAAAATATCGGCCAGGATCATGGCCAGTTCCGGATTTTCTTCCGATGCGGATACCGCCTCAAACAGGCTGCTGCTAATCGTGCCGCGCACCGTTTCCGTTACGATATCGTATTCGATCGGCACCCGGGAAACCATGAAACCATCCTCGGCGCGGCTGATGATCAATTGCTCGCTCCGATTGATATCGTATTCGAAGCGCTCGAAGGCCTCTTCTTTCAGGCAAAGCTTATACGGTTGCCCGGCACAGATGCCGGAAAGGGGGAACTTGTCCTTGCTTGCCCGACTCAGGTCGTGCAGTTCCCGGCTGCTGAAGTACTCCCCGAGCAAGGAGGTGATCGTCTCACCCGGCTGGATCGTCCCCGCAACGACTTTCTCACTGATTTTCAGCACGGGCGCGGTCGGTCCTGATTTGGTATTCTCTTGCTCGGCGGCGATGAGCGACGGCGAACGGCGCGGCGAATAGTGATTGGCGACCAGCAGCAGAGAAGCCAAAGCCAGCAGCAAAAGAAGATAGGGCAGACGGCGGGAAGGACGGGGAGGGCTGATACTCGTCGCGGGTTTTCTAGGGGATTTCCAATCAAACTGCATGACATCTCGCAATGAAAAATGGAGCGATGGCAGGCCGGAGAGTTCTCGCCGGACATTCAATGAAAAACTGGCGCATGGTAGCAGCTTTCGACCCGCTGTGTCCAGACCGAGAATTCGTGCAAATAGCACATAGGTAAAGGAAAAATCGTTTTGCCCGGGTAAATGTTCTTATTCTATTGAAAATGCTGGGACAGATGCGCTAAACATGAATAAACAATCATCGAAAGAGAGTCGTATGATAAACCGGCAACGGATCACCGAGGAGTTTTCGCGTCTGGCCGCCATCGCCAGCCCGTCCAGAAAGGAAGGGGAGATCGCCCGTTACCTGACGGAGCGCTTCCGACGGCTCGGCGCCGAAGTCCTCATCGACGACGCCGGAGAAAAGGCCGGAAGCGAGAGCGGCAACCTGATTGCCCGCTTTGCTCCCTTCGGACGCACAGCAGAGGCATTCATGCTCTCGGCGCACATGGACACCGTCGAACCGGCCATGGGGGTTCGTCCGGTTTTGCATGAGGGCGTTTTCACCAGTGCCGGCGATACAGTGCTCGGCGCCGACGACAAAGCGGGCATTGCCGAAATCATCGAGGCGCTGGAAGTGATACGCGAGCGCAAGCTGGAGCACGGCCCGCTGGAGGTGGTCATTACCATCTGCGAGGAGATCGGGCTACTGGGCGCGAAGCTTCTCGACCCTGACCTGCTTGCCGCCCGGCGCGGCATCGCCCTCGACACCTCCGGCATCGATCTGCTGATTCACCGAGCGCCCGGCGCCAATAAGCTGCGCGTCGAAATCGTCGGTCGCGAGGCGCATGCCGGCATAGCGCCGGAAAAAGGAATTTCGGCCATCGAGGTGGCGGCTCGTGGGATTGCCGCCATGCGCCTGGGGCGCATTGACGATGAAACAACCGCCAACATCGGCACCATCGGCGGCGGACAAGCCACCAATATCGTCGCCCGCCAAGTATTTCTGGAGGGAGAGGCGCGCAGTCACGATCCGGAGAAACTGGAGCGGCAGACCGCACACATGGTCGCCTGTCTGGAAGAAGCGGCGCAAGCATCGGTGCATGACATCGACGGCCGTCGGATCGCGGCGGAAGTGCGCGCCGAGGTGGTGGCCGAATATCCCCGAATGGTCGTCCGGCCGGATGCGTCCGTCGTGCAACTGGTTCTCGATGCGGGCGCCCGGTTGGGTCGTAAAATCGAAGTGCGCGGCGCGGGCGGCGGTTCCGACGCCAATATTTTCAACCACCATGGCATCGAGACGGTCATCCTCGGCACCGGCATGACGCACGTGCATTCGGTGGAGGAATCGGTGCGGGTCGAAGACATGGTGCGGGTCTCCGAACTGCTGGTTGAAATCATTCCACGGGCCTGACGGAAGGAATCCCCCATTTCGCCACAGATAGAATTCGAATAATAGCGGAGAAGGCGATGTTTTTGGACAGTCTGCTCGGCAGTTATCATTTAATGGTGCTGGTGAAGCTTTTCCTGGCTGGTCTGGCTGGAGGGGTCATCGGCCTGGAGCGGGAAACGCACGGCCGACCGGCCGGATTGCGCACCCACCTGTTGGTGGCGGTCGGTGCGGCTTTGATGACGATCGTTTCCGAGGGGTTTTACCTCAAGTATGGCGGGATGGACGCGCTGGGCACGGTGCGCCTCGATCCCGCCCGCGTGGCGGCGCAGGTCGTTGTTGGCATAGGTTTTCTCGGCGCCGGGGTGATTATCAAGGAGGGTTTTTCCATTCGCGGCCTGACCACCGCCGCTTCCCTCTGGCTCTGCGCTGGCGTCGGCATGGCATTTGGCGCCGGGTTTTTCGGCCCAGCCGTCATGGCCGCAATCATCGCCCTGGCCAGCCTGGTGTTCCTCAAACGCCTGGAGCAAATCCTGAACAAGGACCGCTACCTGCATCTGACCGTCGTCGCCACCCTCGCACCGGATATCTATCCCGACATGGAGCGCATTTTTCAGCAGCACCGCCTGCGCATCAGCGACCTGCGCGCCGCCACCGATTTTTCGACCGGCGAGGTCGAATACCAGATCGTCCTTACCCGCCAGAAGCGAAGGATCGGCCGCGAGATGACCACGCTCATCGCGCAACTGCCGGGGGTGCGCAAGATCCGTTTTAAATAAGCCGAGGACTTTCAGCTGAAGAACTGGTCGAATTCGTTCTGGGAATTGTACAGGGCGAGTTGCAGGCGGTTTTTGACCCCGAATTTTTTATATAGATGATTGCAGTGCGATTTCACCGTCTGCTCGGTGATGCATAGTTTCTCGGCTATTTCCTTGTTGGAAAAGCCGCTGCCCAGACAACGAAGAATTTCCTGCTCCCGGCGGGTCAGGGAAATCTCGTCCCGCCCCTTGTGCAGGAAAGAATCCCGCAGCGTCTTGCGATCGATCCACAACTCCCCCCTCTGCACCGAGTCGATTGCCTTGTTCAGCATCGCAAGGTCCGCATAGCCGGGAAGAAATCCGGCAAATCCCTTCGTCACCAGTTCCGAAAGATCGCCGTAGGCGGAGAGAGAATTGCGATTCTCGATGATGCAGATGAGCTTGGCCGTCGCGAACTGGTGTTCGCTCAGGATTTGGCGGCAGGTAACCTGATCCGCAAGAATGATCTGCGGTTCGAATACCATTTTCTCCTTGAAATCGTCGCCGCTGGCAACACTCACCAGGCGATCGCGGCGCCCCTCCTCAAGAAGGCGTTTGATGCCATGGGCGAAGAGTTGAATTCGACAGGCGATCAGGATTTTTACCGGCATGAAGTCTTCCTGCGACGCAAGAGAAGTAATGCTCAAGGGGCACTGTGATTTAACCCCATCGGCAGGAGAATTCAACCGCCGGATGGAAATTTATTTCCCCCGCCGGCGGGAAAGGCGGGACGGGCGGGGAAGGCTCAGTGGAAATAGGCTTCGGTTACATAGCGGCGCATCATGACGTGCGTATTGAAATAATAGGCATTTTTGCCAATGGCGTTTTTCATGATGCGAATCCATGCGGGTCGATCGTTGTAGTACATCGGTAGGATGGTTTTCTCCAGTTTGCTGTAAAGGTCGAGAACATCCTCGGCCGAATGGTTGATATCGACGGCGTTTTCCGTGGGCGGCGGGCCGATCGACCAGCCGGTCACCCCTTCGATGTGGCCCTCGATCCACCACCCATCCAGAACACTGAAATTCGGCACTCCATTGAGGGCCGCCTTCATGCCGCTGGTGCCGGACGCCTCCAGGGGGCGCAGCGGATTGTTCAGCCAGACGTCCACTCCGGGGATCAGGCGGGCCGCCACCTCCATGTTGTAGTTTTCCAGGTAGACGCAGGAAATACGCCCCTTCAATTGACGGATCTGCTGGATGATGCGCTGGATCAATTCTTTGCCAAGGGTGTCGCGGGGATGCGCTTTGCCACCGAAGACGAACTGCAGCTTTCCCTCGCCCATGGCCACTAGCCGTTCCGGATCGCTGAACACCAGATCGCCCCGCTTGTAAGAGGCCGCCCGCCGGGCGAAACCGATGGTCAGGACATCCGGGTCGAGGCGCACTCCCGTCGTTTCTTCCACGTACTGAAACAGATAGGCCTTGGCGCCCAGATGCGCGTCCCAGATCTCCTCGTCCGGGATGGTGTCCACCCGCACCAGCAGCTCCGGCTCCCTGCCCCAACTCGGCAGGTAGTGGTTGAATAAATTGACGAAATAAGGCGATGCCCAGGTGAAGGGGTGGATACCGTTGGTGATGGCGTGAATCTCAAAACCGGGGAATAAAACCTTGGAAACTTCCCCGTGTTTCTTCGCCACCCCATTGACGTAGCGACTGAGATTCATCGCCAGCACCGTCGTGTTGAGGACTTCCTGGCCGGCTAGTTCCTGGAGCAAGGGGAGGGGGACTATTTCGCCCATGACCTGCTGCACCAGATCGTACGGAAACAGGTCATGCCCAGCCTCGACCGGCGTGTGCGTGGTGAAAACGCATTGCTCCATCACCCGATGGGTGTCCCAGGCGGCCCGTTCGTCCCATGTGTCCTCGACCGAACGGCGCGAATGGTTGAGCAACTCGAGGGTGAGCAGACTGGCGTGCCCCTCGTTCATGTGGTATTTGCGAACGGTAAAGCCCAGGGCATCGAGGATGCGGGCGCCGCCCAAGCCGAGAACAATCTCCTGTTTCAGCCGGTAGATTCTGTCGCCGCCGTAAAGTTCGTCGGTAATGCGGCGGTCCTGCTCTTCGTTGCCTGGAATATCGGTATCGAGAAACAGCACCGGCACCTGGCCGCCGCTCGGGCTTTTGACGCGATAAAGCCAGCCTTGCACCTTGACGTCGCGCCCCTCGATGGTGACCAGCGTCTTCACCGGCAGCAATTCCATGAAGGTTTCCGGCTTCCAACTGCGGTGGAATTCCTGCTGCCATCCATCGGGACCGATCTTCTGCAGAAAATAACCCTGGCGGCAAACCAGGGTGACGGCCACCATCGGCACCTTCAAGTCGGCGGCGGTTTTAATCGTATCCCCGGCCAAAACACCCAGGCCGCCGCTGTAAGTGGGGATATCGTTGGTCAAACCGATTTCCATGGAGAAGTAGGCAATTTTCGCTTCACGGGTGATGTCCTTCCAGTCGCTCATACGTTACAGCCTCGATGAATGTTGCGGGCGAAACACGCCGTGGATTTATCTTGTAAATAAAAGCTGGCCATGGATTTCGACGATACCGCCGCCTATATCCGGCATCGACTGCGGGTCGCCGGCAACCACAATAATCATTTTTCACCCCGGCGGCAATACGCCGAATCTATGAATTCTCCGGCGGAACGCCAAGGCTGATCAAGGGCATTTGCGACCGCACCCTACTGGTCGGTTATGCCGATGCTGGGCGAGAAATCACGCCGACGCAGGTTGCTATGGCGCAACCGCCCCACCCCTTCCCCTGGTTGTCGGCGGTATCGCCTGTAGCGAGCAACCGGAGGCCCCGCCTGGCTATCGTCAACGACCTGACGGTGATGACCGGAACGATGAATGAAAGGGGCGGTCATCGATGAAATCTCTCACCGACCGCGTGCGCTTCTTTATTGATGGCCAAAATCGAGGTAAGGCTGCAAGAATTATCAGCTATTCCCGCCTCAATGCAACTCCGCCTCGTCAACCCCCAGCAGCAGGTAATCCGCTTCATCGGTGGTGATTTCACCGGCCGCAATGCGTCCGACGATTTCCGGCAGAAGCACCCGCGAGGGGAACTCCCCTCCCTGGCGGCGAACCTGTTCCGGAATGCCGTATTTCCAGGCATGTCCGCTGCCGGCAAGGACAACCATGGTGGTCTCCGGATGGTCCCCCAGGTAATGAACAATATTTCTGGCCATGACCGTATCCCAGACCATCTGCGCTTCGCAAAAATTCTCGAATTGCGCCCCGTCATGGGCATGATTGCCGAGGGTGCGACGAATGAAATCTCGGTATTCGGGATCGATGGTGCAGGTCACGCCGGGCAAGGCCTGCGACTGTTCGGCCGAAAGGGAGTCGAATCCCTCTTGCGCCACCTGCTGCGTTATGTCCCGTGAAACGTTGAGGGCGACCAGCGGAATGCGATTTTTGCGGGCATATTGGAGAATTTCCTGGTATTGCTCCCACATTCCCCAGCCTTCCTCGAAAATCCTGCGGAATTTCTGCTCTCCCATTCTCCCCCCGACCCACTGATCCAGCGCTTCCTGCGCTTCCTGGCGGGCCATTTCCAAACCGATGGCCACCGGCCGGCCGGTGGCCTGCAAGCCCTGAATAACCTGCAACTGCGCCCGGTGATGACCGGGGCGGTCATGGAGTTCGCCGACGAAGACGATCCGCGCCGTCCCCAGGTCGTCGATCAACTGATCGAAGGTCACGATTCGGTTGCCGTCCACGGCCATGATATGGGCGCTGGCCGGCATCGACAGCAACAGGCTTCCGACAAAAAAAGCGACCAGGACCAAAACGGTCTGGCAGAGTTTCATCGCTGTTCTCCCTGAATTTGCTCGGTCGGCGGCGCGAAGGTATGAACCATTGGCGTACTCGGCGCCGGCCAGATTCCTTTGGCGACGTTGGTCCCATTGACAAAAGCCAGGTAACTGTATTTGCCGTAATGGGGAATCTTTCGCGCGGCGGTGGCCGCCGCCTTCGCCGATCCGGGCAGGAAAAGGGCGGTGGTCCGTTGCGGCTCCTTCGCCTGTGGCAAGGTGGCGAAGAGAACCGCATCCTCCCCGGCATAAGCCTCGCCTTCCAGCACGAATTCTGTTGCCGACAGCGTCAGCCCCGCCGGCAGAATCGGCCGCAATTCCTCACGGGTCGGCAGGCCGATGAAAAGCACGTCGCGCCCTTGCAGTTCCGTGGGGGAGACCTCCTGTTCAGACCGGATATTCGTCGTTTTCCGCCCCAGTGCGGGAAGAATCTGGCGGGCCGACTCCAGGGTCGCGGCCGGTAGATCGGCTGCGGCTATCGCCAGAAGATTGCCGGACCCGCGCACCCCATTGACCGTGGGCGGAATTTCCGACCAGGCCAGACGACGAAAAACGTCCACCTCGGGATCGGCGATCAGCCGCAGCGGCCGGCCGGACGCCGCAAGGCGAAAGGGAGTTGTTTCGTCGCCAGCGGCAATGATCGCCGTAATCGAGCCGTCTTCGGTTTCCAGCAAAAGCGGCATCTGCAAGTCGTAAACCGGGGGCTGCTGGCGCAGGACGCCGGTCACCGTCCACCCCGAGGCGTTGGGTTCGGCGCGCACCTCGGTCAGGACCAGTTGCGGCGCGCCCGGACGCTGCACCCACTGGCGAAAGAAGGGTTGCAGATCGTTTCCCCCGGTCTGTTCCAGCGCTTCGGCGAAATCCCGCCAACTTGCCCGGGCGAAGAGTTTCTCGCCGGCCACCCGCCGCAGACCTTCCCAGAAGGCGGCATCCCCCACCCGCTGCCGCGCCATGTGAAAGACCATCGCCGCCTTGCCGTAGCCGACCGCTTGCTCCGCGGCCGTGGTCCGGCTGATGAAATCCGCCAGGGGAAAATCTTTGTCCGGCGGCACCAGGGCGGCGTAATCACGCAGAATTTTCAACCGGTATTGGCGCGCTTCTTCCGGCGACTGGCGCGCTTTGTAGAGGTGGTCGGCGACATAGGTGGTGAGTCCCTCCGACCAGTTGCCTTGCGCATAATCGACCCAGACGCCGTTTCCCCACCACGAATGGGCGACTTCGTGCCCGAGACTGGTTTCGACGATAAAGGGGAGGGCGACCACGGAACTGCCGAGCAGCGTCCAGGAGGGATAGCCGTAGCCGGTGGGAAAGAAGTTCTCCGTCACGGCGAATTTGGCGAAAGGGTAAGGACCGAACAGCTGCCGGTACATTTCGATATAGTTCTGGGCGGCTTGCAGGTAAGTTTCGGCGAACTGCCGACTTTGGGGATAGAAGTAGGCATAGACGGGGACATCGCCGGCTTCGCCGCTACGCACCTGGTACGGTCCGGCCGCCAGGGCAAGGCCGCGTACCGGATGCTCGACCTGCCAGACGGAGCGACCGGGTTCATTTGCTATGCGGCGGCCGGCCGTGACGGCACTCATCCCCAGCGGCGTATCGATCTGCAGGCGGAAAGTCGGCTGGCTCTCCCGATCCTCCGGGTACCACCCCGCCTCGCCGCCAAGAAAAACGCCCTCCGGCCCGATGGCGCCGGTGACGCCGAAACCGGGATCTTCGGTGTTGAGCGGTCGCGCCGGCGCCTGGTCGGTGAATTTCGCTCGGTAGCGGATCCCCACCGACACCCGTTCCCCCGTCGGCAGTTCAATGCCAAGATGCCCCCGCTGAAAACTCCAGGGGACTTGTCGCCCGTCGGCGGTCACATCGAGGATTTCCGCCGTCGGCGTCAGGGTGAGCAGGAGGCGGGAGGCGCCGTCGGGCCGCACCGTCAGCCGGTCGGTGGCCTGAATGAGATTCTGCTCGGGGACCAGCTCCACCCGCAGATCGTGCTGTTCGACGACAGCGGCGGCGAAAGCCTGGGCGGCGACAAACAGGGCGGCAATACCAGCAAGAATGAATTTTTTCATGCCTGCTATTATACCCAAGAGGGGAAAAATGCCACCATGCCGATGTAATTCACCGGTGATTCATGGCGCAAATGCAATACCGGCGACCCGCCGATGAGGGTGCAGGGGGTCAGGCGCCGTCCGGTTCTTCGCTACAGGTGGAGCGCCGGGAAAGGAAGAAGCGGGCAAGGAGCAGAACCACCGCGCCCTGTCTTTCCTCGATTGACAAAAATGGCGGCAAACGGCATTTTAAGGTTCGGCGCACCACAATGTGATGATTATTCAATTCGCCCCACAAGGATGTCAACTTGTGGCGAAAGGAAGGGCAAACATGGGCAAATGGAATCGGGCGGTCGGTGGCGCTTACGTTGGCGGCACGCTCGGAGCGCTGGTCGACAGCGCCAATATCTGGTGGCTCGGAAAGGTCGGAATCACCGCCAAACTCGGCATCGGCCTGCGGCCGGAATTCACCGCATCCTGGTTGTATCCCCGTCTGGTCTGGGGTGGCATCTGGGGACTTCTTCTTGTCTTGCCGTTCCTGAAGAGCCGGCTCCTTTTGCGTGGCATGCTCGTAAGCCTTGCCCCTTCCGCCATGGTCCTGTTCGTTGTTTTTCCTGAAATGGGCAAAGGAATGCTCGGACTCGGTTTCGGCACACTGACGCCGATGCTGGTCATTCTCCTTAATTTTATCTGGGGCATGGTCGCCTCCCTCTGGTATTCATCAACCCGATAAAATCCCACCTCCCCAGCCAGGACGAGATCATTCGATCTTGGCTGGGCTTCCCTTCGCACCATACCCTCCCTGCAGACTGCAGAATATTCTCCACCACGCGTGCAATATTCGACTCTTTATCTCGGGAACACTTCATAACCTATTGAATTTAGAACCTATTTTTTTGGCACGATCCATGATAGGTGATGGATGGTGCTACCGGATACATCGCCTGGTTTGCCGATCGGATTCGACGAAGGTTTGGGCAGGGTTATACTTCCAAAGCATTTCCACCCGTTGCCCACCAAGGAGCTTGCAATGCGCATCATCCCCCCTTTTCTGCTGATCTTGTTGCTTCTCCTGCCGATTCCCGGTCTGTTGGCCGCCGAAACGGCGCTGGGAGTTGACAATAATATATCGGCGGCGGATTCACCCCTGCTGGACGATCTGGTCGCCGAGGCGCTGGCGAACAACCCGGATTTACAGGCTGGACAGGAGCGCTGGGCCATGAATACCGAGACGGTCGCCCAGGCGGTAGCGTTGGAGGATCCGACTTTGTCTTTGGGACTGAACAATTATCCCATCGATTCGCTTGCCGGCGATGAAACCCCGATGACCGGACAAACCCTGCGGTTGACGCAGAGATTCCCCTTTCCCGGCAAACTGGCGGCTCGGGGGGAAGTCGCCGAGCAGAAAGCGCTCTGGTACAAGGCGGCCTACGAAGATCAGAAGTTGCAGTTGACGCAAAACGTCAAGGATGTCTTTTACCGCATCTATTATCTCGACCGTGCGGTCGCGATCCTGCAGAAGAATATGGCTCTCCTCGATGATTTCACCCGACTGGCTGAAACGCGGTACGAAGTCGGGCAGGGATTGCAGCAGGATGTCCTCAAGGCTCAGGTCGAGCGCTCCCGCCTGATGGATCGCATCATCGGTCTGCGCCAGCAGCGGCTCTCGGCCATTGCCCGGCTGAATGCGTTGTTGAATCGCCCGACAGGAGCACCGCTGGCGCCGCTGGCCGACATCGCTATTGGCGAGGTGGAGATTCCGGTCGAGAAGCTGCAAGAACTTTCCGAGTTGCAGCGTCCCTTCTATGCCGCTTACCGTTCTCTGGTGGATCGTTTCAAGGCCGAAAGGGAATTGGCCCGTCTCAACGATTACCCCGATTTCAGCCTCGGCGCCGCTTACACCCACCGGCAGGACAACATGGGGGACGATGGAACCGATTTTGTCGGCCTGGAGTTCAGCATGAGTCTTCCGGTTTACCGTGAAAAACGGCGGGCGGCGGTCGGCGAAGCCGAATCGGGCATCCGCATGGCCCTGCGGCAATACGAGCAGTTCAGAAACCAGATTTTCTTCAATATCTTCGATAGTTATTCCGAAATGGCGAAAAATCGGGAACTACTGCGGCTTTACGAAACAGGAATTATTCCTCAGGCCAGTCAATCCTACCAGGCGGCGGTCAGCGCCTATCAGGCGGGGCGGGTCGATTTCCTCACCCTGATCGATGCTCTGACCAAGCTGTATCAGGACAATCTGGAATATTTTCGGCTGGTATCCACCTACAAACAGAACATTGCCCGACTCGAAGCCGAATCGGGAGTGCCTGTGGGAGAGATCGTGGACGCTTTGCCGGCTGATGAAGAGAAAAATTAACGGATAAGGAAGTGGGTACATTCATGACACGACGCGAGCAAGTCTTTTTGGGGATCATACTCGTTCTCGTTCTGGCCATTGCCGGACTGACCTTGACCGGACGCGAAACGCCGGGCGGGGAGGGCGGCGGCGGAGAAACGGCGGCGGTTCCAGCGGAGAGCGTGCAGTACACCTGCGGCATGCACCCCTTTATCATCCAGGACGAGCCGGGAACCTGCCCGATCTGCGCCATGGACTTAACGCCCCTGAAGGCTGGCGCCGGCGGTGGCGGAAAAGCCGTGGCCACCGGCGAGCGCAAGATCAAGTACTGGGTGGCGCCGATGGACCCGAGCTACGTCCGCGACGCACCGGGCAAGTCCCCCATGGGGATGGATCTGGTGCCGGTTTACGAGGACGAGGCGCCGGGCGGATCGATCATCCAGATCGATCCGGTGACGCAGCAGAACATGGGGGTGCGCACCGCCGAAACGACCCGCCGCGACCTCGCGCGGACAGTGCGCACCGTCGGTCTGGTCGGCTATGAGGAGCCGAAGCAGTATACCGTTAACACCAAAATCGGTGGCTGGATCGAAAATCTTCACATCAACGAAACCGGTCAGTTCGTCAAAAAAGGCCAGCCGTTGCTGTCGATCTACAGCCCCGAACTCGTTTCCGCCCAGGAAGAGTACCTGCTGGCGTTGCACAACAAGGCCAAACTGGAGAAAAGCCCCTTCCCGGAAATCGCCGAAGGGGCCGAGCGCCTGCTGGCCTCGTCGCAAAAACGCCTGGAGTATTGGGATATTTCGAAAAAGCAGATCGAACAGCTGCGCAAGACAGGCGAGGTGAAGAAGACTCTGACCCTCTATTCGCCGTACGATGGGATCGTCAGCGCCAAGATGGCCAACGAGGGGATGAGAATTCAGCCGGGGGCGGAGCTCTTTCGCATTTCGGATATCTCCAATGTCTGGGTGTTTGCCGATATCTACGAATACGAATTGCCCTGGGTCAAAGTGGGGCAGGACGCCTGGGTGGAGCTACCTTACGAGGGCGATCCGGTGCGCGGGAAGATCGACAAGATTTATCCCTATCTGGAGGCGAAAACCCGCACCGTCAAGGCGCGCATCGTCCTCGATAATCAGCAATTCGAGTTGAAACCGGACATGTACGTCAATGTCGTCATCGAGGCGCAGACCATTGAGAACGTCCTGGCGGTGCCTGCCGAGGCGGTGATCGACTCCGGAGACAAGGAGACGGTCTTCGTCGCCCTCGGCGAGGGCAAGTTCGAACCGCGCCAGGTCCGGACCGGACTACGGGGCGAGAAGGGCTATCTCCAGATCAAGGAAGGTCTTCTGCCAGGCGAATGGGTGGTGACCTCCGCCCAGTTCATGCTTGATTCCGAAAGCCAGTTGCGCGAGGCGATCTCCAGGATGACGCAGCCGAAAGGCCAGGGGCCCGCGCCGTCGCATGAAGGGCATGCCAGTACGGGCGAAGCGGAAAAGATGGACGACCTCTTTGGCGAGGACGCAAGCGACCAACCCAAGGAAGATCTGAGCGATTTATTCGAATGATATTCGGGGCGGCGCTTGCCGGGCCCTTGGCCAGGGCAACCCGCTCCTACAATAGACAGGCATTTCAATGCTCGAAAAACTGATCGATCTCTCCATCCGCAACAAGTTCATGGTGGCCCTGCTGACCCTGTTTGTCATCATCGCGGGGATTTACAGCCTGCTCAGGACGCCCATCGACGCCATTCCGGATCTTTCCGACGTGCAGGTGATCATCTTCACCGAGTACCCCGGCCAGGCGCCCCAGGTGGTGGAGGACCAGGTCACCTATCCGTTGACCACCCAGATGCTGGCGGTTCCCGGCTCCAAGGTGGTTCGCGGTTATTCTTTTTTCGGCTACTCCTTCGTCTATATCATTTTCGAGGAGGGGACGGATATTTACTGGGCCCGTTCCCGGGTGCTGGAGTACCTGAACTACGCCTCCGGCAAGCTGCCCCGAGGGGTCACCCCTACATTGGGTCCCGATGCCACCGGGGTCGGCTGGGTTTACGAGTACGCCCTGGTCAGCGATGGACGGACCGATCTGCAGCAGTTGCGCTCGCTTCAGGATTGGTTCCTGCGCTATGAGTTGACCGCCGTCGAAGGGGTTGCCGAAGTAGCCAGCATCGGCGGCTATGTCAAGCAGTACCAGGTGAGCGTCGACCCGGTGCGGCTGCTCGCCTATCACTTCACCATCCCGCAGATCAAGGCGGCGATCCAGCGCAGCAACAACGATGTCGGCGGGCGGCTCATCGAAATGGCCGAAACCGAGTACATGATCCGGGGCAAGGGCTATATTCAGTCGAAGGAGGACATCGAAAAAGTCGTTGTCGGCACCGATAGTAAAGGGACGCCGGTGCTGGTGCGCGACCTGGCCGAAGTGAAGATCGGCCCCGAACTGCGCCGAGGCGTCGCCGAGCTCAACGGGGAAGGGGAGGTGGTCGGCGGCATCGTCGTCATGCGTTTCGGCGAGAACGCCCTGGCCACCATCGAGCGGGTCAAGGAGAAACTGGCCCAGCTTGCGACGGGACTGCCGGAAGGGGTTGAGATCGTCACCACGTACGACCGCTCCGATCTCATCGAGCGGGCGGTGGACACCCTCAAGGAGAAGCTCATCGAGGAGAGCATCGTCGTGGCCCTGGTCACCGCCTTGTTTCTCTTTCACCTGCCGAGTTCGCTGGTGGCGATCTTCACGCTGCCGGTGGCGCTGCTGATTGCCTTCGTGATCATGGGCGCGCAGGGAATCAACGCCAACATCATGAGCCTGGGGGGGATCGCCATCGCCATCGGCGCCATGGTCGATGCAGCGATCATCATGATCGAAAACGCCCACAAGCACCTGGAGCGCTATCAGGGGAAAAAGCCCCACTGGCAGATCATCCGCGACTCGGCGGTGGAGGTCGGTCCGACCCTTTTCTACTCGCTGCTGGTGATCACCGTCTCTTTCGTTCCGGTTTTCGCCCTGCAGGAGCAGTCCGGGCGCATGTTCAAACCCCTGGCCTTCACCAAGACCTACGCCATGGCGGCGGCGGCGATTCTCTCCGTCACCGTCGTGCCGGTGCTGATGGTCTGGTTCATCCGCGGCAAGATCAAATCCGAAGACGAGAACCCCATCAACCGGCTGCTCATCCGCGCCTACCACCCGGTGGTCGATTTCGTCCTCAAATGGCGTAAGAGCACCCTGCTGGTGGCGCTGCTGCTGATGCTCTCCATCATCTGGCCGCTATCGAAAATGGGCTCGGAGTTCATGCCGCCCCTCTATGAGGGCGACCTTCTTTACATGCCGACCACCTTGCCGGGGATCTCCATCGGCAAGGCCAAGGAACTGCTGCAGCAGACCGACAAGATCATCAAGGAATTTCCAGAGGTGCACCACGTTTTCGGCAAGGTCGGACGCGCCGAGACGGCCACCGATCCGGCGCCGCTGTCGATGATCGAGACCACCATCATGCTCAAGCCGGAGGAGGAGTGGCGGAAGGTGCCGGTGCGGCGTTTCTATTCCGACTGGCCGCAGTGGACCGAGTGGGCGCAGGCGCCGCTGGGATGGATCTGGCCGGAGCAACGCACCATTAATGTCGAAGAGTTGAAGGAACAGCTCAACAACGCCATCCAGTTTCCGGGGCTCACCAACGCCTGGACGATGCCGATCAAGACGCGCATCGACATGCTCTCCACCGGCATCAAGACCCCGGTAGGGATCAAGATTATGGGGCCGGATCTACAGACTCTCAGCGATATCGGCGAAGAAATCGAGGCGTTGGTGCGCACCCTGCCGGGAACCCTTTCCGCTTACTCGGAGCGGGTAACCGGCGGCAATTATCTCGATTTCGACATCGATCGCGAAGCCGCCGCCCGCTACGGCCTCACCGTCGGCGAGGTGCAGGATGTCATTCAGTCGGCCATCGGCGGCGTGAACATCACCACCACCGTCGAGGGGCTTGAGCGTTATCCCGTTAATATCCGGTACCAGCGCGACTACCGCAACGACCTGCAATCGCTGGAGCGGGTTCTGGTTCCGTTGAAAGACGGCACGCACATCCCGATCTCCCAGTTGGCGGACATCGTCATTCAGAAGGGGCCGCCGAGCATCAAGAGCGAAAACGCCCGGCGCACCGCCTGGATTTATGTCGATATCAAAGACATCGACGTCGGCACCTATGTGAAGCAGGCGCAGCAGGCGGTCGAAAAGATCGCACTGCCGACCGGCTACAGCATTGTCTGGAGCGGCCAGTTCGAATATATGCAGGATGCCAAAAAACGCTTCATTGTTATCATCCCGCTGACAATCCTGATTATTTTCGTCATCCTCTATCTAAATACCAAGAGCCTGATTAAGACGGGGATCGTCTTTCTGGCGGTGCCTTTTTCCCTCATCGGCGCTTTTTGGCTGCTCTACATCCTCGATTACAATACCTCGGTGGCGGTCTGGGTCGGCGTCATCGCCCTGGCGGGACTCGACGCCGAAACCGGGGTGGTCATGCTCCTTTATCTCGATCTGGCGCACAAGCTGTGGGGAGACAACGGTCGCATGCGCACCCGAGGCGATTTGCGCCAGGCGATCCACCACGGCGCCGTCAAGCGCATCCGGCCCAAGATAATGACGATCTCAGTCATTATCGCCGGCCTGCTGCCGATCATGTGGAGTCATGGCGCCGGCGCCGACGTGATGAAGCGCATTGCCGCACCGATGGTCGGCGGTGTTGTCACCTCGGGGATCATGGAACTGATGGTTTATCCGGTAATTTACTACCTGTGGCGGGGGCGGAAACTCGAAAAAACCCTCGTTCCGACCGCACAGACGGAACTGCACGAATAACAGAAAGCAGGACCACACTTTAACCATGGCGGATCAACCGCCGAAAACAATGGAGGAAACACCATGAAAAATCAATTCACCTTTCTGGCGGCGCTTATTTTCGTTGTCTCCCTGCCGCTGACCGCGCTTGCCGCCAGTCACGAGCGCAATAAGCAAGGGATGGATCACGGCAAAATGGACCACGCCGGTCACGATCATGCCGGCATGGACGCCTACGGCGACATGATCATCCTCGGCGACGACACCAAGGCAGGAGTAAGGGGGATGGCGCATCTCAAGGATGTCGGCGCCGCCATGAGTAAAATGGGGATGGAAACCACCCACCACATCATGCTGATGTTCGTCGACAACAAAAGCGGCGAGCCGATCACCAAGGGCGCGGCGGCGGTGAAAATCACCGGTCCCGACGGAAAAACCAGCGCCCCGATCAGGCTGATGGGGATGCAGGGGCATTTCGGCGCCGATACCGTTCTGAAACAAAAAGGGGAATACACCTTGGTGGTTGGCACCAAACTGGCCGATGACCAGAAGCGCACCTTCGAGTTCAAGCACACCCTCAAGTAAGTTTGCAACCCAGATAATTTATTGCCGGCGGCCGGACATCCGGCCGCCTTTTTTTCAGCTTGCAGGGTGGGAGAGGGGGGTGAAATTGACTTTTGGCAGAATACTCCTAACCTTAATGTGACCCAATTCTTGGGTGGCCATCCGTGCCGAATGTTAATAGACAGCTGATCGTATGTCATTTTCTGCCGCGCATCCGTCATCATTCCTTAAGCTCGTAATCCCGCTGTTTCTAAGCTGTTCGATTTTCTTCTATCCAAGCTCAGGTTGGTCGAAGAACCAATCGTTCATATCCTTGCGCGATCGGATTGCCGCCCACCAGGGCGCCAGCGGTGCGTATGTGCTGGAGAAAGGCGATGAGGCGCTACTGGTTCGATCCTGGATGGTCAATAATGCTGAAAAAAGCATCGACATTCTGACGTTTATCTGGAGTCTCGACAATATTGGCATGATTGCCACCGATTCCTTGCTGCGCGCCGCCGAGCGCGGGGTTCAGGTGCGCGCCGTCGTGGACGATATGGTCCTGAAGAAGGAGGATGTCGAAATCCTGCTTGCGCTCTCCCTGCATCCGAATTTCGAAATCCGCATTTACAACCCGGTGCAGACCGTCGGGGTCTCGATGGCCGAAATGGTGGTCAATGTGTTGACCGATTTTCGCCGCTTTAATCAGCGCTTGCATAACAAAACCTTTCTTGTCGATAGTCTGATTGGCTTAACCGGGGGGCGCAATGTGGCCAATGAGTATTTCGATCACGACCAGGAATACAATTTTCTCGATCGGGATATCATGGTGGCCGGGCCAGTTGCCGGATCGATGCAGGACAATTTCGAGATCTACTGGCGGAGTGAATTGTCCCGCCCCATTGAAGAACTTCTCCCTGCCCGCCGTTCCGCCCTCGACCAGGACGACCTACAGGCGTTATATGAAGAGGTGCATGAGTGCGCCGAACGCCTCCTCGCCCAGATTCCCCTGGCCCAAAGTATCCTCGAAGAGCAGGATGAAAAAATATCGCGACTACTGAAGCAAATGGTATGGACCGAAGATATCTGGTTCGTCAGCGATCTACCGGTCAAAAATATCGACAAGCAGGGTTTGGGGGGCGGGAGCATTATGGCCGACGCGGTTGCCGAGGCAATTGCCGAGGCACGGGAAGAGATTGTTCTGCAAATGCCGTATTTAATCTTTGAGGGGGAAGCCTACGGTTTATTTGAAAAACTGCGGCAGGGGATTGAGGTGCGCATAAGCACCAATTCCCTGGCATCGACCGACAACATAGCAGCATTCAGCGGTTATTGGCGACAGCGCCAAGAGCTGCTCGATGCCGGATTTCTGATTCGAGAGTTCAATCCGCAACCCGCTATTGAGCCAAATCTCGCCCAGGGGCTTCAAGAACCGGAAAAATCACCGATATTCGTTTTGCATGCAAAATCGTTGATTATCGATGGCGAACTCCTTTATATCGGCACCTTCAACATTGACCCCCGGTCGGCGCATCTGAATACGGAAGAAGGAATTTTTGTGCGCAATCGGCAACTTGCGCAATTGGTGGAAAAGCAGATCGTCAGGGAAATGATGCCCTGGAACAGTTGGGACCCACGGGTGACCAATCCGAATGCAAAAGCCAGTTGGGGGAGAAGATTCAAGCTCAATTTTTATCGCATTCTGCCGATTGTCCCACTGCTGTGATAAACGTTAGATTTTTCTCTTGACAGAAAAATAAGATCTGTTAAATTAAGAGAAAATTAAGCCTCCAAAAATAATCAACTGTCGATATCGACAGAGAATTTGCCCCGTAGCATCCCTTCCTTGGCTGCGGGGCGTTTTTTTTGCCCGCTGAATATTCACGCCAAATTTTTCTCTCCCAATTTCCACCGAACTGCATTCATAGCACCTCCTGAGGCAGGGTAGAGCCACCGGACAGTCAGAAGCGCGCGCCAGTCTCCGGAGAGGACCACGAATGTCCCTCAGCCCGCAGAGCGGCGGCAATGCGCCGATCCAGGAGCCGGAGCAATCCGATGGCGACAGGTCCGGATTGCCGTTATCAGGGCGCTTGATCTCCGAGAAACCGAGGGTAGAGTCCCAGGCGGGAGGAGGGGGCGCCGCACGACAGCCCGTTCACCTAAAGGTCGAAGCGGGCCGGCGTGGGCGTCCTTATCGACAGGCACAGAATTCGGAAGTGGGCGATCAGGAATCACCATCCGCCGACCTCCTGAGAAAAGACCTCAGCAAAGGCAAGCTCTGCGATGGTGGAGCGCTTGAGAAGATAGAGACGGTGCTTTGCGGGGACTTTGCGAAGGAAGCGAGCGGCCAGCTTTGACCGTTCGATATTGGTTAGACTGTCAACGTAGAATTGAAGTTTTTCATGCCGCGCCTTGACCTCGGCCATCATTCGTTCGCCGGGGGTCATCATGACAGACCACCCACGAATAACGGATTAAACCTTAGTTTACATAATATATCTTATCCGACGTTACTTATAGTCCCAAATGGGGTGGCTCTCATCCCTCGGCAAGTTCTGGTCAGCTCGCTGCCGAAGATAACACCTTCCGCAGGCCCCCTATTTTTGGGGTGAGACAAATAAAGTTGGTGTATCGGATGTGGCGGCGGACGCGTACGGCTAATGCGGAGTGAAAGGGAGTGCGGTCATTGAGCGGTTAATGCTTATCAGGATCTCATTCCTGTTCAAAGTCTCTTAATTTCGTTCTTGTGATAAACGTCGAAAAAAATGACGGCATCGTCGGGAACTTGAGGACAGTACCCGCACTGGTCTTCAAGCCTCTTGTCCTCCTTGCGGCACAGGTGGCACCAGTGATAGATCAGGCGGTAATCTCGCCGGCCGACATACTTTTTCAATCTTCCGTGGTGAGTGCCATGCATCCAGCCATCGGCGTCCTTCGGGCGCTGCAGGAGCCGGTCGATGACCGTCAAAATACGCGCATGCCCTGAAGGGTCGGATTTTTCAATTCTCTCCAGGCGATCCCTGAAATGCGGCGTCGGAAAATAATTAAATTTGTCCATGCAAACTCCAGTCGAAGACCAGCCGCCCCCCTCCCCTGCGCGCATCAGTGGCCGGCTGTTTCCGGCTGCGGCCATTTCCAGGCGCGAACAAGCCAAAAGAGAGATATGAGGAGGAAAAAGATCGGCAAGAAATCGCCGAAACGTGTGTAGAAGGTGCGATTGACGCCTAGGCCGAGATTGCCGGTGAGGGCGGCTTCCTCAAAAAGAGGCGTTTGCGCAACAATACGGCCGGCAGGAGAAATTATGGCGCTGATGCCGGTATTGGCCGCCCTGGCGACCCAGACCCGGTTTTCTACGGCGCGAAAAAGGGTCATGCCGAGATGCTGATAGGGCGCCGAAGAGCGGCCGAACCATGCATCGTTGGTGATGTTGACCAGAATATCGCTGCCGCGGCGTACATAATCGCGAGCCAGTTCGGGGAAAATACCCTCGAAACAGATCAGAACGCCGGCTTTCGCTCCGTTCATCGGCAACGGATGGACCAGGCCGGGCGCAAAATCGCCGATCCCCACTACGAGTTTGTCAATGAAAGGAAGCAGACGACCGAAAGGAACGTATTCGCCAAAGGGAACAAGGTGAACCTTATCGGAGCGACCCAACTGGCGCCCATGCTTATCAAGCAGGTAGGCGCTGTTGAGATTTTCGTAGCCACCCTCTTTTTGCTGGTAAGCGGGGCTGCCGAAAAGCAAGAAAGCTCCGGTGCGCAATGGGACATCGGTGACTTCGGACCGAAGGAAGCTGAAATCCTGAAAATAGAAAGGGGTGGCGCTTTCGGGCCAGACAACCAGATCAAGTTCGCCTCGGGCGCGGGCCTCAAGGGTGAGATCGCGATAGATATTGACGGTCCTCTGCTTTAATGCAGGATCCCACTTGATCCCCTGGTCGATGTTCCCCTGAATCAGGGCCACCTGCAGACTTTTGTCGCGCGAGTCCAAATCCTCCGACAAACGGAACGCGCCATAGGCAAGATTCGCGATAACAAGGATTATTGCGACAGCGATCGCCTTGCGCGGCAAGGGGGCAAAAGGACGACGGCGCAGGCTGCGGACCGCCTCGGCCAGAACGGCATTGACCAGAACAATGAGGAAGGTCAGGCCATAGACGCCAACCAAATCCGCCGACTGGATGACGAGGGGGTGGTTCGCCTGGGAATAACCGAGCAGCGCCCAGGGAAATCCCGAAAGGAGGAATGAGCGAACGAACTCCAGCGCCACCCATAAGATCGGCAGGGTCAAGGCGATGGACAACTGCAATTTGTCCTGTAAACGAACGGCAGCCCAGGTGGCGACGCCAAAAAACAGGGCCAGGTAACAGACCAGAAATATATAGGCGGCCGCTGAAAAAAACGGGTGCATCTGCCCATAGGTGGTCATGACGATATTCAGCCAGTAAAGAACCATACCGAAAAAAGCGACGCCGGCCATAAAACCGCAGGCGAACGGCCGACGCTGCATGATGGCAAATACTGGAATCAAGGCGAACCAGGCAAAGCTCGCCAGAGCGGGACGGGGAAAGGAAAGGGCCAGGAGAAGGCCGGAAATAAATGCGATGAGGAGAGCCCGGTCCGGCAGGCGCATGAAATCAGCTCTCGTTTTCCAGGGCCGGAACGGTGCGGCGAACGCGGACCTTGCGAATCTTGCGGGGATCGCTTTCGACAACCGTCAACAGCAACTGTCCATCCTGAATTTCCTCTCCTTCGGCGGGAACATGGCCGAACAGGTTGAAAAGATACCCGCCGACCGTATCGAATTTATCGCGAGGAATCTCTATATTGAAATGTTCTTCCAGTTCTTCGATATTCAACCGGCCATCGACCAGCACGCTTTCGGCATCTTCTTGTTGCAGCCATTCCTCCTCGACGTCGTATTCATCCTGGATATCGCCGACAATCTCTTCGATGAGGTCTTCGATGGTGATCAGGCCGGAAGTGCCACCGTATTCGTCAATGGCAATCGCCATATGGACCCGTTTGGTGCGAAATTCCTGCAGCAGCTCTTCTATGTTTTTGGTTTCGGGAATGAAGTAAGGAGTCCGCATGACCCGGGTGACCTTCACTTCACCTTCCGGCCGTCCCCAATAGCGCAGCAGGTCTTTGGCATAGATGATCCCGACGATGCGATCATTGCTCCCCTCGAAGACGGGAATTCGTGAGTGTCCAGAGGAGATGATCGCTTGCAGCAACTGAGGCAGGGTGGCGTTTGTCGGGCAGGAGACCATATCGGTGCGCGGGACCATGACTTCCCGAACGATGGTTTCACCAAACTCGAAGATGGAGTGGAGCATCTCCCCTTCCCCCTCGTTGATGATCCCCTCTTCTTCCGATTCGACAATAATGGCTTGCAGTTCTTTTTCGGTCAGAACCCTGCGGCGTCCAAAAAAAATTCGCCGCAAAACTTCGGTCCATGAAGGGACCCGGCCGTTGCCACGGCCGTTGGTACTGTTGCTTTCGTCTTCCAAAACCGATTTCCTCCTTTGTTCAGGATCTTGGGAATAGCAATAAGTCTACGAGAAAACAAGATGAATGGCTATGGTCACGCCCACGCCGAGAACGGCCCCGGCGATCACCTCACGCAGGGTATGAATTTTAAGCAGCAATCTGCTGTGGCTAACCATAGTCGCCATCCCGACAATGAGCAGCGAAAGTATCGGCGGAACCTCGGCCAAGACAATGCTGGTCGCGATGGAAAAGGCCAGAGCGGCATGCCCGCTCGGCATGCCGCCATGCAGCGGAGTTCCCTTGCCATAACGGGCTTTGAGGAGGACCACCAGGATAATCACAATCAGACCGGAGACGACCGACAACTCCCCCGGTGGCTGCTTGGCCAGTGAGCCCACCACTTCTTCCAGCCCGGGCAGAGCCCGGTGCGACAGTGCAAGATACCCGATTACCATTGCGCCGATGCTGGCCACCAGCACCGCCCCGGCCGCAACATCCTTGGCCCTCTGTGCCAGCGGATGAAAGTTGGGCGAAACAAGATCGACCACCACCTCAATGGAGGTATTTACCAACTCGGCAAAAAGGACCAGGGTGACGGCCAAGGCGAGCAAAGCAAATTCGAGGGCGTTGATGCGCCAGAACAAAGCAAGAAAGAGAGCCACTACGGCAGCGACGCAGTGCCACCGCATGTGGCGCTGCGAGCGCGCCGTCCAGAGGATCCCTTCTATGGCGCAATTGACGCTCTCAAGCCAACTCCCCGGCTTGATGCCTGGCTTCGGCTCCTGCATCATGACGCGGGAAACTCCTCCTTGATCAGGGAGAAGATCGCTCGTTCCTTCTCCTCCATCCGCAACGCCTCAGCCTCGGTTCCTCTCTCGTGATCGTACCCGAGAAGATGCAGAATACCGTGCAGCAGAAGAAAATGAAGTTCGTCCGCATAGGCGGCGCCGGCGTCGGCGGCATCGCGGGCAGCCGTCTCGGCGGAAATGATAACATCGCCAAGCAGCCCCGGTTGAATTTGCCCCCCCTCCCCTTCCCGCATCGAAAAAGAGATTACATTGGTGGGACGATCGCGTTGCAGCCAGTCGCGGTTGATTTCCCGAATCTGTTCATCGTCGACGATGAGCACGGACAACTCGCCGTCGTCACATCCCAAGACGCTTAAGATCCTCCGTGCCACCTTTCGCAGGCTCAACTTCGCTACTTTTTGTCGCCTTTGCCGGTTCTCGATGTAGATCCTCAACGTTCTTCCTCTTCGCCGGTTCTTTCTCCCGTTCCTTGAATGCCGGCTCGGGATAATCGATCCGGTGGTGAAAAATCCCTCCGAGGATACGGTTGAAACTCTTGGCGATGTTATGCAAATCTTTCAGGGTCAGCTCGCATTCGTCAAGTTGACCGTCAATAAAAATGTTGTTGATGATCTTCTGCACCATGCCGCGGATGCGCGCCGGCGTCGGATCGGTCAGGGTGCGGCTGGCCGCCTCCACCGCGTCGGCGAGCATGATCAGGGCGGCCTCGCGGGTTTGCGGCTTGGGACCGGGATAGCGGTAGTCGCGTTCATCGACCTGACGCTCACCGGCATCCTCCTTGCTCTTCGCCTTGTCATAGAAAAATTTGATCAGGAACGTGCCGTGGTGCTGGTGAATGATGTCGACCAGCGGTTCGCCGATCTTGTTTTCCCGGGCGATCTCCACCCCGTCTTTGACGTGCGACATGAGAATCAGGGCGCTCATCGACGGCGCCAGCTTGTCGTGCTTATTTTCTTGATTCCCAAGATTCTCTATAAAATACAAAGGTTTGCGTATTTTTCCAATGTCATGATAGTAAGCGGCGACGCGGGCCAGAAGCGGATTGGCATGAATCGCTTCGGCCGCCGACTCGACCAGATTGCCGACGATGATCGAATGGTGATACGTCCCCGGCGCCCGGATCATCAACTCCCGCAAAACCGGCGTATTGAGATTGGCCAGTTCAAGCAGCTTGATATCCGTGGTGTACTTGAACAGGCTTTCCACCAGGGCAATCGTGCCGGTAACGATCACTGCGCAAAGAATGCCGCCGGCCAACCCAAAACCGGATTTCCACAGGAATTGGATGTCCAGACTGCGGCCTGGCATCAGGTGAATACCGAGAATCAGCAAAACGTTGACCAGCGAAAGACGTAATCCGGCGCTATAGAGGGTATTTCTTTCCTTGCATTGGCGCACCCATTGCGCGCCAACCAGACTGCCGACCAGAGCATAAAAGGCGATGAACAGGTTGTCGCCAAACATGATCCCGAGCAGAATGGATGACAGCACGATAAATACCAGCGCGACCTCTGAATTAAGGACGATACGCACCAGCATGGCCCCGGCTGCGAAGGGGAATATGTAGTAGTAGCTGCTTGAATCGATATAAGGAAAGGCGCTCTCCAGGGCGCTGGAGATGAAGATGGCAACCTTGATAAGGATAAATTGGGCGATCAGGGTCGTCGCCAGAAAAGCGAGATCGCGGGTATTGGGCCGGTATTTGCGGATATTGATCAGGGCGTAGCGATGGGCGATGAAAAACAGCAGAAGGATACAGAGAAGAAGCCCCGACGCCGTGCGCAGATTACTCGCGTCACTGCCCAATTCCCGTAACGCCCGCAATTTCTTGATCTGATCCTCGGAAATCCGCTCTCCCTCGCGGATGATCATTTCCCCTTGTTTGACCTGGAACAGGACCGGCTTAATCGCTTCCCGGGCCAGCTGCTTGCGGCTTTCCGTCTCGCTTTTGTTGAATGTGAGATTGGGGCGGAACAATTTCTGGACGACCGCGTAGAGAATCTGTCGGTCCTTCTCGGCCAGTTGCCCCACTTTTTTCAGCCCAGCGCCGATCCGCTCCTGCGCCCGCCCCGGTCCGATGACGCTCTCCAAATCTCTCCCGGCTTCTTCCATTTGGGTCGGCAGATTGCGAACGGTGATCCCTTTTTCCCGGTCGGTCTGAAACAGCTGCAGGTTGCCGACAACCTTCAGATTAAGAGCCTGCACCAGCGCGGTGCGCAACTCAACGATCAACTCCGGCGAGGGGGGAATCGCGCCGAAGGCGGTCATCTCCTGATCGGACAAAGGAATGCCAAGGACCGCCTCGGCTTCCCGCCGCACAGTCTCCGGAGCATTTCCCTTGATGATTTCCGACTGTATCAGCCCCAACGCCTGAATCAAACGATTGGTGATATCCTGGGCGGTGCCCGGATCGAAATCGTACAGAGGAAGGATGGAATCCTCCGCTTCCAGACGTTTTTTTTCCGTCAGCGGCAGATCGGGAATCAGAAGATCTGTAGGCGCCTTGATGTCTCGCGAGACAATATCCCCAGGCGCATAATAGTCAGGAATCAAACCGCCCTTGGGGACGATAATGATCGTAAGAACAAGTGCCAGCAGCGCCAGCAGCAGCGAATGCTGTCCATTTGTCTGCAAACCGAAAAGACGGTTGAAAAATGCTTTCAGCCCAGCAATGGGGGTCTGCGCTTCCTGATTCGATTTCTTCTTCATGACTCCCCGACTATTCCGTTGCCGGCCGGGAGGCCGGGGGCAAGGATTGGTTGCGTTCATAGGCTTTGACGATCGCCTGCACAATCGGATGCCGGACGACATCACGGTCGGTGAAGTAGTTGAAACTGATCCTCTCCACCCCCTTCAGAACATCAACGGCCTGCACCAGTCCGGACAATCGGCCGCTGGGCAGGTCGATCTGCGTTACGTCGCCGGTAATCACCGCCCGACTGCCAAAACCGAGTCGGGTGAGAAACATTTTCATTTGCTCAGCGGTGGTGTTCTGTGCTTCATCAAGGATGACGAAGGCATCGTTCAGGGTGCGCCCGCGCATGAAAGCCAGCGGCGCCACCTCGACAATACCCGTATCCATCAGCGCCTGCCCTTTTTCAAAATCCATCATATCGAAAAGGGCATCGTAGAGGGGGCGCAGGTAGGGATTGACTTTTTCGGCCAGATCCCCCGGCAGAAAGCCCAGTTTCTCCCCGGCCTCCACCGCCGGACGCACCAGCAGAATGCGGCTGACTTCTTTTTTTGTCAGAAATGCGACGGCCATCGCCATCGCCAGATACGTTTTGCCGGTGCCGGCCGGACCAATGCCGAAAGTTACATCGTTTTTCCGAATGGCATCGATGTACTGCTTTTGCGCCAGGCTTTTTGGTGAGATGATCTTCTTGCGGGCGGAAATGAAGATGGTGTCGAGAAAGATATCCCGAAGCCGGGCGGAAGAGTCGGCGCGTAGAATGCGAATGGCATAATCGATATCGGTGGGATAGAGAGGATACCCCTCCCGCAACAAAGAATACAGTTCTTCGACGAGACGTCGGGCGAGGCTGACCGCAAGGAGTTCACCTTCGATATTCAGCTCGACCCCTTTGGAACCTATCCTGACTCCAAGTGTGCGTTCTATCAGTTTCAGGTTTCGGTTCTGTTGACCGAAAAGAAGGTTGGCCAAATGTTGATCTTCGGCAACAAACCTCTCCCGCACAGGGCTCTTATCCAAATATTATCCTGTCTCCGTGCAAAATTACGAACGTCTAAATTACCACTTAGACGGTCAAAAATCAAGCAATTTTCAATTTGTTGCTGCCGCTGCGGAATGACTCGGACGGCAAAACAGGCTGGCGAAAAGAGATACCAATTTTCTTTTAATATGCTATATAGAACTGACTTGAACGGCTTGGGCCGAAATCTATTACGCAAGGGGGCAGCATGAGCGAGATTGTGGACATTTATGCCAGGGAAATCCTTGATTCCCGCGGCAATCCAACGGTGGAGGTCGAGGTGTATCTCGAAAGCGGCGCTATGGGCCGCGCCGCCGTGCCGAGTGGCGCATCCACCGGCGAGCGGGAAGCATTGGAACTGCGTGACGGCGACAAGGCCCGCTATCTCGGCAAGGGCGTACTGAAGGCGGTGGAGAACGTCAATGATATACTTGCCGGCGCATTGATAGGCTGGGAAGCCTCCGATCAGATCGGGATAGATCGCAAGTTGATCGAATTGGACGGCACCGACACCAAGAGCAACCTTGGGGCCAACGCGCTGCTCGGCGTTTCCATGGCCTGTGCCAAGGCGGCCGCCGAAGAATCCGGCCTTCCTCTTTATCAATACCTCGGCGGCGCCAATGCCAAGGAACTTCCTCTGCCGATGATGAATATCATCAATGGCGGCGCGCACGCAGACAACAATGTTGATATTCAGGAATTCATGATCATGCCGGTCGGCGCCGTTTCCTTCCGTGAAGCGCTGCGCATGGGGGCGGAAATCTTTCATTCCCTGAAAAAAGTGCTCAAAAACAAAGGTTACAATACCGCTGTCGGCGACGAAGGCGGCTTCGCCCCTGATTTGAAGAGCAACGAAGAAGCCTTGCAGGTAATCATGGAAGCGATCACGGCGGCAGGCTACAAACCGGGCGACGATATCCTGCTGGCCCTGGACGTCGCCTCCTCCGAACTGTTCAAGGATGGCAAATACCTGTTGGCGAACGAAGCACAGCCGGAGAAGACCGCCGCCGAGTTGGTCGACTTCTACGAAGATCTGGTCAATCGCTATCCGATCATCTCCATTGAAGACGGCATGGCTGAAAACGACTGGGAAGGCTGGAAATTGCTTACCGAACGCCTTGGCCAGCGCATTCAGATCGTCGGCGACGACCTGTTCGTCACCAACACCCGCATTCTGCGCGAGGGGATCACCAAGGGCATCGCCAACTCCATTCTGATCAAGGTCAACCAGATCGGCACCATGACCGAGACTCTCGAAGCGATCGAAATGGCCAAGCGGGCCGGCTACACTGCGGTCGTATCGCACCGCAGCGGCGAAACCGAAGATACCACCATCGCCGATCTTTCGGTGGCCACCAACGCCGGGCAGATCAAGACCGGCTCCCTCTGCCGCACCGATCGCGTCTGCAAATACAACCAGCTGCTGCGCATCGAGGATGAACTCGATGAAGCGGCGGTGTTCAACGGTCGCGAGGTATTCTACAATCTGCGCCAGCGCTAAAGATTGTTCGGTATCTGTTCCAGCAAAACAGAAAGGCCTGCGAAAATCGCAGGCCTTTCTGTTTTCTCTTGTGGCTTTAGCCGGTAAGTTCAAGAAATCGGTTGAACTTTTTCAGCGCCAGGCGAGGCGCCGCCCTCCCCTTTTCCCACACCCGGCAGCAGCGGCGCCATCATGCCCCTGCCGATATCCCGTTCCAGGATTTGCAACGAACGCTTGCCGCAGTAGCCGGCGCATAGCCCGGCGGCTGTCAAAATCCAACAGGTTTTCCAGCGCATTTCAGGACTCCCGTACTCCGGCCATGGCCGGTATCATATCTTCCGATTTCTCGGGTGCGACCGGGGCGGCCGGCGACTCCTTTTTCATGCCGGCTTCAGAAAGAATTTCCCGGATCCGTTTGCGATCGACGACTTCCTCCTCCAGCAGGGCTTCCGCCAGCGCCTGCAGCGGTTTTCTTTGCTCCTGCAGAATCTGTTCGGCCTTTTGTTCACCGGCGCGGATGATCTTTTCGATCTCCTGATCAATAATCCAAGCCATTTCCTGGCTGTAGTTCTGATCCGTCGCCAGTCGCCGGCCGAGAAATGGATGTTCCTCACCGCGGCTGAAGGCAACCGGCCCCACCTTCTCGCTCATCCCCCATTGACAGACCATCTTCTCCGCCAGATCGGTCGCCTGCTTCAGATCGTTCTGGGCGCCGGTGGACAACTGACCGAAAACGATTTTTTCCGATGCCCGGCCACCGAGAGCGATGGCGATGCGCGACAGCAGGTAATTCATCTGATAGTGGTAACGATCGTCCTCGGGTAGTTGCTGCGTCACCCCGAGGGCATGTCCGCGCGGAATAATGGTCACCTTGTGAATCGGGTCGGCCCCCGGCGTCATTTCCGCGACAAGGGCATGACCGGCTTCGTGATAAGCAGTGATGCTCTTCTCCTCATCGGAGAGGAATAGTTTACGCTCAGCACCCATCAGAATGCGATCCTTGGCCCGCTCCATATGATCCATGGAAACCTTTTCGCGGTTTTCCCGGGCGGCAATCAGGGCCGCTTCATTGATCAGGCTTTCCAGATCGGCGCCGCACATTCCCGGCGTGCCGCGGGCGATGATCCGCAGATCGACATCCTCGCTTAACGGGGTCAGGCGGGTATGCACCTTGAGGATTTCTTCCCGCGCCCGCCAATCGGGGCGATCAACGACCACCTGGCGATCGAAGCGGCCGGGGCGCAAAAGCGCCGGGTCGAGAACATCGGGGCGGTTGGTAGCCGCCATGACGATCACTTCCTGATGCGGTTCGAAGCCGTCCAGTTCGGAAAGAAGCTGGTTCAGGGTCTGCTCGCGCTCGTCATTGCCGCCGCCGAGACCGGTGCCCCGCGAGCGGCCAACGGCATCGAGTTCGTCGATGAATATGATACTCGGGGCATTTTTTTTGGCATTGCCGAAAAGATCGCGCACCCGACTGGCGCCGACGCCGACAAACATTTCGATAACTGGGATGCGGAAATGGAGAAGAAGGGAACTCCCGCCTCCCCCGCCACGGCGCGCGCCATAAGCGTTTTGCCGGTCCCCGGCGGACCGACCAACAGCACCCCCCTGGGCACTTTGCCACCCAGTTTGGCGAATTTTTTCGGATGCCTGAGAAATTCAACAATTTCCATCAGTTCCTGCTTGGCTTCTTCCAGGCCGGCGACATCGTCAAAGGTTATCTGCGAATTCTCCTTCGAGTAAATACGGGCTCCCGATTTGGCGAAATTCCCCATCAGCCCGCCGCCGCCTCCGCCGCGTTTGCGCATTCCGCGCAGAACCACCCACCAAATGCCAATGATCAAGACCCAGGGGAGAAGATAAATGAGGGCCGTGGTCCATACCGATGGCTCCTGCTCCGGCTTGATATTTATTTCGACCTCTTGGGCTTCCAGCGTCTCCATCAGACCGGGATCGCGAATCGGCGGCAGATGAGTGGTAAACACACTGACCTGCTGCACCGGCGCCTGATTACCAACGGTGGTCCTGGGACGTTCGACCGCCTGCTTGAATTCGCCACGCACGGTCTCGCCCTGGATAGTGATCTCGCGGATATTATTTTTTTTCAGTTCACCCTTAAAGCGACTGTAACTGATTTCGAGGGCTGTTTCCTGCTGCGTGGGAACCGAGGAGATGTAGAAATAATTGAAGGCGACAACCAAGGCGAGGATAAAAAGAACCTGTTTCCAGATATTTTTGCTCATTCTTTTTCCTTAAAGGAATGACGAACGGAGCAGATTCCCTTCAGCTTAACAGCCACTCTCGGGCGGTCAAGAATGGCATCCGGCAAAGAAAAACGGTGGGGTGGGCATCCCGCCGACATAACCAATTGTGCTACTCTTCTTCGCCACTCTCCTGCTTAAACCACTTGTCGAACCAGGTCCGATGGTCTTTCTCCGCCAGCGCGTGCAAATCCCGCAGACCGAGCCAGACGCCGGCGCATTCAGGGCACTTATCCAATGGAACGCCACGAAAGGTCATGGCACGGAGCGTTTCACCGCATTTCGGGCAGCAATTGCGAATCGGATTTCTGGTCTGCTGCTCACTTTTAAGCTTCTCCAGTTGCTCTTTTTCTTTGCGATGAAAATACTCGTTTTCCAGAGCCTTCTTTCTTTCCTCCCAGATGTCGGTCATAATAAGCTCCCTTCCAGCAAGCAAATGGTGGAAACATTATAGCGAAACGGCTTGGAGACGGCAAGGAAGGGCAGATGCATCGAGGATGGCAGGGTTGTGCCGAGAGTCGCCACGGCGCAAGGCGCCAAACAATCAGGTCAGCGAATAGCTTCCCGCCACGAATGCGGCGCCCTTGCCGAAGTTCATCAGCGTGCCGAGGCCGAGAATCCAGCGCAGTTCCTCAAGCTCTTCGCCGCCGAGATGCAGGGCGCCGACCAAACCGCCCAACTCCTGCCGATGTGTTTGGCCATCGAGGACACGCCAGTCGCGCCAGACCAGATCGTTGCCCAGTTCGTTTACCCGCGCCGCGCGGGCGATCAATACCTGCGGTTCATCGGTGACTTCAATACCGCAGTGGGCATAGAGCATGGAGGTGACCCGACGCAGGATAAAGGGAAACAGGCGGGCGAAGGTGGCCTGAAACAGGGGACGGTTGTTGGCCATCAGGCGCGTCGGGGTGCGCAAGCGGAGGCAAAGCGGGGTCTCTGCCGGCAAAGAGGTTTCCAACCACCAGCGCGCATCGTGCACCGGCGGCGCCAACCGATCGGGATTTTGTCCCGGACGCCA
Organism: Desulfuromonadales bacterium; assembly: GCA_041677125.1. Lineage (GTDB taxonomy): Bacteria > Desulfobacterota > Desulfuromonadia > Desulfuromonadales > JACZKF01 > JBAYQP01. Next base: position 14,755 of record JBAYQP010000001.1, on the reverse strand, counting down.
GAAATCCGGCAGCCAGTGGCCGCCCGTAGCCTCGGCTTCGACGGCCCGCAGCACAAAACGCCCTGCACCGCGATGGATGCCGCTTTCGCCGAAAGCTTCCATGATCAGAATAAAATCGGCGATCCCCTGCCGCCCCTGCCCCCAGAAAACCACCGGCAGCGGCAGAACATCCCCCGCCTCGAACCGATGGGGGACCGGTTCCGGCATGAGGATCACGAAGGGGGGCCCGGGCCGCTGAAAGCGCCGGCGGGCCAGCGGATCTTCGGCAACGGGCGGATTGAACAGCCGGTTAAAGCGCTCGCTTCGACCGAGAACCCCGCGCGCCGCCTTAAGCAGATCGCGGCGCAGTCGCAAAAGGACCGCTTCGCCGGCCGGGACCGTCTCCTGGAATTCGAGGAGAAAACGCAGGCGGGAAAATTCTGCGGTGCTTAGGATGGAAGGTATCGGGGTCAGCATAAATATGATCTCCTGATCTGGCGACAAACTACCGGAAAAACCGGCTGTGCGCAACGAGGTAGCCACCAATCCCCCACGGCTTCAGGCGCTCCGTGAATCTCTCATTCGCCAGCACCGGCAATCGGTTGCCTTCCGCTTTGGTCTCTGTTAAAGTCCGCGGCCAGAGACCGTTTTAACTAAAGGAATAGCCCATGTTTCGTTTCGATCTGTTGGCCACCGACGGCGCCACTTCCGCCCGGCGAGGCCGTCTGCATACCCCGCATGGAGTTATTGAAACTCCCATTTTCATGCCGGTCGGCACCCACGCGGCGCTCAAGGCAATGACCCCGGCACAGGTGGCCGAAACCGGGGCGCAGATCGTTCTGGCCAACACCTACCACCTGCACCTGAAGCCCGGTGAAGGTCTGGTGCAGAAGGCGGGCGGCCTGCATTCCTTCATGCAGTGGCCCAAGCCGATCCTCACCGATAGCGGCGGATTTCAGGTTTTCTCATTGCCGAAGAAAAAGATCACCGACAGCGGCGTGCACTTCCGCCATGAGGTGACGAAAGAGGAGATCTTTCTCGGACCGAAGGAGGCGACGGGTATCCAGAATGCCCTCGGAGCCGACATCATCATGGCTTTCGACGAATGCATTCCCTACCCCGCCACCCACGATTACGCTTCCCGATCGATCACCAAGACAATCCGCTGGGCCGAAGAATGCCGGAAGCACCATGCCCGCGCCGACCAGGCGCTGTTCGGCATCGTGCAGGGCAGCGTCTACTCGGATCTGCGCAAGGAATGCGCCCGGCAACTGACCGCCCTCGAACTTCCCGGCTACGCTGTCGGCGGAGTGAGCGTCGGCGAGGGGCTCGAACTGCTCAAGCAGGTGGTCGAATACACCGCTCCCTTTCTGCCGGAAAACAAGCCGCGCTATCTTATGGGCGTAGGGTTGCCCGAGGACATTCTGGAGAGCATCGAGCGCGGCATGGACATGTTCGATTGCGTCATCCCGACCCGCTATGCCCGTAGCGCCACCCTGTTCACGCGGCGCGGCAAGATCCGCCTGACCAGCCGCCGCTATCGGCGTGATTTCTTTCCGGTTGATCCCTCTTGCGACTGTTACTGCTGCCGTAATTTCACCCGCGCCTACATGCACCACCTCTACACCAGCAACGAAATCCTCTCCGCCATCCTGGCCGCGATTCACAATGTGCGCTTTTACCTGAAAATGATGGAGGAGGCGCGGCAGGCGATCGAGGCGGGGAGTTACTCCGCATTCAAGGCCGATTTTCTCGGCGAGTATGGATACGGCGGTCCGGAAGAATAGCGCATGCCGACGAAACGAGAGGACGGAGCTTTCGATCGCGATCTGGTGGGGCGGCTGCAGAGGGCGCTGACCGCCGGAACGGACGAACTTTTTCAGAGTTTACAGGACCCCGCGCCGGAGGTGTTGCGCGCGGCGCTGAAAAATCGGCAACTGCGGGAGGATCATCTGCAGGCCCTGCTGCGCCGGCGCGATCTGCCGGAGGATTTGCTGAAGGCGATCTATCAGCGGCCCGAAGCCGAAAACAGTCATCGCTTGCAATTGGCGCTGGCGAAAAACCCGAACACTCCCGGCGCCATCGTCCTGTCCATCCTCCCCCGCCTGTTTATCTTCGAGTTGCTCAACCTTTGTCTGCTGGCCGGCGCCACTCCCGATCAGAAGTACGCCGCGGAGCGGGAAATCATCAAACGCCTGCCAACCGTCCCACTCGGCAACAAAATGACGCTGGCCCGCCGCGGCACCGGCAATCTGGTCGCGGAGATTCTCAAAGAAGGCGATGCCCCCCTGGTGGCGATCTGCCTCGACAGCCCGCACCTGCAGGAAATCGCTTTGGTGCAGTTTCTCACCGGCCCGAAAGCGACAGCCGAGACGATCTCCAGCCTTGCCCGCCATCCAAAGTGGAAAAGCCGCGCCAACTTGCGCCTTGCCATTCTCAAAAACCCCCGCACGCCCGACATCTGGTACACCCTTTTTCTGCCGCAGCTGCGCACCATCGACCTGAACGCGCTTCTCGGCTCCCGCCGTCTGCGCCCGGCGCAGAAAGCCCTGGTGGCGGAAGCGCTGAAGAAACGCGGATAAAAGGCTTCAATAAAACTACGAGAAAAGGGCGTCCACTTCATCGAAAATGAAGCGTTTTTCCGCCAGCTCCCAAATGAGGCCAATTTTTTCCGTGTCCTCGGCGGTGATCTTCGAGACGTCCTCGGTAATCGAAAGAAAAATTTGCGTCGTCGAGCGATTATCGGTTCGCATGTAAGGGATGCCGCTGCGATCGATGATCTGCTGAGTGATGCGCGACACCGGCGCCTTGCCGGGAATGACCAGGCCGACGATTTTCGAACGGTATTCGGGCATCTGGTAGAGATTGGCGACCGTCACCAGCAATTCGTCGCGGGAACTGGTGACCAACAGCAGGGTTGACTCCTGCAACAGCTCGACTATGCGCTGAGTGGCGGCGGCGCCGATCTGCACATGATGGACAATGCGCATGTCCGCGTCACGGCTGCCATAAATCGGCAGATCAAGAATGCCCGCGATGCGCCGCAGGGTCGGGTTCGCCAGGACCGGCTGGTAATTGAAACCGCCAAGGACGCTGAAGCTTTCGCCCTGAAAAGCCTTCTTCAGGTAGCGCAGGGTCTCCTCGCGTTTTTCGGGGATGATCTTGTTGGCGGCTATGGCCCGGATTTCGGCCTTTTCCTGGCGAAACAGGGCGAGGTTCATGTAGACGGAATCGATGACGTTGCCCACGCCCCCGCCGGTAACCAGGAGCACCGGCGCATCGATCATACGGGCGATCCGGGCATTGCTCATCCCGAGAACCGACCCGACGCCGCAATGCCCGGATCCCTCGATAATCAGTAAATCGCATTCGCGATCCAGAACTTCCACCGCCCGAAGGATTTTCTCCAGCAGCATATCCGAACCGATCTCCCCGTCCAGAAACCTTTTGGTCATCCCCTGTTGCACCACAACCGGAGACATGTATTCCTTGTACCGCTCCAGGCCGAAAACACGCGCCACCAGCGCGGCGTCCTTGTCCATCGTAAGCCCATCCAGAGATGATGGCTTCGGTCCAATAGGTTTGACAAAACCGATCCGTTCGTACCTCTCCCGGGCGAGGTGCAGGAGTGACAGGCTGGTCGTCGTCTTACCACTGTTCTGGCCGGTCGCTGCGACGAAGATTTTTTTTGCCACGCTATTCTCCTTTGAAAATGAAGCTTGCCGTTTGCCGCGCGATCAGGAAAAACGTGCAAGCACCGGTGCATGATCGGAGGGAGACTTGCCCTTGCGCTGCTCGCGGTCGACGAAAACCTCCAGGCATCGCCCGGTCAGGGCTGGGCTGGCGAGTAGATGATCGATGCGCAGGCCATCGTTGCGCGGGAAAGAAAGGAGGCGATAGTCCCACCAGGAGAAAGTCACCGCCGGCAGATGGTTCCGTCCAAGGTCGTGCAAACCACAGGCAAGCAGACGCCCGAAGATCTCGCTCATGTGCTCATTGTACAGCACCGTCCCTTGCCAGCGTTCCGGATGGGCGACGTCGCGCTGCTCGGGAGCGATATTCAGATCGCCGCAGAGCAAAAAAGGGCCCGCCAGGTTCTCGGTGGCACGCAAATGCCGCAGAAGACGGTCGAACCAGGCGATCTTATGCAGGTACTTGTCGGAATCTGGCGTGCCGCCGTTCGGCGCATAGGCGCACATGACGCGAACGCCATCGATGCTGGCGGCGATGAGACGGGCCTGGCCATCATCGACGCCGTCCGCCATCCCGCGACTTATCTCCTGCGGCTCACTTCGGCTGAGGATGGCGACACCGTGATATCCTTTTTGCCCGAAAACGGCCGCGTGATAGCCAGATTTCTCAATCTCTGCGAAAGGGAAATTCGCCTCCGGCGTCTTCACCTCCTGCAGGCAGACGATGTCCGGACGCCATTCCTCCAGCCAGGCCAGCAACCGCTCCAGGCGGGCGCGAACCGAATTGAGATTCCAGGTGGCAATCAACATGGCGGAAATTCTACAACTCATCCCCGGGGATGAACAGGAAATTAGTCACCGAGCCGAATTCAGGCGAACGGTTCGCACACGGCGGCTTCGCAGCCACCGGTAATCTTTCGCAGGGTTTCGAAATCGATGGGGACTCCGGAGGAATCGTTGCCGGCGGCCGGGTAGATGACTTGGAAACGCCGCAAGGAGGGATCGAGAAAGATCGGCAGATGCGCGGGGAGCAGGAAGGGACAGACCCCGCCTGGAGCGTAGCCGGTATGCCGGAGGACATCGGCGGTCGCCGGCAGCCGCACCTTGCCGGTGAGACCGGCGGCCTGCTTGAGAAGAGAACTTTTCACCTTGGTGTCGCCGCTTGTCACCACCGCCACCGGATTGCCGTTGATCAGGAAGAGGAGTGTTTTGGCAATCTCCGCCGGTGAACAGTTGATTGCCAGAGCGGCCATTTCCGCCGTCGGCGTGGGTCGGTCGAATTGCAGGACCATGACGCCATAGGTGGCGAGAAAAGCCTTTACTTGATCAAGAGTGGGCACAATCCCTATTCCATCGCCACGACAAAGCTGTTTCCATATCCGCCCCTGGCCAGATCTTCTCGGGCTTTCTCGGCGGCGTCCTGACTGCGGTAACTGCCCACCCGCACCCGGTAAAAAAGTTTTCCCCCGACGCGTTCTTCCTTCACCCCGGCGGCGCCGTGCCGGGAGCGCATCTGAGCCGCCAGGCGATCGGCATTTTCACGGACGCTGAAGGAGCCGATCTGCACGGCGAAACTGTCCGGCGCATCGCTTCTCGGCTGCCGCGATTGAAAATTACCGGCATCGCCCTCCCGGAAACCGAGGGCTTCGATGCGCACCGGAGCTGTGCCGGCGTCGACGACTCCGAGGTCCTTGGCCAGAGTATAAGACAGATCGATGATGCGTCCCCGCACGAAGGGCCCGCGATCATTGACTCGCGCCACCGCCTCTTTGCCGTTGGCGAGATTTCTCACTTTCACGTAAATGCCCAGCGGGAGCGTCTTGTGGGCGGCGGTGCGTCCGTGCATGTCGTACGTCTCGCCATTGCTCGTTTTCTTGCCGTGAAAATCACGGCCGTACCAGCTGGCGATCCCCTCCTCGACGTAGCCGACATGGTTGTCGCCGCGCAAGGGCTGATAGCGCTGACCGTTGACTTCGTATGGTTTTTCCCATGGTTTGAGCGCCCCCGTCCGAGGACTGTCGATTACCCGGGTGCGATATGTCGGCCCGCCACAGGCAGAGACAAAAAACAGCAGAAAAACAATAAGATAAAATTTCATTGTTAACGTATTTTCTCGTAATTTTGAGGGTGGACGGCGAGAAATTCTTCTATTTCCCCCAGATGCGGAATAGCCGTTCGGCCCCCCATGGCACGGGTTTTCAGGGCGGCGCAGGCGGCGGCAAAACGCACCGTCCGGCGCAAGGGCCACCCCTGCAGCAATCCGTAGATGTAGCCGCCGTGAAAAACATCCCCGCAGCCAGTCGTATCGACCACATCAACCGAAAAGGCCGGTTGGTGGAAGGCGACGCCGTCGGCGCTCAGGGTATGGCTGCCACCGGCGCCCAGGGTAACGGTGACCGCGCGGCCGCCGAAGGCGAGAAGTTTCTCCAGGGCGATATGGGGGTTGGCCGAAGAGGCTACCTGCCCGGCGAATTTTTCACTCACCACCAGATGGTCGATCCAGGGGAGTAACTCGGCGGTGCCGCCGCGCCAGGCGCCGCCATCGAGAACGGTGCCGATTCCCCTCTCGCGGGCGCGGCGCGCAGCCGTCAACGCTGCCTCGGTGTGCAGACCATCGAGGTGCAGCATTCGGCATGAATGGGTGAACAGCCGCGCCACCTCACCGGCGTCCAGAGGCCGGGCTCCGCCACGGGTCCAGAAAATAGTGCGGCGACCGTTTTGCGGCTCTACGGCGATAAACGCACACTGGCTGGTCGCTCCCGCGTCGGCGAGCAGGCCCGTGCAGTCGACCCGCTCTTCGAGCAGCCCCTGCCGGATGCGCTTGCCGTTTTCATCGTCCCCGGTGCGGCCAAGAAACGCCGTGGATATGCCGAGGCGAGAGAGAGTCACCAACGCGGTGGCTACCGGCCCGCCCCCCTGGATCAACAGGTCGTCCAACTCGATCTTGCTGTCGGGCTGCGGCCAGCATGGCAGTTCCGCCAGCATATCCAGAGAGCATTGCCCGAGTCCGACGACCTCAACCCCGGCCATTAGTTTCAGACCGAAGGCGTTTCTTCCACCCGCGTCATGGCGCGAAATTTCTGGTAACGCTGCTCCACCAGTTCCTCGGGGGAGAGCTTTTTCAGTTCCGCCAAATGTTTCTTGAGAAATTTCTTGACGTTTTCCGCCGCCTTGTGCTGATCGTTGTGTGCGCCGCCGAGAGGTTCAGGGATGACTTCATCGATGACGCAGCCCAATTCGGCGATATCGGAGGAGGTGAGTTTGAGGGCTTCCGCCGCTTGCGGCCCCTTGGTGCCGTCGCTCCACAGGATTGCGGCGCACCCCTCGGGGGAGATAACGGCGTAAACCGAATATTCCATCATCATGACCCGATTGCCGACAGCGATGCCGAGAGCGCCGCCCGATCCCCCTTCGCCGGTGATGGTGACAATAACCGGCACCTTCAACGCGGCCATCTCGCGCAGGTTGCGGGCGATGGCTTCGGCCTGGCCGCGTTCCTCGGCGCCAATACCGGGAAACGCGCCGGGGGTATCGACAAAGGTGAAAATCGGCAGCCCGAACTGTTCGGCCATCTGCATCACGCGAAGAGCCTTTCGGTACCCTTCCGGATTCGGCATGCCAAAATTGCGGTAGACCTTTTCCTTGGTGTCGCGCCCTTTCTGGTGGCCGATAACACAGCACGGCTCGCCGTCAAGACGGGCAAAGCCACAGACGATTGCCGGATCGTCGCGGAAATTGCGGTCGCCATGCACCTCGACCCAGTCGGTGAAGACATTCCGGACGAAGTCCAGAGTGAAGGGGCGATTGACGTGGCGGGCCAATTGAGTGCGCTGCCAGCGGGTCAGATTAAGAAAAATCTCGTCCCGCAGCTTGTCCGCCTTCTTTTCAAGCTTTTTGATTTCCCCGGAAAAATCGACCTTTTCCGTGGAGTATTCGCGCAATTCGCGAATTTTCTGCTCCAGTTCCACTAGCGGTTTTTCGAAATCGAGAAAAAATTGCATTCAGTTCTCCTTGTGCCTGGCTGAAGAGGGAGAGGCGCACAATGCCTCTCCGACCTGCTTATTCAAACGTCACAACATTGTAACCAAACAACTTTTGGGTCTCGGCGAGAATCTCGTCGGAAGCGGCTACTTTCATGTTTTCCACATGGACGATCGTCTCGCTGCGATTGGGAACCACCAGGTGCAGAAGCGCCTCGCAATTTCCCCGGTGCTTACCCATGATTCCCTTCAGAGCGTGCAACTGGGGTTCATCCAAGCCCGGCGACGTCAAGCGAAAATGCACCTTGCTGGTGAGCCGTTCCTTGATTTCGTTCAAGGAGACGATCTCTGTCGCCAGCAGTTTGCAGGACTCTTCGCCGATATCGAGGGTGCCGGTGACCAGCAGCGGTTCCTCCCCCTTGAGAAGCTCAGAGGACGCCAGGTAAACTTCTGGAAAAATCACCATCTCGATAAACCCGGAAAGGTCTTCGAGGGTGACAAAGGCCATGCGATCCCCTTTTTTGGTGGTCAATTCCTTCATGCCGGCCACAATGCCACAGACTTTGACCTCCTCCTTGTCCGTGCGCTCCGGCAAACCGGAGGTGTCGCAGGTGGCAAAGCGGCGAATTGTCTCGACGTGCCGGGCAAGAGGATGCCCGGTGATATAGAAGCCTAAGGCTTCTTTTTCCGAACTGAGCAGAATTTTTTCCGTCCACTCGTCGATTTCCGGCAGTTTGCCGTAACCGTTGCCATTTTGCGAGACGATTTCATCGCTGCCGAAAAGCGAGGCTTGGCCGGCGGCTTTTTCCCGCTGCATTTTCTGGCCCATTTCCATGGCGTCTTCGAGAATAGCCATATACTGGGAGCGCCGGCCGCCGAGGGAATCGAAAGCGCCGCATTTAACCAGCGCTTCGACCACCTTTTTGTTGACCTTGCGCAGATCAACCCGTTCGCAGAAATCGTGCAGCGACTGAAATGGCTCCTCCCGCCGCACCTCGATAATCGACTCGAGAGCAGCCGCGCCGACCCCCTTGACCGCCCCCATGCCGAAGCGAATCGAACGGTCGTGGACGGTAAAGGAGCGGTCGGAGGCATTGATATCGGGCGGCAGCACCTCGATACCCATGGCGCGCACCTCGGAGATATTTTTGATCACCTTGTCGGTGTTCTCCATAGCCTCGGTGAGCAACGCCGCCCTGAATTCGACCGGGTAATGCGCCTTGAGATAGGCGGTCTGGTAGGCGATCAGGGCATAGGCCGCCGAATGCGACTTGTTGAAGCCGTACTCGGCGAATTTGGCCATCAGGTCGAAAACCGCTTCGGCTTTTTTCAGGTCGATCCGGTTGTTTTTCGCCCCTTCGAGGAAAATCGCCTTCTGCTTGGCCATTTCCTCCGGTTTTTTCTTACCCATCGCCCGCCGCAGCAGATCGGCGCCCCCGAGGCTGTAGCCGCCAAGCACCTGGGCGATCTGCATAACCTGTTCCTGGTAGACAATAACCCCGTAGGTGTCCTTAAGAATCGGCTCAAGCTGCGGGAAATCGTATCGGATCGCCTTTTTGCCATGCTTGCGCTGGATGAAATCATCGACCATCCCGGAGCCGAGGGGGCCCGGACGGTAAAGGGCGCAAACGGCGACGATGTCCTCGAAACACGAAGGTTTGAGCTTGACCAGCAGCTCCTTCATGCCGCTCGACTCAAGCTGGAAAACACCGGTGGTGTTGCCGGCCTGCAGCAGTTGATAGGCTGCCGAATCGTCATAGGCCAGGGTGGCGATATCGAGGTCGGGGCATTTGCCGGTGCGGATCAGATTGACCGCATTGTCGATGACGGTCAGGTTCTTCAGGCCGAGAAAATCGAACTTGACCAGCCCGATCTTCTCGACATAACTCATGGCGTACTGGGTTACCTGGCCGCCGGACTTGGGATCGGTGTACAGGGGCAGGTACTCGGGAAGCGGTTTCGGCGTCACCACCACGCCGGCGGCATGCGTGGAAGCATGCCGGGTCAGCCCTTCGAGGGCCAGAGCGATGGGAAAGAGTTCCTTCACCTTCGGATCTTTTTCCACCAACTCGCGCAGCTTCGGCTCCTGCTGCAACGCCTCTTTCAAGCTGATGTTGAGCACCCCGGGAATCAGCTTGGCGATTTTGTCCACCTCGCCGTACGGCATGTTCAGCGCCCGGCCGACGTCGCGAATGACCCCCTTGGCCTGCATGGTGCCGAAGGTGATGATCTGGGCGACATTGCCGGCGCCGTATTTCTCCCGCACGTACTCGATCACCCGCTCCCGGCCGTAGATGCAGAAGTCGACGTCGATATCCGGCATGGAGACGCGTTCCGGGTTGAGAAAGCGCTCGAAGAGCAGGTTGTACGGCATCGGATCGATGTCGGTGATGCGAATGGCGTAGCAGACCAGGCTGCCGGCGGCGCTGCCGCGGCCGGGGCCGACGGGGATGCTGTGATCTTTGGCCCAGTTGATGAAATCGGCGACAATCAGCAGATAGCCGGGAAAGCCCATCTGGTTAATGCAGATCAGTTCTTTTTCCAACCGTTCTTTATAGCTCTGTTCGTCTTCGGCGGAAAACCCGGGCCGCAGCCGGCGGATATCGGCCAGCCGTTTCTCCAACCCCTCGAAGGCCATCGTTTGCAGCGCTTCGTCGAGGCTCTGTCCAACAGGTTTTTCGTACTGGGGAAAATGGTAGGTCTTGAAATCGAGTTCCAGGTTGCAGCGCTCGGCGATTTCCACCGTATTGGCCAGGGCCTGCGGAACATGCTTGAAAAGTTCCGCCATTTCCGCCGGCGTTTTGACGTAAAATTCGTTGTTGTCGAACCGCATCCGGTTCGGATCGTCCATCGTCTTACCGGTCTGGATACAGAGCAGGACCTCATGGGCGAAGGCGTCGTCGCGGGTAAGATAATGGCAATCGTTGGTTGCCACCAGCGGCAGCTGCAAAGCCTCGCCGATGGCGATCAGCCCCTTGTTCACCGGCGCCTGCTCGGGGAGAAAATTCTCCTGCAGTTCCAGATAAAAGCGGCCGTCGTCGAAAACCTGCGACATTTCCCGGGCGCGGCGCAGGGCTTCCTCCTGGCGCTTCATGCCGATCAGGGTAGGCAGTTCTCCGCCCAGGCAGGCGGTCAGAGCGATCAACCCTTCATTGCGTTCGCGCAGCAGTTCCCAATCGACCCTGGGCTTGTAATAAAACCCTTCCCGATAGCCGGCGGAAAGCAGATGGCACAGGTTGCGGTAGCCGGTAAGGTTCTGGCACAGAAGAAGGAGGTGATGGGATGCTTCGGAGGAGCCACGGGCATTCGATTTATCGAAGCGCGACCCTGGCGCGACGTAAATTTCGCAGCCGATGATCGGCTTGATGCCCGCCTCGCGCGCTTTAAGATAGAATTCGATGGCCCCGAACATATTGCCGTGGTCGGTCACCGCCAGGGCCGGCATGCGGTACTCGCGCGCGCGCTGGATCAGATCGGTGATTTTGACGGCGCCATCGAGCAGACTGTACTGACTGTGCAGATGCAGATGGACGAAATTGGAATGTTCCATAAAGACAGGCACAGGGGAAATAGGGCCGGGCAAGAGAAAATGGAAATAAATTTCTCTCTTCCAGGCCCCGATTGAAAGTGGCCGGATAATAGCACCGGGGGGAAAGGTCGGTCAAGAAGATGGTCCGACCGCTAACGGGTTCAGGTCGGCTGAAGCGGGTTCACTCCGAAATGGCGCAGCATTTCGCCCAGTTTGATCAACGGCAAGCCGATCAGACTGGTGTAGTCCTCCCCTTCCATTTTTTCCATCAGCGAAATGCCAAGACCTTCTATCTTGAAAGAACCGGCGCAGTCAAACGGTTTTTCCCGGCGCAGATAGGTTTCGATTTCCACCTCGGACAAAGGACGCAAGGTCACCGTATAAGTGACGAAATCGACTTCGGACGCGCCGCTTTCGGCATCGACAATGGCGACACCGGTGTAAAAGGTATGCCTGCGGCCGCCCATGGCGCGCAGCTGTTTCGCGGCTTTGGCGAAATCGCCGGGCTTTCCCAGAATGCGCTGGCGCGGATCGACAAAAACCTGATCGGCGCCGATGATCAGGGCGTTGGGAAAATGCCGCCGCAGGCTTTCGGCCTTATTGTAAGCCAGATGCTTGACGAGAAGTTCCGGCGCCACCCCCTGGTCGATTTCCTCCTGGTAGATAGGTGAGGCGGTGAGAAAAGGAATCTGCAACTGCTGCAGCAACTGTTTTCGATAGGGGCTGGTGGACGCCAGAACGATGGAGCGCATGGGACCTCCTTAAAAGGTTCCCTCTTTTACCGCACTGCCGTGGAAAAATGCAACAGAGCCGTTGAGGATTGGTAGCAGCGCACATGTGTGGTCATGAGCCACTGCATCCACTTGCTCAGCTCTTCGCCTTCGGTCGGTTTCGCAAGCAGGTGAAAATGATTCGACATCAGGCAGTAAGCGATTGGCAGGGAAGCGCTCCTTCGCCTCGCCGATCAGCTTGACGAACGCCGCGAAATCCGCAGACTTGTGAAATACCTTGCTTCATCGCCAAACCATCAATAACAATGTCCCCTGCATGGCGGATAACAAATCATCGTAGTCAGGTCCCTCTGTCCCGCGAACGGCGTAAACGTATTCACCAGAATCTTTGTTCTTGAACAGAGTCGCCGAGAAGCCGCTGGCCGTATTTTGCTGATGGGAGACAACTTCCCAGTGGGCCACGAAGTCTTCTGCCTGGGTAGCCGAGAAGCGGCCTTGAAAGTCGGAATCTTTGATTGCTCCTAAAACTGCGCTTTCAGAAAAATTGCCATTTAGCTCATCAAATTTCACATAGCTTGCTTCGGCCTAGACCGTCACCGCCATTTTCTAATGCCGGTAATGTAATCGTCTTTGGAAATCCCTTGATAGAGATCTGAATAGGCAGCAAGTGCTAATTCGGCTTGCACAAAGTAATGATCAATGGTGTTCATTTAACCTTCCTTTTTTGAAAATTTGTTTTTCGATTCGGGTACGCCAGAAGTACAAGGTGTCTTTCGGAAACCCGGTCTCTTTCGCTAACGCGGGAACACTGGCGTTCTGAGGCGGCAGCATGCGGGCAATGATGCTCGTCTTTAACTCGTCAGAATAGTGGGTCATTCAATTTCACTTTCGGCCCCTCGGGTTTCACTCAAAGGCTCTCAAAGAGAGGCGACATCTATCCTGACACAGGGGGTAACTGCCGAAACCCGCGGCTTGCGGTGTATGATTTGGATTTTGCCCCCCTCTTCCAGTCACGTCTTATCCTCTCGCCGCTACATGAAACCTTGCCCGCGCCAAAGCAGGACGATGTTTTTGGGCCCGCCACTTGGATTGCCCTGTTCCTTTTCTCAGGCGGCGCGCCTCTGCCAGGCGACGGGATGTTCCGCCACCGTCAGGGGGAGTTCCATTTGTTCCGCATATTCCTGCGGACGCAGCGAAATCCATTTGTTATCGAAGATATAACCGGTTACCCGCTGCTTCGATTGTCCCGCCATGACGGGGAAATTTTCAATGCAGAACCGCATTCTCGCCGCCGCCGAAGTCAATGCGGCATCCACGGCATCGCGCTCGGTGCGGCGGAAAAACTCGTGCATCTCCGGCATGCCCAGCCAGTCGTCAACAAAGGTGACCTCCACCCGATCGCCGATCTCCACCAGCACCTGCCCTTCATACCGACCATCGCCCAAAGTACCGGTCAGGGCATAAGTTTCTCCGGACCGCGTCTGCCGAGCCTCAATACATTGGACATCCAGGTAGATTGCCGCACCGTCCTGCACCGCGAGATTCAGATCGATCATCTGTTTTTCTCCTTTCAATTGGCTGTTGAAAGGAGAATAGATCCGCAGCATGACAGAATACGTCATAACGCTACAAGAAAATCAGAAGGGCTGCAGGGCATTTTCGATACCGCGACGAAAAGCAGCGGACAAGCTTGCCGGCTCAAGGACTTGCACATGCGGCAGGTAGGAATAAAGCCAGGCGAGGATCTCCGTTTCCCCCGCCGCCTCGAAGGCGAGTTGCAGATAACCACCGGTCTCCTCGGTCAGGACCTGATCGGGATGCCAGACCCGCTCGCGAATGAGGTGCGCCACCTGTGGGGCAAAACGCACCCGAATGGCTAGCGGCTCGCCGTCGATGAGGCCGAAGGAGCTGCCGGTGAGATCTTCCGGGCGAAAGTCGTCGGGGACCTCGAAGCGCTCCCGGGTCACCTCCACCTGCTGCAGGCGATCGATGAGAAACAGGCGCAGGGCGCCGCGATTATGCGCGAACCCGCCAAGGTAAAGAGAATCCTTGAAAAAAAGCAGGGTATAGGGATCGAAAAGGTATTCTTCCGGGGCGCGCCGGGGCGGCGCATAGAGCAGTTTGCAGCGGTACTGAAACAGCAACGCCTCGCGCAACAGTTCAAGAATCGACCGCTTACCCGCGTAATCGCGCATCCCCTGAAAACGGGGCGCCGCCGCTTCGGCGATCCGCTCCAGATGGGCGACGCTGCGCGGCGGCAGGGAGGAGCGAATGCGGCCGAAGATGGCGTCGAGATCGTCCTGGAACGGCGTTCCCTGCAGGAAGGAAAGCGGCCGCCGGCACAGGTAGAGGGTCATCAGTTCCGGCAGGGAGAAGGTAATCGGCGGGATTTTTCTGAAGCCGGTGAGAAAGCGGTACACGATGCGGCCGTCGGCGTCGGCTTCGCGCACCAGCGGATAACCCGCCTCGATAATCGCCTGCATGTCGCGATAGATGGTGCGGCGATGAATCCGGCACTCCTCGGCCAGTTCATCGATGGTGGCGCCATACCGCGCCTCCAGAATCCGGATAATGTCGTGCAGCCGCGCGGCCTGGCTGTATTTTTTGGCGGGCTTGGGCAAGGTAATAGCCGTGATGCGTGACAGGTGACGCGTGACGAGGATCTATGAAGGTCCACTCCTGACTGGCCATTCGTCACGCATCACTGGTGCTTACTCCCATTCGATGGTTGCCGGCGGTTTGCTGGAGATGTCGTAGACCACCCGGTTGATCCCTTTGACCTCGTTGATGATGCGGTTGCTGATGCGGGCGAGATCGACATAGGGCAGTGGATACCAGCCGGCG